>JAFALK010000097.1 GCA_019234295.1 Roseateles sp.
CCCGGCTTTCGCTGGGGCACGAGCCTGCTGCCCGGCGACACCATCACGCGCGAGCTGCTGATGGACCAGACCGCCATCACCTACCCGAACGCCACGCTCACACCGATGACGGGGGAGCAGATCAAGGGCGTGCTGGAGGACGTGGCCGACAACCTCTTCAACCCCGACCCCTACTACCAGCAAGGCGGCGACATGGTGCGCGTGGGCGGCCTGCGCTACCGCTGCGAGCCCACCGCCGCGATGGGCAGCCGCATCACCGACATGCGCCTCAATGGCAAGCCCATCGACGCCGGCAAGACCTACAAGGTCGCCGGCTGGGCCTCGGTGCAAGAAGGCGGCGGCGCCGGGAACAAGCCCGTCTGGGAGCTGGTCGAGCAGTGGCTCAAGGCCCAGAAGGGCTTCGTCAAGCCTCGCGTCATCAACTCGCCGGACCTGGTCGGCGCACAGGGCAACCCGGGCATCACCAGCGAGGGCTAACCCGAGATTTCAGCGGAGTCCAACTCGCGCAAACTCTGACGTTCGCACGCGATGCGGCCACTCGGGGAGCGAGTTCATGGACAAGGTTGCGGCTTTGGACGATGACGCCTGGGAAGACCTTCTCAGCTTCATAGAAGAGCGGCGGGTCATTCCCATCATCGGACCCGAGCTGCTCGAAGTTCCCACCGAAACCGGCCCTCGCCTGCTCTACGACTGGCTGGCCGAGAAACTCGCCGCCAAGCTCGGCGTCTCGATGGACGGCGTGCCGCCTCCTTGGAGCCTCGACGACGTCGTCAACCTCTACATCGCCGGCCGCGGCCGCCGCGAGGAGGCCTATGTGCGGCTGCGGGCCATCCTGCGCGAAGCCAACTTCGGGCCGCCGCCCGTGCTGCGCCGGCTGGCCGCCATCCGCGATTTTGACCTCTTCGTCACCACCACCTTCGACCCGCTGCTGGAGCAGGCCGTCAACTTGGAGCGCTTTGATGGCGCTGCCGGCACCGAGGTCCTGAGCTACGCGCCCAACCGCGTGGCCGACCTTGGCAGCGAACGCGAGAGCCTGCAGCGGCCGGTGATCTACCACCTCTTCGGCAAGGTCTCCGCCGCACCGACTTATGTGATCTCAGACGAGGACACGCTGGAGTTCATCTGCGCGCTGCAAAGCGAGCACCTCACGCCCGAGCGGCTCTTCCACGAACTCGAGCACAACCACCTGCTCTTCATCGGCAGCAATTTCACCAACTGGCTGGCGCGCATCTTCCTGCGCATGGCCAAGCGCCAGCGCCTCTCGGACCCGCGTGACGTGGGCGAGGTGCTGGCCGACGACCACAGCGACCAGGACGAGCGGCTGATGAACTTCCTGCACCAGGTCAGCGTGCGCACGCGCGTGTTCAGCGGCGCCCACAAATTCGTGGACGAGCTGCACCGGCGCTGGCTGGCTCGCCAGCCGCAGCAAGTGGCGTCGGCGGAGCCCTTGCGCTTCGCCCCACCTGCCCGCGAGATGCCCGACAAGGCCGTGTTCATCAGCTATGCCCGCGAAGATCTGGCCGCCGTCAAGCAGCTCAAGGCCGGGCTGGAGGCCGCGGGCGTGACGACCTGGTTCGACATGGAGCGGCTCGAAGCGGGCGACGATTACGACCGCAAGATCCAGCGCAACATTGCCAACTGCTCCTACTTCATCCCCATTGTCTCGGCCACGACGGAGAGGCGCACCGAAGCGTATTTCCGCCGCGAATGGAGCTATGCGCTGGACCGCGCCCGCAACATGGCCGACGGCGCGATGTTCATCCTGCCGGTGACCATCGATGCCACCAACCCCGCCCAGGCGCTGGCGCCTGAGCGCTTCAAGGCCCTGCACTTCAGCCACCTGCCGGACGGCGAAGTGAGCCCGGAGTTCGCCCGCCGCCTGGCCGACGCCCGTAACTCGCACAAGGGAGCCCTGGCATGAACGCGCGCGAACAGACGAGCGAAGACGCCAGCCTCAACGCCGAACACCCCTGGCTGGGCCTGGTCTCCTTCACCGAGGGGCTCAGCAGCTATTTTCATGGCCGCGAGGAGGAGGTGGCCGAGCTGGCGCGGCGCGTGCAGCGCAAGACCCTGACCATCCTCTTCGGTCAGTCGGGCCTGGGCAAGACCTCCATCCTCAACGCCGGCGTGGTGCCGCGCCTGCGCGGCCAGGGCTTCTGCCCGGTCTATGTGCGCATCGACTATGCGGACGCAGCGCCCAGCCCCTCGGAGCAGATCAAGCAGGCCATCTTGCGCGAGACGCGCGCCCACGGACAGTGGACCCAGGTCGGCATCGCCACCGAGGGCGAGTCGCTGTGGGAGTTCCTGCACCACCGCGACGACGTGCTCCAGGACGCCGACGGCAAGCCTGTGCTGCCCCTCTTGATCTTTGACCAGTTCGAGGAGCTCTTCACCCTGGCGCAGGCCGACGAGTCCGGCCGCGCCAAGGCCGCACTCTTCGTCGCGGACCTCGCCGACCTGGTCGAGAACCGCGCGCCCAAGGCCCTCGAGGCCCGCATGCTCGAAGACGATGCGGTGGCTGAGGCCTTCGACTTCAGCCGCAACGACTACCGCGTGCTCATAGCCCTGCGCGAGGACTACCTGGCGCCGCTCGAAGGCCTCAAGAGCCAGATGCCCAGCATCACGCAAAACCGCATGCGCCTGGCGCCGATGACGGGCACGCAGGCCATGGCCGCCGTGCGCGGGCCCGGCGGGCATCTGGTCAGCGAGGAGGTGGCCGCCGCCATCGTGCGCTTCGTGGCAGGTGGTGCGGAGCTGGCCAATGCCGAGGTGGAGCCGTCGCTGCTGAGCCTGATCTGCAAGGAGCTCAACGACGCTCGCCTCGAGAAAGGCCAGCGCGAGATCAGCGTGGACCTGCTGGCGGGCTCGCACGCCGCCATCCTGAGCGACTTCTATGAGCGCGCCCTGGCCGACCAGCCGGCCTCGTTGCGCGCCTTCATCGAGGACGTGCTCCTGACCGAATCGGGATACCGCGAGAACGTGGCCGAGGAGCGCGTGCGGCGGGAGTTCGCCGCTGCCGGCGCCGCGCCCGATGCCCTGCCACTGCTCGTCAACCGGCGCCTGCTGCGTATCGAGGAGCGCCTGGACCTGCGCCGCGTGGAGCTCACGCACGACGTGCTGTGCAGCGTGGTCAGCGCGAGCCGCGAGGCGCGGCGCGAACGCGAGGCGCGCGAGCGGGCCGAGCAGGAGCTGGCGGCCCAGCAGCAACGCGCCCGCGACGCGCGCCGGCAACTGCGCCGGGCGCGCCGTATCGCCGCCGTCTGCATCGTGCTGACGATCGGCGCCCTGGGTGCATCCGCCTATGCCTACTGGAGCTCGCAGCGCGCCGAGGCGGCCGAGGCAATGGCGAATGCCTCGCGCAGCCAGGCCGAGGGCCTGCTGACCTTCTTGCTCGACGATTTCTATCAGGAGCTCGAACCGCTGGGCCGGCTCGACATCGTGCTGCAGCTGAGCCAGCGCGCCGTCGACTATTACAAGAACCTGCCGCCCGAGCTGCGCAACCACGACACCGAGCGCAACTACGCGCTGGCGCTGCTGCGCCATGGCGCCACGCTGCAGAGCCAGAACCTCTCCAAGGAGAGCGCGGCGCCCCTCGATGAAGCGTACACCCGCCTGCAGTCGATGTACGACGGCGGCGACCATTCCGAGATGACGACGACGGGGCTGGCAACGGCCCTGCGCGTGAAGGCGCGGCACGCCGTGCAGGACGGCTCGGCCACCAACGGCATCAAGGATGCCCAGCGCGCCGTCGACCTGCTGCGCGGGCCGGCCACCGCGCCGGGCGCTTCCCGCTCGCTGCGCCTGAGCTATGGCCAGATGCTGCAATTCCTCGGCTACACGCAAAATCGGGCCGCCGAGCTGGCGCCAGCCGTCGTCAACGACCGCGAGGCGCAGGCGCTGGCGCTGAGCCTGCTCGAGAACCATACCGACGATGAGCGCGCCCAGTACCTGTTCATCTCGGTCTCGCCCTGGCTGGTCGAGTCACTTAGCGAAGCCGGGCGCAAGGACGAGGCGATGCAGGCTGCTCAGGAAGGGCTCGAACGAGCCAATGCCTTGCTGCGTGTTCGCCCCGGCCACCGCAGCGCGCTCGCCGCCCGCGCCGTGATCAACAGCTACCTCGCGGGGATCGTGGGCGAGAACATGCAGCTGCAGCGCTCGATGGAATACAACCGGGCTTCGATCACGGACTGGATCAACATCACTGGGAACGACCCCAGCAACGGCTCGGCCTGGAACAATCTGTCGGTGGGGTATTTCGGCCTCTACGCCGCGCTCAACGAGGCCGGCCGGATGCACGAAGCGATACAGGCGCTGGCGCAAGCCCAGGAGGCGATCGAGCGGACGCCCGAGACCACCTTCACCCTGATCAACCTGCGCTTCTGGTATGCCATCCACGCGCTGGCCCTGGCCGATATGGGTGACTCGGCGGGCGCACAGAAAAGCCTGCAAGGCCTGCATCAGAAAGGGGAGGCGCTGCTCGCGAGCGATCCGTCGCCAAAACGCAGGGCCGGCGTTGCCTGCCTCAATGCCGGCACCGATCTGGGCTTGAAGTTGATCCTGGACGACACGACCGGCAGCCTCCAGCCGGCGCAGGCCGCGCTGGCCGCAGTTCGCGCCTTCGAGATCAAGGGCGCCGGGGACTCGCTTCGCCGTCTCACCTGCGAAGGCGCTAGCGGCATGTCTCTGGTCGAAGCGCTGTTCCGCCAGGGCCACCTGGCCGAGGCCGAACAGGCGGCCGCCACCTCGCTCGCCAGCTACAAGCCGGAGTTCATGGGCAACTTCGAACGCCGTCGCGACGCCAGCGACTTCGGTACCTGGCTCGCGCTGGCCCAGGCCCGCCAGGACAAGCTCGACGCAGCGCGCGCCAGCCTGGCGCCGGTCCTGCAGCTGCACCAGAGCCTGGTGGCCAAGAGCCAGGAGGATGCCTACGAGCGCTTCGAGCTCGCCCGTGCCACCTTCGTCCAGGCCCTGACGGAACCGGCCCAGCGTGGCGCCCTGCTGGCGCGCTCGCTGGCGCTGTTCAAGGCGCTGCCGGGCGAGATGCGTGCGCTGCGCTCCGTGCAGCTGTGGCAAGGCTGGGCCCAGGCCGAGCAGCGTGGCAAGGCTGGTGCCTGATGCTGCGTTACGCGGCCCGCACCGACCCTGGCTTCGTGCTTCTTGCCGATGCCGGGACGGCCCGTGCGCGCAAGCGTGAATTCATCGTCGAGGTGCGCTTCGCCACCGAGGCCGGCGAGCTGCAGACGCCCGAGGGCCGCGTGCAGGTGCAGGCCGGCGATGCCATCGTGCGCGACGACAAAGGCCGCCAATGGCGCGTCTCGCGCCACCATTTCGAAGCCAAGTACGAACGGCTTGACGGCGAGCGCTTCCGCAGCCGCCGCATCGAGGTCCATGCCCGGCAGCAGGACGAGGCCTTCGAGGTGCTGCTGGCCGACCACCATTCGCTTTTGCGCGGCGCCGCCGGCGACTGGCTCGTCGACTATGGCGACGGCAGCCTCGGCGTGGTGGCCGACTCGGCCTTCGCATCGAGCTACGACCTCTTGGACTGAAGAGCGCGCATGCCACTGCACCAATCGGTCCAAAGCCTGCTGCTGGTGGGGGTGCAACTTCACCATGCACCGGCCCCCGCGCCAGCCGCGCCACCGGCCGGGCTGCAGCCGCTGATCGAAGCCCTCAAGCCCGAGCACGACCAGTGCAACGAGCGCGCCATCGAATTCGGCCATCGCTATCGCAGCGCATTCTGGGCCTTGTACCTGCTCAGCGCCCTGGCCGTGCTCTTTGCCGTGCTGCCTGAGGGGCTGGGCTGGGCGGGCGAGCACCATCCGCTGCACCGCTACGCGCCGCTGTGGGGCGTGGCCGAACTCGCCGTGATCGCCGCCGTGGTCGCTACCTACCTGCGCGGCCACAAGCGCGACTGGCAGGGCCAATGGCTCAGCGCGCGCATGCAGGCCGAGCTGATGGGCTACTTGCCGCTCGCGGCCACGCTGCAGACCTCGCAGGCCGAGGGCTTCGCGTTGCGCTGGTACGCGAGCCTGGCCGACGGCGCCGAGCCCAGCGCCGAGATGCAACGCCTGCAGACCTTGTGCCAACAGCATGCCGCCGAGGCCTTGCTGGCCCTGGAGGGCATGCAGCGCGACGTGGCCCCCTGGGCCCGCTGGATGCGCGCCGTGGTGGCGGGCCAGCAGCACTATCACGAGCGCGTCGCGCACCGCTATCACGCCCTGCAGCACCGCGTCCACCAGATCAACGCGGCGCTGTTCGTACTCACCGCGCTTGGGACGGCGGCGCATCTGTTTTGGCACCAGTCCTGGCTGCTGCTGATGGCCACCGTGCTGCCGGCCCTGGGCGCGGCGCTGCACGGTGCACTGGCCCAGTCCGAGGCTTACCGGCTGGAGATGAACTCGCGGCGCCTGGGCGCCGAGCTGCTGGCCCTGCACGCGGCCATCGGCGCGGTGGATCTGTCGGCGAGCGAGACGGCCCGCCCGCGCCTCAGGGCGCTGGGCCAGAAGGCGCTGGATCTGATCCTCGCCGAACATCACGACTGGCACCAGCTCGTCCGTCCGCACCGTCTGCCTTTGGGCTAGGCGGCAGACCTCGCGAGCCTCACAATCGGCCGCATGCTGACCAAGCTGATCACGGGCCTGCTTTGTGCCGTCGCGTCCATGGCCGCCGCCGCCGATCCCGGCTATTACGTCGTCACTCCGTACAGCCAACCCGGGAAAGCCGCGGTAGACCTGCGCTACTGGTCGGTCTACACGCCGGGCCGCAGCACCGTGATGTGGCCCGAGATGGGCCTGCGCTACGGCATCAACAGCCGCTGGACCACCGAGCTGCTGCTGAGCTTCGAGGGCGACCGGCTCACGCAGCAATCGCTGTCGAGCTGGAACTGGCAAAACACGCTGCTGCTCACCCAGGGGCAATACGACTTCGACCTGGGCCTGCACGTCCAGGCCATCCACAGCCCGGACGACGGCAATGGGCTCGAACTCGGCCCCATCTTCCAGACCGAGCTGGGGCACTGGCAACTCAATGGCAACCTGATCTTCGAGCGCTCGCTCTCGGACAGCAGCGCGAGCACCAATCTCAAGTACCAGTGGCAGGCCCTTTACCGCATGGCACCCGGCTGGCGCGCAGGCGTGGTGGGCTTTGGCGAGCTGGGGCCCTGGAACCACTGGTCGGACCGCGCCTCGCACCGCGCCGGTCCGACGCTGCGCGTGGGGCTCGGCGGCGTGGATCTGCAGGCCGGCTATCTCTGGGGCAAGGTCTTCGGACGCAAGGCCGAGATGTTCACGGCCGATCTGGTCTGGGGATTCTGAGCGAGAGCCCGCTCTGGAACTCGCGCCGCGCGCCGGTCACCGGATCAGTGAAGGCCAGGTGCCGCGCCAGCAGCTGCAGGGGCGAGGAAAAGTCCGGCTCGGCCTCCTCAGGCTGCAGGCTCGGATAGATCCGATCGCCCGCGATGGGCAGGCCCAGGGCGCTCATCTGCGCGCGCAGCTGGTGCTTGCGCCCGGTGTGCGGCTCCAGCAGGTAATGCGCCAGCTCGGCGTGCTGCGCGATCAGGCTGATGCGCGTCTCGGCATTGGGTTCGCCGGGCACCTCGCGCATCTGCATGAAGGCGTCTTCGCGCTCCTCGAGGCGGCTGCGGTAGACCATGGGCAACGCAAGCTCTGCCCGCCAGGGTGCGATCGCCTCGTAGGCCTTTGCCACGGCCCGGTCGCGGAACAGGGCCTGGTAGGCCGCGCGCGTCTCGGGCCGGATGGCGAAGACGACGAGGCCAGCCGTCTCCCGGTCGATGCGGTGGATGGGCGAGAGCGTGGCGATGCCGGTGCGCTTGACCAGGCGCGTGAGCAGGGTCTGCTGCACGTAGCGGCCCTTGGGCGTGACGGGCAGAAAGTGGGGCTTGTCGGCCACGAGCAGCAACTCGTCCTGGAAGACGATGTGCTCTTCGAACGGGACCTGCGGCTCGGCGGCGAGCAGCCGGTAGTAGTAGAGCCGGCGATGGGCTCGATAGGGCGCGTCGGGTGGCAGCGGACGGCCGGCTTCGTCGAGCACCTCGCCGCGCCTCATGCGTTCTGACCAGTCCTCACGCTCGACCTTGCCCAGTCGCTCGGCCAGGAAATCGAGCACCGTCGTCCAGGCCCCCGGCGGGCAGTGCAGGGCGCTGGCCGCGACGCCGTCCAGCAGCGGCAGCGCCAACTTCTTCGGCCGGCTCACTCGATCTGCGGGCCCGAGCGGGCGCGCTCGTCCAGGTAGCGCCTGAGACGCACTCGGTCGGCCTCGGAGACCGTGCCGCGCCACTCGAGGATCAGCGCATCGCGGTGCGGATCCTGCGCCAGGCTGCGTTCGGCGGCATCGATGATCTCGATGGCGCGGCGACCGGCCGGGTTGCGGCTGCAGGCCACGGTGGCGAGCTCGGTGCTGCGGCCTTCGACAAGAGGCAGCATGGCCAGGTCCGGACCCTGCGGGTTCTCGTGCAGAAAGGTCTCGACGACCAGCGGGTATTCGAGCGTGTAGTCCATGCGGCCGGCTCGCAGCATGGGCAGGATGTGCATGCCATGGCCAGACACGACGGTGGCCGGCGCATTGTCGCCGGCCGTGGCCAGCAGGGCGTTGATGCGCGGGCCGAAGGAGCGGTCACGCGGCAGCAGCCCTTTGAGATCGCCACGCTTGAGCAGGGCCGACAGCTCCAGTGGCGCCCCCTTGGCCTGAAAGCGCGCGAGCTGGTCGCGTCGCACCACCACATGCAGCTCACGCGACTCCAGCGGCGGCAGCAGGTGGGTGAAGTACAGCCACTGCAGCCGCTCGGGCGTGCGCACGTGGAACATGGAGCAGACCGCCTGGTCGCCTCGCGCCATGGCCTCGAAGCGCGGCAGGCCAGCCTCCACGAACACATGGTTCACCTCGGACGGCATGCGCGAGATCAACAGGCGCTGCAGCCCGTCGAGGCCGCTCCCGTGCAGCTCCTCGGGCTTGCGCGGCGGGCGGCCCTGGTTGTAGTTGAAGAAAGGCGGCACCTCCATCACCAGCCAGGTGATGGTGACGGGCTCGGAGGGCTGCGCAGGCGCCGCCGGTGCAGCTACGGCCATGCCCGCAATCAGCGCCAGCAAAGTCAGCAGCACCAGCAGCGCCGGGCGGGCCAGTTTCAGTCGCCTTCCACCCATTCGATCTGCGCGCCCAGGGCGCGGATGTTCTCGGCAAACTTCGGATGCGCGCGCCGGACCGGCGTGGCATTGCGGATGACGGACTTGCCAGGGATGCTGGCCGCCACCATCAGCAGGGCGATCGCCACGCGGATGATGTAGGGACTTTCAACCTCGGCGGGCGAGAGCGTCTTGCCGCCGAAGGTGACGATGCGGTGCGGGTCCGACATGAAGGCATGCCCGCCGAACTTGGACAGCTCCGAGGTCCAGCCCATCGCGCCGTCGTAGACCTTGTTCCAGAACATCACGCTGCCCTCGGCCTTGACGCCCAGGGCCACGAAGATGGGCAGCAGGTCCACCGGTAGATAGGGCCAGGGCGCGGCCTCGACCTTTTGCAGGATGTTGCGGGTGAAGGGTTCCTTGACCTTGAGCGGGAACTGCGCCTCGCAGCGCGACCAGCCGTCCTCGTGCACGATGGTGACGCCGAACTTGGCGAAAGTGCGGTCCAGCAAGGGGAACTGCTCGGGGTGCGAGTTCTTGACGCGCACGTCGCCGCCAGTGATGGCTCCCAGGGCCAGGAAGGTGACGATCTCGTGGAAGTCCTCGGCGAAGGTGAACTCGCCGCCGCCCAGCCGGTCGACGCCGTGGATGGTCAAGCGCGATGTGCCCAGGCCTTCGATCTTGGCGCCCAGCATGCCCATGAACTGGCAGAACTCCTGCACATGCGGCTCGCTCGCGGCATTGGTCAGTGTGGAACTGCCTCGGGCCAGCGCCGCGCAGAGCACGAAGTTCTCGGTCGTGGTGACGGAGGCGTAGTCGGTCCAGTGGTCGTTGGCGCGCAGGCCGCCCTCGACCTTCACGGTCAGGCCGTCGGCCTGGCGGGTCACATCGGCGCCGAAGCGCTGGAAGACCTCCACATGCGGATCGATCTCGCGCGCGCCCAGGGTGCAGCCCTTGACGTCGTCCTCGATGCGGGCCGCGCCAAAGCGCGCCATCAGACCCGGCACCAGCATGATGGAGCTGCGCATCTCCTCGGGCAGGCGGTCGTGCTCGACGTCGAAATGCGTGTCCTTGTGGTGCACGTCGAGGATGCCCGTCGCGTAGTCCACCTCCACCTTGGAGCCCAGCTTGCGAAAGACCTCGAGGATCTTGCGCACATCGGTGATCTCGGGAATGCCCTTCAGGCGGATCGGTTCCCGGCTCAGCAGCGTCGCGCAGAGGATGGGCAGGACGGCATTCTTGTTGGCCGAGGGAACGATGCGGCCGCGCAGGGGCGTGCCACCGTGGACGATCAGATTGGACATGGACGCTTTCAACAGTACGGGTCGATTATCGCCAGCACGGCGAGCCTCGATCGGCGTCGAGGTCGATTTCCCCAGCCATCCCAAGGCCTGCGCCGCGCAGGTGTTTCAAGCTGTAGCAAGAGCGGGGGACGATGGCGGCATTCGCGATGTCCGCGTTCGCAATATCATTTCATAAATCATTTCATAAATTTTCCGGATATAGACGCAATTGCCTATGTGATCAGGCTTCATATTCGTTAAAAAATCATTTCATGTCTTTCGACCCGAACACCCTGCTGAACCTGCTGCGCAAGCAGCACTTGCTGAGCGCCCAGCAATTGCGCGAAGCGCTGGGCGTGAGCGCACCCACGCTCATGCGCGCCGCTCGGGCCGCGCGGGGCCAGGTGCTCAACTTCGGCCGGGCGCGACGCAGTGCCTATGCCCTGCGTCGCCCGCTGCGCGGCAGCATGGCACCGCTGCCGCTGTTTGCCGTCGATCGCACGGGCCGGGCCGAGCACGTGGCACAGCTGCACCTTGCGCACCCGCAGGGCACGTTGGTGGAACTGCTCGTGGACCCGGCCGGCTTCTCCTGGCCAATGGAACTCTCGGGCCAACCCGAGAGCCGCATGCGCGATGGCTGGTTCGAGGGCCTGCCCTACTTCCTGCAGGACATGCGCCCGCAAGGCTTCCTCGGCCGCCAGTTCGCGCGCCAGCACGCGCCCCTGCTGCAGGCCAGCGAGAACCCCACGGAATGGTCGGACGACGATGCGCTCTACGCCCTCTCACTATTGGGCAGCGACCACAGCGGCAACTTCATCATCGGCGACGCTGCCTTCCACCTCTGGCAGTCGGCCGTCCATGCCGAGACGCCCATTGCTGAGGGTGGCGAGGCCAAGGCCTACCCCGCGCTGGCGCAGCAGGCCATGGGCTTGGGCTTGGGCTTGGGCTTGGGCTTGGGCCATCAGGGCTCCTTGGCCGCGGGCGAGTTGCCAAAGTTCAGTGCCTTGCGGCTGCAAGCGAGCCTGCCCACGCGGGTGCTCGTCAAGTTCTCGGGCTCAGATGATTCGCCGGGCACCCGGCGCTGGGCCGACCTGCTGGCGTGCGAGCACCTGGCGCTCGAGTCCGTGCAAGCCCTGCCCGGCGTGCGCGCTGCCCGCAGCCGACTCCTGCGGGCTGGCAAGCGCAGCTTTCTCGAGGTCGAGCGTTTCGATCGGCAGGGGCTGTTCGGCCGCTCGGGCCTGTGCTCCTGGGCTGCCATCAATGCGGACGGGTTCGGCGTCGCCGGTTCCTGGATCGATGGTGCCGCCGCGCTGGCCCGGGTGGGGCTCATCGACGCGGAGGCCAAGCGCGCCATCGAGCGCCTCACCTTCTTCGGCCAGCTGATCGCCAACACCGATATGCACGATGGCAACCTGTCCTTCGAGCCGGGCGGCCCTGGACTTTGCCCAGCCCCGATCTACGACATGCTGCCCATGGCGTACCGGCCTCAGGTCGGTGTCGAGCTCCCCGAGGTCCGATTCGCGCCCTGCATGCCGTTGCCTGGACAGCGTGAGGCTTGGTCGGAGGCCGCCGAAGCGGCACTGCAGTTTTGGCAGCGCGCAGCGGCAGACTCGCACGTCTCGGCAGGCTTTCGCGAAATCTGCGCGCACAACGCCGAGGCCATGGAACAGGCACGCCGGCGCGTCTAAGTTCCCGGATCGAGTCTCTTTGCCCGCGCCAGCCGCCACTGGGCCTGCGGGTCGCCGGCATAGGCCTCTTCAGCCGTGGTCGCGGTTTCCGCGAGTTGGGTGTCGATGGCGATGCGCTTGTCGAACACGAAGCACTCGCCGCTCCAGTCCCGATCGGCATCGGGCAGCGACTGGAAGTAGTTGAGGATGCCGCCGTCGAGTTGATGGACCGTCAGGCCCTGAGCCTGCATCCAGGCCGCCGTCTTCTCGCACCGAATGCCCCCGGTACAGTACATCGCGATCTGCTTGCCCTCGCGCTTCCAGGTGTCGGCTTGCGCGTGCACATAGGCGGGGAAGTCACGGAAGTTGTCAACACCCGGGTCGACCGCGTGGCGGAAATGGCCGAGGCGGAACTCGAAGCTGTTTCGGTTGTCCAGGACCACCACGTCGGGCCGGTCGAGCAACTCACGGAAGCGCTCGGGACTGACATGGGTTTCCCGGGCGGCCTGACCGCTGACGCCGGGCACGCCGAAGGCGACGATCTCGCGCTTGACGTGGACCTTGATCAGGTGATAGGGCCGCGTCTGGCAGGCGCTGTGCTTGAAGCTCATGCCAGCGAACGCACCGGCGAATTCGCTCGTCAGAGTGCGCTCGAAGGCATGCAGCAGTTCGGCCTCGCCCGCAATCGCTCCGCTGATGCCTTCGTGCGCCACGATGATGTTGCCGCCCAGGCCTGCGACCATCCCGCGCAAGGCCTCGGCCACGCCCGCGGGGTCGGCCAGGTCCACGAACTTGTAGAAGGATGCGTGGAGCTCAGGCATGCGAAGCGGCACTCTCCTCGGGCAGCAGGGCCAGGCCGCCGGCCAGGCTCCAGCAGCTCCCGTGGCCCATGGCGATCAGGGCTTGCACGGCCTGGCGGCTGCGGTTGCCGGTGCGGCAAAAGAGCAGAAGCGGGCGCTGGTCGGCCAGCCAGCCGGCCACCGCCTGACCGAGGCAGGACATGGGCACGGCCTGCACCGGGACATGGGCCAGCCGCTCAGGCAGGGGCAGGGCGTGCTCATAGGGCTCGCGCACGTCGACGAGCCAGGCATCAGGATGCTCGGCAAGAAAGGCCTCAAGGCTCGCGCCGCAGACGACGCGACACTCGGCCTCGGGTGCGGGGTCCAGGGCCGCATCCACGCAAGCCGGTCCGTTCTGCGGGCCGTGGTCGCGCAAGGCTTGGCCACATGCGCGGATGCGCTTGCAGGCCTCGTCAACGAGGGCCTGGTCGGTCGCCGGGCCGATGGACAGGCGCACTGCGCCCGAGGTCTGCCACTGCGGCAGGCCCATCGCCTCGAGCACGAAGCTCGGCTGGGCCTTGGCAGCGCTGCAGGCCGAACCGCCCGAGACGCGCACGCCGGCCGCATCGAAGAGGTCTTGCAGCAGGCGCGACGGAGTGTCGGGCACGGCGAAGTTCAGCGTCGTCGGCAGGCTGCCCTCGAAGGGCACGTTGAAGACCACGCCGGGGAATGCTTCGCGCAGGGCCTGGGCCAGTTGCTCGCGCAGGGCGTGCAGCTCGGCATGGCTGCGAAAAGACCGGCCGTCTTCCAGCGCCGCAAGCACCGCGCCCAGGGCGGCGATGCCGGCCATGTTCTCGGTGCCCGAGCGCAACGCGCCTTCCTGGCCGCCGCCGGCCATCAGGGGCGTGAAGGGCGCGCCTTCGCGCACATAGAACAGCCCCACGCCCTTGGGCGCGTAGAGCTTGTGGCCCGAGAAGGGGGCGTAGTCGATGCGGGTGCTGCTGAGCTTCAAGGGCAGCTTGCCCAGGGCCTGCACGCCGTCCACGAGCCAGTAGCCGGCCAGCCCCTCCAGCGCGGCCTCGATGCCGGCCAGATCGCTGATCACGCCAGTCTCATTGTTGGCGGCCATGGTGCACACGAGGCCCGCGCGCGGCGCGTGTTCACGGATGAAGTCCAGGCTGTGGCGCCCTAGGGTGTCCACGGGAATGGCGAGCACGTCCAGATTGAGGCCCAGCACGGCGTTCCAATGCCGCAGGGCCTCGGGCACGGCCTTGTGCTCGGTGGCGCCGTAGAGCAGGCAGCTCACCTCGAGGCGCCCGCGCAAAGCCGAGAGCGCGGAGAGCACGGCCGTCTGGATGCCCTCGGTGGCGCCGCTGGTGAAGAGCAGGCGGCCCGATTCGGCGCCGAGGAGTGTGGTGGCCGTGCTGCGCACGCCGTCAATCAGGGCCCGGGCCTTGAGGCCGGTGCTGTGCACACTGCTGGGATTGCCGAAATCGTCGGCCATGGCTTGCAAGGCGGCGCGGGCGGCGGCGGGTAGCACCGGCGTTGTCGCATTGCAGTCGAGATAGATGTCCATGGGGCGTAATGTTAACGAGGCGGTCACCGAGCCGATCAAAATGGCCCCATGAACACGCCTGCGCTGATCGAGCCCGCCCGCATTCCCGAGGAGCTCGACCTCGTGCGCACGCTGTTCCGCGAATACGCGCTCGGCACAGGGCTGGACCTGGCCTTCCAAGGCTTCGAGCAGGAGCTTGCTGCCCTGCCCGGCAAGTACGCCGTGCCGCGGGGGCGCATCCTGCTGGCATGGCGTGCTGGCGAGGCGCTGGGCTGCGTGGCCCTGCGGCCCATCGCCGGGGGAGCCGGGGGGGATTGCGAGATGAAGCGCCTTTACGTGCGACCCCAAGCGCGCGGCCTGCAACTGGGGCGCCTGCTGGCCAAGCGCATCTGTCAGGAGGGCCGCGAGGCCGGCTACTCGCGCATCTTGCTGGACACCCTGGCCAGCATGACGCCCGCGCTCACGCTGTATCGCTCGCTCGGTTTCGAGGACGTGCCGGCGTATGTCTACAACCCGTTGCCGGATGTGGTGTATCTGGGGCGGGAGTTGCGGGACTTCTGACGCACCCGCCTCAGCGCTCGCTTCAGCACTCGCTCACCGCGGCCCGACTCCGAATTCGGACGCGACTTCACCAATCGACGGATTGGATTTGGTGCGACCGTCGACGAACACCGCGGGGAGAGGCCCGTTCATGATCTTCTTGATGCGCTCCAGCGTTGTGGCGTCGGGTTGACGGTGAATCGGAAGCGGACCTGGTGGATCCGGTGGACCTGGTGGACCCGCGGGAATGCCCCTCTGGGACAAAGCCTCGGCAAGTCTGCCGGCTCGCTGCGCTGCCTCATGTGGACAGTTTCCAGCGGCGACCACGAAGACCGTTCGAAGACGTCGGCCCTCGGCAGGAGGCAGCGAAACGAACTCGCCGGCCGTCGCTGTCGATTGAGCCTCGAGGCGCTGGGGGCTCGCGTGAGGGTGCGTCCAGTCGGCGTCGCTACCGGTGGCGACGCAAAGGACAAGCAGCGCTAGGGCGACGTTCAGGGACGGGCGTCATCACGTTGAACCTCAGCGTGCCATTTTGCGAACGCAATGCTGCAAGTCCGCAAGGCCGCAAGCGCTACGCGCCCGCCAAGGTCACCCTGTTGCGCCCACCCCCCTTGGACGCATACAGCGCCTGATCCGCCCGTTCGATCCAGGTCTCGAGTGTCTCGGCCACCTTGTAGGCGGCCACACCGATGGAGACGGTGACACTACCGATGACGCCGCCGTCGTTGCGCTTGATGACGCCGCGGGAGATGGTCTGGCGGATGTCCTCGGCCAGGCTCAGCGCGCCGGCCGGCGTGGTGTCGGGCAGCACGATGGCGAACTCCTCACCCCCCAGGCGCACGGCCATGTCTCGGCCCTTGATGCAGTTCTTGAGCACGCGCGCCACGGCCTGGAGCACGCGGTCACCGAGCAGGTGGCCGTGGGTGTCGTTGACCTTCTTGAAGTGGTCGATGTCGACCATCAGCATGGCCCAGCCGGACAGCCCGTCGCCCTGAGATCCAAGGGCGTTGTCGATGGCGCGCTGGAAACCGCGGCGGTTCGCTAGGCCGGTCAACGGGTCCAGCAGGGCTTCGCTGCGGACGGTGTCGAGCTTGCTGGAAATTTCGCGCAGCTCGCGGCCCTTGAGGTCGAGCTCTGACTTCAGCCGGCTGTTGGAGTCCTGCATGCGCCGCGTCTCGGCCGCCAGGGCCTGAATGACGCCACGCACGGCGTCGATGTCCACCTGATCGCTGAGCTGCATGCCGCAATCCTGCAACGACTGGCCGTAGTGACTGGCATCGTCGCCCGCACGGTTGGCCAGCTGGCCCAATTGACTCAGCGTGCGCTCCAGCTCGGCCTGCAGATCGCCGGTAGCAGCGATGTCACGGTCGGCAATGAAACGGCCGTAGAACTTGTGCGTTTCCTCGACGCTCAGGGGCGAGCTGTCAAGCATGCGTTCGTCGAGCGCCTTCTTGAGCTCGCCATTGCTGCCCAGCGCGTATTCGTACCAGAGCGTATAGCTCGGCGGCTGGCAGCCGCTGCCCCAGCGCGACATCTGCGGCAGGGCAAGGCGCAACAGCTCGTTGCTCTCGATCTTGGATTGAAGGTATCGCATTTCAGGAGGCTCCCACTACAAGCGTCAACTCCGTGACGCGCGACTGCGGTCTTGCGCAGGCTTCGTAGGTTGCTCCATCGCGAAAGGAAATGCAGCAGGCCGGCACGCGACGGCCGGCCTTGCGTGATCTTGTGCGCAGGGCGCCCGGCAGGAATTTGCTCAGGCGCTACACATGCTCACTCGGGACTGGCTCAGGCCTGGGCCGCGGCCGCGGGTGCCTCGCGTTCGCGCAGCTGCACGAGGCCCTTGGAGATGTAGAAGATGGCGATGGCATGCACGATCACCGGGCCCCAGTCCTCGTAGGTGACGAAGATGAAGGCATCCAAGATGTAGGCGACCAGGCCCACATAGAAGGCCCAGGCCCGCTCGCGCTGGGCTTGCACGCCGATGGCGAAGAAGAAGGCCGCCGCCACGCCGGCCACCACCAGCGCCACCGCCAGCTGATTGGCGAAGATGGCGTTGGCCAGCGTCGTGACGCCAAGCCCGAGCATGAAACTCGTGCGCGTGCCGCTGAAGAACAGCACGGTATTGACCAGCGAGAAGCCGGCAATCCACCAGAACCACCGGGCCGCAGACAGCACGATGGGATCAGAACTCCTCGTCGAACTCATTCCTTGTCTCCTAGGTCTTTTTTATGAGTGGGCGCGAGAGTAGCGGTGACCAAGCCCCGGCGCCCTCGGCACTTATGCCTAGGGACTGGCCCTAAAATCCTGCGCCCTCTTCAAGGAAAACGCGTGTCAGACCGGATCAAAGTCCTGCCCCAGTACCTCATGCCCAAGCAGGCCATGACTTCGCTGGCAGGCAAGCTCGCGTCGGCGCGCCTGGGTGCCATCACCACGGGCACGATCCGCCGCTTCGTGGCGCGCTACGGCGTGAACATGGCCGAGGCGGCTGAGTCGGACATCGCGGCCTACCCGACCTTCAACGAATTCTTCACCCGTGCGCTCAAGCCAGGCGCGCGTCCGATCGCGGACGCGCGGCTGATTTGCCCGGTCGACGGCGCGATCAGCCAGTTTGGCCGCATCGAGGGCGGGCAGATCTTTCAGGCCAAGGGCCACAGCTTCAGCGCGACGGCCCTGGTCGGCGGCGATGCGGCTTTGGCGGCGCAGTTCCGGAACGGCTTCTTCGCCAATTTGTACCTGAGCCCGCGCGACTACCACCGCATCCACATGCCGGCCGACGGCCAGCTCACGCGCATGATCCACGTGCCCGGCGAGCTGTTCTCGGTCAATCCGCTGACGGCCCGCGGCATCCCGGGGCTGTTCGCGCGCAACGAGCGCCTGGTCTGCGTGTTCGACGGCGAAGCTGGTCCATGGGTCCTGGTGCTGGTCGGTGCCACCATCGTGGGCTCCATGGCCACCGTCTGGCACGGCGTGGTCAATCCACCGCGTCCCGGGACCGTGCGGGAATGGCACTATGAACCCGGCCAGGTCGAGCTTCGCAAGGGCGAGGAGCTGGGTCGCTTCTTGCTGGGCTCCACCGTCGTGATGCTCTTCCCTGGCGCGCAGCCGCTGGATTTCAATCCGGCATGGCAGCCGGCCGGCCCGGTGCGGCTCGGCGAGCTGATGGCGAACTAAAGCGCGGCACGACGCTCGGCACCACAAGCCTGGGCGTGGGCGATCAGGGCCTCCATGGCCTCGCCCGGCATCGGCCTGCCAAGCATGAATCCCTGCAACTGGGTGCAGCCCAGGCGCTCGGCCGCGGCGGCCTGCTCCTCGGTTTCCACGCCCTCGGCCACGATCTCCAGCCCCAGCGAATGCCCGAGCGTACAACTGGCCTGCACGATGGCAACTGCATCGGCCGCGGGTAGCGGCACGATCATGCTTCGATCCAGCTTGAGGGTGGTGATGGGCAGCTGGCGCAGCAGGGTCAGCGAGGACTGGCCGGTCCCGAAGTCGTCCAGCGCGCACAGCACGCCATGGTCGCGAAGGAGCTGCAGCTGGGGCAGCACGCGGCTCATCTGGCCGATGGCGGCGGACTCGGTGATCTCGATCTCGAGCAGCTCGCGCGGCAGGCGCAGCGCGTGCATGCGCGAGAGCAGGCGCTCGGCAAAGCCGGCGTCGTCGAACTGCACCGGCGAGACGTTCACGGCCACCGTCGGCACACTGTCATGCCGCGCCAGCCATTGAGCCATCTGCTTGAAGGCCAGCTCCAGCACCCGTTCCCCCAGCGCCTTGATCTGGCCCGTACGTTCGGCCGCCGGGATGAACTCCGCCGGGCTCACGCGGCCGCGACCGGGGCGCTCCCAGCGCACCAGCGCCTCCATGCCGGCGAGGGTGCGGCTGCCGGCCCTGAATTTGGGCTGGTACTCCAGCAACAACTCGCCCGCCGCAATCGCTCGGCCGAGCGACTGCTCGGCCTCCAGCCGTGCGCGGGTGACCCCGTCCATGGCGCGGTCGAAGAACACCGCCGAGACGCCCGCGTGGTGCTTGGCGCGGTGCATGGCACTCTCGGCGCAACGCAGCAGGGCCGCTGCATTGCGCGCATCGTGGGGGAACAATGCCACGCCGATGGACATGTGCACGAACAGCTCGGCATCGGCCACGGCGAACGGCGCCTCCAGCAGGGCCGTCATCGCGTCCACCACCACACGCGCATCCTGCGGGCTCGCCGCGCCTTCAGCGATGACGAGGAATTGGTCCTCGCCCAGGCGCGCGAGCATGCAGCCCTCGGGCAACCTCTGGTCGAGGCGGCGCGCGATGGCGTGGAGCAGGGCGTCGCCGGCCTCATGGCCCAGGCTTTCGTTGACGAGTTGGAAGCGGTCCAGGTCGGCCGAGAGCACGGCCAGCGGGCGCGAGCCGGGCTCTGTCAGCAGCTGCAAACGGCTGAAGGCATGGTTGCGGTTGGGCAAGTCGGTCAGCTCATCGTGCAAGGCTTGACGACGCAGGGCCTCGACCGCGCGATGGCGGGAGGTGTCGTCGATGACCAAGAGCAGCTCGGCCGGCTCGCCGTCCCATTCGAGGTGGCTGGACTGGGCGCGGATGTGGATCTCGCGGCCATCGCGGCGCACGCGCACGGCCTCCCACTCGAAGCGCAGATCCGGGTTGACCAGCACCTGGTGATGCCGTTCCTCGGCCTCCCCCCACAGATGCGCAGGCACGAGATCCGCCAGCGTGCTTTGCGGCGCGCCGGTGCGATCCTCGTAGCCAAAGATGGCACGGACTGCCGGATTGGCGTAGACCACCTTGCCTCGTTGAGCCACGGCCAGGCCCTGGAGCGACTGATCGGCCAGACCCATGAAGCGCTCGTAGTGCCGACGCACTTCCTTGCGGGCGCGGCGAACGCACATCAGGATCTGGGCCAGCGAGAGCAGGGTCTGCACGTACAGGCCCGCGGTGTAGGTGATCGGCGAGCGGCCGCGCTCGTCGAGCACGGGGCCGCTCAGGTGCACGAGCGCCGAGGCGACGAAGAACAAGGCCACGATGTGCTCGATGCGCTCGCCGCCCTGCCAGATCAGCACGCCGCAGGCGAAGGAGCCGGCTGCCAGCACGACGGCACCGACGATCAGGCCGATGCGGAAGTCGCGCGCGCCCAGCACGCTGAGCACCACGAGCACGATGGCGAAGGCGGTCCAACTCAGCACGGGCGGCAGCTTCTTGTCGCGGTAATGGAGGGCACCGCTGAGCTGCAGGAACAGCGACGCCATCAGGGCCGTCACGGCGACCAGGGCCTGCAGATCGTGCAGCAGGCCCGGCGGGAAGGCGTCCTGGAAGGTCGGCCCAACGATCAGGCCCAGGCCCAGCAGCATCCAGCTGACGCCCCACAGGCGCACATGCACGTGCTCGCGGTCCCAGCGCCAGAGCACCAGCAGGGCCGCGCCCAACATGGAGTTGAGGCTGGCGCTCACGAACATCAGCTCGTTCACTGCGGAAGCACCCTCCCTAGCGGACAATGGCGGTTCGTTTGCGACCGCCTACTGCATCACCATGACCCAGCGCGTTCTGACCGGCATCACGACCACCGGCACCTTGCATCTCGGCAATTATGTGGGCGCAATCCGTCCCGCGATTGCGGCAAGTCGAGAAGCGGGGGTGCAGAGTTTCTACTTCATGGCGGATTACCACGCCCTCATCAAATGTGACGACCCCGACCGCGTGGCACGGTCACGATTGGAGATCACCGCCACCTGGATCGCCGCCGGCCTGGACCCCGAACGCACGCTCATCTACCGCCAGAGCGACCTGCCCGAGATCCCCGAGCTGACGTGGCTGCTGACCTGCGTGACCGCCAAGGGCCAGATGAACCGGGCCCATGCCTACAAGGCCGCCGTGGACGCCAACCTGGCCGAGAACGAGGACGCGGACGCCGGCATCTCCATGGGCCTGTTCAGCTACCCCATCCTCATGGCCGCCGACATCCTGATCTTCAACGCCCACCGCGTGCCTGTTGGCAAGGACCAGGTCCAGCATATCGAGATGGCGCGCGATGTGGCCCAGCGCTTTAACCACTTGTTCTGCCCGCCGGACGCGCCGCTCTTTGTCTTGCCCGAGGCCGCCGTGGAGCCCGATATGGAGCTGCTGCCCGGCCTGGACGGGCGCAAGATGAGCAAGAGCTACGACAACGTGGTGCCGCTCTTCGTCGGCGGCTCCAAGGCCCTGAAGGAGGCCATCGCCCGCATCGTGACCGACAGCAAGCTGCCCGGCGAGCCCAAGGAACCCGAGGGCACGGCCCTGGTCCAGCTGTTCGACGCCTTCGCCAAGCCGCAGGAGCGAGCCGCCTTCCGCGCCGAGTTGCGCGCCGGCCTGTCCTGGGGGGAGGCCAAGCAACGTCTTTTCGACCAGATCGAAGGCCAGATCGGCCCCATGAGGGCCAAGTACGACGAGCTGATGGCCGCGCCCGAGAAGCTCGAAGCCATCTTGCAGCAGGGCGCCGCCAAGGCCCGTGCGCTGGCTGGCCCCCTGCTGGCGCAGGCGCGCCAGGCCGTGGGCCTGCGCAGCTTCGCCCTGCCGCTGAACACGGGCGTCAGCGGGAAGAAGGAGAAGGCCGCGCTGCCCGTCTTCAAGCAATACCGCGAGGCCGACGGCAAGTTCTACTTCAAGCTCAATGCCGCCGACGGCAGCCTGCTGCTGCAAAGCGCCGGCTTCGACTCCGGTCGCGACGCCGGTCAATGGGTCTCGCGCCTGAAGATCGAGGGGGCTTCGGTCCTGGGTTCCGCGCCGGTGCAAAAGGCGGCCGATGATGCGAGCATTGCCGCTGCCCTTGCCGCATTTGGAGACGCTGCATGAAGACGACACGCCGTACGGCCCTGCTCGCCGCCACCGTGGCAGCGCCCGCGCTCGCCGGCGCTGCCGCCACCGACGCCGACAAGGTCGTCTATCACTTCGACGACACGGCCCACCAGGCCATCAAGGGCCTTCGTAATATTCGCAACCACCTGGACGTGGCGCCGGAGACCAGGATCGTCGCCGTCGCGCATGCCGAGGGGGTGGACTTCTTGATGGAAGGCGCCAAGGACGCTAAGTACCCGGACATCGAGTACGCGCCCCTGGTCTCAGCCCTCGTGGCCCGCGGCGTGGTCTTCGAGATCTGCGAGATCACGATGAAGAACCGCAAGCTCGACAGGTCGCAGTTCGTGATGGACGCCCAGTTCACGCCCTCAGGCGTGGTGCGGGTGGCGCGACTGCAGCAGCGGGAGGGCTTTGCCTATCTCAAGCCCTGATCAAGTCCTGGTCAAGCCCCGATCGAGCCCCGGTCAAGCCATGAGGCCCGGACCAGCGCCCCGCGCTGAAATCGGATAGCCTCGCCGCTTGCTTGAAGCAGGAGCTCTCAATGTCCGAACGAACCGGTGGCTGCCTCTGCGGCCAAGTACGCTTTCGCCTCACGGCAGAACCTCTGGCCTCGCGCATCTGCTGGTGCCGCGACTGCCAGCACATCGCCGGCAACGGCACGGTCAACGCGATCTTCCCGGCCAGTGCCATCGAGATCACGGGCGGCACCTCAGCCTTCGTGAGCACGGCCGAGAGTGGCAATCAGGTCACGCGGCGCTTCTGCCCGCAATGCGGCTGCCACCTCTTCGCCGATTCGAGCGGACGGCCCGGCTTCTCGGTGGTGCGCGTTGGCACACTGGACGATCCGTCCTCGATCAAGCCCTCGGTCAATATGTGGAGCGCGAGTGCGCCGAGCTGGGCCTGCCTGGATGCGTCGATCCAAGCCGTGGAGCGCCAGCCCGTGCCGCCGCAGCCCGCCAAGCCGGCCTCCTGAGCCGGCCGCTCAGAGCTCCAGCGCCTCCGGCGCCACGTAGCGCTCGAGGAATTCCTCGAAGTCCAGCGTGTCCTCGTCCTCGATGCGCTGCTGCGCGGCCAGCGATTCGCGCGCCAGGCGGGCGTAATGCTCGTCCAGGCCCGCCGCATGGGGCAGGCTCCTGATGAAGGCACGTGTCATCTCCGAGCGAGCCCGGACGAAGCCGACGTGCGAGCTGCAGTACTCCTGCTTCATCGCTTCGAGAACCCGGGCCGAGGGCGTGGTCTCGGGCTTGATGAGGCGCCGGCGCGCTTCCATCAACGCTTCGCCGTACGCGCTGCTGCCGTGGGCGGCGTCGAGCGCCGCGGCCATGGGCTCGCATTCGCGCAGCACTTCGGCGCCCCAGTCGGCGAGGCTGCGTGTGCGCGTGCCGTACTCGAGCTGCAGGTCCTTCTCGCGGCCGCGCGCGGCCACGCGGTGCTGGTTGCGCGACAAGGCGGCGATTTCCTCGGGCGTGTCGGGCGGGCTGTCACTCGTGAGGCAGTGGAGCAGGAAGACATCGAGGAAGCGCATGGTCTGCGCATTGATGCCCACGGGCTCGAAGGGGTCGAGGTCCATGCAGCGCACCTCCACGTACTCGACGCCGCGCTCGCGCAGCGCATGCAACGGCCGCTCGCCGGGGCGGATCACGCGCTTGGGCCGGATCGTGCCGTAGAACTCGTTCTCGATCTGCAGGAGGCTGGTCGAGAGCTGGTTGTAGTCGCCGCCCGGGTTGCGCACGCCGATGGCTTCGTAGGGAGCGTAGACATGGGTCAGTGCGCCTTCGAGCGAAGCGGCATAGCTGTCGAGGTTGTTGTAACTCACGGCCAGCAGGGCCTGGGCGTCGCTCTGGTAGCCCAGGCGGCCCATGCGCAGCGAGGTGGCGTGCGGCATGTGGAAGGTGTGGACCTGGCCGTTGCAGCCCAGCGGCAGCAGCTCGTGCCGGCGCCCGGCCACGAAGCTCGAACACAGGGCCGGGCTGGCACCGAAGAGGTAAAGGAGCAGGAAGCTGTGGCGGCGGAAGTTGCGGATCAGGCTGAAGTACTGCTCACTACTCACGCCGGGCAAGGACCAGTTGTAGTGGATGCCCGAGATGGTCTGCATGCGCCGGCCATAGCGCTGACCCAGGCCCACGCGATAGATGCTCTTGGCGCGGCCGATGTTGGAGTTGCCGTAGCGGCCGATGGGGATGGTCTCATCGGTGGGCAGGCCGCAGGGCATGGAGCTGACCCAGAGCCGCTCCTGGCCCTCCGCGGCCAGCACGGCATAGACGGCCTGGTGCACGTCGGTCAGCTCCCTCAGCGCCTGTTCAGGCGTTGCATGCACGCCCGTGATCAGTTCCAGCTGCGATTCGCTGTAGTCGGTGGTGATGGAGGGATGTGTGAGCGCCGAGCCCAGGGCCAGCGAATGCGGTGTCATCGCCAGCGTGCCGTCGGGCAGCGCACGCAGGCTCTCCTTCTCGATACCGCGGCGGATGCCCAGCAGTTGTGCGTCGGCCAAGGTGACCATGTTCTTCCTTCGTCAGCGGACGCGCACAGTAGCAGAAGCGCATGACTTGTGCATGGCCGCGCGAGCAAGACCCCATGCCTACGGGTGTGGTGCGCGCGAGCTCTGTCTTCCGCGTCGATGCTTCCAGAATACGAGCACGGCGGCAAACCCCAGCCCCCAGTGCAGGGCGCTGGCGCTGGCGTGCCAGTCCTCGGGCGCGTAATAGAGCAGCAGCGCCGTGCCCGCCAGCACCGTGAGGCATAGCGTGAGCGTCACCCCGCTCCAGCGATTCCTGCGCAGCCGCCATCCCGTGACGATGTGGGTCGCGCTCATGGAGCCGAACACGAATAGGCCGGCATAGGCCACGATGCCGTGAAGCCGCAGCATCCAGGCTTCGAGCGGGTTGGGAAGCTCCATCCCCCCTTCGCCGACGGAGCGCATGAAAAAGTGCGCGCTGATCCATGCGGCCCCGGAGAGCACGAGCAAGGTGGCCGTCGCGTACAGCGCGATGAGTTGCCAGCGCTGCGGGCGCAGGCCCATCGGGGCGATGCGTCCCGCAGCAGGGCGATGCAGATGGTGCCGGCCAGGGCCTGACACTTTGTGAGGGGGCGAAGGACGGTTCAAGATCAGAGACGTTCAGACGCGCCGCCGCGATACCACACGAAGGCCTCGGCGTCGCGCCGCCGCAGCATGGGCAGAGATTCGACGCCGAGCAGCCACACGACCTTTGTCAAGGCGTCGGCAGCGGCACAGGACGGCGCACAGACTGTCACGGACATGGGCGCATTTTCCGCGAGCTCGGTGCCCTGACGCACGAGATGCTCGGCGTCGCCCTCCGGCTTGGCGAGTGCCCAGGCCGTCGTGGCGCAGGCCATGTTCGAGAGTTCGGCCAGCGGCCTGCTGAACGCAGGCTCGCGGGGGTCTCGCACCCTGACCGTCAGCGCCCGGCTGCCGAACACGCGCAGGTCGCCACCCGCGTTGACCAGGCCGCTGGTGAGTCCCGCATCCTGGAGTGATCGAACCGCGGCATCGACCGCGAAACCCTTGGCAATGCCTCCCAGGTCGATCCAGGGCGTGGCGCGAATGTGAACGAGCGGGGCGTCCAGCAGAGCCACGGCCTGCGTCAGCGACCGCGCGCCTTCCGCCAAGGCCTCGGGTGGATGGGGAAGCAGCCCGCGCGCCACCAGGGTTGAGGCACAGCAGACGTTGAAGGCCCCTGCGGACTCGCGCTCCAGCTGCTGCGCGAGCGCGAGCACGGCGTGGGTCTCGGGGGCAACGCTGACCGTCTCACCGCCGGTCGTCCGGGCCAGACGCCGCAGATCGCTCTGGGGTTCATGAAAGCTCATGGCCTTGTGGAAGGCCGCGACCCGGTCGAACGCTTCGTCAAGAGCAGTCTGCGCGCGGGGAGCATCACTGTCGACTTCGATGCTGACGAGGGTGCCCAGCAAAGGCCTGGCCTGTCGCAAGCGCGCTGCCATGGGAGGCCCTACAGGCGGCCGCTGGAGCGCCAGCGGTCCACAAGGGCGACCAGATGTCTCACGCCATCCGTGACATGGGTGCAGCTCAGCGTGGCGCCGCTGATATTGGCGATGTCCTCGCCCACGCGCAGCTTGGCGTCGCCCCCCTTGCCCTCGAACTGCTTGCGCCAGGCGGGCAGCTTGATCTCGTAGCCGTGGCTCTCCCGGTAGTTGAGCACCTCGACGGAGCGGATGCGCCCATCCAGTCCGATCGCAGTCGCATAGTCGATCAGCTCGAACTTGCCGATCACGCCATCTGCGATGACGATGCCCAGCACCTGCTCGCCCTTGAGCGCAACGAGGGCGCGCCAGGTGTTCTTGCGCGGCGCCGTCCCCCCCAGCGCGGCCACCGCGCGCAAGTCCTCCGCGTTCGCCTGGAGCAGCTGCTCGCGCCACGAGCTCGCTTCCGGGAACGCGCGGCGGGCGGCCTCCTCCAGCGTCGCAAACTGCGCGGCCTGCACCAAAGTCGGCACCGCCAGCACCAGGCCGGCGGCGCCCTCGATCCAGCGAAGCTGTCCCATCAGAATGCGTAGCTCAGGCCCAAGTCAAAGCGATTGTTGTCGCTGTTGAGCTTGAAGCGTTGCAGGTCGGCCTTGAGGACCACGTTCGGGTTCAGGTAGAAGTTCAGGCCGACCGTGCCGACGCCCTCCGTGCCCGGCAACGCAGGGCTGAGCGCGGCCGGCAGACCGTCGTAGCCGCGCGCTGTATTGATGCGTTCGTAACGGGCAAAGGGCGCGAGCAGATAGTCGCCCTTGAGCTGCCAGCGGTAGGCCGCCTGCACGTACCAGCCATCGAAGGCATTGGGCACTGGGGACGGGGATCCGAGCTGGCTCAGGTTGAGCGCGCCAGCCCCGGAAATCGTGCCGCGGCTGTACAGGGCCGACAGATCCCAGGAGCCTGGCGTCCACTTGGCATGCACGTCCCACAGCGTGACGCGGGCGCCGGGAGCGGCGAAGTCCGGCGTTCCTTGCGAGGCCTTGCCCGTGAAGGCCGAGGCGCCCAGGCGCAGGCCCGGGATACCGCGCCAATCGAAGCTGGCGACGAAGGCCAGGTCGCGCGCCCTTGCCAGCTGCATCTCCTGGTGGATGGAGGCCAGCGGCTTGTCGCGGCTTTCTGCAACGCTCGGATCCCACTTGCCCAGATCGAAGCCCGTGGTGATGCCGGCGCTCCAGGAGATGCCGTTGTCGTGCTCGCCGAAGAGCTGGATCCCGCCCTCGCGCCAGGTCGTCGGGATGATGGCCGTCTCGACGAAATTGCGCTCGACGCCGTAGTACGCCGTCGGTTCGTGGTTGTTGTTGAGCAGGCCGACGGGCATCAGGAAGAGGCCGCCGCGCAGACCGTAGGTTTCGTTCAACCGGTGTTCGATGTAGAGCTGCTCGACCTCCACTTCGCCCGCATCGCTGGACGAGGCGACCGCGTGCTCGACCTCGAGCTCGGAGACCATCTTGGTTTTCTCGTCGAAGCGGTGCTGCAGACTGATCACGAAGCGGCGAATGTCCGCTTGCGCGTTGGTGCCGTTCTTCGGGTGGTTGTAGCTCATCTCGCCATAAGACGAGACCATAGTGGCGGGCTCGGCCGGCGCACTCGGCTCAGCGGGGGCGACAGCGACCTGTGCCTGTGCCTGTGCCTGTGCCTGTGCCTGCGCCTGCGCCTGCGCCTGTGCCTGCGCCTGCGCCTGTGCCTGCTGTTGGGCTTCCTTCATCTGCTGCAGCTGGGCCTTCACGCGCTCGAGTTCTTGCGCCAGCAGCTCCACCCGCTTGAGCAGTTCCTCCTGGTTCGGTGCGCTTTGAGCCAGGGCCGGTGCTGCGGCGCCCAGTGCCAGAGCGGCGGCGACGGCCAGGGACGACAGCGACCGAGGGTGTCGCAATCGGGTTTGAGTCATGTTGGTTCTCCGAAGGATAGGAAGTTCTGCCCGGGGCTGGGCTCAAGGTGTGTAGCCATCGCTAAGCGTGGCCAGGAATGCGATCACGTCATCGATCTCCGCGTCGCTCAGCGCCGGCACATCGCCGGGCTTGCGGTTGTAGGGCGCCTCGCGCACGTTGACGTTGCGCCGGTACTGCGAGGGCAGATCGTTGAACTTGTCCGGCACGCCGCTGACAACGGGGTACCAGAGCTCGGGATTTGTGTCGCGTGTGACGTAAAAGCGCAGCGCCTCCTTCAGGCTCTTGAAGCGGCCGTTGTGGAAGAGGACCTGACGCGTGGCGACGTTGCGCAGCGTCGGGACCTTGAAGGCGCCGCACAGGTCTGGGCGACTGGCGACGAGGTCGCTGCGGTCCGGGCCGCACAAGCCCAGGTCGAAGTAGCCGGCGTCGGCGTTGGCGGGAATCTCGCTGTTGCGGGGCACGCCGAGGTTGTCGTAAGTGAAGTCGGTGAACAGCGGCGGCGAGCCGTCGGCGCCCTTGGCGCTCGGATGGCAGGCCATGCAGTGGCCCTTGCTCGGGCTGTTGAAGAGTGCCAGGCCACGAAGCTCCTGGTCCGACAGCGACGCCTTGCCGGTGAGGAAGGCGTCGTACTTGCTGCTGAAGGGCTGAAACTCGGCCGTGCTTTCTTGCTGATAGCGCTGCAGGGCATAGCGCACGCCGGTGAACGCCGTGTCCGGATTGCTGAAGACCGCGTCGCCGAAGGCACGGCGGAAGTCCGCCGCGTAAGCGGCCCGAGAGAGCTTGTCGACGACGGCCTGCGCTGTGGCGTTGGCCATCTCATGCTCGGCAAGAAAGGGGCGCGCTGCCTGGTCCGTCAGATTGACTGCACGACCGTCACGGTTGAAGCCGCCGGTGGGCGTGCCGTCCGCCTGGAAGTAAAACGCCGGCGTGGAGCTGAGATAGCGCAGCGACGGCGTTGCCCGGAACCCCGGCACATCCAGCTTGGCGCCGCCGAGCTGGACAGAGAGATTGTTGGTCTGCGCGTGTGCTGCATCGGGGTTGTGGCAGGTCGCGCAACTCACGCGCCCGGAGGCCGACAGCGAGCCATCCTTGAAGATTTTCTCGCCGAGTGTCGCCACGTCCGACAGCGATGCCGTCGCGGCCGCGGAAGACGCGCTTTCGCCGCCGCCGCATGCCGCCAAGGCGATCGATAGAGCTGCCGCCATCAGACAGGGCCATTTGCGCGCGACGAGGGCTGCTGGAGTCGGGAAGATCAGAGTCACAGGTAATACTAATGCGATTGATTCGCATTAAGTATACAGCGATCGGGTCAGGTTCAGCGGGCACCGAGGCGACTCTCATTGGGCGGGCAGATCCCCGACGCGACGAACCACCCCTCGAACGTTCACCGTTACACGAGCTCTCGCGTCAGCCGCCGGTGGCTAGGCACTGTTGCGAACCGGTTGTTCAGCGTCGAGCGGTGCTCGCGAAGGCATGAAAAGCCGAGCCTTTCATAGAGCGCCTGCGCACGCGGGTTCTCCACGGAGACGTCCAGTCCAACCATCCGAAAGCCCTGCTGCTTGCCCAGGTCGAGCAGGTGCTCCGTCAGCTGGACGCCCAGGCCCTGGCCTCGCCACGCCGGTGCAACGCCGAGGTGTGCGATGTAGAAAAGGTGCGGGCCTGAGGGCGGAGGGATGACGCCTTCGACGCGCAGGCCGCGAAAGATGACGCCGGGCGCAGCAAGCGGGCCATAGCACCGCAAGATTTGTCGGGCCGCCGCGATCAGGAAGGACAGGGTCGTACGCCCGCTGTAACCGGCGCCGATGCCGACGACTTCCCGATGAGCACGGCTCTCGAGCACGACGTGGTTGCGGAACCCGAACTCGCCAGCGCCGCTCAGGAAGGCCGTGCGCAGAAATTCCAGCGCATTGGTCCGCCCAGGATGCGCAAACACATAGTCGAAAGCCGCGGGGCCGCTGCTATAGATCAGCGGCACTGCCATGTCCACATCTCGCGCCTCGGCGGCACGGATCACGAAGTCGTTGTGTTGCATTGGTGGGAGCGCAGAAGTATTTGACACGCCGAATTGAGGTTCAAAGCACCGCCAGCGCAGGACTTTCATGCATACGGCGGTCAGGGCAGAACTCCTTTCGACAGCGCAGGTTTCTAATTTGACCGACCACAGCCTACTTCTCCTGCGACTCCATCAGCAGGTAGGTGTTGTACGCGTTCATGCGGTTCGCGATCTTGAACAGTGGCAGCTGCTCGTATCGCGACCAGTCGGTGGCCGCGTAGGCCTCTTCGAACAGCGTCATGTCGTGCGCGGCGCGGCCCATGGTGGCGCGCAGGTAGGCAAGGTAGTCGCGCGTTTGCAGCAGGTCCACGCGGGCGTTGGTGGAGGCCGGACCATGGCCGGGCACGACGATCTTCACCGGCCATTCGAGCAGGCGGTCCAGCGAGGCGATCCAGTGCAGGCTGTCGGCCTGGCCCACATAGGGAATGCGACCGCGGAAGACGATGTCGCCGGCGAGGACGAGCGAATCGGACGGCAGCCACACGGCGAGATCCTCGGGCGTGTGGGCCGGGCCCACGGGCGTGATGATCAGGTCCAGGCCGCCCGCACGCAGCCGGGTCTCGCGGTCGATCCATTCGTCGGCCGATACCAGGTGCGTGCCCGGTTCGACGAGGCCCGCCTCCAGGCTCGCCTTCAGGCGCAGGGCGGCGGTCTCGCTGTTCAGATAGTCGCGTCCATCAGCATGCGCAATGATCTTGACGCCCAGCTCCTTGAAGACCTGCAGGCCGTAGACATGGTCGGCGTGATAGTGGCTCAGGATCACATGGGTGATGGGCTTGTCCGTCAGCGACTTGACCGTCTCCACCAGGCTGCGCGCGAGCGCCGGCGAACCCAGCGCATCGAACAGCACCACGCCCTCGGGACCGATGAGGATGCCGGCATTGGAGATGAAATTGCGGTTCTCGCGGCTGCCCAGCGCCGACTCGCCCTGCACGAGCCAGACATGGGGTGAGAGCTTTTCAGCGGGCAGCGGCTCGGCGTTGGCAAGCGAGCAGGTCAGCAGCAGCAGCACGGTCAGGCGACGGAGCATGGCTGCTAGCTTAAGCGCTGGGCGGGTCCCGCTCCAGACCGAGGTGGTGAGTCATGAAGACATCGCCCTTGAACCAGCGCTCCCAGCGCCCCGCGCGCAGGCGGTCCAGCACGGGGCCCTTGATCTCGGAGAGATCCAGCCGCAGGCCCTGGGCCTGGAGCCCGTCGTGCAGGGCGCGCAGGGCCTCCAGGCCGCTGAAGTCGATCGCATTGATGGGCGACATCAGCAGCAGCACGCGCTGGACCTCGCGGCCCTCCCGGCGGCTGTCCTCCAGGTGCCCCTGCACCACGTCGGCCAGGCTGCGCGCGTTGATGAAAACCAGGCTCTCGTCGATGCGCAGGCTCAGCGTGTGCGGCGCCTCCTCGACCTTGTAGCGACCCACGTTGCGAAAGTGCTCCGTGCCCTGCACGCGCCCGATGCGTGCCACATGGGGCTGGGCGGTGCGCTGCAGCAGCAAGCCGATGGAGCCGAGCACGCCCGCCGCCAACCCGACGGACACACTGTCGAACACCACGAGCAGGGTGACGAACAGCATCAGCACCGCTTCCGAGCGCGCATAGCGCCAGGCGCGGCGATAGGGCGTGACGCTGAAGCCCGAGAGCACGGCCACCAGGATGGTCCCGGCCAGCACGGCCTTGGGCAACCAGGCCAGCGGCCCGGTCAGCAGCAGCATGGCCAGGCCCATGAAGCCGGCCACAAAGACGCCGCTCATGCGGCTGCGGCTGCCGGCATCGTGCAGCAGCACGCTGCGCGAGAAGCTGCCAGACACCGGCATGCCCGAGCCGAAGGCGGCGACCAGATTGGCCGCGCCGAGGCCGCGCAGCTCGGCGCGGGCGTTGACCTTCTCGCCGCGCCTTCGCGCCAGCGACTCCGTCACCACGAGGCTGGAGACATAGGCCATCAGTCCGAGCAGCAGGGCCGAGGGCAGCAGGGCGCGCCACAGCGAAGCGTCCAGCGGCGGCAGGCTCCAAGGCGCGTGCAGGGCCGGCAGCTGGCCCACCAGGGCGACGCCGCGCGAGCCCGCATCAGTGAGCGCCGCCACTGCCATGGAGCCGAGCAGCAGGGCCAGTGGCGCCAAGCGCGCCAAGCTGCCATGGAGAAAGCGCCGGGCTGCGTAGAGCAAGACGCAGCTGAACAGGCCGAAGGCGGCGCTGGCGGCGGTCCAGGCCCATCCGCTGCCTTGCGCCGTCTGCCACAGCGCGATTGCGTCCGAGCCCTTGGCCGGGCTGCCGAGCAGCACGGGCAGCTGCGACAGCGCGATGCTCACCGTGGCGCCGGTCTCGAAGCCATGCAGCACCGGCACCGACATCAGCGAGGCCAGCGCGTCCAGGCGCAGCACAGCGGCGGCCAGCAGCACCAGGCCCGTCTCGGCCGCGAGCACGAGGGCGCCCTGTTCCGCAGAGAAGCCGGCGGGGACGCCGCCCAGGGCCTGCATGATCATCAGGGCCAGCACGGCCACAGGGCCGATGGCGAGCACGGGGCTGGAGCCCATCAGCGCATAGGCCAGGGCAGGCAGCAGGCTGGCGTACAGGCCCACGTCGGGCGGCAGGCCGGCCAGCATGGCGTAGGCCAGGCTCTGCGGAATCAGCAGCACGCTCACGATGAAGCCGGCCAGCACGTCGTCACGCAACGCGCCGCGAGCCAGATAGGCGCGCCAGTCGGGAGCTTTCGGCAGCAGGTGATCCATGGGCCGGGCGAGTATAGGAGCGCCCTGCGTGCACCGACCTTAGTTGAACGGCCCCTGCACCGCGCAAAGCTCGACCTGGCCGCTAGAGCAGGCGGCATCGAAATCCTTCTCGATGCGGATCAGCGCCTCGCGACCCTCGGCGTGCACACCCTGGATGCCGATGGCGCAGTTGCGGCCGCGGGACTTCGCCGTGTAGAGCGCCATGTCCACCCAGTTGACGGCCTGCTCCCAATGCACCGAGAGATTGGCGCCCAGGGGAAAGTGCGCGAAGCCGGCCGAGGCGGTGACGCGCAGCGGCCCGGTGGGCGTGGCCACGGGCAGGCGGCCCACGCTGTCGACGATGCGAGCAGCCAAGACCTGCACCTGTTCCTGGTTGGAGATGGGCGCGAAGATGAGGAACTCCTCACCGCCCCAGCGCACGACCAAGTCGCCGCCGCGCACGGCGCCCGAAAGGCGGCGCGCCACCTCACAGATCACCGCATCGCCCGAGGCGTGCCCATGCTCGTCGTTGACGTGCTTGAAGTGATCGATGTCGACCATCAGAAGCGCGCCCTCGAAGCGATCGGCCGCATGGCGCTGCATGACCTCGAGAAAGTGGCGGCGATTGGCCAGGTCGGTCAGAGGGTCGCGCTCGCTCTGGAAGCGCAGCAGGGCTTCGCGCGCCTTCAGCGCCTTGTTGGCCGTGCGTGCCTTGCGCAGCATCAGCAGGCCCAGCACGCTGGCCAGGGTCAGCAGCACGGCCAGGGTCACGCCAATCTGCACGCCCAGGGTCTGGTTGGCAATCTGGCGGTCCTTGATCGATTGCTCGCGCTGGAGCAGGGCCAGATCGCGCTCGCGCACGGCGGCGTTGTTCTTGCCCTGCAATTCCGCCAGCAGCGCCTCGCGGTTGCGCGCATTGGCCTCCTGCGTGAGTTGGCGTTCCTGGTGAAAGAGGGCGATGGCCTCGCGCGGCTGGCCGGCCTCGGTCCAGGCATCATCGAGCTCGCGCAGCTCGATGATGCGGCGCGTGTCCTGCTGGCCGTGGCGGAACTCGTCGGAGCGAGCTTCCTCCTTGCGCGCCGCTGCAAACTGTTTGAGCCGAATCAGGGCCACGGCCATGTTGTGGTGCAGCGTGCGCTCGCGCAACTGGTCGTGCAGGCGCTGCACCACGGGCAGGCTGTCGTTCAACAAGGCCAGAGCACGCTCGGGCTGGTGCTCGTGCATGTAGTAGTCGGCCAGGTTGATCTGGGCCCGCGCGATCTGGGGCACCACCTTGGATTGGCGAGCCAGCGCCACGCCGTCCTGCAGCGCGCGCAGCTGGGCGGGCTTGTCGCCGCTCAAGGAGGCCAGCATCGACTCCACCGTCTTGGCCTGGGCCTGCAGCATCAGGTCGTCGCCGGCTGCGCGGCGCATACCCTGCAGCCACTTGAGCGCATCGGCGGGCTTCTCGCGCGCCATGTCGACCCAGGCGAGGGCGGTCAGCGCCTGCACGGCTTCGCGGTCGCGGTCGGCGATGCGGGCCAGTGCCAGTTGGTGCTGCGCGATCTCGAAAGCCTTGGGGTAGGCACCGGCACTGAATTGGTCCGCCTGAAGGATGCCCAGGTCGATCAGCGCGCTGCTGACGTCGCAGCGCTCCAGCAGCTCTTGGCGTTCACCGGCGTTGGACGCCGCGGCCACCACCACCGCCGCCGTCGGGCAGTCAGTGTCGAGCTGGGCCATGCTCTTGCGCGCCTCGGTCGCCGCCGCGGACAACTGGCCCTGGCCGAAAGCAGAGAGGGCGCGCAGCGCCGCGACCTGGGCCGATTGCGTGGCATCGGCCTCGAGCTGCTGGATCAGACCGTTGGCCTGATCCAGGTCGCCAGCCTCGATGGCCACGCGCGCCGCGCTGAAGTAGACCCGCGAACGCGCACCGGGGCGGTCCGTGAGTTTTTCGAGTTCACTCTGGGCGGCCTGCGCGTCGCGCTGCCCGAGGCGCACGATCTGATCGAGCTGATGCTCGAGCTCAGGGTCGAAGCGCGGCGAAGCGCCGGCGCCGCTGGCGGCCAGCAGCAGGCCCAGCAAGCCCACCAGCGCTCCCCGTCGCGCAACCCGTCGCGCAACCCGCAGCACACCCCTCATGCCGGCACCTCGCCGGTAACGGGCGTTTCGGCGGCCTCGGGGCCTTGCAGGGCCAGCAGGCGGACTTGGCCGGCCTGCCAGGCAGCCTCCATGCGTGGCGCGATGGCGGCCACCTGCTCCTCGTCGCGGGCCTCGATGTGCGCAATGCCATAGGCTTTGTTGCGGCCATGCGCCTTGGCGATGTACATGACGGTGTCTACGAGGTCGATGGCGCGCTCCCAGGCCAGCGAAAGGCCATAGGGCTCGATAGGGAAACTCGCGAAACCGATCGACGCAGTGACGGGCACGAGCCGGTCTTCGTGGCGCACGGGCTCGGTGCCGATCAGGTCGAGCATGCGCTGGGCCAAGGTCTGCGCCGAGCCGGGGTTGAGGGCGCGCGAGTCGACGAAGGGCCGGGCGATGTTGCCGTCATCCCGCGCGGGCTCGTCATCTTCGTCCACGTCGCCCTTGACGACGACCAGGAACTCCTCGCCGCCCCAGCGCACGATGAGATCGTCCTCGCGCAGGGCCGCGCGAAGGCGCCGCGCCACCTCGATCAGCACGCTGTCGCCGATGGCGTGGCCGTACTGGTCGTTGACGCGCTTGAAGTGGTCAATGTCGATCAGGAACACCGCGCCCGAGAGGCGCCCCCCCTCCTCCTCGCGGGCCAGGGCCTTGATGGCGGCCTGGAAGTAGCGCCGGTTGGCCAGGCCCGTGAGCGGGTCCCTCTCACTCTGCATCTTGAGCAGGTCGTTGGTGGCAGCCAGCGCCGTGTTGGTCTTGCGCACGCGCTGGTAGGCCAGCACCAGCAGCACCCCGGCCAGCACGGCGCAGGCGCCCAGCGAGGCCCACAGGCCCAGCTGCAGGTTGCGGGCGCGGATGCGCTCTGCCTTGAGGCTGTTGTCGCGGTTCAGCAGCTCGATCTCAGCCGCGCGGCGTTCGGCTTCGAAATGCTCCTGCGCCTCGACCACTGCCTTGCGCGTGTCGTCGCGCAGCAGCCGGTCAACGGCGCGGCGGTGCTCGTGATAGGCGTCGATCGCACCGGCAAAGTCACCGGCGCGCTCCAGGTACTGGCCGAGCTCCTCCCAATCCTGGGCGGCGTAGGTGGCCGAGCCGTTCTGCTCGTCCATGGTGATGGCCACCCGCACGTCCTCGCGACCTTCGGCGATGCGGCCCAGGGCGATCTTGGCCAGGCCGGCGTTGTGGCGCGCGCCGATCTCGGCAACCAGGCGGCGCGTCTTGCGGGCCAGGGGCAGCACCTGCTCGGCCATTTTCAGCGCCTCGGCGTACTGGTGGCGCGTCAGGGCCATGTCGGCCAGGTTGCCCAGCACCAGCGCGCGCTGAGAGTCGTCGCCGGCCTCTTCGGCGTAGCGCAATGCCTCCATGAAGGAGTCCTGCGCAATCTGGCCATTGGTGTCCTTGCCGTAGAGCACGCCGCGGATATTGAACACCGTGTACATCAGCACCGGGTCGGGATCCTTGAGCGCCAACGCCATGGCCTCAGCATGGGTCTTGCGGGCCGGGTCCATCTGGTCGGCGCGGAAATAGCACAGCGCCACGTCGATCAGGGCCGTGGCGCGACGCCAGGTGGCGCCGAGATTGGCCGCCAGCGTCAGCTCGGCCTGGCCGGCGCCCAGGGCCTCGTTGAACTGCCCGACCTCGCCGAGCACTTGGGAGCGCACATCGAGCAGGCGGATCTGCTGGCGCGGCGTGGCCTTGGCCAGCACAGCGGCGTCGAGTTCGCCCAGTGCACGGGCGGCCTCGCGCACGTCGCCCTGGGCGAACTGGAAGCGGCCCTTGGCGGCGACCAGGCCCACGCGCAGGTCGGCCACGGTGGCCGGATTGGGCCAGCTGGCGATGGCGGCTTGCAGTTCGTCCAGGCCGGCGCGCGAACGGCCGAAGGCCAGCACCATGGCGCGCAATGACAGGGCTTCGGCCCGCATGGCACTGCCAGCCGGGGTCTGCTCGATCAGTTCCTTGAGCTGGCGGGCGTATTCATCGGGGCGGCTGCGGCCCACGCGCTCGATCTGCTCGAGCGTGGCCAGGAGCTGGCCGGCGTCCTCGGCGCCAGCCTGCGCCTGGGCGGCGCCGACGGGTGCGTCGCCGACCGGACAGCCGGTCAAGCCCGCACAAATGCATAGCAGCGCCGCCAGTGCCGGACGGCGCCAACCGATGATGCTTGCCACTCGCTTCACGGAGTCGCGTATCCCCTCGACTAGACCGTTATCTCAACGGACGGACGGCACCGAATTCGCGCCGCTTCCAAATCAAGGGCGCAGTGTATGCGGCATGACTTCAGGTGACTGTCGCGGAATCGTCCAAATAGCCACGCGGGACCGCACCAAGGAGCCGGCGCGTGTATTCCTGCCGCGGCGCAGCCAAAAGATCGGCGGTGGACGCCTGTTCGACAACGTCGCCGTTCTGCATCACCAGCACCTCGTCCGAGATGAATTTCACGACCGCGAGGTCGTGGCTGATGAAGATATAGGACAGTCCCAGCTCGTCCTGCAAGTCCTTCAGCAAATTCAGCACCTGGGCCTGCACCGACACGTCCAGGGCCGAGACGGCCTCGTCCAGCACCAGCACCTCGGGCTCCAGGGTCAGGCAGCGCGCGATGGCGATGCGCTGGCGCTGGCCGCCGGAGAACTCGTGTGGGTACTTGTTGAGGGCGCTGTCGTCCAGGCCGACCTTCCCCAGCAGGGCGCTGGCCCGCGCCAGGCGCTCGCCATGGCTCTTGCCGATACCGTGGATCTCCATGGGCTCGACCAGGGTCTGGCCGATGGTGAAACGCGGGTTCAGCGAAGCGTAGGGGTTCTGAAAGACAACCTGGATGCGGCGGCGCATCTTCTGCCACTCGACGCCGTCCATCTTGAGCAGGTCGCGGCCGTCGAACAGCACCTCGCCGCCGGTGGGTTCGTGCAGGCGCAGCAGGGTCAGGCCCATGGTCGTCTTGCCTGAACCCGACTCGCCGACCACGCCGATGGTGTGGCCCTTGCGGAGCTGGAAGTCCACGCCCTTGACGGCCTTGAACTCACGGTGGCCGAACAGGCCGGTCTTGATGAAGAAGCTCTTGCGCAGGCCGCGCGCCTGCAGGATGACCGGCGCTGCCGGATCCTTGGGCTTGCCGACCTGCGCGGCGGAGCGACCCGCGATGTGGTCATCGATGACCATCAGGCGGGCGGGGTTCTCGCTCATGCTCGGCCGGCAGGCCAGCAGGGCCTTGGTGTAGGCGTCCTTGGGATCGCGGAAGATCTCGGCCACGGGGGCCCTCTCGCGGACCTCGCCGCCGCGCATGACGACCACATGGTCCGCGATCTCGCCCACGACGCCGAGGTCGTGCGAGATGAAGAGCATGCTCATCTTGTGGGTTTCCTTGAGCCGGCCCATCAGCTCCATGACCTGGCGCTGGATGGTCACGTCCAGGGCGGTTGTGGGCTCGTCGGCGATCAGCAGCTTGGGATTGCAGGCCAGGGCGATGGCGATCATCACGCGCTGCTGCTGGCCACCCGACATCTCGTGCGGATAGCTCCTGAGCCGGCGCTTGGGCTCGGGGATGCCGACCTCGCCCAGCAACTCCTCAGCGCGCACCAGAGCCTGGCGCGCACTCATCTTCATATGCTTGATCAGCGGCTCGCGGAGCTGGTCGGCCACGGTGAAGACCGGGTTCAGCGAACTCATCGGGTCCTGGAACACGCAGGCGATTTCTCGCCCGCGGATGGCCTGGAGTTCGCGCCGCGAGGCCTGCAGCAGGTCGCGGCCGAGGAAGTCGATCCGCCCGCTGCGCTCGGCATTGGAGGGCAGCAGGTTCAGGATGGACATGGCCGTCACGCTCTTGCCCGAGCCCGACTCGCCGACCAGGGCGACCGTGCTGTTCTCCGGGATGTCGAAGCTCACGCCCTTGACGGCCAGCGCGCGCTGCATCTCGCCGTCAACCTTGCCCATTCGGAAGGCGACCTTCAGGTCTTGAATGGAAAGCAGCATTTCTTACTCCAACCCACGCAGCTTGGGGTCAAGCGCATCACGCAGCGCATCGGTGAAGAGAGCGAAGCCGGTCACGAAGATGGCCATCATCCCGGTCACGGCGGCCAGTTGCCACCAGTAGCCCAGGATCAGCTCGGATTGGGCCTCCTGCAGCATGGTGCCCCAGGAAACCTGGTCCACCGAGACGCCCAGACCCAGGTAGGACAGGATGACCTCGTACTTAATGAAGCCCACCACGTGCAGCGAGAGCTGCACCAGCGCCACATGCGAGACATTGGGCAAGATGTGCTTGAACATGCGGCTGAAGCGCGAGGCGCCGATGGCCTCGGCCGAGCGCACGTACTCGCGCACCGAATGTTTCATGAACTCAGCGCGGATCAGGCGATAGATGCCGGTCCAGCCGGTCAACGCCAGGATCATCGCCACGGGCACGATGCCGCGGCCGAGCACCGCGGCGAAGGCGAAGATCAGCAAGATGTCCGGCATGGCCGTGAACACGTTGTAGAGCCACTCGAGGATGTCGCCGATCTTGCCGCCGAAGAAGCCCGAGATGGCCCCGAGCACGGTGCCGATCAGCGTCGCGATCACCGCCGCGAGCAGGCCCACGACGATGGAGACCTGGGAGCCCTTGAGCACTTTTTCCAGCACGTCGCGGCCCAGGCGGTCGCCGCCCAGGGGGCGCGTGAGGTCGCGCGGACGCTCGGCCGTGGCGTAGGTCTTGGCGCGCTCGGCCCACTCCTTGTACTTGGGCGCCAGCGGGTCGATGTCGGAGATGTCAAGGCTCGGCCCTTGCTGGGCAGCCACGGTGCCGAGGTCCTCCGCCGGCGCCGGGCCCATCAGTGTGGGCGGCGCGTTGGGCACAGCGACTTCCCTTTGCCAGCCCGAGGCCACCACGCCGGTCAGCGTGCCCAGCACGAGCACCAGGCAGGCGATCACCACGAACATGGCGCCGATGCCGACCTTGTCGGCCTTCATCCGGCGCCAGGCCGCAGCCCAAACGCCTTCGCTTCGTCTTGCCAGGGCCGTGCTCATTTGAGAACCACCCGGGGGTCAACCAGTTTGTAGAGGATGTCGGTGACGAGGTTGATCACCATGGTGATGACGGCAATGTAGATGGCAAAGGCCTGGATCACCGGGTAGTCGCTGCGGTTCACGGCCAGCAAAATCTCGCGACCCAGACCGGGGATGGAGAAGAAAACTTCCAGCAAGAAGGAACCGACCATGATGCCCGCCAGCGAGACCGAGAGATTGGTCAGGATGGGGATCATGGCGTTGCGCATCACGTGCTTGAACAGGATCACCCGCTCGGGGAGGCCCTTGGCGCGCGCCGTGCGCACGTAGTCATGGCCGATCTCGTCGAGGAAGAAGGTGCGGTACAGCCGCGTGTACGGCGCCAGCGCCACCACCACCTGCACGAAGATGGGCAGCAGGGAGTAGGTCGTCAGATTGGTCCAGAAGTTGTTACTCCATCCCTGGACCGGAAACCAGCCGAGCCGGAAAGCGAAGTAGTACTGCGCCACGATCACGTAGACCAGCAGCGACACCGAGACCATGAGGGTCGTGCCCACCATCACCGCGCGATCGATGAAGCTGCCGCGCAGATAGGCCACCAGCAGGGCAAAGGGGATGGCCAACACGGTCTGCAGCACAAGGATGGGCAGCATCACCGTCAGCGTGGCGGGCAGGCGGGTGGCGAATAGATGGGCGATCGACTCGTGCGTGGCCCAGCTGTTGCCCCAGTTGAAGGTCACGATCTGCTTGAGAAAGATACCCAGCTGCACATAGGTGGGCTTGGTGAGGCCCAGCTGTTCGCGAATCGCCTCGATCTGATCGGCGCTGGCGTTCTGGCCGGCGAGCACCACGGCCGGATCGGAGCCGAATTCCTTGAAGAGAAAGAACACCAGCAGCACCACACCCAGCAGGGTGGGGATCATTTGCCACAGGCGCCGGATGATGTAGGCGGCCATCGCGATGCGCACGCAGGATCGGTGCGCTCCTTGAAAAACAAGCCGCGAGTCTATGAGCTTTCCTCCGAGGGTTCACCCGCATTTGCCCTGTATCGGCCGCCATCCCCAGGCGTCGCAAACGGTAGGCCATGGTGCGTAGGTCCGTCGATTCGGTCACCCAATGCCGCAGTCCGTCGCGCAGCGCTCGCGCCGCGGCGGCCCCTTGCGCAGACTGCGGCCTTCGTTTGCAACTCCGAGTGATAGTCCCATGAAATCCTGGGGAATAGGAAACAGAGCGGTCCTGCTGGCGGGCCTGGCCGCCGCGCCGATCGCAGCGCTGGCTCAGGCCGTCGACCTGACCAAGCTCGACACCGACGCGGTGAGCCCGCGCGCCCAGGTGCTCGTGCTGGGCACCCTCCACCTGCGCGAGCTGCCCAAGGACTTCGATCCCGCGGCCCTGCACGAGGTGCTGGAGCGGCTCGCGATCTTCAAGCCCGACATCATCACGATCGAGGCGCTGACGGGCGAGGAATGCGATCTCGTGGCCCGCCACCCGACCAAGTACGGCGCTGCCTTCTGCGCCACCACGGACGCAGCCCGCGCGGCCACGGGCCTGGAAGTGCCGGCCGCCATGGCCGCGGTCGACAAGATGCTCAAGGCCTGGCCCACGCTGCCCGCGCCGGCCCAGCGCCGCCGGCTGGCTTCACTCTTCCTTGCGGCCAACGACCGCGCCTCGGCCTACGTGCAATGGCTGCAACTGCCCCAGGCCGAGCGCCGCGTCGGCGATGGCCTCGACGCGCCTCTGGTCGACATGCTCATCGGCTTGGGCAATCGCAACGACGAAAGCTTCCAGATCGCCGCGCCGCTGGCGGCCCGCCTCGGCCTGCAACGGGTGCGCGCTGTGGACAACCACACGGGCGACAACGTTGACATCCCTGCGGACCGGGACGAGGCCTTCGGCCACGCCTTGCGCGATGCGTGGAATTCAGGCCGTGCGGAGCTGGACGAACTGGACAAGCCGCTGGCGGCGCTCAAGAAGGGGACGGACTTCCTGCCCGTCTACCGCTACGTCAACGAGCCGGCCTATCTGCGCGCGCTGGCCGAGGTCAACGTGCGCGCCACGATGCGCTCCAGATCGCCCGAGAGCTATCCGCAGATGTGGGTCGGCGGCTGGGAGATCCGCAACCTGCGAATGGTCGCCAACGTCCGAGAGACCTTCCGCGAGCGCCCCGGCGCCCGTGTGCTGTCCATCGTCGGTGCTTCGCACAAACCATGGTTCGACAGCTGGCTCGGCCAGCTGCAGGGCGTGGACATCATCGACGCGCAGGCCGTGCTGAAGTAGCAGGGCAGGCGGCGCATACTGGCGCGATCATGCGAACCCGCCTTGCCGCCGCCGCGCTTCCCCTCGCCACCCTGCTTGCCGCCCTGCTCGCCTCCCTGCTTGCCGGCTGCGCCACGCCGGTCGACGATCCGAGGCTGATGAGCGGCCGCAGCACGGTGGCCGAGGTGCAGGCGCTCTATGGCATGCCGACGCGGGTCTGGCCCGAGGCCGACGGCGGGCAAACGCTCGAATTTGCGCAGCAGCCCTTCGGAACCCACTGCTACTTGCTGCGCTTTGACGCCGCCGGACACCTGGCGGGGCGCCGCGACGGCCTGGCGCCCGCCGAACGCGCCCGCGTCGTTCCCGGCATGAGCATCGAGCAGGTGCAGCGCCTGCTCGGCCGAGAGCGCACCCGCGTGCACTTCTCGCTCAGCGGCGAGGACGTGTGGGACTGGAACGTGGAGCCGCCGTACGCGGCCATGTGGCTGCGCTTGAACGTTCACTTCAAGGACGGCGTGGTCGTGAAGACGACCGAGATCCTTGTCGATCCGGATCGGCCGCACCGGAATTTCTGACGCATCCAAGCGCCACGCCCACCGGCTGAAAACACCAATTCTCGGCGAAGGCGTCCGCGCAACAATCCGACCGCCGCGCAAGTGCGGCGATGAATGACCAAAGGCTGGGAGGCCATCGTGGTTCGAACGAGCAAGCGCAACTGCATCATTCTTGAATGGCTTTTAGCAGGGGTTTTGACGGGCTTGGGGGGCGGCGCAGCGCACGCGGCGACGAACCCACCGCCCGCAGAGACCTTCTTCGGTATGCCCGACATCAGGGAGACCCGGCTGTCTCCGTCCGGACGCTATCTCGCCTTCACCGCGCCGCGGGGCGACGATGGCCATGTGTCCCTGTTCGTCATGGACCTGGCGCCCGGCGGCGGCGTCAAGCAGCTCGCGCATTTCGGCACCGTTGATGTCACCCAGGTACAGTGGGTGAACGAGCATCGACTGATCTTCAGCGTCACCCAGTTCACGGTCACGAATGGCGAGGCATTTGGTGCTCCCGGTCTCTATGCAATAGACGCGGATGGCCAGGCTCAGCGCCAGCTCGTCATCAGTGCCGACAGCGGTCTCTACGAGGGCGAGGCCACCAGCAAGCCCCTGGACTGGAACCACTTCTTGCTCGAAGTGCCCAATCCGGGCCCCAATCACGCCGACAACGAGGTGCTGATCGGCCGCTATTCCTTCCGCGACAACGGCTCCCCACTGGTGGCACCGCTGTGGCTCAACGTGGACAACGGCAAGACTCGCAACCTCAAAGTCGAGCGCCCGGAAAACGCCACCGGCTGGATCTTCGACGACCAGGGCGAGGCCCGCGTCGTCACGGTGGACCGTGACAACAAGCTTGCCGCACTGTGGCGCGCGCCGGGCTCCGAGGCCTGGCAGCAGCTGATGGAAGGCAAGCGGCTCGACGTACCGTTCTGGCCTGAGGCGGTGGACCGGTTCGGCAATCTCTACGTCACCCATCACGAGGGGCCGGACCGGCTGAGCGTGCTGAGCAGCTACGATTTCGACAAGAAGGCGCCCAGCCCCAAGCCCCTGGTCGGAACGCCGGGCTTCGACTTCCTGGGCAATCTGTTATTCAGCCGCAAGACCGGTGCACTGCAGGGCGTGAGCGTGGACGTGGACAGCGAAGCCACCGTCTGGTTCGATCCCGTGATCAAGCAGGTGCAGGCTGAGGTCGATGCGCAGCTGCCGGGTCATGTCAACGACGTCATCTGCCGCAATTGCGGCGCAAGCGACGAGACCGTGCTCGTGCGTTCCCATTCGGATCACGACCCCGGCCACATCTACATCCGCCAGCGCATCAAGGGCGAAGTCGCCTGGCGTGCCCTGGGTGCCGTGCGCAAGGCCGTGGACCCGGACCGCATGGCCAATCTGGACCTGGCCCGATTCAAGGCGCGCGACGGCATGGAGATCCCGGTGTGGATCACCACGCCTCAGGGCGTCAAGCCCGGCCATCCGGCGCCTGCCGTGGTGCTGGTGCATGGCGGGCCGTGGTTGCGCCAGGGCCATTGGCAATGGGACGAATGGGGGCAGTTCCTCGCCTCGCGCGGCTACCTCGTCATCGAGCCCGAGTTCCGCGGCAGCGAGGGCTACGGCGACAAGCACTTCCGCGCCGGCTTCAAGCAATGGGGCCGCACCATGCAGGACGACGTCACCGACGCCCTGCACTGGGCGCAGCAGCAGGGCTTAGCCACCGACCGCGCCTGCATCATGGGGGCCAGCTACGGTGGCTACAGCACGCTCATCGGCCTGATCAAGGACCCGAACCTGTACCGCTGCGGCATCGCATGGGTGGCCCTGGCGGACCTCGACCTCTTCCTCAAGGGTTCCTGGCGCATCGACGACGATATCGACGACGTCAGCCGCCACTACACGCTGCCAGAGATGGTCGGCGATGCCGTCAAGGACGCTGACATGCTGGCCGAGGTCAATCCGCTCAAGCGTGCCGACCAGATCAAGGCGCCCTTGCTGCTGGCCTATGGCGGCTCGGATCGGCGAGTGCCGCCGGTCAATGGCGAACGCCTGCGCGACGCCCTGATCAAGGCGGGCAATACGCCACAGTACGTGGTGTACCAAGGCGAGGGCCACGGCTTCAAGGCGCCCAAGAACCAAGTCGACTTCGCCCGTCGCGTGGAGGCCTTCCTGGCCAAGAACCTGGGCGCGCCGCCAGCCCCCTGAAACGCAAGCCCGGGCGAGCCGGGCGCCGCGCTTCCATGCCCGACAATCGTCGACCTCAAGAACAGGAACTTTGTCGATGTGGAAGAACGCCGCCGGGGCCCTGGCCCTGGCGCTTTTCATTGTGGGCTGCGCCCATGCAGAACCGGCCAAGGTTCTGCGCTATGCCGCCCGTGCCGCCGAGACCGGCTTCGACCCCGCGCAAGTCACCGACAAGTACTCGCGCGACGTCTGCGCCAACATCTTCGACACGCCGCTGCATTTCGACGCGCTGGACCGACCCGTGCGCCTGGTGCCCGCCGTGCTCACGGCCCTGCCCGAGCAGAGCGAGGACGACACGCGCCACATTTTTCGCATCAAGCCTGGCATCTACTTTGCCGACGATGCGGCCTTCAAGGGCGCCAAGCGCGAGCTGACCGGCGCCGACCTGGTCTACACGCTGCTGCGCCACTTCGACCCGCGCTGGAAGAGCGGCCACCTCTTCAAGCTCGAGGCCATGGACCTGCTAGGCCTGAACGCCTATCGCAAGAAGGTGCTGGCCGAGAGGATCCCCTTCGACTATTCGCACCCCTTCGAGGGCGTGGTGCTCAAGGACCGCTACACGGTGGAGATCCACACCGGCCACCCGGAGCCGCGCCTGGGCCTGTACTTCGCCGACCCGATGATGGGCCTGGTGGCGCGCGAGGTGGTGGAGTTCTACGGCGACCGGATCATGGCCCACCCCGTCGGCACCAATGCCTGGCGGCTCGTCGAGTGGCGGCGCAGCTCGCGCATGGTGCTCGAGAAGAACCCGAACTTCCGCGAGACCTATTACGCCGAGAAGCCGCCAGCGGACGATCCCGTGCTGGCCGCGCAGGTCCGCGCGCTGCAGGGCCGGCGGCTGCCGCTGATCGACCGCGTGGAGATTTCGGTGATCGAGGAGAACCAGCCGCGCTACCTGTCCTTCCTGCGCAAGGAGTTCGACCTGCTCGAGGAGCTTCCCAACGATTTCGCGCCCCAGGCCATCCCGCACGACCGGATCGCCGCCAGCCTCGCCAAGTCGGGCATGCGTGCGGTGCGCTACTCGCGCAGCGACGTGACCCTGAGCTACTTCAATATGGAAGACCCGGTGGTGGGCGGCTACACGCCGCAGCGCGTGGCGCTGCGCCGCGCCATCAGCCTGGCCTACGACGTGTCCAAGCAGATTCGCGTCGTGCGCCGCGGCCAGGCCGTGCCGGCACAGGGGCTGATCGCCGACGGGCTCTCGGGCTACGACGCCGGCGTGCGCACACTGAACTCGCAGCACGATCTGCCTGCCGCCAAGGCCCTGCTCGACCTCTACGGCTATGTGGACCGCGATGGCGACGGCTGGCGGGAGCAGCCCGACGGCAAGCCTCTCGTGCTCGAAGTCTGGACCCAGCCCGAGGACCAGTTCCGCCAGCTCGCCGAGATCTGGCAGAAGGCCTTCGACGCGCTCGGCGTGAAGGTGAAGTTCCGCTTTGCCAAGTTCCCCGACAACCTCAAGGCCGCCAACGCAGGCCGGCTGCAGATGTGGAGCCTGGCCTGGAGCGCCGACGTGCCCGACGGTGAGAACCTGCTGGCCCTGGCCTATGGCCCGAGCTTCTCGAACAAGGCGCGTTTCCGTCTGCCCGAGTTCGACGCACTGTTCGAACGCCTGCACCGCATGCCCGACGGCCCGCAGCGGCTGGCCGCCATGCAACGCGCCCAGGCCCTGGTCGTGGCCTACATGCCCTACCGGGCTGAGGTGCACCGCCAATTCACCGATCTGGTCCAGCCCTGGCTGCTGGGCTTTTCGCGCAGCAGCTATGTGCGCGACTACTGGTCCTACGTGGACATCGACACGGCCAGACAGCCCCGGACCCCGCAATGAAACGACGTAGCTTTCTCGGCACTTCCGCCGCCGCCCTGGCGCTTCCCACCGCACAGGCCGCCGAGGCACCTTCTTCCGCGAAGACACTGCGTTATGCCTTCCGCGTGGCCGAAACCGGCTTCGACCCGGCGCGCATCACCGACATCTACTCGCGCATCATCACCGCCCACATCTTCGAGGGGCTGGTCGGCTACGACCACCTGGCCCGGCCGGCGCTGATCAAGCCCGTGCTGGCCGAGGCGCTGCCTGAGGTATCGGAGGACTTCAAGACCTGGACCTTCCGCATCCGCCGCGGCGTGTTCTTCGCCGACGACCCGGCCTTCAAGGGCCAGCCACGCGAAGTGACGGCCGAGGATTTCGTCTACTCGCTCCTGCGCGTTGCAGATCCGGCCACGGTCTCGCCCAGCTGGGGCGAGATCGAGGACGTGGGCATCGTCGGCCTCAAGGCCTACCGCGACCAGTTGCGCAAGGGCGCGACCTTCGATTACGGCCACAAGATCGAGGGCCTGCAGGCGCTGGACCGCTACACCTTGCGCATCCAGCTGCAGGAAACTCGCCCGCGCTTCCTGCAGATCCTGGCCCAGCCCGACATCTACGGCGTGGTGGCCCGCGAAGTGATCGAGGCCTACTCCGACGACACGGCCGCGCACCCCGTGGGCACGGGCCCCTACAAGCTCGTGCAATGGCGGCGCAGCTCGCAGATCGTGCTCGAGAGGAACCCTGGGCATCGCCTGCGTCACTATCGCGACGAGGTCCGTCCCGCGCCGGATGACCCGGAAGGCCAGGCATGGCTGGCCCGCTTCGGCAACCGCCGCATCCCCATGGTGGACCGCGTGGAGGTAGCCATCATTGAGGAGAACCAGCCGCGCTGGCTGTCCTTCCTCGACGGGCAGTTCAACTTCCTGGAGCGAGTGCCGGAAGACTTCACCAGTCAGGCCATTCCCGGCAATCACCTCGCCCCCAATCTCACCAAGAAGGGCATGCAGGCCTACCGCGTGCAAGCCGCCGACGTGAGTTACCACGTCTTCAATATGGACGACCCCACGATTGGCGGCACGACGCCCGAGAAGGTGGCGCTGCGTCGCGCCTTCGGGATAGCCCTCGATTGCCCTCGCGAGATCAACCTCGTGCGCCGCGGGCAGGGCATCGTGGCGCAGTCCTTCCAACTCCCCCACACGACGGGGTACGACGCGCGCTTCAAGTGCGAGAACGGCGAGTACGACTCGGCCCGCGCCAAGGCCCTGCTGGATCTCTACGGCTACATCGACCGTGACGGCGACGGCTGGCGCGAGATGCCCGACGGCAGCCCGCTGGAGTTGGAGAGCCTGACCACGCCCGACGCTTTCCAGCGCTCCATCGACACCCTCTACCAGAAGAACCTTGCCGCCGTGGGCCTGAAGATCCGCTTCAAGACCGCGCAATGGCCCGACAACCTCAAGGCCATGACGGCCGGCAACTTCCAGATCTGGAACCTCGCCGGCAGCGCCTCCATGCCCGACCCGCAGGACCAGCTGTCGGCCTATGTGAGCAGCCGCATCGGCAGCTACAACTACGCCCGCTTCAGGAGCGCGGAGATTGATGCGATCTATGCGCGCACGGCCGTGCTGCCCGACGGCCCCGAGCGGCTGGCCCTGTTTCGCCAGGCCCAGCGCATCGCCACGGCCTACATGCCCTACAAATACCGCCTGCACCGCTACGTCACCGACATCACCGCCGCCGGTGTTTCGGGCTATCGTCGTGGCCCGTTCTGGCTGAACTTCTGGGAATACGTGGACATCGGCTGAGCTATGAAGAGACGTGAACTGCTGGCCGCCTCGGCCCTGGGCCTGGCACTGCGGCCCGATGCATCCCAAGCCGCCGAAGCCGGCGCGGAGCTCAAGACCCTGCGCTATGCCTTCCGCGTGGCTGAGACGGGCTTCGACCCGATCAAGGTCACCGACCTGTATTCGCGCATCATCATCAGTCACATCCTCGAGGGCCTGTACAGCTACGACCACCTGGCTCGCCCCGTGCGCATGCGGCCGCTGACGGCCGACGGCATGCCCGAGGTGTCGCAGGACTTCAAGACCTGGACCCTGCGCGTCAAGCCCGGCATCTTCTTTGCCGACGATGCGGCCTTCAAGGGCAGCAAGCGCGAGCTCACGGCCGCCGACTACGTCTACAGCTGGAAGCGCATCGCCGACCCGGCCAACGGCGCGGCCAGCTGGGCCGAGCTCGAAAGCCTGGGCGTGCTCGGTCTCAAGGAGTACCGCGACGCCCTTCGCAAGAGCGGCAAGCCCTTCGACTACGACCTGCCCATCGAAGGCCTGCGCGCGCTGGATCGCTACACGCTGCGCCTGAGCTTGGCCGAGTCACGCCCGCGCGCCATCGAGATCCTCGCGCAGACCGATCTGTACGGCGCCGTCGCCCGCGAAGTCATCGAGGCTTATCCAGGCCGCAGCATGGATCACCCGGTCGGAACGGGCCCCTTCATGGTCAAGGAATGGCGCCGCAGCTCGCTGATCGTGCTTGAGAAGAATCCCACCCATCGCGAGCGTTACTACCGTGACGAGGTCCAGCCCGCGGCAGACGACTCCGAAGGCCAGGCCCTGCTCGCGCGCTTCAAGGACCGGCGCCTGCCGATGATCGACCGCGTGGAGGTGGCCATCATCGAGGAGGAGCAGCCGCGTTGGCTGTCCTTCCTGAACGGCGAGTTCAATTTCATCGAGCGAGTAGCGCCGACCTATATCGGCGTGGCCATGCCCAAGGGCCATGTCGCGCCCAATCTTGCCAAGAAGGGCATCCAGGGCTACCGCCGCCTGGCCTCGGACGTCTACTTCTCCGTCTTCAATATGGAAGATCCGGTGGTCGGCGGCTACACGCCCGACAAGGTGGCGCTGCGCCGCGCGATCGGGCTGGCCACCGACGTGCGCGGCGAGATCCGGCTCGCACGCCGGGGCGAGGCCATCCCGGCCCAGCAGCCCTACATGCCCGACACGTACGGCTATGACGCCGGGCTCGAGTCCGAGATGGGCGAGCAGGACCCGGGCCGCGCCAAGGCCTTGCTCGATCTCTATGGCTACATCGACCGCGACGGCGACGGCTGGCGCGAGATGCCCGACGGCAGCCCGCTGGTGCTCGAGAGCCTGACCACGCCCGATGGCTTCCAGCGCGAGATCGACCAGATCTGGCAGAAGGGCCTGGCGGCGGTCGGGCTGCGGGTCCAGTACAAGGTCGGAAAGTGGCCGGACAATCTCAAGACCATGCGCTCCGGCAAGTTCCAGATCTGGAGTCTGGGCTCGTCGGCTTCCGTGCCCGACGGGCAGGACACGCTGGGGCGCTTTCACACCAGCCGCATCGGCAGCTACAACTACGCGCGCTTCTCTCTGCCGGTCTTCGACCAGCTGCTCGAGCGCATGTCGCACCTGCCCAACGGCCCCGAGCGCCTGGGGCTGCTGGCCGAGGCTTCGCGCCTGGCAACGGCGTACATGCCCTACAAGTACCGCGGCCACCGCTACATCACCGACATGGCGATGAAGGAGGTACTCGGCTTCCGGCGGGGCGCGGTGTGGAACAACTGGTGGGATTACGTGGACATCGTCAAGGAGGCGTGAGATGAAAAGGCGCGAGCTGCTGGCAGCGTCCACCGCTGTGCTTGCACCCGTCGCACCCATCGGGCCGATGGCTTCAGCAGGGGCTTCAACAGGGGCTTCGGCCGCCGCGCCGCCGCGCGTGCTGCGCTACGCCTTACAGTCGGGCGAGCGCGGTTTCGATCCGAGCCAGCTCACCGATCTGTACTCTCGCACCGTCACCGCCCACATCTTCGAAGGCCTGTACGGCTACGACCACCTCGCACGGCCGGCACGGCTCAAACCGGTGACGGCGGCCGGGATGCCCGATGTCTCGGCTGACTTCCGCAGCTGGACTTTTCGCGTCAAGCCCGGCATCTTCTTCGCTGACGATCCCGCCTTCAAGGGGCGCAGACGCGAGCTCGTGGCCGAGGACTACGTCTACAGCCTCAAGCGCGTGGCCGATCCCGGGATCGGATCGCCGCTGTGGAGCGACATTGCCGAGCTCCACATCAAGGGGCTGGCAGAGTACCGCGAGAGCCTGCGTAGAAACGGCGGCACGTTCGACTACGACCGGCCCATCGCGGGCCTGCGCGCGCTGGACCGCTACACGCTGCGCATCGAGCTCGACCATCCGCTGCCAACCCTGCTCGACACCCTCGCCCAGGGCGACATCTACGGCGCCGTAGCACGCGAGGTGATCGAGGCGTACCCGGGCGCCGCCATGGAGCACCCCGTGGGCACAGGCCCCTTCGTGCTCAAGGAGTGGCGGCGCAGCTCTTTCATCGCCCTGGAGCGCAACCCCGGACATCGCCTGCGCTTTTATCGTGACGAGGTGCAGCCCGCGGCCGACGATGTCGAAGGCCAGGCCTGGCTGACGCGCCTGGGCGCGCAGCGCCTGCCCATGGTCGACCGGGTGGAGCTGGCCATCATCGAAGAGGAGCAGCCGCGCTGGCTGTCCTTCCTCAGCGGCGAGTTCAACTACATCGAGCGCATGAGCGCCGCCTACCTGCGCCAGGCCATGCCGGGCGGCAGGCTCGCTCCTGGCTTGGCCCGCCAGGGCTATCAAGGCTACCGCGTGCAAGGCGCGGACGTGACCCTCAGCGTCTTCAACATGGAAGACCCGGTCGTGGGCGGCTACACGCCAGACAAGGTGGCGCTGCGCCGGGCCATCGGCCTGGCCTCCGATGTGCGCGGCGAAATCCTCAAGGTGCGCAACGGCAACGCCCTGCCGGCCCAGTCGCTGTACATGCCCGGCACCACGGGCTACGAGCCGGCGCGCCATACCGAGATGGGCGAGCAGGACCCGGCGCGCGCCAAGGCCTTGCTCGACCTGTATGGCTACATCGACCGCGACGGCGATGGCTGGCGCGAGATGCCCGACGGCCGCCCGCTCGTGATCCAGGCGCGCACCTATCCGGGCGACCTCTACCGGGAGATGGACAGCGTCTGGCAGCAGGGCCTGGCCGCGGTGGGGCTGAAGTTCGAGTTCCGCTCTGCGCCGTATGCCGACAACGAGAAGGCCGCGCGCGCCGGCAACTTCCAAGTCTGGACCTTGGGCTGGAGCGCTGCCAGCCCTGACGGCCATGACGTACTGGCCCTGGGTCTGAGCAGCAATATCGGAAGCCAGAATTACGCTCGCTTCTCCATGCCGGCCTTCGACGCGCTCTACCGCCGCATCGGCGAGCTGCCGCACGGCCCCGAGCGCAGCGCGTTGCTCGATCAGGCCGCCCGCCTGCTGCTTGCCTACATGCCCTACAAGGCCAAGGTCCACCGCATCATCACCGACTTGACCGGCCCCGGCGTGATGGGCTACCGCAGGCCGCCCTTGTGGGACAACTGGTGGGAATTCATCGACGTCGAACAGGACAAAGTTCGGCCAAAGCTGTAGAGTGAGTCAGCACAGCTAACTCGTTATTTCAGCGTAGGCGGGAGGCGCTTGATGGACGTCGAAACGATCGGCATCGCCCTGGGAGGCGTCGTGGCGGGTGGCTTGGTCGCCGCTGGCATCGGCTCCTGGTGGTGGGGCCGCCAGCTCAAGGGTGCCGCCTTTCGCAACTCCAAGCTCGACCAGGCCCGCCAGTTCGCCGAGCAGCAGGGCGTTCAGGTCAAGAAGCAGGTGGAGCAGCTGCAAAAGGAGATCGAGCAGCTTCGCCACCAACTGGCCCGCGCCAAGCCGCGCCACGAGGTGTACACAGCCCCGCCTCCACCGAGTCGCCAGGAGCTCGAGGACCTACTGCTACGGGCCGAGACGCCCAAGCAGCCCGAAGCGTTTCCCGACACGCAGGTCATTCCACGCAAGCGCTAGGAAGCCCTGACACATTCCTTGTGCCGGCATTGGTATCGTGCCGGCCATGTCCCTGTACCTCCCCTGGCTCATTGGCGCCGCTCTGGCGGGCCTGGCCGCCGCGCTACTCAAACGTCTACAGACCCAGGTGGCCCGCGCCGAGCGCCATGCCTTCGAGGCCGAGCAGCTGCGCCTGCTCGCTGAGGAATTGCGCAGCTTGTCCGAGCCCGCCGCCATGGCCGCTGCGCTGGCCGGGGCGCTGACACCTCTTGGTAAGAGCGCGCCCATCGTCTTGCTGCTGCAAGACCAGATGCCCGCCACCAACGAGGCCGCCGCCGTCCACGTGCACGGGGAACCCGACGCCAACCAATGGGAAGGCCTCTGGCTCAGCATGCGCCGCGCCCTGGCCTTCGGGCCCGGTACCTTGCGGCACGAGGAACTCAACGCCTGGTACCTGCCACTGCGCGGCCGCGAAGGCGCGCGCGGCGCGGCGATGCTGCCGCTGGACCTGGGCCCGGCCCTGGGATTGCGCGCTCATGCGCAGGCGCTGTGCGACCTGCTGGGCCAGGCCCTGGAGCGCGCCGCCACCGAGCGCGCCGGCGCGCGCTTGCGCGAGGCCGCCGAAGCCCAGGGCGTGCGCAACACCCTGCTCGCCACCATCTCGCACGACTACCGCACGCCACTCGCCACCATCATGAGCGCGGCCTCGAGCCTGCTGGCCCAGGGCGAGCGGCTCGACACGCGCCAGCGCGAGCGCCTGGCCCGCTCCATCGTCGACGAGGCGCGCTCGCTCTCGCGCATGACCGACAACACCTTGCAGCTGGCCCGCCTCGACGGGCCCGACGTGCGGCTCACGCGCGACTGGGAATCGGCCGAAGAGCTGATCGGCGCCGTGATGGGCCGGCTGCGCCAGCGCGACGCCCATACGCGCGTGAAGACCCGCGTCGTTCCCGGGCTGCCGCTGCTGCGTTGCGACGCCCTGTTGCTGACACAGCTGCTCGACAACCTCGTGGACAACGCGCTCAAGTACGCAGAGGGTGGCGGCGTAGAAATCTTGGCCCGTCGCGAGGAAGAGGCGGTGCTGATCGCCGTGCGCGACCGCGGCCCCGGGGTGCCGCCGGCGTGGCGCGACCGCATCTTCGAGGTCTTCCGTCGCGGCCCCGAGAATGAGACCCCCGACGGCAGCCGCGGCTCTGGCGTGGGCCTGGCGGCCTGCCGCGCCATCGCGACCGCGCATGGCGGGCGCCTCGGCTACCGCGCGCGCAGCCATGGCGGCGCGGCCTTCGAGCTCCGACTCCCCATCGAAGAGGTTCCGCAATGATTCAGGTCCTGTTGGTCGAGGACGACCGCGAACTGCGCACGACGCTGGCCGGAGCGCTGCGCGTGGAGGGTTACGAGGTCCGGGCCGCTGCCAGCCTGGCCGACGCCATGGCCCTGCTCGCCCACTCCGACATCGAGCTCGTGCTGCTGGACCTGGGCCTGCCGGACGGGGAGGGCGAGGATCTGCTGCACAAGCTGCGCAGCCTCAAGGGCACGCCCTTGCTCGTGATCTCGGCGCGCGAGCAGGACGGCCTCAAGGTGCGCCTGCTCGATGCCGGGGCGGACGACTACCTCGTGAAGCCCTTCTCGATCACGGAGCTGCTCGCACGCATGCGCGTGGCCCTGCGTCATCGCGGCCGACAGGTGGCAGCGGCCGTCACACGCTACGAACAAGACGGCCTGCTCGTGGACTTGGCCGCCCACCGCGTCTGCCTCAACGGTGAGGACGTGCACCTCACGCCCACCGAGTTCAAGCTGCTCGCCCGCTTGCTGCGCTCGGCCGGCCAGGTCGTCACGCATCGCACCCTGCTGACTGATGTCTGGGGTGCGGACTGCAGCGAGCAGACGCATTACCTGCGGCTCTACATGGGCCAACTGCGCGCCAAGCTCGAGGCGGATCCGGCCGACCCCAAGCGGCTGCGCACCGAGCCTGGCGTCGGTTATCGCTTCAGCTGACCCGCCTGGAGGAGGTTCTCAGAACACTCCGCAGGCAACGCGCGCGCCGCCGCCGCCAAAAGGCACTGGGTGATCGGCATGGTTGTCGCCGCCGGCATGGACCATCAGCGAGTGGCCGGCCAGGTCGGCTAGCTTCATGCGCGGGGCGAGCACGGGTTGGGTGGCCGTGCCGTCGGCTGCCACGTAGAGCGGCGGCAGGTCTCCCAGATGGCCGTCGCCCCAGGGCGTACCGTGCTTGCCGGACTTGAGCGGATCGTAGTGCGGGCCGGCTGCGCCGCCGGGCACCTTCTTGCCGTCGGCCTCGCTCGGGCCGCAACTCGGGTTCGCGTGCACATGGAAGCCATGGAGGCCAGGCGCCAGTCCCTTGAGGTCGGGCGTGAACACAAGGCCGTAGGGGCTGGCTGTGACGCTGACGGTGCCCACGATGGCGCTGCTGCCCGATGCGTTCACCTCGGCCAGCGTGACGAGCACGGGCTCGTCCGCGCTGGCGGCTTGAACAAGCGCTAGCGCGGCCAGCGCAGCAAATCCACGCAATCTCATGGAGTCTCCCAGGGTCAGTCGGTACGGAATGTTAGGCATTTGTGCAAAGAATGTCGCGCCCTTATGCGATCCTAATGCGACAACGGAGACGATGTTCCATGAGTTCAGAACACAGCAATTCCCATCTCCAGGGCCACGGCCTCGCCGCCCTCGCGCTTGGAGCCATCGGCGTTGTCTACGGCGACATCGGCACCAGCCCGCTCTATACGGTCGTCGAGATCTTCAAGCCGGCCACGGGCGTAACCCTGGATGCGCACAACGTGACGGGGGCCATCTCCGTCATCGTCTGGATGCTCATGATCGTGGTCACGCTCAAGTACGTGCTGCTGATCCTGCGCGCCGACAACCGCGGGGAGGGCGGCGGCTTGGCGCTCACGGCCCTGGCCACCCACGCCCTGCAGAACAAACCCAGGCTGCGCGCGGGCCTGCTGCTGCTGGGCGTGTTCGGCGCCACCTTGTTCTACGGCGACAGCGTGATCACGCCGGCCATCTCGGTCATGGGCGCGGTCGAGGGCCTCGAAGTCGTGACCCCGACGCTCTCTCACTGGGTGCTGCCGATCTCGCTGGCGGTGCTGGTGGGCCTGTTTGCGATCCAGCGCTTCGGCACGAGCGCCGTGGGCAAGATCTTCGGGCCTGTCATCGTGCTCTGGTTCCTGGCCCTGGCCGCGATCGGCGTGCACCAGATCGCGCAGGCTCCGCAGATCCTCGCAGCGCTCAATCCGCTGCATGCCTGGCATTTCGTGACCGAGCGTGGCTGGCATCTGTTCGCGGCCATGGGCGCCATCGTGCTGGCCCTGACTGGCGCTGAGGCCCTGTATGCCGACATGGGCCACTTCGGCGCGCGGCCGATCCGCATCGCCTGGCTGGGCCTCGTGTTCCCGGCACTGATCCTCAACTACATGGGGCAGGGCGCATTGCTGATCCAGAGCCCGACCGCGATCGAGAACCCCTTCTTCCACCTGTTCCCGCAGGCCCTGGTCCTGCCGATGGTGCTGCTGGCCACCTTGGCCGCGGTGATCGCATCGCAGGCCGTGATCTCGGGCGCCTACTCGATGACGAAGCAGGCCATCTTGCTGGGCTTCTTGCCGCGCATGACGGTGCGCTACACCTCCGCGCGCGAAGTCGGCCAGATCTACATGCCGGCGGTGAACTGGGCCCTGCTGGTGGGCGTGGTCGCGGCCGTGCTGCTGTTCGGCAGCTCTTCGGCCCTGGCCGGCGCCTACGGCATCGCCGTGACGCTGACCATGATGATCACGACCGTGATGACCTGGTTCGTGATCCGCGACGGCTGGCAGATCGCCAGGCGCATCGCCGTGCCGGCCACGATCTTCTTCCTGGCCGTGGACGCCCTGCTCGTGGCTGGTTGCGCCATCAAGTTCTTCGACGGCGGCTGGTTCCCGCTGATGATGGGCCTGGGCCTGTTCGCACTGATGAGCACCTGGTCGCGCGGCCGCCAGCTGCTGATGGCAAGTATCCAGCGCGACGGCCTCGAGCTCGCGCCCTTCATCGAGTCGCTCGCCCTGGGTGGCGCCCACCGCGTCCCGCGCACGGCCGTCTATGCCGTGTCCAACCCCGACACCGTGCCGCAGGCCATGCTGCACAACCTCAAGCACAACCAGGTGCTGCACGAGACCAATGTGATCCTCACAGTGGTCTTCGAGGACCGGCCCTGGGTCAAGAGCGAGCAGCGCGTGCAGCTCGAGGCGCTGGCGCCGGGCTTCTGGCGCGTGACGCTGCACTACGGCTTCATGGACCAGCCCGACGTGCCCGCGGCGCTGGCCTTGTGCGAGCCCAAAGGCCTGCGCATCCCGGTCTTCGAGACCAGCTACTTCCTGAGCCGCGAGACCGTGGTGCCCACGCAGGGCGAGGGCATGGCCAACTGGCGTGAGCGCCTGTTCTCGGCCATGAGCCGCAACGCGGGCGGGGTGGCGGAGTTCTTCAGGCTCCCCGACAACGCGGTGGTGGAGCTCGGAACCCGTGTGCAGATTTGAACTACAGCGGTAGTTCGGTGAAGTAGCGCCCGCCGTGAAAGATCAGGGGCTTGGCATCGGGGCGTGAGGTGCAGACCTCGACCTCGCCCACGAAGATCACGTGGTCGCCCTCTTCGTAGCGGCTGCGATTCGCGCACTCGAACGAGGCGGCCACGCCTTCGAGAACGGGCGCACCGCCAGCACCATCTCGCCAGGCCACGCCGGCGAAGCGGTCGATGTCGCGCGTGGAGAAGCGTTCGGCCAGATCCTTCTGCTCAGCGGCGAGGATGTTGATCGCGTAGTGCGAGCCCGCGCTGAACACGGGCAGCGAGCCGGCGTGGCGCGCCAGACTCCACAGCACCAGGGGCGGTGACAGCGAGACCGAGTTGAAGGAGTTGGCCGTCAGGCCCACCAGCCGGCCCTCGGGCGTGCGCACGGTCACGATGGTCACGCCCGTGGCGAAGAGACCGAGAGCGGCGCGAAACTGGAGCGGGTCTGTGTGCAGCACGGGAGACATGCGGACATTGTCAGCCAGAATGCGGCGAAGGAAGTTTGCACCGATGTCCATGCCCGAGGGTCTGAACCGACGCCACGCCTTGCGCGCCGCCTTGCTGGCCACCTTGCTGGCCACCTTGTCGCTGGCCGCCGCTCCCGCCCTGGCGGCAGACGCGCCGCCGAGTGAGGGCGTGGACGTGGGCAAGAAGAGCTGGACGACCGAACTCGTGCCGGCCGAAGAGGTGGAGGCCGCGGGCGCCCAGCAATATCTGCAGATGATGCGCCAGGCCGCCGCCAAGGGCGCGCTCGCTGGCCGCGACGACCCGCAACTGCAGCGCCTGCGCGCCATCGCCGAACGCCTGGTGCCGCAGTCAGCGCCCTGGAACCCCCGCGCGCGCCAGTGGCGCTGGGAAGTGAACCTGGTCTACAGCCCGCAGCTCAATGCCTTTTGCATGCCGGGCGGCAAGATCGCCTTCTTCTATGGCATCCTGGAGAAGCTCCAGCTCAACGACGACGAGGTGGCCATGGTGATGGGCCACGAGATCGCCCACGCGCTGCGCGAGCATGCGCGCGAGCGCATGGCCAAGAATGCGGGCACGTCCATTGCCGTCAGCGGCCTCTCGGCGCTCTTCGGGCTGGGCAATGTCGGTGACACGCTGCTGCGCATGGGCGGCCAGCTGGTCACACTGACCTTCAGCCGCGAGAACGAGAGCGAGGCGGACCTCGTCGGCCTGGAGCTGGCCGCACGCGCCGGCTACGACCCGGCCGCCAGTATCAGCCTGTGGCAGAAGATGGCCGCCGCCGCCAAGGGCGCGCCGCCGCAATGGCTGTCCACGCATCCGGCGGGCAAGACGCGCATCGAGGATTTGCGCCGGAACCTGCCCAAGGTCGAGGGCCTCTACGCCAAGGCCGCCAGGCCGCCGCAGCACTTCCCCGTGGCGCCGCCGCTGGGGTCCCGGCGCTGATTCACCAGCGTTGGGGCAGGGACTTGAGGCGCTTGTAGTGGCCGTTGGCCACGCGGACCAAGTAGCCGCCCTGCTCGAGATCCTTGACGAGCTTGGAGACCATCTCGCGCGAGCAGCCCAGGCGCGTGGCCATGGCCTGGTGTGTGAGGTGAACGTCGCCGGCCTCGACATCGCTTTCAAGCAAGGCCTTCAGGCGGCCGTAGACGTCGTTGAGCGCAAGCTGCTTGGTCGAGAGCGTGGCGGCGCGGGCGCGGCGAATCACCTTGGTGAGCAGCTCGAGGGCGAACTCTGGATGCGCCGAGATGTGCTCGAGCAAGCTGGCACGCGTGAGCATCACGCAGCGCGAGGGGATCTCGCAGATGACGCTCGCCGAGCGCGGCCCGCCGTCCAGGCTCATCTCGCCCACGTATTCGCCAGGTCCGTAGATACCGTAGGTGACCTCGCGACCGCGCGCATCGCAGCCAAACGCACGCAGCGAGCCCGAGAGCACGAGGTAGAGGCTGTCGCCCTGGGTTCCCTCTTCGATCAGCAAGGTGCCGCGGCGGTAGCTGCGGGCAAAGCCGCGGCCGGCCAGCAGGCGCAGGCTGTCGGGGAGGTTCAGCAGGCCCGGTTCGTTGATGTCTTCGTTCTTGTCCATTCTTGTAGGCTCCCGGCCCATGGCCTCTGGAGCCGTCGACATTATTGCGGGCACAGGGGTGTCTTTGCGTGTTGCGCACGCGACGTTGGCGCCCTGCGCACGCGATGGCCACAGAATCTGCGTGCTGAAGTTCATTGTTCGCCCCCGCCCATGAAGACGGCGCAAGTGTGACTGCGTAACCGCATGTTCCCCAACCCCCACCAGCGGGGGGCGCCGGGCCTGGTGCCAGTCCCCTTTGCAAGTGGCAGCGGGTGCTGGCCGTCGCAGCCGCTCAGTTCCCCGAGACGCCGATCATCCAGCCCACTCCGAACTTGTCATCGAGCATGCCGAACAGCGGCGCCCAGAAGGTCTGCGAGAGCGGCATCTTCACCTGGCCGCCCACGGCCAGCGCCTCAAAGGCAGCGCGCGCCTCGGCCTCGTTGGCGCAATCGAGCGAGATCGAGAACCCCTTGAAGGCGGTCTGGCCGCTGCACATGCCGTCCGACATCATGATCAGCGCGCCCTTGATCAGTAGCGAGGCGTGCAAGATCTTGTGGCCGCTGCCGGGCGGCAGCATGCCTTCGGGCGCCGGTGCGGGGCTCTCGCTGTTGCGCATCATCATCTGCACTTCGGCACCGAGGGCCGATTTGTAGAGCTCGATGGCCTCTTCGCACCGGCCTTCATAGAACAGGTAGGGATCGATCTTCATCAAGGTTCTCCTCGTCAAAAAATCACCAGACCTTGCAGCGATCCTTGGCCGGCTTGCTCATGGCCGCGCCGGGCTTGCAGCTGAAGGCACGCTCGTATTCGGGCATGTTCACCACCACGCCGTTGATGCGGTAGCGGCTCGGCGAATGCGGGTCGGTGCGGGCCATCGCGCGCTCGTATTCGGGGCGCGCCGAGCTGCAATCCCATTGCGCAAAGCCCACGAAGAAGCGCTGCTCGGGCGTGAGACCGTCCTGCATTTCCAAGGTCATGTTGGCCGTGTGAGCCTTCCAGGCGGAATAGGCCAGAATCAGGCCGCCGAGGTCGGCCAGGTCTTCACCGAGCGTGAGCTTGCTGTTGAGCTTGATGTCGTCGATGACGGTGTAGCCACCGTACTGCTTGACCACGCAGGCGGCACGTTCCTCGAAGGCCTTGCCATCCCGCGCGGTCCACCAGTTCTTGAGGTTGCCCCTCGCATCGAACTGGCGCCCTTCGTCGTCGAAGCCGTGGGTCAGCTCGTGGCCGATGGTGCCGCCGGTGTTGCCGTAGTTGGGTGCATCGTCGAGCTTGGCGTCGTAGAGCGGCGGCTGCAGCACGCCGGCGGGGAAGTTGATGTCGTTCATCTGCGCGTCGTAATAGGCATTGACGGTCTGCGGCGTCATGCTCCATTCGCCGCGGTCCAGCGGCTGTCCGATCTTGGCGAGCTGGCGGCGGGCCTCGAAGGCATTGCCGCGCTGCACATTGCCAAGGTGGTCGTCGCGCGCGACCGTGAAGGCCGAGTAGTCGCGCCAGCGGTCCGGGTAGCCGACCTTGTTGAGGATGGCGTACAGCTTTTCCTTGGCACGCACCTTGGTGTCCGCGCTCATCCAGTCGAGCGAGTCGATGCTCTGGCCCATGGCCGCCTCGATCTCGCGGGTCATCTCCACAGTCTTGTCCTTGAGCGCTGGGCTGAAGTTCTCGCGCACGAACTCCTGGCCCAGGGCCTCGCCCAGCTGGGCGTCGATCAGCTGCACGCATTGCTTCCAGCGCGGTCTTTGCGCGGGCGTGCCCAGCAGAGTGTGGCCGAAGAAGTCGAAGCTGGCCTTGGCAGTCGCCGGATCGAGCTCGGGTGCCAAGCTGCTGATCAGTTGCCAGCGCAAGAGGGTGCGGATCTGGGCCAGACTCATCGACGCCAGGCGCTTGTCCAAAGCCTGAAGAAAGGCCGGCTCGGTAACGTTGTAGTTGTCGAGCCCTGCCTCCAAGCCCAGGGCGGCGCGATAGGCCGTCCAGTCGAAGCCGGGCGTCAGGGCCTGCAATCCCTTGGCGTCGAAGGCATGGGCAATCTTGTAGGGGTCGCGCTTGTCTACGGGCGAGAGCGAGGCGCGCGCCAGCGCCGTCTCTGTCGCCAGCACCAGGGCGGCGGAGGACCTGGCCTGAGCCGGCAAGTCGCCGAGGCGTTCGAACATCTGCTGCACATGCGCGCGGAACTGCTCGCGCAGCTTGCGGGACTTCGCGTCGGTGCGCAGGTAGTAGCCGCGCTCGGGCAGCGACAGGCCCCCGGCATAGGCGAAGGCGATCAGCCGCGAGGAGTCGGCGTAATCCTGGCCCGAGGAGAAGCCGAAGAAGAAGCGCGAGTTGTTGCCGGCCAGGTGCAGCTGTGCAAGCAAGGCGGGTAGCTGCCGCTTGTCGCTCAGCGCGGCGATGCGATCGAGCACGGGCTTGAGCGGCTCCAGACCCTTGGCCTTCGCGGCACCCTCATCCATGCAGGCGGCAAAGTAGTCGCCGATCTTGGCCTGGCTCACGCTGCGCTCGGTGCCCTCGTGCGAGAGCTTGTCCAGCACGCCCCAAAGATAGCGCTCGTTGTCGTTGGCCATCTTGGAATAGACGTCCCAGCGGGGCTGATCAGCCGGGATGGGATTGCTCTTGCTCCAGTTGCCGCAGGCGAAGCGATAGAGGTCTTCGCATGGGTCCACCGTGCGGTCCATGGCGGCGGTGTCGAGGCTTGGCGTATAGGGCAGCTGAGCCAGCGGCTGGACCTCGTCGGCCTGTGCGCCCAGGATCAGCGAGCCGATGAGAAGAGGGGTGAGGATGAACTTCATGCAGGGATTCTGTCCGAGGCAAAGACCCGTGCCAAAAGCCATTTCAGGTCCGCCTCATCGGGCCTTGGGATAATCCGCTCATGCTCTCCGCCCGCTTCCCCCTGCTCGTGCTCGTGGCCGCCTTGCTGGCGGCCTGCAGTTCCGGCCCCGGCAGTTCGCGCAAGGCTGAACTCGTCTATCAGAACGAGCAGTTCAAGCCCGACGAGACCTTCTCGCGCCTGTTTGATGCCAGCGCACCGGACATCTGCGAGGCCGCGCGCCGCGCCTTGCTGAGCCAGGGCTATGTGATCAGCGCCGCGTCCAAGGGTATGGTCACCGGTGCCAAGCGCTTCCAGCCCGAGGGCGAGGTGCATGTGGAGATCAGCTTCAACGTGGTCTGCGTGGCCGAGGGCAAGGCCGGGTCGCCATCCACGGCCTTCGTCTCCGCGCAGCAGGACCGCTACGTGATCAAGCGCTCGAGCGCGGCCACCAGCATCGGCGTGAGCGCCATCGGCTCGATCTCGGTGCCGCTGTCTTCTCAGCAGGATTCGATGGTCAAGGTTGCCTCGGAGACGATCCCCGCGGGCACCTTCTACGATCGCTTCTTCGCGCTGATGCAGACGATGTTGGCCGATACCTCGGACGCCAGCGAAGAAACCCGCTCGTCCAGCAACTGACGCTCGGCGTCGTTGCGGCTCAGGTCGCGCGCGCGGGCGAAAGCCTCGCGGGCCTCGGCAACGCGGCCCAGCCGCTCCAGCATCTCGCCACGCGCGCTGTGCAGCCAAGGGTAGCCGACCAGCAGCTTCTCGTGCGCCAGTTCATCGATCAGCGCCAGGGCGGCTGCCGGGCCATATCCTTCGCCGCTCGCCATGCCGATGGCCACGGCCTGGTTGAGCGCCAGCACGGGCGAGGGCGCCAGCTGCGCCAGACCGTCGTAGAGCAGGACAATGGCGCTCCAGTCGGTGTCCTCGGCGCGAAGCGCGCGCGCATGAACGGCCGCGATACGGGCCTGCAGGCTGTAGGGCCCTGGCCGGTGCACGCGTTCGAGCAGCTCCAAGCCCCGATAGATCGCGCCACGATCCCATCGGCGGCGGTCCTGCTGCATCAGCAGCACCGGCCGGCCCTGGGCATCGAGCCGCGCCGGCAGCCGCGCGCTACTGAGCTCCAAAAGGGCGGCCAGGCCCAGCACCTCGTCTTCCGCGGGCATCAGGCCGACAAGCTGGCGCGCCAGGCGCAGCGCTTCCTGGGCCAGCGCAGGCCGCATCCAGGCCGGGCCCGAGGTTGCCGCATGGCCCTCGTTAAAGATCAGGTAGATGACTTCAAGCACCGAGGCCAGGCGCGCGCGGCGTTCGTCGCCCTGCGGCTGCTCAAAGGGCACGCAGGCTTCGGCCAGCAGACGCTTGGCGCGCACGATACGCTGGGCGATCGCGGTCTCCTGGGCGAGAAAGGCGCGCGCGATCTCGGCGTTCGTGAGGCCGGCCAACACCTTGAGCGCGAGCGCTGCCCGTGCCTCGGGCGCAAGCAGCGGGTGACAGGCGGTGAAGATCAGCCGCAGCTGGTCGTCCTCGATCTGCTCGCGGCTCTGGGGTGGCGGTACGTGGTCGAGACCCAGGGTTTCGAGCTCGCGGGCGAATTCCTCTTGCTTCTCGGCGTGAAGCTTGCGCGCGCGCAGGGCGTCGATGGCGCGGCGCTGAGCCACGGCCATCAACCAGGCGGCCGGATTGGCCGGCACGCCTTGGGCCGGCCAGGTCCTCAGCGCCTGTTCGAGCGCATCCTGGGCCAGGTCCTCGGCCTCGCCAAAATCGCGCAGCTTGCGCGCCAGGGCACCGATGAGCCGAGGACCCTCGATGCGCCACAGGGCCGCGACGCGCTCCTCCATCTCAGCGATCTCAGCGCTCTGCCGCTTTTTCGGCCTTTTCGGCCTTTTGGGCTTTCAGCTGCGCTTCAAGCTCATTGAACTTGGCGAGCCCAGGCTGCTCCCCGAAGTCCTCGATCTCGTACAGCGGGCGGACCTCGATCATGCCGCCGTCGCCGTTCTTGCCGAAGGGCGCGGGGAAGCGGCGCGCCCATTCCATCGCCTCCTCGCGCGAGCGAACCTGGATCAGCGTGTAGCCGGCGATCAGCTCCTTGCTCTCGGCAAAGGGTCCGTCGATGACGGTGCGCTGGCCGTCCCGGTAGCTGATGCGCCAGCCATCGCGGCTTGGCTTGAGGCCATTGCCTTCGAGCAGCACGCCGGCGTGCGCCAGCTCCGCGTGATAGTCGGCCATCTCGGCGATGATGGGATCGTCGGGGCCATGCATGATGCCGGCTTCGCTCTGGGCCGTGGCGCGCACAATGATCATGAATCGCATGGTGGTTCTCCTGTGAAAAGTGGGACTGCACCCTGACGACGAATGATCGGCGCTCATTTCGACAGCCAGGGCACGTGCCAAGGGAAAACACCTAGGCGACAATCACTCCCTTATGACCCTGACCAGCGCTTCGTGCGGCTTCGAGTCCGCCTGCCAGATCCCGGCCCTGCCTGAAGGCCACCGCAGTCGCGGCCTGCATGGCCACAGCTACTTCGCCACCGTCCGGGCTCAACTGCCCGCGGGCTGGGCGTCCTTCCCCGGCGCCGAAGTGGAAGAGCTGCGCAAACGCCTGGAAGAGGCCGTGGCGCCGCTGGACCACGCGTTGCTGAACCACACCATCGAGCAACCCACCGACGAGAACATTGCACGCTGGATCCGCGGGCGCCTGGAGAAGGACGTACCGGGGATCCAGCAAGTGGGCATCCAGAGCACGGCGCATTCGGGCGTGGATCTCGACGCCTCGGGCCAGGCTCACGTCTGGCGCCGCTACCGCTTCCAGGCCGCGCACCAACTGCCCCATGTACCTGCCGGTCACAAGTGTGGGCGCATGCACGGCCACGGCTTCGAGGTCATCCTGCATGCCAACCAGGACCTGGGCGAACGCGACATCAGCGTGGACTACGACCACCTCGACGAGGTCTGGGCCCCCTTCCACATGCTGCTGAACTACCAGTGCCTGAACGGCATCGAGGGCCTAGGCAATCCGACCAGTGAAGTGATCTCTTCCTGGCTGTGGGCACGACTCAAGCCCGAGTTGCCCGAACTCTCGTGGGTCACGGTGTACGAGACTGGCTCCTGTGGTGCCAACTTCGACGGCAGCAGCTATCGGATCTGGAAGGAAATGACGCTGGACAGCGCGATCAGGCTGAACCACGCGCCCCAGGGCAGTCCGCTGCGCGGCATCCACGGCCACACCTACACCTTGCGCCTGCATCTGAGCGCGCCGCTCGACGCGGTGATGGGCTGGACCGTGGACTTCGGCGATGTGAAGACCCTGTTCGATCCGATCTTCAAGGCCATCGACCATCGGCCGCTCTACGAGATCGCCGACCTGCGTGACGGCGACACTGCAAGCCTCGCCGCCTGGGTGCTAGCCAAGGGCCGCGCGGCACTGCCGCAGATCGACCGCGTGGACATGTACGAGACGCGCGGCAGCGGCTCCATCGTCTTTGAATCCCGCCTTGAAGAATTGATCCCCGTATGACGTACTCAGTCAAGGAAATGTTCTACACCCTGCAGGGCGAAGGCGCTCAGGCCGGCCGCGCGGCGGTGTTCTGCCGTTTCGCCGGCTGCAATCTGTGGAGCGGGCGCGAGCAGGATCGCGCCACGGCCGTCTGCAATTTTTGCGACACCGATTTCGTCGGCACCGACGGCCAGAACGGCGGCAAGTTCACGACGCCCGAGGCGCTCGCCGACGCGGTGGCCTCATTCTGGCCCGCTGGGCAGCCCGGCAAGCCTTATGTCGTGTGTACCGGGGGCGAACCACTCTTGCAGCTCGACGAAGCCGCGATCGAGGCGCTGCACGCGCGCGGCTTCGAGGTTGCAGTGGAAACCAACGGCACGCAGCTCGCTCCCAAGGGACTGGACTGGATCTGCGTGAGCCCCAAGGCCGATGCCCAAGTCGTGCTGACGCGCGGGCATGAGTTGAAGCTTGTCTTCCCTCAGCCGCTGGCAAGACCCGAGCGTTTTGCCGCGCTGGACTTCGAGCACTTCTTCCTGCAGCCCATGGACAGCATCCTCAAGGCGCAGAACACACGCGAGGCCATCGCCTATTGCATGGAGCATCCGCAGTGGCGGCTCTCCGTACAGATGCACAAGGTGGTGGGCATTGAATGAAAAAAGGGGGAGCAAAACTTGCTCCCCCTTCGTTTGGCGGCTTGCTGGAATCAGAAGCTGTAACCGACAGCCGCGAGCACCGTCGTTGGGTCGAGCGTCGTGTTGATGCTCTGGCCGGTGGTCAGGTGTCCAGTTGTCTTGAGAAAGGTCTTGTCCACGGCCATGTCCAGCGACCACTGGCCCCAGACCTTGATGGACACGCCCAGCTGCGCCAGGCTGCCAGTGCGGTTTTCCATGTTCATGACCGTTGGGTTAGACGGCGTGCCGCCCGTCGTGGCGTTCAGCGCCGTCGTGCCCTTCGAATCAAAGAACTTGGCATAGACCACGCCCAGACCCACATAGGGTCGCACGGCATCCTTGGCACCACCGAGGCGGTACTGGCCGATCAAGGTCGCCGGCAGGGCCTTGACCGTGGCCAGGGTGCCCACCCCTGCAATGGCGCCGTCGCCCACGACCTCGTGCTTGAACGCCGGACTCAGGGGCAGGTCGATGGAGAAGTTGTCGGTCACCATGTAGGTGATGCCGCCAACGACCTGACTGGCCTTCTTCACGTCGATGCGGGTGTTCTCAAGGCTAGGGGCGCTGAGGTTGCCGCTCTTCACGTCGGGCATGATGGTGCCGCCACCCAGACGAACGATGAAGTCGCCCGCCGATTGCGCGTGCGCAGCGCCCGATGCCAGGGCCACACAGGTCAGAGCGATGAGGCTCGAGAGTTTTGCTTTCATGTCTTGTCTCCTGCTGTGGCGAATTACAGCCAGCCCTTTTGGGCCAGGGTGCGGGAAATCAGCTGCGAGGCAAGCTGGTGACCATAGGGGGTCGGGTGGAAACCGTCCGCGAACAGATAGCTCTGCCAGCCAGACTTGGCTGCCGCGGCCGTGCAGGACGGGAAGTTGTAGACCGGAAGACCATCGCTACCGACACCCGTGATCGGGCAGGACGGATCCTTCACATCGCTCAGCGCATAGACGCTCGGATTGGCCACTTCGTCCTGGAAGTTGGTGTAAATGTCGACCACTGCCACCCGAGGCTCGTTCGCCGCCTTGGCGGCGAATTCGGCGTTGAAGGCCGAGACCCAGCCCTGGAATACCGTCTGCAGCTGCTGCGCCGTGGCGGCGCCCTGGCTGGCGCTGATGGAGGCGAGCACCATCTGGAAGCGCGGAGTCAGCGTGATGTCGGGCACGTTGGCGAACAGAACGCGGTTGCCACCCTTGGCCAGCACGTTGGCCGTGATCGATGCATACAGGTTGTCGGCCAGCGCTGCCATGTACTGGCCACCGGCCGTGACCACGGTGCTGGGGTTAGCAGGATTGATGGCACCGAGTTGAGCCGGCGCCAGTGTGCTGCCGAACAGCGCGAAGAGGCTGCCTGTGCTGCCTTGCTGGGCGGCGAGGAAGGCACCAACGAGATCGGCCGCATCGTTGCCGCCGCCATCGACGATGACCAGCTCATTGGCTGCAAAGGCCTTGGCCGAGCCATCCGCCAACTGAGCGAGGATGTTCTTCTTGTTCGTGGTCGGATTGGCCAACGCCGCACCGTTGACTCGTCCGCCGGCGACGGCGTAGCTGGTGCAGCCCGCGGCCGGACTGACCATGAAGCTGTCCGCACCGGTGGCCGCGTAGTACGGGCACAGCGTCTGGCCATATTGCAGAGCAATGCGCTCAGGGAAGATGTAGTTGCCCGCCACCTGAACCGTGGCTTTGAAGCCGAAAGTGCCGCTGTCGGCCAGGCTGTCGCCGTAGACGCGAACCGAGCTGACGGTGGAACTGGGTTGGGTCTGGCCCGAATTGCCACCGCCGCAAGCGGCAAGCAGGGCCGCCGCGGCCAGCGACAGAGCGGCCAGACCGAATTTCGTGGATATGTCTCGTTTCATGCTTGTCTCCTGAAAATTCTTCACCTACCTCTTGGCAGATCGTCGGACTGTAGCGATGACTAATACGCTTGGAAAGCGGCAAAGCCCTGCCTGTTGCGCATTGCAGAAGGTCTGGCAAGCCACAGCCGCGCGAGTTTAGGGGCGTGAGGGGAAAACTCTGTGGAGATTTCTTGCGCAAGTTCCGACTTGTCCACAGCAACACGGCCGAACTCGGACTTGTTCAGGTTTGTGCAGCAAGTCGTCCCGGGTTCGGACCACAGGCTTTGCCGCAAGACAAGTGCTTGAGGCGGCACGTAAAAATCAACTTGTCCACAGGAAGGGTCGGCCCCTACTACCACGACCAATTTGAAATAGAACACTGTCTTGAATACATGGAAGGACCGTGCCGGACCCGCAACATGAAACACTGCCACCATGCAGACGATTGCCGTCATTGACTTTGAAACCACGGGCATGACCGGCTCCGGCGGCCGCGCCACCGAGATTGCGGCCGTGCTGGTTCGCAACGGTGAGGTGGTCGGCCAGTACCAAAGCCTCATGCAGACCGGCATGCAGATCCCGCCCTTCATCGAGCGGCTCACAGGCATCAGCAATCGCATGCTCGAAGATGCGCCGCCTGCCGAAGAGGTCATGAAGGAAGTGGCTGAGTTCACCAAGGGCGTTCCACTCGTGGCGCACAACGCCTCGTTTGATCGGAGCTTTTGGCAGACGGAACTCGCGCTGGCAGGTGTGCAGGCAGACCCTTCGCATGAATTTGTCTGCACCGTGCTGCTGGCACGAAGGATCTATCCCGAAGCCCCGAACTGCAAGCTCGGGACCCTGGCCGCCTTCTTCGAGTTGCCGCAGGCCGGCCGCGCGCACCGGGCCCTGGCCGATGCCACCGTTACGGCTCATCTGCTGCTGCGCATGCAACGAGATCTCGAGCGCCGCTATGCCAACGAGCTCGGAGACTGCCCTGTCGATCATGCGCTGCTGAGCCGATTGCAGCGCGCGCCCTTGAAGGCCCTAGGCGCTCACGTGAGGGCGTACGCCAGGGAATGGCATCGCGTGCGGCAGCTCTCGCTGTGTTGAGCAAAAAACTTTTTTCTGTCAAGCCCGAGGGATCGTGGCTTTGCCAGGGAGAATCCTGCGTTCTGCGATCATCCCAATCCGTTTCCTGCGTATGTCGAGTATCCAGGTCCGCCCCGCCACGCTGCGGGACGCCAAGGCCATTGCCGAAACCCATGTTGCCGCCTGGCAAGTCGCTTACAAGGACCTGCTGCCCAAGGCCACGCTGGACGCACTCTCTGTGCAAAAGCGCCAGGCCTTCTGGCGCGAAGCCATTGACCTCTGCGAACCGCAGGTTGTGGTCGCTCATCTGGATGGTGAGTTGATGGGCTTTGCAGGTTTCGATCGTTCGCGCGACAAGGGCACGCCGTCCACGACCGGTGAGATCTGGGCGCTCTACGTCAAGCCCCAGCATTGGGACAAGGGCGCGGGCCTGGCGCTGTGGGATGCCTGCCGCGACGGCCTCCAGGAAGAAGGCTGCACCAAGGCCACGCTGTGGGCCTATCTCCGCAATGAGCGTGCCCTGCGCTTCTTCGAACTGGCCGGCTTCAAGCGTGAACTGGGCAGTGTCCGCACCACCGAAGTCAACGGCGTGCGCCTCGAGGAGCTGCGTCTGCACCGTTCTCTGGTCTGAACACGTGCATGAATCGCCTTGATCGCAATAGCACGACAGGGATGTGGCGTGTGGTCTTCTACGACCGCAAGGGCAACCGCGTCGAAATCGATCGCACCGGCCCCTGGCTACCGACCAAGCAGCAGGCCCTGAACTGGGCCCAGTGGTTCGAATCGCACGGCTACTACGTGGCCCTGCAAGGCCAGGGCGGCGCCTTGGAACGCCGCAGCAGCGGGCTGCCCACCTAAGCCCGTTCAATGCAGGGCGGCAAGGCCGGCATAGCCTCCACGTTCCACGGCCCAGCCTTCCGTCGCCGTTGCAGCTTCGAGCTGCTGCACGTGCATAGGGGCCAGCTGCAGCTGGGCTGCGCGCTGCACCAGTTTTTCGGCCATCCGGGCGTCGAGCTGCAGGGCAAATCGCGTCCAGCGCTTTTGCACCAGACCCAGCGTCCACGCGTCTTCGAGCGCCGCACGTAGCGCGATCGCATCGGCTTGCTTGGGCACGGCCAACACTCGGGGTGCGAGGGCCAGGACGAAGCGATTGAAGTCGGGCTGAGCCGCCGACGGCAGCAGGGCCTGCAGGCGGGCCAGGCGCTGGCTCCAGCCGGCCGTCATGAATTGGCGTGTGACCAAGGTCTGCAGGGCCTGGATGGGATTGAACAGACGCAGACGGTTCGGCGGCAGGACGGCCAGGGGCAAAGCCGAGGCTTGTTCATGCGGCAGTTCGGTCACAAAGCTCGCCAGAATGGCCACGCGGCGCCATTGGGCGGGCGTCAGGCCTTCACTGGCTTGCTCCCGTTCAGCGCGCTCGAGCGCCTGGGCCATACAGAGCCGACCTTTGGCCTGATTGGCGCGCTGGCTCATCACGGCCAAGTTGCCAGCGGCGTAGCCGGCATCGTCACGGACACGGTCGATGGAGAGCGTGGCATCACCCAGCAGCTCGCGGGTGATCGGACAGTGAGTGACGGCGATCTGCTGCAGGTACAGGGGTGTCAACTGCACGTCCTCGAAGCTGCGGCCGCGCGCCCAGGCAAACAAGCGCAAGGCCAGCCAGCGCTCGGTCTGGGCCCGAGCCTTGAGCTTGCGCTGGCCGAACACCGCGCGACCAGCTTGCCAGCCGGCCAGCAGCGGCGAGCGCAGGGACAGATGCTCCACCGGCGGCGTCACCCCATGGGCGGCGAAATCCTTGCCCAGTGCGAAGCCGCGCTGCTCGTGGCTCGAACGGATCGGTGCCGGCATGTCGACGGACAGTTCGTACTGGGTGGACTCCGAACGGAGGGGCGCTGCAAGCTGGACCATGTCTGCTCTCCTTGGGTGGACGGTTTGCGATGACCTGGATCACAGTGTGTGCGGCAGGTAGCTCATAGCGTGAGCTACCTACAATCGGCTGAAAATTTTTGATCGCCTATGGCCTATGGACCGGACAGAACGCTTCTACAAGATCGAAATGCTGATCCGCTCGCGAGGATGCCCAAGCTTTGCCCAGTTACGCGAGGCTCTGGAGGTCTCGCCGGCGACCCTGAAGCGTGACCTCCAGTACCTGCGCGACCGCATGGACGCGCCCATCGAGTACGACGCACTCGAAAACGGATACCGCTTCGCCCAGGATTGGCGCGGCCAGCGCCACGAGCTGCCGGGCCTTTGGTTCAACGAGCGGGAGCTGCATGCCTTGCTGACCATGCACCAGATGCTCTCCAGTCTCGACGAGCAGGGCACGCTGGCGCGGCATCTGCAGCCCATGTTCGACAAACTGACCGGCATGCTCGGCGTGGACGAAGACGAGGCGCGCGAGCTCACGCGGCGCATCAAGCTGATCAGCACGGCCAGAAGGCGAGCGCCGACCGATTGCTTCGAGACCGTGGGCAGTGCCGTGGTCAAGCGCCAGCGTCTGCTGCTGCAGTACCGTTCGCGCGGTGGGGCGGCGAGCGAACGCATCGTCTCGCCGCAACGCCTGGTGCATTACCGCAGCAGCTGGTACCTGGACGCTTGGTGCCACCGCAGTGAGGGCTTCCGTCGCTTTGCGCTCGATGCGATGGCCAGCGCCCGGCTGCTCGACGAGAGGGCCAAGCCCGTGGCAATCAAGACGCTGGAGGCCGAGCTGGATCGCGGCTACGGCATCTTTGCCGGCGGCATGCCGCAGACGGCAAGCCTGGTGTTCAGTGCCGACGCAGCACTTTGGGTCTCACGCGAGGAATGGCATCCCGAACAACAAAGCCGCTGGCTCGACGATGGCCGCTGGCAGCTTGACGTGCCCTATGTGGATGCCACCGAGCTGCTGATGGATCTGCTGCGACACGCCGGCGAGGTGCAGGTGCTCGCGCCGATGGCCTTGCGGCGGGCCTATGAGCAGCGCCTGCGCACAGCCGCGGCTCAGCTACCCGACTGAGCTTTGAGTCGCTCGCTGTTCCAGTAGACCTCCTGGCCGGCGTTGAGCACGCGGGACAGGACGAAGAGCAAGTCGGACAGGCGGTTCAGGTACTGGCGCGGCGCGGCGTTGATGGTGTCAACAGCGGCCAGGCTGACCACGGCACGTTCGGCACGCCGCGCCACAGTGCGGCACACGTGGGCCAGGGCGGCGGGACGGGTGCCGGCGGGCAGGATGAATTCCTGGAGTCGCGGCAGATCGGCGTTGTAGTGGGCCAGCGCTTCATCCAGGCGCCGCACGGCGTCCATCTTGAGCAGCTCGTAGCCGGGCATGGACAACTCGCCGCCGAGATTGAAGAGCTCGTGCTGGATGACGATGAGCAGGGTGCGCACGTCCTCGGCCAGCGACTCGGCCAGCAGCACGCCGATGTGCGAATTCAGTTCGTCCACGTCGCCAAGGGCGGCAATGCGAAGACTGTTCTTGGGAACGCGCGAACCGTCACCGAGGCCGGTCGTGCCGTCGTCACCGGTGCGGGTTGCGATTTGGGAAAGTCGATTGGCCATGCGGCCACTTTACCCGCGGCGTCCGGAGCGGTGGATCTGCGGCTTGTGCGAGACGTGATGGCGCGCGAGTTCGTCGTGCAGATGCCTGGGCGCATTCAGGTGCTCGATGGGCGGCGCCGCTTCATCGCGAGCGCTGAACAAGGCCAACAAGCCCGCACGCAGCGCATCCCAGCGCAGCGCACCGACCAGGGCCACAAGCATCACCAGGAGCACGAGGGCGAGCGACCATTCCATGAGGCACCTCCAGCCACAACTTTGCGCCTGGTGGCGACGCGCGTCAACGCGTCGACGCGTCAACGCGTGGGCGCGAGTACGTTCCAGCGGGCGGTCACATCGCCCTGGTCGTTGACGGACTCCAGCAAGACGTCGAAGCCCCAGAGCCGTGCTACATGCTTGAGCACCTCTTGCGCGTTCTCATGCAGCGGTCGGTTCATGTGCTGGGTGTGGCGCAGAGTCAGCGAGCGGTCGCCGCGCAGGTTGACGTTCCAGACCTGGATGTTCGGCTCGCGAGTGGAGAGGTCGTACTGGCGAGACAGGGCCTGGCGTACGTGCTGGTAGCCGGCCTCGTCGTGGATGGCGGAGATCTCGTATTCGCTCTGCTCGTGATCGTCGAGGATGGAGAAGAGCCGGAACTCGCGCATGAGCTTGGGCGAGAGGTACTGGCCGATGAAGCTCTCGTCCTTGAAGTTGCGCATGGCATGGTCGAGCGAGACCTCCCAGTCGGAGCCGGCCACTTCGGGGAACCAGCGGCGATCTTCTTCGGTGGGGTGTTCGCAGATGCGCTTGATGTCGGTGTACATCGCGAATCCCAGCGCATACGGATTCAGGTTCTGCATGGGCGGCTGGGCCACGACGTTGGTGTGGGACTTGAGCCACTCGATCATCATGCCGTCGGCCAGGTAGCCGTCGTCGTACATGGTGTTGAGCAAGCGGTGGTGCCAGAAGGTCGCCCAGCCTTCGTTCATCACTTGCGTCTGGCGCTGCGGATAGAAGTACTGGGCGATCTTGCGCACGATGCGCACGACTTCGCGCTGCCAGGGCTCCAGCAGCGGCGCGTTCTTCTCGATGAAATAAAGGATGTTCTCCTGCGGCTCCTCGGGGAAGCGGCGCAGGGCGCTGCCCGGAGCGTCCTCGTCGCTGTCGGCCTTGCGGGGCAGGGTCCGCCACAGGTCGTTGATCTGGCGCTGGGCATGCTCCTCGCGCTCGATCAGGCGAGCCTTTTCCTGTGCGAGCGAGAGTTTGGACGGGCGACGGTATCGATCCACGCCGTGGTTCATCAGCGCGTGGCAGGAGTCCAGCAACTCCTCCACGGCATCCAGGCCATGGCGCTCTTCGCATTCGGCGACGAAGTTCTTGGCGTAGACAAGGTAGTCGATGATGGAAGACGCATCGGTCCACATGCGGAACAGGTAGTTGCCCTTGAAGAAGCTGTTGTGTCCGTAGCTTGCGTGGGCGATCACCAGGGCCTGCATCGCCATGGTGTTCTCTTCCATCAAGTAGGCGATGCAGGGGTCCGAGTTGATGACGATCTCGTAGGCCAGGCCCATCTGGCCGCGCTTGTAGTTGCGCTCGTTGGCGATGAACTCCTTGCCGTAGCTCCAGTGCCGGTAGTTCACAGGCATGCCGACCGAGGCGTAGGCATCCATCATCTGCTCGGCCGTGATGACCTCGAGTTGATTGGGATAGGTATCCAGGCCATAGCGCTCGGCCGTCTGGCGGATCACGTCGTGATAGTCGTTGATCAGCTCAAAGGTCCAGTCGCTGGGGGAGGGCAGCGGTTCGCGGGGGCGTTGCTTGAGCGGCTTCATGCGGGCGCCCCTTCCTTCTTGAACAGCTCGCGAAAGACGGGGTAGATCTCGTTCACTTCCACCGCCTTCTTCATCGCGAAGTGGGCGCAGGTCTCGGTCAGCTTGCTGTATTCCTCCCAGAGGTTTTGCTCGGCGTCGGCCACCTGCACGTAGGCGAAGTAGCGGCACAGCGGCAGCAACTGCTCGGAGAGAATCTCGCGGCAGCGGCCGCTGTCGTGGTGCCAGTTGTCGCCGTCGCTGGCCTGCGCGCCGTAGATGTTCCATTCGCTCGGCGAGTAGCGCGCGCGGATGATCTCCTCCATCAGCACGAGGGCGGAAGACACGACCGTGCCGCCGGTCTCGGTGGCATGGAAGAAGTTCTGCTCGTCCACCTCTTGCGCCTGTGTGTGATGGCGAATGAAGACAACGTCGATCTTGTCGTAGTGGCGCGTCAGGAAGAGGTACAGCAGGATGAAGAAGCGCTTGGCCAGGTCCTTGCGGGCTTCGTCCATGGAGCCCGACACGTCCATCAGGCAGAACATCACCGCCCGGCTCGTCGGCACGGGCACGCGCACGCGGCTGCGAAAGCGCAGGTCGATCGGGTCCAGGAAGGGGATGCCGGCGATGCGCTCGCGCAGCAGCTCGATGTGGGCCTCGGTTTCCATGACGAGGCGCTGGACCTCGTGGTTGTTCTGATCCTGCTTCTTCAGCTCGGCGAGTTCGAGCTCCAGCTCGCTCACTTCGCGGCGCTTTCCCATGGCCAGGGCGATGCGCCGGCCGAGGGCTCCGCGCATGGACCGGACCACGTGCAGATTGGTGGGCGTCCCGTCGTTCGTGAAGCCGGCGCGGTGGCTTTTCCACTCCGGCGTCTCGGCGAGCTGGGTGCGTTCCATATTCGGCAAGGCCAGGTCATCGAAGAAGACCTGCATGAACTCTTCCTTGCTGAGGTGGAAGACGAAGTCGTCCTCGCCTTCGCCGGAGTCGCTGGCCTGGCTGCCGCCCTGCCCCTGGCCGCCTTGCGGCTTGGGGATGCGGTCGCCCTTCACATGCTCGCTGTTGCCGGGCCGGACAACCTCGCGCACGCCGCCCTCGCCATGGCCGAAGACCGGTTCAGCCAGATCCTTCTTCGGGATGTGCACGTCTTCACCGCGCTCCATGTCGCGGATGCCGCGGCCGTCCACCGCGCGGCGCACCGCCTCGCGGATTTGCTCCTTGTGGCGGCGCAGGAAACGCTCGCGATTGCCGACGGACTTGTTCTTGCCCGAGAGTCTGCGATCGATGATCTGCTGCAGCATGCAAACTCCTTAGCTGCTCTTCCTCACACGCAAATACCACTCGCAGAGCAGGCGCACCTGCTTGGCGGTGTAGCCCTTGTTGACCATGCGGTTGACGAAGTCCTCGTGCTTCTTGGCCTCGTCGGCGCTGGCCTTGGCGTTGAAGCTGATGACGGGCAGCAGCTCCTCGGTGTTGGAGAACATCTTCTTTTCGATCACGGTGCGCAGCTTCTCGTAGCTGGTCCATGCCGGGTTCTTGCCCGCATTGCTGGCGCGAGCGCGCAGCACGAAGTTGACGATCTCGTTGCGGAAGTCCTTGGGATTGGAAATCCCGGCGGGTTTTTCCGTTTTTTCCAGTTCGGCATTCAACGAAGTACGGTCGAAAATCTCACCGGTGTCCTGATCACGATACTCCTGATCCTGAATCCAGTAATCCGCAAACGTCACATAGCGGTCAAAGATGTTCTGGCCGTATTCCGAGTAGCTTTCCAGATAGGCCGTCTGGATTTCCTTGCCGATGAACTCCACGTACTTGGGTGCCAGAAACTCCTT
>JAFALK010000027.1 GCA_019234295.1 Roseateles sp.
CCACGGTAGAGCTGATGTCCGAATAGCCGGTGAGCAGGATGCGGCCGGCCTCTGGCCAGCGCAGGCGTACCTGCTCGAGGAAGGCGGCGCCGTCCATCTCAGGCATGCGCATGTCCGAGACCACCAGGTCCACAGTCTCGGACTCCAACAACGCCAGTCCGGCCCGGCCACTCTCGGCCAGCAGCACGCGGTAGCCTTGCGGGCGGACGAGCCGGCGCAGTGCGCTGAGGATGGAAGGCTCGTCGTCCACGAACAGGATGGCCGGCGCCGGCTCGTCCGCGGCAAGGTCGTGCAAAGTGGAAGACATGGTGGGCTCCCTGGTGCTAGAGCACTTGCGGCTGCTGGTTGATGGCCAGCCAATAGAAACCGGCCTGGCGCACCACGTCGACCATGGCGCCGAAGTCCAGCGGCTTGACGATGTAGCTGTTGGCGCCCAGGTCGTAGGTCCGTGCCATGTCACGCTCCTCCTGGGACGAGGTCATGATCACGACGGGAATGCGGCGGGTCCGCGCATCGCCCTTGATCTGCGCGAGCACCTGCGCACCGTCGAGCCGCGGCATCTTCAGGTCCAGGAACACCAGGCGCGGGCTGCCCTCGCCGCGGTCGGCATAGGCGCCGGTTCGGAAGAGGTACTCCAGCGCTTCCTCACCGTCCTTGACCCACAGCAGCGTGTTGGCCATCCCGCCCTTTTGCAGCGAGCGCATCGCCAGCTCCGCATCATTGGCGTTGTCCTCCACCAGCAGAATCTCCACTTGATCATGCAGGCTCATGGCGGTGCTCCTTGGGAAGGCTGAAATAGAAGGTGGCGCCCTGGTCTGGCTGGCCCTCGGCCCACACGCGGCCGCCGTGGCGCAGCACGATGCGCTGGACCAGCGCGAGGCCGACGCCGGTGCCGGCATAGTCCTTGCCGTCGTGCAGGCGCTGGAACACGCCGAACAGCTTGTCCTGATACTTGGGGTTGAAACCCGCGCCGTTGTCGCGCACGTAGTAGATGTGCTCATGGCCGTCCGTGATCGCGCTGACCTTCACGAGCGGATGCTCGCGCTTGGCACTGAACTTCACGGCGTTGGAGAGCAGGTTGATCCAGACCTGGGTCAGCAGCGAGGCGTCGCCCTGGGCGCTCGGCAGGCGGCCGACGTCGAGGTGGGTCCGCAACTCCGGGTCCGACTTGCCGACGGCCTCCCAGGCGCCGCGCGCCAGTGCGTCCATGTCGATCTGCGTGGTCTGCAGCGCCTTGCGACCCAGGCGCGAGAAGGCCAGCAGATCGCTGATGAGCCGCCCCATGCGCAGCGCCTCTTGGTGGACGATTCGCAGCTTGCGCTGCGCCTCCTCGCTGAGCTCGGCGCCGTGGTCTTCCAGCAGCGCGTCGGCAAAGCCCACGACGCCCCGCAGCGGCGTGCGCAGGTCGTGCGAGACCGAGTAGCTGAAGCTCTCCAGCTCCTTGTTCGCCGCTTCCAGCTCGGCCGTGCGCCGGGCGATGTGCTGCTCCAGCTGCGCGTTGAGCTCGCGCAACTCCTCGTCAACACGGTGGCGCTCCTCGATCTCCTGCTCCAGCGAGCGCCGTGAAGCCTGCAGCGCCTGCTCGCGCTCGCCGAGCTCGGCGAGCATGTCGTTGAAGGCATTGACGAGCTGGCCAATCTCGTCCTCTGTAGTCCGGTTCACGCGCAGCGAGAAGTCCTTGCGCTCGACCACCCGACGGGCCGCTGCCGCCACCGCGAGAATGGGTTGCGTGACCGCACGCTGCAGCCACAAGGAGACCAGGCCCGTCACGACGAGGCTGAGCACCATCACGCTGCCGAGGATGCCGAAGTAGTCGCGCAGGCGTTCGCTCAGATCGAAGCGACCGTTCAGGTAGACGGTGCCGACGATCTCGCCGCCCTCAACCACGCGTTGGAAGATCATCAGCTGGCCGTCGTCAATGCGCGAGCCCTCCGCCCCGGGCAGCGAAGGCACGGGTGTCGTCAGGCGAGCAGCGTTGTGATACTCGCCCATGCGCTTGCCACGCGCGCTATAGATCGCCGCGGCGACGATGCTGGGCCTGTCGGACAGCAGCTGCAGGTTCTCGTGCACGGCGCGGGGGTCGTCGAAGGCCAGTGCCGGCGCGCTGGCACGGCCGAGGATGCGCGCCTGCGTCTCGAGGTCGCGCAGCGCCTGTTGCCGTACGTCGCGCACCTCGTACAGCGCCAGCGCGATGCCGGCCACCAGCAGCGCACAGCAGACGGCGGCGAGGATCAGCAGCGCGATCTTGGAGCGGATCGAGCCGATCAGGTGCTGGCGCAGTCCTGCCATGCTCAGCTCCCGCCAGCCCGGTAGACCCGCCGCGCCACGGCCAGCAGGCGAGAGCTCATGCGCAACCCCGCGGTTTCCACCGCGTCCAGCGCGATGTCGAAACGCACGCGCCGCTCGACGAGCCGGAAGTTGATCATGCTGCCAAGCGGCATCTCGCCCTCGGCCTCGGTGACCACGAGCACGGGCCGGCCGGGCTCCGCACGCAGTGCGGAGCCACGGCCTGCGAAGAGCATGTGCAGCCCGGCCGTCGACTCGCCGGGGACCAGCCTGCGCACCAGCACCGCCCGCTCGTGCACTTTTCGGCTGGCAACAAGCTGCCCCAGCTCGCCGTATAGCGCGTCAGCGCCCTGCACGCCCACCAAGAAAGGCCCGTCGGCACCGGCGAAGGCGCCCTCAGGCCAGTCCACGTAGCTGGTGAACTTGTAGAGGAAGGCCGCCTTGACGTGTAGCTCGTCGGGGCCGAGATCGTCCTGGGCCCAGGCCAGCGCGGCGCAGGCTTGCAGCACCAGGCCGAGCCAGGTGCGTCGACCGCCGCACAGGCGCACGGACTCGGCCGCACTCACGGGCTCCACCTCAGTTGAACGAACACCGAGCGACCGATTTCGCTGCGGGTGGGGTAGGCGTCGATCTCCGGATGGCGCGGGTCCGTCAGGTTCTGCCCGGTCACGGACAGCTCGACGCCGCGGCCGAGCTGCCAGGCATAGCTCAGGTCCAGCGCGTCGTACGCCGGCACCTGAGGGTTGGGTAGCGCGCCGATGCGGCGCCAGCCAAGGTCCAGCGTCTGGCGCGCTGGCAATTGCAGGCTGGCGCGCAGCTGCCACTGCTGCGACGGATCGTTGCCCAGAGCGCTCGGCCCGGTGGGATCGGTGCTGCCGGGCTGCACATGCAGGTTCTTGTGCAAAAGGGTGCCGCCGGCACTGAGCTGCAGCATCTCCAGCACCTGCCAATGCGCCCAAGCCTCGGCGCCGTCGCTGGCGCCGTCGATCATGTTCTGAACGTGCGCATTGGGTGGCCGCTGGCCGCTGCGCAGCCGGCTCCAGTCGTAGCGGAACAGCGTGGCCGAGAAGTTCAGCGTGCGCGTGGGTTGCGCGCGCCAGCCCAGCTCCAGCACCCGGGCGAGCTCCGAGACGAAGGCCGGGCCGCCCGCGATGAAGAAGGGCGGATTGGGCGGCAGGCGCAGGTCGCGGTCCAGGCGTGCCGGTGCGCGCACCGCACGCGACAGCGAGGCCCAGAGCAGATGCTCGGTCGCGGGCGACCAGGCCAGACGCAGGCTCGGCAGCGTCTCCCAACCGGTGTCGTCGTTGTGCTCGAACTTCGTGCCCGCCATCAGGCTCAGCTGCTCTGAGACACGGATGTCGTCCTGCACGAACAGATTGCGCCAGCTCTGCGCGCTGCGCTGCGGCACGAAGCCGAAGAACAGGCCGGACGGGATGTCGTCCTTTGCGCGCCGCCAGCCGCCGCCCCAGTCCAACTGGTGGGCGCCCAGCGTGAGCGTGTGCTGGACCTCCAGGTCGAGCACCGTGTCGCTCGGGCTGTACAGGAAGTGGTCCTCGCGGCGCTCGTGGTTGTAGTAGCTCTGCACGCGCAGCTTGGAGCCGCCCGAGAGGGTGCCGGTCCAGCGCGCCACGAGGTTCTCGCCCGAGGTCCGGATGCCGCCGAGCTGGCGTCCCAAGGCGACGCGGGCCTCGGTGTCGCCATGGTAGGCATCGCCCTGGAGCGTGAAGCCTTCGCCCGCAACCAGCCAATCTGCCCGCGCACCGAGCTGCGCGCGGTGCGACCCGTCGGCGACGGCCGCGCCGGACTCGCTGCGCGTGTGCTGCTCCCGCTGGGTCTGGACGTAGGCACGCACATGACCACCGCCCGGAGCCTGCCCTCCAAGACGCAGCGCCGCCAGCGAGTCGGCGTTGCCAGCACCGCCGCGCGCAAGCCAGCCCTGGGTCTGGTCGGCGGCGCGGGTCACGATGTTGATGACACCGTTGACGGCGTTCGTGCCCCAAACGCTGGCACCGGGTCCGCTGATCACCTCGATGCGGTCGACGTCGTCCAGCATCACTGCCTGCTGATCCCATTGCACGCCGGAAAAGTACGGTGCATAGACCGTGCGGCCATCGATCATCACGAGCAGCTTGTTGCCGATGGCGTTGTTGAAGCCGCGCGCGCTGATGGCGTAGGAATTCGCGTCCACGCGCGCCACCTGCAGGTTCGGTGCCAGGCGCAAGGCCTCGGGCAGCGTGCGGGCGCCGGCGCGGCGGATCGCGTCGCCAGGGATGACGTAGAGCGACGCCGCCACTTCGCTGAGCTTCTGGCTGCGCCGCGATACCGAGCTGACCTCAATGTCCGACAGCTGCTCCAGCGACAGATCGGCAAGCTCAGGGTGAGCGGCCTCAGCGTCTGCCGGCGAAGCTGGCAGCAGTCCCAGCAATCCGGCCAGTGGGGCCACCACCCAGCCGGCCCGCCTCGGCCTCATGCAGCGTTCCCCTGGGGATGGCGCAGCATCTCGGTGATGCGCTCGAAGGGCAGGGGCCGGCTGAACCAATAGCCCTGCATCTCGTCGCAGCGCAGCCGGCGCAGCCACAAGGCCTGCTGCTCGGTTTCTACGCCCTCGGCCACGACCTTGAGATTGAGGGAGTGGGCGAGCGAGATGACGGTGGAGACCAGGGTCCTCGTGTTGGGATCCTGAAGCATGGTGCTCACAAATGCACGGTCGATCTTGAGCGTCTGCACCGGCAGCTGCGTGAGGTAGCGCAGCGATGAATAGCCGGTGCCGAAATCGTCGACGGCGATGCTCACGCCGAGCTCGCGAACCTCGTCGAGTCGCCCGATATTGGTCTCGATGTCCTCCATCACGATACTCTCAGTGATCTCGAGGTCGAGGCTCGTGGGGCTGTCGCCGAGCTCGATGGCGTCCCGCACGGTGGACACGAAGTCGGCGCGGCGCAGCTGGATCGCCGACACGTTGACAGCGACGCGCGGCGCCTGGGTGAGCCCCATGGCCATCCAGCGCATCTGGTCCCGCACGGCCTGGCGCAGTGCCCAGGCGCCGACCTCCCCGATCAGCCCTGTCTCTTCGAGCAGGGGGATGAACTGGCCTGGTGCCACCAGCCCCTGGCGCGGGTCCTGCCAGCGGATCAGCGCCTCCACGCCGCGCCATTGCCAGCTGCCGGCATCGACCTTGGGCTGGTAGTGGAGGACGAACTCGTTGTCCCGGATCGCCCGGCGCAGGCGCGTCTCAAGGGCCAGGGTGCCGGCGATCTTCTCCGACATGTCCTGCGAATAGAACAGATAGCGCTCGCCCCGCCGCCGTGCCTTGCCCGCGGCCGAGAGCGCGTGTCGATAGAGCGCGTCCGCGTCGTCGCCGTCATGCGGGTAGATCGAGATGCCGATGCGGGCCGACATGCGCAGCTCAGTACCGGCCACCTCAAAGTGCTCGCCAAAGCAGGCCTCCATGCTCTGCTCGACCGTGCGTGCCAGCATTTCCTCAGACCTGATCTCGGGTACGAGGATGGCGAAGTGGTCCGCGTCGATGCGGGCGGTGCGACTGCCGTCGGGGGCACTGGCGAGCAGTCTCAGCGCCAGCTGCTGGAGAAGTTCGTCACCGCCGGCATAGCCCAGCGATTCGTTGACGGTCTTGAAACGGTCAACATTGAGCGCAAGCACCGCAAGCTTGCGCTGCTCGCGCCGGGCCACGTCCACTTGCTGCGACAGCCTCTCCATGAAGAGGCTGCGGTTGGCCAGACCGGTCAGGGCGTCGTAGTAGGCCAGGTAGTTCAGCTGCTCTCCCTTGCTGATGTGGTCAAGCGCGAAGCACAAGTCGTTGCTCATCTCGCCGAGCAGGCGCTGCTCGTCCTCGTCGAAGAAACCGAGCTCCGCCGCATGCAGCATCAGCACGCCGGCCACGCGCTGCTCGACGATCAGCGGCAAAGCGGCCACCGCGTGCGAGATCGCCAGGCCCGGATAGCGCCTCGAAAGATCGTCCTCGAAGAGCCCCTGCCCGGTCGCGGCGGCCGCGGGCACCATCTCCGCCATGAGAACGTCCTGCACGGCCTCGGCCACGTCGGCGTCCAGCGTGTCCTGGATCGCCTCTGGCGCCGGTTCGGGGAACGCGCCGCCGTCGACCAGGGCCACCCAGGCATAGAGGAAGCCGCCGGTCTCCACCGCGATGCGGCAGGCTTCGCGGAACAGTTGCTCGCGGGTCTGCGCGCGGATGATCAGCGAGCCGATGCCGCTCTGCAGCGCGTACACGCGGTTGAGCCGGTGCACGCGGATCTCGGCGGTCTTGCGCTCGGTGATGTCGACGACGGTGCCAGCCATGTAGCTGGGCTGGCCCGCGGCGTCGCGCAAGGCCTTCCCCTTGACCTGCGACCATCGGTGGCTGCCGCTGCGATGCCGGGTGCGGAATTCGACTTCGTAAGGGGCGTCGCAGAGCAGGTGTGCCTCCAGTGCGCTGCGCACGCTGTCGACATCCTCCGGATGCAGCAAGTCGAACCAGGTGCTCCAGGCGTTCGGCAGCTCGTCGTCCGCATAGCCGTGGCGCTGCTTCCACTGCGGCGGGATGTAGGACTCGCCGGTGGCGATCCGCCAGTCCCAGACGTCGCCGGTAGAGGCCGCGAGCAGAAAGCGCTGTTCGCTGTGATGCAGCGCCTCGGCAATGCGCCGCTGCTCGCGCGCCTTCTCGACGTCGGCGAGCGTGCGCTCCATGGCTGGCACCAGGCGCAGCAGATTGCCCTTGAGCACGTAATCGACAGCCCCGCTCTTGAGGGCGTTGATCGCGTGCTCCTCCCCGATGGTGCCGGACACGAAGATGAACGGCACGTCCGGCTTCAGCTCGCGCGCGATCGCGAGCGCCGACATGCCGTCGAACAGCGGCATGCTGAAATCGGACAGGATGATGTCCGGTGCGAAGTCCTCAAGGGCCTGCCGGAACCGCTCCTCGCAATCCACGCGCACGCTCTCGAACGCCAGGCCCGCCTTGCGCATCGTCCGCAAGACCAGCTCGGCGTCGTTCGATTCGTCTTCGACCATCAAGACTTTCAACGCGCGCCTCCCGGATCGCTCGAGCACCGGGTCGCAACGCGAAGCGCCAATTCGGTGCCAGGACTCAATCGCCGGGGAGATGCCGTGCGCACGCAAAACTGATGGCGCGTGCTCCAACGCCAGCGGCGTCGGACACGGTGCGGTGGTCAAGCTCCAGTCTGGAAGCTCACCCCATCGCGCGCAGACTCTCCCTGAAGCAATACCAATACAAAGTTGGTATCAATCGTTGTGCACCAATCCTCCAACAACTCGCTGCCGCGCGCAACTGCAGGGCCGGCGCTGTTACACGGAGTTGCCGACAAAGGTTGTGCGATATGCGAACGAATACAACCCGTCGTACCGAGCAGTAACGCTTTGTCAGCACGCTGTGCCGGGACTGGCTTGAGGGCTATGGTTCGTGTCACCCCAACCCAGGAGGACGCCATGTCGCACGCCTTGCAAAAGCTTCCCTACACGTTGGCAGTTGCCCTTTGCGCGCAGTTCGGAGTCGCTCACGCGCAGACGGACACCGGCTCGGGCTATTTGCTGCCCTCCATCAGCCTGATCAAGCCCGACAACGACTGGCCCTCCAGCCGCACAGGCTACGGCGGTGGGCTCAGGTTCGGCACGGCGGTGTCGCCCGACTGGGACCTGCAACTGGGCCTGAACTACGCGCGCTCCAAGCGTGACCCGGCGCGCTACGAGCAGACCCTGCTGGGCGTGGACGGCCTGTATTTCATGGACCGCGGCTCGACGCGCCCCTTCTTGCTGATCGGTGCGGGCGCCGAGCGTGATCGGGGCGAATCACCGGGCATCGACGCCTCGCGGACCTCGCCCTTCATCAACGCGGGCGTGGGCCTGCAGTACCGCCTCTCGTCGAACCTGGGCCTGCAGGCCGACGTGCGCCAGGTGCTGGGATTTCTGAGCAACAACTCCATGTTCGGCGTCCGGCGCAGCAGCAATACCTATTTCAACCTCGGCTTGATCTGGGCCTTCGATTCGCCACCCGTGGTCAAGCACGCCGCCGCACCGCCGCCCGCGCCCGTGATGGCGCCGCCGCCGCCACCTCCTCCGCCTCCTCCGCCTCCTCCGCCTCCTCCGCCTCCTCCGCCTCCCCCGCCGCCGCCTCCCCCGCCGCCGCCGCGCAAGTTCACCCTGCAGGCCAGCGAACTGTTCGCCTTTGATCACGCTGTGCTCAAGAGCCCGCAGCCGCAGCTCGACGAGGCGGCCAGCGTGCTCATGGCCAATCCGGGTATCGAACATGTGCGCATCAGCGGCTACACGGACCGCCTGGGCAGCGCCGCCTACAACCGCAAGCTTTCGCTGCAGCGCGCCGAAGCCGTCAAGCGCTATCTGGTCGGCAAGGGCGTCGCGGCCGGCCGCCTGGAGGCCGAGGGCAAGGGCGCGAGCGATCCAGTGTCCAGTTGCCCGACCAAGCTCAAGCGCACCGATCTGATCCGGTGCCTGGAGCCGGATCGTCGCGTGGTCATCGAGCCGATCACGTACGAGGTACCAGCCGGGCGCTGAGCTCCTGAGTCGGGCAGGCCGACCTGGCGGTCAGCCGACGCGGAAGAACGAGACCGCCTCATTGAGCTGCGTGGCTTGCAGCCTGAGGCTCTCGGCGGCAGCGGCGGTCTGCTCCACCAGGGCCGCGTTCTGCTGCGTGGCCTGATCCAGCTGGCTGACGGCAACGTTGATCTGCGTGACGCCGTCGGCCTGCTCGCGGCTGGACACCGTGATCTCGCCGACCAGGCTGGTCACCTTGCGCACTTCTTCCACCATCAGCTCGATGGTCTGCTGCGCCTTGTGAACCAGGCCTGAGCCGGCCTGGACCTGGCCAACGCTGTCGTTGATCAGCGTCTTGATTTCCTTGGCGGCCTCGGCACTGCGCTGCGCCAGCAGGCGCACTTCGCCGGCCACCACCGCAAAGCCGCGGCCCTGCTCGCCAGCGCGTGCGGCCTCGACCGCGGCATTCAGCGCCAGGATGTTGGTCTGGAACGCGATGCCGTCGATAACACCGATGATCTCGGCGATCTTGTTGCTGGCATGTGCGATGCCGTCCATGGTCTTGACGACTTCGCTGACCGCCGCACCACTGTCCCGCGCCGTGTCGGAGGCATGGTGAGCCAGTTGGTCGGCCTGCCGCGCGTTGTCCGCGTTGGCCTTGATCTGGGCAGTCATCTGCTCGACGGAGGCCGCTGTTTCTTCCAGATTCGAAGCCTGCGACTCCGTCCGGGACGAGAGATCGCCGTTGCCTTGGGCGATTTCTGCCGCGGCGACATTGATCTGCTCGCAGCCCGTCCTGACACCGGCGACGATGCGCGACAAGTTCTGCGTCATGTGGCCGAGTGTCGAGAGCAACTCTCCAAGCTCGTCGCGCGATTCCGAACGCACGCTGACGGTCAGGTTGCCTTCCGCCACCGCCTTCAGCGCGATCGACGCCTGCTCGACCGGACGAACGATGGAGCGCGTGATCATCACCGCGGCCAGGATTCCAACGGCCAGTGCGCCGACTGTCAGCAAGCTGAATGTCCACAGCACGCGGCCGTAGGAGGCGCGTGCCGTTTCCGTGGTCTTGGCGGCCAAGCGTTCGTTATAGGCCCACCACTGCGAGATGGACTCGCGCAGCGGCGTGAAGGCGGCACGCGCGGGGCCCAGCGAGAGCTGGAGTGCCTGATGGCGCTGTGCAGGGTCGTTCAGGCCTTGCTCCGACGCGCGCAGCACCTGCTCCTGTGCGGCCATGTAGGCCGCAGCGCCGTCGGTGACTTTTTTCAGCAGATCGCGGTCCTCGTCATCCGCGACGAGTGGCTCATAGGCCTTGAGCTGCTCTTGCGTGGTCTGCCTGGCCTTGGCAATGCGATCGAGCAGTGAACGCCGTTCCGCGGGATCCTCGGCAAGAATGTGCTGACCCTCGAGGCGTCGCGCGTCCGACACCGCCTGCTCCAGGCGATAGATCACCGTCAGCGAGGGCAAGATGTTGGTCGGGTAATACTCGGCGTAATAGTTGATGTTGCGGGCCTGCATGGCACCGACAACGGCCATGATGATCAGCAGCAGCAAGACGAGCGCAAATGCCAATGACATGCGCACGCCGATGCGAAGGTTGTTGAAGGCATTCATTGTGAAATCGCTCCTCGCTTGTTGTTGGGGTCGAGGCCGCCTCCCGGTGGCTTTCCTCTCTGGGTCAGTCCACACCTGCCTTGGCACAAACTGTCCAGCGAGTTCGGATTTCTGGCAAGACCCCATCCTGGTCCCCGCGGCACGAGAGAAAGCGCCCCGCCGTGGCTTCCGTCACTCGAACGAGAGCTGGCCGGGACCGAAGCAGCTGGCAGGGGCCTCAGAATCCGCCCCAATGAAAACTCCGAACCGCCCCCCGGCAGGCGCATGTCCCCCGTAATCGTGTACGCGGCCCTGCTGGGTCTGTGCTTTGCACTGTCGCTGCTCCTGTTCTGGCAGCGCCAGGCCAAGGCCAGCGCGAGCGCGCAATCCTGGCAACGGGGGCACCAGCAAGGCCTGGCGGAGGCCAAGGCGGTCTACACGCAGCAGGCGCAGCGCATCACTGCCTACGAGCAGTTACTGCGCGCTCATCTCGGCGGCGTCGGCAAGCGCCTTGCCGACACGCGCGAGGTCGCGGAGTTAATCCACCGCCATGCGCCGGGCCTGCTCAAGGAGGCCGACGGGCTGGCCCAGCTGCTGCATGGCAACGATGATTTCTTGAACCGCCTGTTCGACGCCTACGTCGCGGCCGATCAGGACACCGGCGGAATGCAGGCGCGCGCCGCGGCGCGCAGGCCGGCCGGCGTGTATGCCGACGTGTTCGAAGCCGCCGGCGTAGCAGCACCCGGCGCCGTGGTTGGCAAGTATTTCGAGCTCGCGCTGGAAGCCGGGCTGATCATGATCCGGGCCACCGGGCAGCAGGGATGCTCCGGCAAGCTCAGCCTGGCGCGGCGCGACCTGGAGCGATTTTTCAACGACCTGGCGGCCAAGCCAAGAAGCCTCCGCGAAGAGCAGGTGGCCGCGGTGCCCTGCCGTGGACTCTATCGCGTGGACCTCGACGGCGACGCAAGGATCGGGCAGTTGCTTGTCGAGGTCCCCGCGCCTTCTCAGGGGCGGCTCTATCTCGGTGATCCGCTCCAGGAGCAGGAGCCTCTGCGCGAGCTCAAGTCCTTCAGGCGTTCGAGCCAAAGGCTATTGGAGGACGAAGCCCGGTCCACAACCCGACGGGCTGCAACGCAGCGGGCGCGGGTCCTGCGTCGCGAAGCGCTGCTGGGCCATGTGCCCGAGGATGGGCTGTGCGTGAAATGCGAGGGCGACGTGACGATGCGCCTGCGGCTCGGCGACAAGCCCAAGAGCTGTCCGCTTTGCGGCGCGCACTGGTCCGACTCCTAACGCCCCGCCGCCTGCTTCTTCTCGTAATCGTCCGCGAGCACTTGGAACGCCAGCTTGCGCCGCCCAGTCTCCGAGATCAGCCCCTTGCGGTTCCAGCCTTGCTGGAAATCGGGGTTCTGCCGGCGCGGCGATCGGAAGTCCTTCAGGATCCAGGGCGATAGGCCGCGCAAGGTCGGAATCCGATTCGCCATTTCGAGCGTCTTGCGGTAGTAGTCCGCCTGGTACTGCTCGGAAAATTTGCGCGGAGCTGCTCGCTCGTCCACAAACCCCGCCTTCGCATCCGCGCCGAACTCCGAGAAGATCAGCGGCTTGCCGGCGGGCAGGTGCCAGACACTGCCTGGCAGATCCGCCAGGCGATCCGCGGTGTACCAGCCGTTGTAGGTGTTGATCGCGACAACGTCGAGCACCTCCGCGAGCGGATCGACCATCGTCATGGTCGGAACGCTCGCCTTAGGATCACGATCGACCAGGAGCGCGGCACTGACAAGGCGGCTGTCGTCGAGCCTGCGCACATCGCTCACCAGCTGGCGCAGGAAGGCGTTGCGCGCTTCGTTCACCGGCGTTTCGTTGGCGACGCTCCAGATCGCAATCGATGCGCGGTTGCGGTCGCGCAGGATGTTCTCAGCGAGCATGTTGCGCGCCGTCGCCAACGTGTCCGGGTTCGACCACGCCACCAGCCAATACACGGGCACCTCGCTCCACACGAGCAAGCCCATCTCGTCGGCCATCCGCGTCATCGCTTCCGAATGCGGGTAATGCGCGAGGCGAACGTAATTGCCGTGCAGGCCGTCTTTGACCTCGCCAAGCAGCGCCCGTGCCGCGTCAGGCGTCATGTCTCGGGTCGGGTTGGGGCCGATCTCTTCCTCGTGCAACGAGATCCCGCGCAGGAAGATGGGCTTGCCGTTGAGCAGAATGTCGGCGCCGCGTGTCTCCACCGTCCGAAAACCGATGCGATCGCGCCAATGATCCTCGCCCGCATCGATCCCGACCTCATACAGTTTGGGACTTTCCGGCGACCATCGGACCAGCGCACGCGGAACTGCCCGGATCGCGTGCCAGTTGCCCTGTGCATCGGTGGTGCCGGCCAGGTCCAGGCCGAGCTCGGCGATGCGCAGATGGACTGGGGAATGGGCCGCCCGTCCCCCGTCCAGATGCGCGTCCACAGCCAGCATCCCCTGCCGCGTCAGGCGCACCCAGGCATCGTCCACATAGGTCTCGGGCGTCGAGATCAAGCGCACCGGCCGCGTGACGCCGCCATAGTTTTCCCAGTCGGTGACAGGAGGCGGCACGGTCGCCGGTGTCGCCTGTGAATCGACGCCAACCGTGATCTGGTTGTCGCCGTCGCGCAGCAGCTGGGTTACTTCGAACGCAAAGGGCGTGAAGCCGCCTTCATGCCGGCCGACCGCGTGGCCGTTGAGATAGACGACGGTCCAGTAATTGGCCGCGCCGAAGCGCAGGAACTGGCGACCGGCGCGCGGCGCGGGCGCCTTGAAGGTGCGCTGATACCAGATCAGGCCCTGGTAATGGCGCAGTTCGGCTGCCTCGGTCAGCCAGGAGGAAGGCAAGGTCGTGACCGGCGAATGGGCCATGTCGAATTCGTAGAGCACGCGATTGTCATTGGCCATTGCTGCGCGGACGTCGACATCGCGCCAGCGCTGCTGCCCAGGATCGGGGGACTCGCCGTGGAAACCGGCCTGCCCCGTACGATAGGGGTCGATCGAGTAGTTCCACGTTCCTGAGAGGTCGATGCCAGGCCGCAGTTCGGCCCCGACAAGCAGCGGGCTGGATTCAACGGTCGCGAGCCGCAGGCGAGCGGGCGTGGCATGAGCAGCATGAGCGGCCGATGCGGTGCAAATCACCGCGACGGCAAGCAGCGCTTGCATCTTGATCATTGGAGGTCCTCGATCATCGGGCACTCGGCTTGAAGGAAGGTGTTGCGGGCAAAGTGCTGCATCGATTCAGTTGAAGAACTGCGTCGGCGGCGACGTGCGCCGCCCATTGAACATCGTCGCAAGTGCGCCTGGAAAGTGCGCCTGGCAAGTGCGCCTGGATTTTGCAGAGGCCTGAGCCGGCGCAGTATCGGGCAGCTTCTCGCCGCAGGGCACAAATTGAAGCGCTACAACGACACGTACGGCCACCAGGCTGGTGACCCGTGCTTGCGGGCTATGGGTCGGACACTGGCGGGGCAAGTCGCCCGCACCAGCCACACCCGAGTGGCGCCCGACTTCAAATCGCAGCCCAAAGTCCAACTCACGTACGCAGCTGGTTGCAGTCAGTCGAAGACCTGGCCGACAGGGAGGCGGCGCAGGACATCGTCCGCAGGCGGATCCTGCCTCGATCGGCACTTTGACGTGCCGATGGCTCTCCGGGCCTAGCCCTGGACGCCGCGGCTGCGGCCGCGCAATGTAAAGCTTTGCAAGAGGGGCTGGGAGACCCTCAAGTCGCCGTCCGGTCGTCCGATACCCGATAAGTCGGGAAAGCATTGGAGATCGCCATGATTGCCAGCATCACCAGCACGACCATCAGCCTGTCGCTACAAATCAGCAGCTACAGCGGCGGCACCGCGGCGACGTCGTCCTCCAGCGGCGCCGCGCCGACGGTCCAGGACAGCGACGGCGACAACGACCGCGTCGGCCATGGCGGTGGCCACCGTGGCGGCCCGGTACTGCAGGCCCTCGCCCAGGCCCTGCAGTCGCTCGGCCTGCAGTCGCCGGCCATCAGCCAGACCGGCACGACCCAGGCCCCCAGCGGCACCAGCGGCACCAGCGGCACCAGCGGCACCTACGACACGGCCGCGCAGACCTTCACCATCGTTGCGGCGATGAATGGCGCGGTCGGCGCGACATCGACGGCGGCCTACGTGTGGGGCGTGAACACCGGCTCGGGCATAGCCACTTTTGGCGGCTCACTCGGCCTGACGGGCGCGGTGTTCAACAAGACGATCGCGATCACGCCGAGGGGCAGATCAACCGGGCCGGCCGCACCGCCACGGTCAACGGCGCGATGCTGGCGCAGGTCCTGCCGTTGTCCGCCTTGCCGGCCGCAGTGTGAATGGCTTCACTGCGGCCGACTACAGCTAGAACCTGTGGCCGCGCGACACAAACCCGTCGGGCCTCGGCGCTTTGTAGGACATCGCGGCGGACCGCTCGATGATGAGCGTGAGCGTGCGCGTGAGTCTCAAGCCGGAGCCGGCGCGCGCAGCCTTGCGGCTGGGTGGACTGCTGACGATTGCGCTGTGCCGCCCGCGCCCGGGTTGATGCGGGCCTAGTGCGTCTTCACGGCGCAACGCATGCGCGGTTCTTGCCGGTGTGTTTGGCTTCGTAGAGGGCGACGTCGGCGCGGTCGAGTGCGGCCTCGAGCGTTTCGCCGGCGCGGTAGAGCGTCACGCCGGCGGAGAAGGTCACGAAGACTTCCTTGGCCTCGTGCGTGAACAGGCTCGCCGAGAGCGAGCGCTGAAGGCGCGCGAGCACCTGCTGCGCTTCCTCGATCGGCGTGGCCGGCAGCAGCAGCACGAACTCCTCGCCACCGTAGCGCGCCACCATGTCGCCGGGGCGCAGCAGGTCCGACACGCGCTTGGCGAGCGACTTGAGCGCCTCGTCGCCGGCGGCGTGGCCGAGCGTGTCATTGAGCTTCTTGAAGTTGTCAATATCGAGCAGCGCCAGCGCGATGCGTCCGCCTTCGCGCTCGGAACGCGCCTGCTCTTGCTCGAAGGCCTTGATCAGGCCGCGGCGGTTGGCGATCTGCGTGAGCTGGTCGGTTTGGACTTCGCTCGAGAGCTTGCGCAGCTCGTCCTCGAGCGCCTCGACCTTGACCGAAAGCTCGGCGGCGCGATCGTGCTCCGTGCTCAGACGCACTTGCGTCTGCTTCACCAGATCGCGCACGCTGCGGCTTTCCTCGACCATCTCGCGCACCGTACCGGCGAGGCTTTCCAAACTGTCGGCCTTCTCGATCGCGTCGGCGTAGCGGCCGACACTGTCCTGGAAACGGTCTGTGTGCTGGCCCAGCTCGCTGAGCTCGGTGAGCATCTGCTGGATCACGCCCTTGAGAACGTCGCGCGCCTGCGCCCGCTCGACGCGCAACTGCTGCTGGCGCTCGCGGGTGCCGGCGAGCAGCTCGGTGGCGCTGCGCACGCCGCGGCTGCCCAGGCCGTGGCTGATGGCGGCGTGCATGATCTCGCACTGGCCCTGCACCCACGAGTCTTCTTCGGCGAGGTCGACAAGACTGGCGCTGAGTTCGCGGCAGAGCTGGTTCAGCTCGCCGAAGAGATGCTGGCGGTGGTCGAGCAGGTGCCTCGCGCGGCGGCACAGCGCTTCGATCTCGGCCGCCCGCTCGGGCGTGGCGCCGTCGCGCTGCAGCTCCAGCCGCGCGGAGTCGAGGTCACGCATGAGTTCGTCGCCGATGCCGCCGGGGAAATTGACGGCGTGGCGGACCGTGGCCTGTAGGCTCGCGCCGATCGTCGGCCATTCACCGGCGGACAGCCCACGCGCGGTGTCGATGTCCAGCAGCGGCGCCATGCCGGTGGCGCCGAAGCCGCCGGGTTGCGTGGACGGGCCTTCCTCGTCCATGAACTGGCTGGCGGTCTGCACTTCTTCGTCGGAGCTGCTCTCGCCGTCCCAGCTCTTGACGAGCTGCTGCAGCCGGCCGTAGAGCCGCTGCGCGTCGCTGCGGTTGTTGGCGAGCACGCGCTGCAGGCCGTCCTTCTTGCGGCCGATGGGCCAGGACTTATCGCCGCGTTCGATCCCGCGCACGACGCGCTCGATCAGCTGCGACCAGTTCTCGCTGCCGCCGGCGCTGCTCGCGCTGCTGGCCGCGGCCGTGTCTGCACCCGGTCTGAGCAGCGGCGTGCCGGCTTCCTGCGCGTAGGCGCGGGCGTAGTTCTCGGGCGTCGGTTCCTGCTGCGCCTGAGCGAGCCGCAGCAAGGCGGCTTTCGCCAGCTGGGCGGGCGGGCGTTTATCGTCGGCGGCCATGCGTCGGGCTTCGGCGTGAGCGGGCGGTCAGTGCGGGACGCCGGGGAGGCTGGCCGCAGTCTCGGTCAGTGCGCTCACGACGCCTTCATTGCTCGAGGCGTCGATCCAGGCGGCGTTGCGCCCGACGATGACCTGCTCGATCCACTGTTCGAACTCGTCCGGGCACATGGCCTTGGCGAATAGGAAACCCTGCATGTGGTCACAGCCCAGCCGCGTGAGCTCGTCCATCTGGCGGATCGTCTCGACGCCCTCGGCGATCACGCGCAGCTTGAGCGCGCGAGCCAGGGCGATGATGGCAGTGACGACGGCAGAGCTCTCGGTCGTGATGCCGAGGTCGCGCACGAAGGTGCGGTCGATCTTGACCTCGGAGATCGGCAGCGTCGTGAGGTAAGCGAGCGAGGAATAGCCGGTGCCGAAGTCGTCGATGGAGATCTCGACGCCGACTTCGTTCAGACGGTGCAGCGCCGGAATAACGTTCTGCAGGTCCTTCATCAGGTTGTTCTCGGTGATCTCGAGCTGGATCACGCGATGCGGAACGCCCACGGCGCTCACGCACTGGTGGATGTGCTCGACAAGATCGGAGCGTTCGAACAGCCGGCTCGGCAGGTTCACCGCGATCGAGTCCGAGAAGCCGAAGTTGAGCTGCCAGACCTTGGCCTGACGCGCAGCTTCCTTGAGCGCCCATTCGGACAGAGGCACGATCAGGCCTGTCTCCTCGGCCAGCGGGATGAAATCACCCGGCGGCACGAGGCGATCGCCGCGGCGCCAGCGCATCAGCGCCTCGGCGCCGACAAGGCGACCGGCGCGCACGTCGATCTTGGGTTGGTAGTGCAGCACGATCTCGTTGCGTTCGAGCGCCTTGTGCAGGGCACTCTCCAGCTCAAGCTTCTCGCGGCCGCGACCGGCCAGTTGCGGCGTGTACAGCGCGGCGGCATTGCGCCCCTGTGACTTGACGGCGTACATGGCCACGTCGGAGTTGCGCAGCAGGTCGGCCATGGTCTGGCCATCGCGCGGGAACAGGGCGATGCCCACGCTTGCCGTGACGAAGCACTCCTGGCCGGCAATGAAGATCGGCTCGCGCATGGCGTCGAGCACGCGCTGGGCGACGCGCTCGGCGTCGCGCTCGTCGTTGACCTCAGGCAGCAGCGCGACGAACTCATCGCCGCCGAGGCGGCCGACCGCTTCCAGCGTGCGGTGCGAGCGCCCGCCGACGGCTTCGAGCATGCCTTCCATGACCTGGTCGGAGTGGCGCACGCACGCGCGCAGGCGGTGGCCGACCTCGACGAGGAGTTCGTCGCCGGCCGCATGGCCGAGCGTGTCGTTGATGACCTTGAAGCGGTCCAGGTCGATCAGCAGCAGGCCGACTTCATGGCCGCCGCGTCGCGCCTGTTCGATGGCCCGCTCGACGCGCCAGATCAGCTGGCGGCGATTCGGCAGGCCGGTGAGGGCGTCGAAGTGCGCGAGCTGGCGGATGCGGTCTTCGGCCTGGCGGCGGTCGGTCACGTCCTGGACGACGCCCGTATAGCCTGCGGTGTTGCCCTGCTCGTTGAACTCGGGCTCGGCCTCGACGTGGACGACGCGCTGGCGGCCGTCCATCAGGTTGACGGTGAGGTCGGTGACGAGCACCGAGTTGTGCAGCAGCACGTCGCGCAGCAGGCGCAGAAAGGCGGCCCGCTCTTCCAGCGGCACCATACGCATGACGCCGACAAAGTCCAGGCCGTCCTGCGGACCGCGGCCGAGCACGCGCAACGCCTCGGGCGCCATCGTGAAGCCGGTGTCCTTGTGCCACTCGAAGCTGCCCATGCGCGCGAGGTCTTGCGCTCGCGCCAGGCGAGCCTTGCTGCGCTCGAGCTCGATGCGCGTGCGCGAGCTGCGCAGCAGATAGATGAGGCGCCCGGCAAGCAGGCTCCACTGCTGCGACTTGACGAAGAAGTCCGTGGCACCGGCCTGGTAGGCACGCGTGATCGAGGCTTCATCGTCGAGGCCAGTCAGCATGAGCACGGGCGAGGACTCGAAACCGGGCAGGGCGCGCAGGCGTCGGCAGGTCTCGAAGCCGTCGAGCCCGGGCATGAGCGCGTCAAGGACGATGATGTCAGGCGCCGACTCGGCGATCATGTTGAGCGCCTGTTGGCCACTCGTCGCCTCGGTGATGTGGAAGCCCCGTTCGCGCAGCGCGGCTCCGGTCAGCAGCAGGTTGACTTCGTC
>JAFALK010000070.1 GCA_019234295.1 Roseateles sp.
CCGTGGGCGGCGGCTTCGTGGTCGATGAGCACGCGGTGGAAACGGGCTTCACGCCGCCCACGGCCGCCACCCTCACCCACCCATTCAGCACGGGCGCCGAGTTGCTCGCCCTGGCGCAACGCCATGGCAAGTCCATCAGCCAGCTGATGCTGGAAAACGAATTGGCCTGGCGCGATGAGGCGACGGTGCGCCGCGAGCTGCTGCGCATCTGGCAGGTGATGCACGACTGCATGCAGCGCGGCTGCCGCACCGAAGGCATTCTGCCTGGCGGCATGAAGGTAAAGCGCCGCGCGCCCGATATGTTCAAGCAGCTCTCCAGCCGCCCCGAGGCCGCCCTGCGCGACCCACTGACGACGCTGGATTGGGTCAACCTCTATGCGTTGGCCGTGAACGAAGAAAATGCCGGCGGCGGCCGCGTGGTGACAGCGCCCACCAATGGCGCGGCAGGCATCGTGCCGGCCGTGCTGCACTACTATGTGAATTTCGTACCGGGCGCGAACGACGACGGCATCGTGCGCTTCCTGCTCACGGCCGGTGCCATTGGCATCCTGTTCAAGACAAACGCCTCCATCTCGGGCGCCGAAGTGGGCTGCCAAGGCGAAGTGGGCTCCGCTTGCTCGATGGCGGCCGGCGCCCTGTGCGAAGTCATGGGCGGCACACCAGGCCAGGTCGAGAACGCGGCCGAGATCGGCATGGAACACAATCTGGGCTTGACCTGTGACCCGGTCGGCGGCCTGGTGCAAGTGCCCTGCATCGAGCGCAATGCCATGGCCTCGATCAAGGCCATCAACGCCTCACGCATGGCCCTGCGTGGCGACGGCACGCACTTCGTATCGCTCGACCGCGTGATCAAGACCATGCGCGATACGGGCCGCGATATGCACGCCAAATACAAGGAAACGGCGCGCGGCGGGTTGGCGATCAATGTCGTCGAAGTGCCGGTGAACATCGTCGAATGCTGATTGCTACGACGTTCGGCGAGGGAACAAGATGAGGGTATTGGTACAGCGCGTGGCACAGGCCAGCGTGTCGGTGAACGGCGAGCTGGTGTCCTTCATCAATCACGGCCTCTTGCTGCTCGTGGGGGCCGAGGCCATGGACGACCAGGCCGATATCGACTGGCTGGTGCAGAAGATCGTCAAGCTGCGCGTGTTCGCCGACGCCGAAGGCGTGATGAACCGCTCCGTGCTGGACACGGACGGCGAAATCCTGGCGGTGAGCCAGTTCACCCTGTTCGCCTCCACGCGCAAGGGCAATCGCCCCTCGTGGAGCCGCGCCGCACCTGGGCCCGTGTCGCAGCCCTTGTTCGAGCGTTTCGTGGCGACGCTCTCTGCACAACTGGGCAAGCCCGTGCCGACGGGCGTGTTTGGGGCGGACATGCAGGTCAGCTTGGTGAACGACGGACCGGTGACCTTGATGCTCGACTCCAAGGCGCCGGAGTAATTGGTAGGTTGGCGCTGAGCGTAGCGATGCCCAACACTCGCACCGCCAATTTACATGCTGGGCATCGCCACGCTCAGCGCCAACCTACGGTACAGTGGAGCGAAGTACGTCGAAGCCCTGCTCTAGGTCGGCGATCAGATCCGCTGGATCCTCCAAGCCAATATGCAGGCGCACCATGGCCTTGCCCGCCCAACGCTCGGCCGTCACTGCCCGCAGCCTTGATGGGTTCACGGGCAGGATCAGGCTCTCGTAGCCACCCCAGCTGTAGCCAATGCCGAACAGGCATGTGGCGTCGACCAGGGCGTCTACCTGCGCCTTGCTTATTCCCACCTTGAACTGCACGCACAACAAGCCGCAGGCATATTGCGGTAGAAAATCGCGCTGCCATAGATCGTGACCAGGCGAGCTGGCCAGCGGGGGATAGAGCACCGTATCGACCTCAGGCTGCACTTGCAGCCACTGCGCCACCGCCCTTGCATGTTGGCCATGCATAGCGAGGCGCGCCGCCAACGTTCGCAAGCCGCGCAGGGCCAGATAGGCGTCGTCGCTACTCACCGTCAGGCCCATCTCACAATGAAAGCGCCGCAGGCCCGGGTAGGTCGCCGCATTGCACAGGATCACGCCCATCATCACGTCGGAATGGCCCACGATGTACTTCGTGGCCGCGTGCAGCGACACATCGATACCTAGCTCGAAAGAACGCCACCCCAGCGGCGTAGCCCAGGTGCTGTCGGCCACGACCAAGGCCCCATGACGATGGGCGACTGCTGCGATGGCCGGCACGTCCTGCACCTCGAAGGACAGCGAACCGGGGCTTTCCACGAACACGAGCTTGGAATTCGGCCGCATCAACGCCGCTATGCCGGCACCAATCAGCGGGTCGTAGTATTCCACTTCCACACCCATGCGCTTGAGCGTGCCGTTGCAGAAAATGCGCGTCGGCTCGTAGGTGGAGTCCACCATCAAGAGATGGTCGCCCGGCGCCAGCAAACCCAGCAAGGTAGTCGTGATGGCGGCCAGG
>JAFALK010000068.1 GCA_019234295.1 Roseateles sp.
GGCCGCGAAGGCGGCGAGCCGCTCGCGCAGCTGGCGCGCGGCGTCCTGCGCGGCTTTGCCGTTCAGATCGGAACCGGTCGATGCAGCCGTCGCCGACGTATTGGCGACCTTGCTGGTATCGGTCGCGGTCACGCGAATGCGGTTGAAGCCGACGCCGAGTTCATGCGCGACGACCTGCGCCACTTTCGTGTTGAGCCCTTGGCCCATTTCGGTGCCGCCGTGGTTCACGAGCACCGAGCCGTCGGTGTACACGTGCACGAGCGCGCCGGCCTGGTTCAGGTGGGCGAGGTTGAAGGAGATGCCGAACTTGACCGGTGTGAAGGCGATGCCGCGCTTGAGCACGGGGCTCGCCGCGTTGAAGGCCGCGATCTCGGCGCGGCGTTCAGCGTAGCGGCTGCTGGCCAGCAGCTCGTCGCTGAGAGGCTGCAGCACGTTGTCCTCGATGGCCTGGCCATAGGGCGTCACCTCCTGACCTGGGGCATAGAAGTTGCGCTGGCGGACGACCACCGGATCAAGGCCCAGTGTGCGCGCGACGCTGTCCAGGATCATCTCGATGGCCAGCGCCCCTTGCGGCCCGCCGAAGCCGCGGAAGGCCGTGTTGCTCTGCGTGTTCGTTTTTGCGCAGTAGCCGTGCAGGGCCACGTGGGGCAGCCAGTACGCGTTGTCGAAATGACACAGCGCGCGCGTCATCACGGGCGGGCTCAGGTCGGCCGAATGGCCGCAGTTGGCGATCAGGTCGGCCTCCACGCCAAGGAGGCGGCCGGCTTCATCGAAGCCCACCTCCCAGCGGTAGTCGAAGCCGTGGCGACGACCGGTGACGAGGAAATCGTCGTCGCGGTCCAGGCGCAGCTTCACGGGCTTGCCGAGTCGCTGCGCCGCCAGCGCGGCCACGCAGGCGAACACGGCCGATTGCGACTCCTTGCCGCCAAAGCCGCCACCCATGCGCCGGCACAGCACCTGCACCTGGTGCGCCTGCCAGTGCAGCATGTGGGCGACCACGGCCTGCATCTCGCTCGGATGCTGGGTCGAGCAGTGCACGAGCATGGCTTGCTGCTCCTGCGGCAGCGCGTAGGAGATCTGGCCCTCGAGATAGAACTGTTCCTGGCCGCCCAGGCTCCAGCGGCCTTCGAGCCGGTGCGGTGCGGCTGCGAGCGCCGCTCTCGCATCGCCACGTGTGAGGTGCATGGGCGGCACCACGTACTGGCCCGCAGCGTGGCCTTCGAGCGCCGTGAGGATGGGCGGCAGTGTCTCGCAGCGCAGCGCCTGCTTGGCAAGCGCAGCGGCGCGGCGGGCCAGCTCGCGGTCCGTGGCGATCACGGCGAACACGGGCTGGCCGAGGTAGCGCAGTTCTCCGTGGGCGAGGATGGGATCGTCGTGCAGCAGCGGGCCGCAATTGTTCTCTCCGGGAATGTCGGCGGCGGTGAGCACGGTCACCACGCCGGGTTGGGCCCGCAGCAGATCGAGATCGATGCCCAGCAGCCGTCCATGCGCAATGGGCGAGAGACCCAGGGCCGCATGCAAGGTGCCTTGCGCCTCGGGGATGTCGTCGACGTAGGTGGCTTCGCCCGTCACGTGGAGCAGGGCGGACTCGTGGGGCAGGTTCTTGCCGACGCTCATGGCTGCCACACGCTCAGCTCACGGGCCGACAGCGGCGCCTCCGCACGGGTCTCCAGCCACAGACGCTTGAGCAGGCTGCCGGCCACCTTCTGGCGGTATGCGGCGCTGGCGCGCATGTCGGTCAGGGGCTTGAAATCGTTTGCGAGTGCGCTGATCGCAAGGCTCAGCGTGCTCTCGGTCCAGGGCTGACCCACCACAGCTGCCTCGGCCCTGGCCGCGCGCCTGACGGTGGCGGCCATGCCGCCGAAGGCGAAGCGCGCGCCCCGCACGATGCCCGCATCGAGCTGGATCGACAGTGCGGCGCAAACGGCCGAGATGTCGCTGTCATAGCGCTTGGCAATCTTGTAGGCGCGCACGCGCCATCCGTTGGCCGGCGGCACGGCCAGCGCCTCGACGAACTCGCCCGGCTGCAGCGCATTCTTCATGTAGTCGAGATAGAAGTCCTCGAGCTTCATGCGCCGCTGCGCCGAGCCCCGGCGCAGCACGATCTGGGCGCCCAGCGCGATCAGGGCCGGCGCGCCGTCACCGATGGGCGAACCGTTGGCCACATTGCCGCCCAGTGTGCCCGCCTGACGTACCGGCGGAGAGGCAAAGCGCAGCCACAGCTCGCGCAGATGGGGTTCGAGATCCACGAGCGCGCTCCAGGCCTCCTCCAGCGTGGCGGCGGCGCCGATCCACAGCCCCTGAGCGTCGCGGCGGATCGCGCGCAGCTCGGCCACCTGGCCAATGTAGATCAGGTCGCCAAGGTCGCGGAACTGCTTGTTGACCCACAGGCCAATGTCGGTGGAGCCCGCCAGCATCCGTGCCTGCGGCTGGGCCTCGCGCAATGCGGCCAGTTCATCCAGGCTGCGTGGCGCGTGGAAATGGTCCACGCGCGCGCCAAAGGCCGGATTGGGCGCCGCGTAATGCAGAGGCTGCTGCAGGCCGGCTAGGGCCGAGGCGATCGGCGCGCGGTCGAGCCGGCGCTCGGGCAACTCGTACATTCGCTGCCCGGCATCGAGAATGGGCCGGTAGCCCGTGCAGCGGCACAGATTGCCCGAGAGCGCATCGGCAATTTGCTGGCGGCTCGGGCGCTGGCCATGGTTCTCGTAGCAGGCCTGCAGGCTCATGACAAAGCCCGGCGTGCAGAAGCCGCATTGCGAGCCGTGGCATTCGACCAGAGCCTGCTGCACGGGATTCGGATCTTGGCTAGAGCCCAGGTCTTCGACGGTGATCAAGGCGCGGCCATCCAGCGTGGGAAGGAACTGGGTGCAGCTGTTGACGTTGGAGAGCTTCAGCTCGCCGTCTACGAGCTCGCCGACGATGACCGTGCAGGCCCCGCAGTCGCCCTCAGCGCAACCCTCCTTGGTGCCGGTGCAATGCACGTGATCGCGCAGGTACTGCAGCACCGTGGTGGTAACGGGCAGGCCCTGCACTTCGCGGACTTGGCCGCGATGGAAAAAACGAAGGGGGCGTGGATCCATGCCGGAGGTATAGCATGCTCGCAATGAATCGATTTGCACTCCACGGTGACCTCCTGGATTTCACCGGCGCGCCCGCCTGGGGCTCGACAGAAGACGCAGCCGTGCGCTGGCGGCCCGACCATTGGCTGCTTGTCGAGAACGGCCGCATTGCCGGCGTGCAGCCCGAGCCGCCCGACGCCTCCTGGCCACGCATCGATCACGCCGGCAAGCTGATCTTGCCCGGCTTCATTGACACCCACGTCCACTGCCCGCAACTGGAGGTCATCGCCTCCTACGGCACCGAGTTGCTGGACTGGCTGAAGACCTACACCTTCCCGGCCGAGGCGCGCTGGCACGACGCCGAGGTGGCCCGTGCAGGCGCGGCGCGATTCCTCGACGCCCTGATCGCCCACGGCACTACCTCGGCCGTGGTCTTTCCCACCGTGCACAAGATCTCCGCCGAGGCGCTCTTCGAAGCGGGCCGCGAGCGCGGCATGCGGCTCATCACGGGCAAGGTGCTGATGGACCGTCACGCGCCCGAGAACCTGCGCGACGACGTGAAGGGCGCCCAGGCCGATTGCGAGGACCTGATTCGGCGCTTCCATGGCGTGGAACGGCTCGGCTATGCCGTGACCGTGCGCTTTGCGCCGACCAGCACGCCCGAGCAACTCGCCATGGCCGGTGCCTTGTGCAAGGCCGATGCCTCGCTGTACATGCAAACCCACGTGGCCGAAAACCGCGACGAGGTGCGCTGGGTGGCCGGGCTCTTTCCCGAGGCGCGCAGCTATCTCGACGTCTACGCCCGTGTCGGTCTGCTGCACGAGCGTTCCGTGCTGGCCCACGGCATCTGGCTAGACGAAGACGATCGCGCGGCCCTGGTGCAAAGCGGTGCGCAGGTCGCACACTGCCCGTCCAGCAACCTCTTCCTTGGCAGCGGGCTCTTTGCCTGGCGAGAGGCCCGCGAGGCCGGCATGGCCCTGTCCATGGCCAGCGACGTGGGCGGCGGTACGAGCCTGTCCATCCAGCGCAACCTGCTCGACGCCTACAAGATCCAGGCCTTGCGTGGCGAGCGGCTCACTGCCTGGGTGGGGCTCCACTCGGCCACCCGTGGCGCTGCACAAGCGCTGGGCTTGGTGCAGGAGATTGGCAGTTTCGATGCCGGCTGCATGGCCGATATTTGCGTCTGGAACTGGGCCTCCTGTTCCGTGTCCGCGGCCCGTGAGGCGGCGGCCAGCGGCCTGCACGAGCGGCTGTTTGCTTGGATGTGCCTGTCGGATGCCGGCAACCTCCATGCCGCCTATATTGCCGGGCGTGCGGTTCATAGCGGCTCGGAGAGGTGATGGCCGTAAATCTGCCATTGCCCGTTCCTGTACCTCAAGGCCATCACGACATCGAGCGTCCTTGACTTTGGCGTCCCGTCAATGGTTTCCGTGATCTCGATCTTGTGATCCATGAAGCCGATGTTCTTGTCGAACAGATACCAGCCAAACTCCAGCCGTTCGGCATGGAGCGAGGAGCGGCCCTCCATGAGCTTGAAGTAGGGCTTCGGGGGATACGCGTCCTGACCCGCGATCACGTAGGCGGTTTCAGAATACAGGGCTGCGAGGCGCTCGGCATCGTGGGCATTGAAGGCCTCCACCCACTGCCCAGCAAAGCGGATCATGTCCTCTTCGGTGGCGCCAATCTCGGCCTTGGGCGGCGCTGTCTTGGCGACCGGCGTCGAGCAAGCGCCGAGCCCTAGGCAGGTCAGTACGAGCGTTCCAATCACGCAAAAGCGTCTGAACACGATGGCTCCGGAAGTGACGACTGGTCGCGACTCTAGGGGACTCCGACCTGCGCTTGATTGGGTGAAATTGCCACCGCGCCCCTGCAAGCCCCTCGGGCCTTTTGCAGCCTGTGCCACCGGGCGTGCCGTTCGTCGCACGAAGGCGGCGGAAAATGGGGGAACTGGCTAGAGTTCAGCCCATCAAGAAACGGAGGAGCCCGCCATGTTCACCTTCCTGCTCTGGCTCGCACTGCTGATTTTTTGCTGGCCGCTGGCACTACTGGCCCTGGTGCTCTACCCCATCGTCTGGCTGCTGACCCTGCCGTTCCGGCTGATCGGCATCAGCGTGGCCGCGGTGTTCGCCCTGCTAACGGCCATCCTGTTCCTGCCGGCGCGCGTGCTGCGCGGCCGCGGTTAGGCGGCCATCGGGGCGCTAAGCCCCGGCACGCCCAATTTGGTCAGTAAATCGCCGACACCGATGATCGGTATCAAAGCTTCAATTCCAGGCGGGCCGCCCACAGCGTGAAGCTGCGGCCGCCGCTGCGGCTTGTGACGAGCGCATCCGGCGTCGTGATCACGCTGCCCGTGAAGTAGTCGAGCGGCAGCATATTGGTGGCCGAGAGGCGCAGGGCCACGGAGGTGTTGAAGTTCCAGAGGGCGAAGGCGTCGAGCACTCGTTTCTTGTCGAGCGAGCTCAGCTGCAGCTCGGTCTGCTGGATCTCATAAGCCGGCGTGTAGTTGAAGTTGCCGCCCACGGTCAGCGGCAGGCTGCGCAGCCGGTAGTCCAAGCCAAGGTTGAGCGTGCCTTTGGGCTGCTGGTCGAGCGTGTTGTGCGGGCCCGGGATCTGCGCCACGCGCGAGTGGAACAGGCTTACGTTGCTGCGCATGTTGACGGGCAGGGCGTCTTCGATGAACTGGTCCAGGCGGAACTTGGCCTCCACTTCGATCCCGTAGGTCGTGGCGTCGCCGATGTTGCGGGGCCGCGCGACCCAGCGTGGCACGCTGGCCCATGAGACGGTCTCCAGCTCGGCCTCAGTGCGGATCAGATTCTGGATATTTCGGTAAAACACGTTGGCGCTGAGGATGCCGCCCTTGCTCAGGTAGTTCTCGTAGGCCAACTCCACACCGCGTGCGATCTCGGGCTTGAGCTCCGGGTTGCCCATGCGGTCAGGGTAGTTGACAACATTGGGGCCGCACAGCGCGTTGTCCGGGCAGGCGTACTGCGAGTTGATGTTGGGCCGCGCGATCATGTCGCTCAGGTTCGGGCTGCGGTAGCTGCGCGTGAGGCTGGCACGGAGCTGGTCGCGGCTGTTCTCGCCGAACTTCCACACGCCGTGCAGCAGCGGCGTCCAGACCGAGGAACGGTTGTCCACCGGCGCGCCGGCATTGCTGCTCGTGGTCTCGATGGTCTCGCCGCGCAAGCCCGCGTAGAAGCCCCATTGCTTGCCCACGTTCCATTCGTCCTGAACGTAGTAGGCGTAGCGGCGCGACGAGGCGTCGAGATCGTCGCCAAAGTTGGCCAGCGAGCTCAGGGGGATGCCGTTTTGCAGCGTCACCCGGTCCTGCTCGAGGGTCTGGCCCTCGGCTTCCAGCCCGGCCACGAGGCTGTGCTCGTTCTCCATCTGGTGGGAGAGCTTGCCCGAGAAGCTCCAGGACTGATGGCGGCTGTCGGTGGTGTCGTCCTGCGTGCGGACCAGTACGCCAGCCTTGTCTTCCTCGCGTGCGCTGTAGCCGTGGCTGCTCATTGTGCCGAGCGCTGCGCGCAGTTCCAGGCGCGTGTTGGTGTCGAAGCGGTGCTGCCACTGGCCGTGCAGGCGGGCCATGGCAGAGCGGCTCGTGCTTTCCGTGTTGGCGTGGTCGTAGTTGAGGCAGCGGATCTGGCTGAACGGATCGCGGCTGCAGCTGCTCTGGGTCTGGTCGAAGAGGTTGTCGCTCGAGCCCTGGGTCACGACGATGAAGGGCTGGAGCGAGAAGTTGTCATTGCCGTCGCGCCATTGCACGCGCGCGTTGAGGTTCAAGGATTCGTTGGCCGCATAGTTCTGGCCATGGTTGACGACGGTACTGTCCTGCCCGGTGGCCAGCAGGTGGGTGGTGGCCGTGCTGTTGACGTCGTCTATGCGCTCGTTGCGCGTGGCGTTGAAGGTGATGTTGTAGGCGCCTGTTTCGCCAAACTTGTCGTTGCGCGTCCAGCCGAGGTTGGGACGCAGCTTGCCGCGCTCTTGCGCCAACTGCAGGCGCAAATCGTTGGCGCGCTTTTGCAGGGCTTCGCGCAGCACGATGTTGATCGTGCCGGCAATCGCCCGGGCACCGTATTCGGCCGTGGGCGCGCGCAGCACCTCGATGCGCTCGATCTGGTCCGGAGGCAGCTGGTCCAGCGAGAAGCCCGGCGGCATGTGCTCACCGTTGACGAGGATCTGCGTGTACCCGTTGCCCATGCCGCGCATGCGGATCTCGCCGCCGCGGCCCGGGCGGCCGCCTGTGGTGACGCCCGGCAGTCGCTTGAGAACCTCGCCGATCGTGGAGTCGCCAAAGCGCTCGATCTCTTCGCGACCGATGATGATCTTGGAGGCCGTGGCGGCGCGGCGCTGCGCATCATCGCTGGCGCGGCCGTCCACCTCCACGCGCTCAAGCTGCTGCTCGGGTTTCTTGCTTGGCTTGGCCGGTCGCTTGGGAGTTTCGGCTGGGCGCTTGGGGGCCTCTGCTGGGTGCTTGGGAGCTTCGACTGGGACCTTGGGAGCCTCAACCGCAGGCTTGTCCTCAGTCTGTGCCTGGGCGTGCAGGGCGAGGAGCAGGCTCGAGACGAGCAAGGACAGGGGGGTAAAACGGGAACGCATGGCGGAGCATTTTTTGAGGCCCGCAGCATCTCACGCTCCCCAGTGTGCTCTCGCGCTTTTTAATTTCTTTACCGCGTCGAGACCGAAGCTTGACGACGCACGGCAACGGCCATGAGTGCCGCCAGCAAACAGGCGGCGCCCGCCGTGTACAGCGCCGGTGAATATGACAGCAGCAGCGAGCGCGACACGCCTGCGCCCGAGGCCGCGACGGCGGCGCCGAGCTGGTGTGCGGCGAAGATCCAGCCAAAGACCAGCCCCACGCGCTCGCGCCCGAACACGTCGGCCGCGAGCTTGACCGTGGGCGGCACGGTGGCGATCCAGTCCAGGCCGTAGAACATCGCAAACAGGGAGAGACCGCCAATCGTGAAGTCGGCATTGGGCAGCCACAGCAGAGACAGGCCGCGCAGGCCGTAGTACCAGAAGAGCAGCTTGCGCGCGTCGTAGCGGTCGGAGAGCCAGCCCGAGGCGATCGTGCCGACGAAGTCAAACGCGCCCATCATGGCCAGCACCGAAGCCGCGGGTACCGGGCCGAGGCCGCGGTCGCCGCACAGCGAGATGAAGTGCGTCTGCACCAGGCCATTGGTGGACAGTCCGCAGATGAAGAAGGTGCCGGCCAGCAGCCAAAAGGCCGGCAGGCGGGCGGCGTCGGCGAGCGTGCGAAAGGGCGTGCCGAAACTCATCTTCGGCGGGTGCGCTGGCGGCGGTGCATCGGCGGCCTCGCCATAAGCGCGCAGGCCCACGTCGGCAGGCCTGTCGCGCATGAACAGCCACACGAGCGCCATGATCGCGAAGCAGATCAGTCCCAGCGGCAGCAGCGGCGCGCGCCAGCCCCAGTTCTGGATCATCCAGGCCGCGACGGGCAGGCAGGCCAGTTGCCCCGTGGCCGCGCTGGCCGTCAGCATTCCCATGACAAGACCTCGCCGCATCGCGAACCAGCGGTTGGAGACCACGGCACCGAGGACCAGGGCAGTCATGCCGCTGCCCAGGCCCAGCATCACGCCCCACAGCAGCACCAGCTGCCACAAGGAGTTCATGGCGCTGGCCAGGAACATGCCGCCGCCGACCAGTGCCATGGCCGTGCACATCACGGCACGCATACCGAAGCGCTCCATGAGCACGGCCGAGAACGGCCCCGTCAACCCGAAGAGCACAAGCCGCAGCGCCAGCGCCGAGGAGATCTGCCCCACACTCCAGCCGAACTCCTTGGCCAGCGGCTGCAGCATCGCGCCGGGCAAGCCCAGCGCAGCCGACATGAAGAGCATGGTCAGGAAGGTCAGACCGGCGATGACCCAGGCATAGTGCCGGCCGTCCGACTCCAGGCGGCGGGCGAAGGGCGCGGAAAGCGACAAGGCTGGCATGATGGCTTTCTGTTTGATGATTGACGTCATCATAAACTTCAATCATGATGACCATAATTAAAAATGGGGCATCAGGACGTCGGGACGTCAGGGCACAGGGCATCAGGGCATCAGGGCATGAAGGTCAGCAAGCAGCAATCGGCCGAGAACCGGGAGGCCATCCTGGAGGCGGCCTCGCGCCTGTTCCGTGAGCGCGGCATCCAAGGCGTGGGCGTGGCCGAGATCATGGCGGCGGCCGGCTTCACGCACGGCGGCTTCTATGGGCATTTCGCCTCCAAGGAGGCGCTGGCGGCCGAGGTGATCGACCGCGTCTACGCCCATTCGACCGAGAAGCTCGTCGAGCGACTCGAAGGCCTTGGCGCAGCAGAGCATTTTCGCCAGTACCTGCATCCGCACCACCGTGACCGCGCCGGCAACGGCTGCCCCATGCCGACCCTGGCCGCCGATGCCGCGCGCGAGATGGGCCCGGTGTCCGGGGCATCGGCGCGCGGCATCGCCGGCTATCTGCGAGAGTTGGCCTGCCATCGGCCCGACGGCACGGTCGTGCAAGCGCCGGACGAAGCCGACAAGGCCCGCGCTATCTTGAGTCTGTCGGCGCTTGTGGGCGGGATGGTGCTGGCGCGCGCCACGCACGAGGCGGCTCCTGAGCTGTCGGACGAGATCCTCGCGCGGCTGCCGGCGCAGCTGGAGCAGGCCTGGTTCACGCCAGCTTGAAGATGGCCACCGACTTCGCCAGTTCGTCCGCCTGCTGCTGCAGGCTCTGAGCCGCAGCAGCCGACTGCTCGACCAAGGCCGCGTTGCTCTGCGTCATCTGATCCAAGTTGGCGATGGCTTGGCTGATCTGGCCGATGCCCGTGCTTTGCTCGCGCGAGGCGGTGCTGATCTCGCCCACGATGCTTGTCACGCGCTCGATGGCGCTGACAATCTCCTGCATCGTGTGGCCGGCTCGTTCGACGAGCTCCGCGCCGTTGGCGACGTTCTCGCCGCTGGCCGTGATCAGATCCTTGATCTCCTTGGCCGCCGCGGCGGACCGCTGGGCCAGCGTCCGCACCTCGCCAGCCACGACCGCGAAGCCGCGGCCCTGCTCGCCGGCTCGTGCGGCTTCCACGGCCGCGTTCAGCGCGAGGATATTGGTCTGGAAGGCGATGCCATCAATGGTGCCGATGATGTCGGCAATCTTGCCCGAGGAGTGGCTGATGCGGCTCATGGTCTCGACGACCTCGCCCACCACCGCGCCCCCGCGCTGGGCCACGCTGGCGGCGCTGCGGGCCAGTTCGTCGGCTTTGCGTGCGGATTCGGCGTTATGTGTGACGCTCGCGGTGAGCTCTTCCATGGCCGAGGCGGTCTGCTCGAGGTTGGAAGCGGTCTGCTCGGTGCGCAAGGACAGGTCCTGCCCACCGGCAGCAACTTCTGCCGATGCAGTGGCGATGCTGTCGGTCGAGTTGCGCACGTTGCTGACCACCTCGAAGAGCGACTGCTGCATGCTGCGAACGCCGCGCATCATGACGGCCGTTTCGTCCAGACCCTCGGCGTCGATGGTCTCGCTGAGGTCGTGTTGGGCCATGCGCTCGGTGCTGGCCACGGCGCGGTCGAGCGGATCGAGGATAGAGCGGATGTTGAAGAAGGTGTAGACGCCGATGATGAGGATGCCGGCAACGATGACGAGCGTCAGGTCACGGCGGATCGTTTGCGCCTGCACATCGAGCGCCTTGACCTCCTCGGCCGAATGCTGGCCGATGAGCTCGGTCATCTGCGCGAGCGTCTTGTCGACGGCCCGCACCGGTCCCTTGAGGGGTTCCATGGCCTTGTTGGCGGCCCCCGTGTCAGGGAATTCGCCCTTGAGCACCCGGTCGACGATCCCGCCAAGGCCGGTGCGGTATTCGCCCAGGGCCTTTTGCATTTCAGGCGGGATCTTCTTCACGTCGGGGGCGATGTCGAGCGTCTGCACCTTTTCGAGCCCTTGCATGACCTTCTCGTAGGTCTCGCCCCATTCCTTGCGGTAGCGTTCGACGGTCTTCGCGTCGGCCAGGTTGATCAGCGTGTCCTTCTCGTAGCGGCGCAGGTTCCCGACTCCGGCGCGGATGTCGGCCAGCTGGCTCAGCGACTCGACGTCGTTGTTGATGTAATGCACGAACTTGACGCGCGCCTGCGACAGGCTCCAGAGCCCGTGGCCACCGATCAGCAGCATGGTCAGGATGGCCAGTGCGGCCAGCATGAAAAGGCGGGACTTGATCGTGTAGCTGCGTAGCGAAAGCTTGGACATGGAACACCCCTGTCTGGCAGTCGTCTCCCCGACCTGCGCGCACCTAGCTCGCTACTTGAGCGCCAGTGCGTCTGGCCTTCATACTAGCCGCGAATGCGGCATGCCGTGCGGCGTCCTGACCACGCATTCAAGGCGTCTGATAGGGAATGTCGCCCGCGTGCCTGCGCCACAGCTGCGCTGCCTGCCCCGAGCGGATCAGGTTCAGCAGCTCGATGTTGAGCTGCGGCATCAGGGCGGCGCCGCGACTGTTGAGCCCCGCGATCAGGTATGCCGCCGGCGCGACGACGCCGGGCACGAGATCGTGAACCAGGTCGTGGTCGGCGAGGTAGTCGTTGCCGATCAGCTTGTAGCCGGCAATGACCTCTAGCTCCTCGACGAAGTAGTCGCAGCGGCCCGCCCGCAGCTTCATGATCAGGCGGTCGTAGGTTCCGACGCCCAGGTCCAGGTCCTTGCTCTGCAGGCCGTAGTGGTCGTAGCTGCCGCCGCGCAGCCCGCAGCCGCGATGGCGCAGCAGGTCGGCCTTGCTGGCGATCCGGACCGGCCGCTGGCGCATGTAGAACACCTGTGGCGTGCCCTTGCTGTAGGCGATGCTGTAGCTGAAGCGCCTTGCGCGCTCGTCGCTGTAGTAGGCGCCGAGCGCGAAGTCGACTTCGCCCACTTCCACCAATTGCATGCAGCGAGGCCAGGGCATGTTCAGGAAGCGCACGGACCGGCCCATTCGGGCCATGGCCGCTTCGAGGACGTCGAACGAGAAGGTGCCGCTTGAGAGCGTCACGTGGCCGGAACTGTCCTGGACCATCAGGGTCCATTGCGGCGGATCGGCGCAGGCGGTGAACGTCCTCTCGTCAGCCCTCGCGTTGCTGGCGCCCAGGGCCAGCAGCGCGAGAGCGGCAGCCCCGACCCGGTAGCGGACCGGCACGCGACGATGAGGGGCTGAACCGACAACTGGCGGCATCGGGGCGGAATGATCTGTCTGGTGGCTTGGCGCATGCTAACCGCGCCTGGCAGCAATTTGATGACGGCAAGGACCGGCCTGTTGGCGTCTGTTGGCTCAAGCGCGGACCCCGGCCAGCCCCAAGCCGAGCTCAGTTGGCGCCCGACAGATCGCTCAAGGCCTTGCGCTCTTTGCTGCGCCGACGCTTCTCCGCCAGTTCCTTCTGCTGCGCCTTTTCAGTCGCGCTGGCCTCGGTGGGCATGGGCTTGCGCGGAAGGCGGGCATCCGCAATGGAGGCGTTGTAGACCAGGGTGGCCAGCACCACGGCGGCCTGCTTCATGTCTTCGGGCACGGCATGATCGTAGGAGTCGACGTGGGTGTGGTGCAGGCGCGTGAAGTAGTCCAGCGGATCCTGGATGAACTGGAAGGCCGGCAGCCCCACCTTGTCGAATGACACGTGGTCGGTCGAGCCGGTGCTGTTGTTGGTGATCGTGCCTTCGCTGAGGTCGCCGACCTGGCCGAACCAGTCGGCGAAGCTGGCGCGCACGGCCGCGTTGCCCTGGGTGTAGATGCCGCGGAGCTTGCCGCTGCCGTTGTCCACGTTGAAGTAAACCGACAGCAGCTCGTGCTCGGGCAGCGTGGTGAGGGGCCAGCTTGGGGGCCGCATCCAGCTGCTTTGCTCGCGCTCCTTCGGATCGGTGGGCTTGGGGCGGGTGGCGAAATGCTGCTCGACGTAGGCGGCCGATCCGAGCAGGCCCTCCTCCTCGCCGCTCCACAGCGCGATGCGGATGGTGCGCTTGGGCTGGAAGTTGATGGCCTTGAGAATGCGCATGGCTTCCATGGTGATGGCCACGCCGGCCGCGTTGTCCACGCCGCCGGTGGCGCCGTGCCAGGAGTCCAGGTGGGCGCCGAGCATCACGATCTCGGGCTTGTCGCCAGCGCCCGGGATTTCGGCGATGGTGTTGTGAGCGTTGACGTCTTCGTCGTAGAACTTGGCCTCGACGTTGAAGGCAATCTTCGGCGTCTCGCCGCGCTCAAGCATTCGGGCCAGCAGGTTGTACTGCTCGGCGCCGAGCATGAGCGCTGGCACGGGGAAGGTCTTGCCCACGCGATGGTTTTGGCCTTGCACCACGATTGGGCCGCCGTCCCAGAAGCTGCGGAACAGCGCGCCGCGCACCTGCTCGGCTTTGAGGAAGGCTTCGCGCGCCTGGTTGAATTGCCGCATCTTGCGGCGCTGGGCGATGCTGTCTTCGGCAGGCGAGGCGTTGCTGTCGGGTGCCTTCAGGTCAAAATTCTTCATCTCGGACAACTCGGCGGCCGAGTAGCGCTTGGACATCTCGCGGCGCGGCTCGGTGGATTCAACCGGCTCGTTGAGCATCACCACCTTGCCCTTGAGCTTGCCCTTGTATTGCTGCAGCTCTGCCTCGGTGACCGCGTCCAGGTAGACCACCTCGGCCTCCACCGTGCCCGAAGTGCCCGGCGTCCAGGCCAGCGGGATGCCGAACAGCGTGGTCTTGCGCGGCGACAGCAGGTCAATGCTGGCGTGGGAATAAGTCCAGCCGCGGCCGAACTCGTAGGCCTCGAGATGCGAATTGGCGAGGCCCCAGCTCTTCAGCTGCTCCATGGTCCAGCGGTTGGCCTCGCGCATCTGAGGCGAGTTCGTCAGGCGCGGGCCGATGTCATCGGTGAGATGCTGCAGCGTTTGCATCACCTGCGAGTGATTCAAGCCCTGGTCGCGGATCGCGTTGACGAGCTCGGGCTCGGCCTTGGCCGCCCAAAGCACCGAGGGCAGGAGCAGGCTGGACAGTGTCAGGGCGTACGGCAGTTTCTTGAGCTTGAGCATCAGCAGGGTTTCCGGCGCAAAAGAGTGGGTCTGGGAAGCGGCGGAGTCTACTGAGGCCTCGGCGGGGTGCCGTTCGTCAGGGAGGGGTTTTGCTGAGAGGGTCCAGAAGAATGACCGTTCAGAGACGCAGAACGGGCGTCAGCGGATGCTGGCGATGCAGGACGACGCCGCGCCGGTCGACATCAAAGTTGCTCTTCTTGCGCCTGAACCCGTGCGGGTCGCTGCGCCCGCGGCTGCTCACGCTTTGCTCGTGTGCGATCTCGGCGAGCAGCGCGTCGCGCCAGGGTTCGGGACGCTCAGGGCGAACAGCGGCGGCCTGAGACAGTTTCTTGCCTGATCACGCGCACCGTGAGCATGAAGCGCAAGCGGTCCGGGTCGAGCGGCTGACGCCACGCCGCCTCTTGCTCGATCAGCGGTCGCGGGCGCACCGACGCCAGCATGCCCGCGCTGATCAGGTGCGCCCCATCCACTTGCGCCGGGAGTGCCTTTCGGGCTCGTGTCATCGCTTGCGTCCTTAGGGGAGACGGGAGCGGGTTGAGACGTTCAGACTTCCATCTGAACAGAACTCGGTCTAGAAGAGGTCGACGCTACCGGCGCTGACTTCCTTGAGCACGCCCTGCTGGACCAGGCTCTCGTAGTGGCTGATGCAGTTGCGCCCGGCCTTCTTGGACTCGTAGAGCGCGCTGTCGGCGCGATTGATCACTTCTTGGGGCAGAACGACCGGATCGGCGCCGCTAAAGCCGCCGCTGATCGTCACCTGGCCCACGCGCGGGAACTTGAAGCTCTCGATCTTGCGGCGCGCCCTCTCGAAGACGCGGACCGCTCCCTCCAGATCGTTGGCAGCGACGATGGCGATGAACTCCTCGCCGCCGTAGCGGTAGATCAGGTCCGAGCGCCGGAACGAGGCCTCCAGCAGGCGCGTCACCACGATCAGCACCTCATCGCCGATGAGGTGGCCGTAGGTGTCGTTGATGTTCTTGAAGTGATCGACGTCGAGGATGGCGAGCCAATAGCGTTGCGACAGCTCCTCGCGCCGCGATTCCCGCACCGTTGCCGGAGCGTGGGAGCGGGCGTGCAGCAGGTTCCAGAGCCGGTCCAGGTTCAGCTCCAGCGAGTAGCGGTTCAGCAGGCCGGTCAGGCGATCGCGCTGGCTCGTATCGAGCAGATCGTAAAAATTGTTAAAGACCTCCAGCACACCGCGCACGATGCTGTCCTCGGCCGAACTGATGTCGAGCTCGCGATGTAGCACGAAGTAGCCGCAGAGCTCGCCGCCACCGTGGATGGGGTAGCAGATGAGGTGCTCCGCGCCGTGCTGCCGGCTGCTGGGCTTGTCGAGCAGGCGTACGTTCTCCAACAGGTCGAGCAGCTCTTCCGGCAGGCCCTCCTCGTTGGCCACTTCCTCGATGTTCTCGGTCACGCGCTGCATACCGCCTTCATCGGCGGTGACGGCACGCGAATGATGAAGTGAGCGCACGACAAGGCCTTGCGCATCGATGCGGTACAGCGATGTGCAGGTCACGCCGAGCAAGGGCCCCAGGGTGCGCAACAGGCTCTGCTCGACGAGATAGGTGTCGCGGATCGCCGTCATCTTGCCCAACTGTCTGAGGACGCTGGGAAGACCGGTGTTGCTGCGTGGGCTGCTCATTGTTCAGGGTACTCCATCCCTTTTTTTTGTCTCGGGATGGAGTATCTCAGCAGCTTATGAGGGTTAACGCTGATTCTGCGCAGGAGTGTCGCGCCCGGCGCGAAACAAATTCAGGGCAGCGACCATTGCTCGATCACCTGGGTTGGCCCGAGGTGATCGTCAAAACCCCGGACGACGATCTCGGTACTGCCGTCACCGTGCACAGCCACCTCCGCCCAGGCGTACATCCGATCGCTAGCGCGACTGCCTTCGCCGGGCGCGGCCGCAAAGGGAGAGCCGCCGGAGCCAACAATCACTTGCCAGGCTCGGCCGCCGTCCGAGGCTCGGGGCTGCGAGGCGTGGTAGATGTGCTCGTGTCCGCAGAAATAGGTGGCGCCGAAGGCTTCGATCACGTCCCAGAAGGCTTCGCGTTCGGCAGGCCGAACCTCCAGGCCGGTTTCTTTGTCGGCCAGATGCGGATTGAAGTCATAGCTGAAGGCCATCTTGTGGCCGAAGACGAAGAAGCGCTTGGCACCTCGCGCGCGCGCAGCAGCAAGATCCTCGCGCAGCCAGGCCACCGGTGCCGCGCTGTCGTGCCCCACGGGATCGGTGTTGATCACGGCGATATGCACCGGACCCGCATCGAGCGAGTAACTGAGCTGGCGCTGTGAGCTGGAGACACCGTCACTGCCGATCGCAGGGTTGTTGTCAGGATTCCAGCCCCCGAGAGCCAGCCCCGTCGTGCGCTGCCAGCGCGCCTCGTCGACGATCAGGTCCGCCATGTTCGCGCGCCAGGCGTCGACCAGCTCGGGCTGAGCGAGCTTGACGGACTTGCCGTTGGGCTGCGGCGTCGGCATCTGCATCTCGTGATTGCCAGGCACCGGCAAGACGTAGGTTCCGCGCTCCATCAGGCCGGCCACCATGCCGCGCCAGTACGCATATTCGCGTTCCAGCTGCGCCTGATCGTGCGTGTAGCCCATGACCATGTCGCCGTTGAAGATGAGGGCCTGGGCACGATGAGCCGAGATTTCTTCGAGCATGCGGGCCAGCACGCGCGTGTTCTGCAACCAGCGCCTATCTTGTCCGTCCAGGCTCTTGTTCTTCGGATCTTGACGGCTGTCGCCCACGGTCGCGAAGCGAAAGACCACGGCCGACGCCGGGTCCGCGCTCGCCTGCGGCTGTGCCAACGCCGAAGCGGCGAGGGTTGCGGCGGCGGCAAAGGCGATCAGGACTTGTCGCCAAGCTTGAGTACAGCCGCGGGCATCGAATTTCATCAACCTTGGACGCATGGAATTCCTCGTGATTTAGCTTTGGATTTGACAGGGCAAATCGCGCGGCACGGTATCGGTTGCACGTTAAGGAGTCGTTACGACCGCTGTGCCCGGCCGTGAGTTGTGGAGCGAGAACAACGCGTGCTTCTGCTTGCGCGCAATGCTCGTGGGATTAACGGAATTGTCTTATTCGATTTCTACAGTTCTCGGCTTTTGTAGCGCTCCCACATAACTCAACGCTTCCTGCAAAGGCCCACCATGTCCCTCTATTGCCCCTATCCCCGCAAAGCCTGGATCACGCTGCTGGCGCTCGCCGCTGCTTCGGCTGGCGTCCACGCCCAATCGCAGTCTCCGTCGCAGACACCCGGCCAGACGGTTGACCTTGGCACGGTTGGCGGCAGCAGCGGCGCCGGTGCGGCCAGCACGGCCTCGCTCCGGGTGGAGACTGGCACCGCGGCGGCCGTTGCGCCGTCGCAGGCCAACCTGAGCGCCACGGAACCTCAGTCCTTCATCTCCCGAGCCTTCATCGAGAACTCGACGCCGCCGACCGGCAACTTCAACACCATCCTCGGCATCGCGCCCAGCATTTCCTCGATGCCAGCGACCAACGGCCCCGGCCTGTCCGACCAGAAGATGACGCTGCGCGGCTTCCAGGACGGCGAATACAACGTCACCTTCGACGGCATCCCTTTCGGCGACACCAACGGTCCGACCCATCACTCCACCGCCTACTTCCCCGCCTCGGTGATCGGCGGCATGCTGATCGAGCGTGGCCCGGGCAATGCCAGCAATATCGGCTATTCGACCTACGGCGGCAGCGTCAACATCTTCTCCAAGGCCCCGTCGGAACAGCAGCTCATGCGCGTCTACGGCTCGGTCGGCCGCTGGAACACCGTGCTCGAGGGCGTTTCCTACGAGACCGGCCGCATGTCCAACGATGCGACGCTGCAACTCAATCTGCAGCACATGAGCTCGGAGGGCTACCTCTCGCAATCGGGCCAGGTCAACCGGAACTTCACCGCCAAGCTCCAGGCACCCGCGGGCGACAATTTCCTGGTCACGTTGTTTGCCAGCGTGTCGGGCGTGAAGACCTACACCCCTGACAACGCCAGCGGCCCCACCATGGCGCAGGTCGCTGCCCTCGGCCAGAACTACAACCTCAACAACAACCCGGCCAGCCAGGGCTACAAGAACTTCAACTACCAAGACAAGCAGACGGACATGGAATACGTCCGTTTCCAGGGCCGCTTCACATCGGGCTGGGAGCTGGACAACAACCTCTACACCTACTCCTACATCAACAACACCGTCGCGGGACAGGATCCCTCGCAGTACAACGGCACGGCCGATGCTTCGCTGACTTTCAGCGACTTGCTCAAGAAGAAGCACACGCTAGCCAATGGCGACGTGCCGGGCTACTTCAAGCTCAACGAATACCGCGTCTGGGGCGATGTGCTCAAGACCACGCGCAAGTTCGAGGCCGGCCTGCTGCGCCTGGGTGCCTGGTTTGAAGGTTCCTCCACCGAGCGCCGCAACATCGAGGCTGACCTGACCACACTCACCGTTTTGCCTGGAGCCTCCCCGGCCTACCCGGCGGGCGTTGTTACCAGCAGCAACTTCGACACGCAGGCCTCGCACTGGGCCCAGGTCCAACCCTTCGTCGAATTCGAGTGGGCCGCGGCGCCGGGCCTGACGGTGACGCCGGGCTTCAAGACCATGAACTACCACATGGGCCTGGAGTCCAACCTGAACCAGAAGGCCCTCGTTCCCCAGCACTACGAATACACCTACCACGCCAACCTGCCCTACCTGACGGCCAACCAGCGCCTGGGCGCCGAGGACTCGATCTACGCGCAGTACGCAAAAGGCATGCAAGTGCCCTTCCTCGGCGTCGGCTCGGCCACGGCCACACCGCCGGCCCCGCAGGAGACCACCAACTACCAGCTTGGCTGGGTCCATAGCGCCGCAGGCTGGACGGCTTCTGCCGATGTCTACGACATCGACATGAAGAACATGCAGCTCAACACCGGCACCAACGCCAACCCCAACTACATCAATGCTGGCGGTGCCACCTACAAGGGCGTGGAACTGGAAGCAACGTATGTGATCGGCGCCGGTGTGTCGGCCTATGCCAACTACACGATCAACAAGGCTGAGTACCAGTCGTCGAACGCTGCCGTGGGCCAGCCGACGGGCGAGGTGCCCAACGCACCCAACATGACCAGCGCCTTCGGCCTGCTCTTCAAGCAAGGTGGCTGGGATGCCTCGCTGATCTTCAAGCGCATCGGCGAGCAGCTCAGCACCAAGCTCGGCGGCCAACTGCCGCACATCGACAACACCGACCTGAACGTGGCCTACAGCTTCGAGCACCTCGACTTCGCCTGGGCCAAGGCGGCGCGCATCCAGGTCAGCGTCTTCAACCTCAGCAACAAGCAGAACATCGTCGCCGTGACTGGCCCGCTGAGCAACCCCGCCACGCAGTACCAGTGGCAGGCCCCGCGCAGCGCCATGGTGTCGGGACGCGTGGACTTCTGAGCAGGATCGGAGCCCATATGAATCTCTCCAAAATGGTCGAATTGGCCAACGGCTCCGGCGGCACGCTCTATCTGATGGCCGTGCTGCTCCTCGTGGCGCTGACCGTGATCATCGAGCGCAGCCGCCACTTGCTGCACATGCAGCAGGCCGGCGAGGAGCTGATGCAGCTCCTGCGCGAGGATCCGACACTGCAGTCGCCAGCGGCCCAGCAGAAGATGCAGCGGCACGCGGGACAGCCGCAGTTGCGCATGATTCGCGCAATGGACAGCGAAGACCCGCAGGCGAGCCGCGAGGCCGCAGCCAGCCACCTCGAAGAGGCGCTGATGCACGAGGTGCCGCTGCTCGATCGCTCGCTGTGGGTGCTCGACACCGTCATCACGCTGGCGCCGCTGCTGGGCCTGTTCGGAACCATCATCGGCATGTTCCACGCGTTCTCGGTGCTGGACGATGTGCAGAACGGCGCCTCGCAGGTCACGGGCGGCATCGCCGAGGCGCTCATCGCCACGGCCTGCGGGCTGTTCATCGCCATGCTGGGCCTGCTGTTCTTCAACTGGCTGAGCACCCGGGTCCGGGTCATCGTGCACCAGCTCGAGACCATCAAGGTCATGCTGCTCAATCGCCGCGACACCCTGCCCGGTGTCAGCGCCCGACTCAAGGCCGTCTGAAGCACCATGCGCTATTTCGAAACTCGCAAGGCGCGGATCGAGATCATCCCGATGATCGACATCATGCTGTTCCTGCTGGTCTTCTTCGCGATGATGACGCTGCGCATGATCCCGACCTCGGGTCACGTGAGCAAGCTGCCCACCAGCAGCACCGCCACGAAGATGCCGGCGCCCAAGCTGCTGGTGGAGGTCCATGAGGACGGCGCGATGTTCGTGGATGGCCGCGCCATGACGGCCGCCGAGATCAGCACCCTGGTCAGCACACGCGACCCGGAACACCTGTCGGTGACGATCGCCGGCGGCGAGCATGTGAACCTGCAGCAGCTGATGGACGCCATCGACGCCGTGCGCGGCGGCGGCGCTGCGCAGATTGGCCTCGCCGCGCGCACCGTGAACGCACCGTGACGACATACGCCCCCGTGACTTCGCCGTACTGGCGGGCCTTCGGCATGGCGCTCTCGCTAGAAGTGCTGGTCGTCGGTGGCCTGCTGGCCTGGGTGGTCCTGCATCCGGCGCAGCCGCCGCTGCGCCGTCTGCCGCTAGAGATCGAGGCTGCGACGCCCACACCGCAGCCGCCGGCACCTGAGCCGCCGCCGCCCGCACCGCAGCCTCAGCCTGTGCAGCGCGTCCGGGTTCCGCAGCCTCCGATGCCGCAGCAGACGCCGCCGCCCGTTCCCGTCATGGCACCGGCCCCAGAACCCGTGGCTGCCGTTGCAAGCCCCGCGCCCGCGCCGACCGTGCCCGTCGCAGCCCCCGCCCCGGTGCCCGCGCCGCCTCCCTTGGTTGCCGGGCCGGTGGGGCCTTCGGCCGAATATGTCGCCAAGGTACGCGCCGCCGTGCAAGCCGCCTTCGTCTATCCGCCCGCGGCTGCCGCCTCAGGCTTCCAAGGGCGCACGCGCGTCGCGTTCACCCTGCACGGCGTGCATCCGGTTGCAGAGCGAGTGCTGATAGGCAGCGGCATGGCCATGGTTGACCGCGCGGCGCTGCAGTCGGTACGCGCGGCCAGCTATCCGGCGCCGCCCTCCGAGATGAAGGGCGCGGACGCCAGCTTCGAGGTCTGGGTGGAATTCAAGCCTTAGGACCAGACCGTCGCGGTCGAGGGCGCTTCCCGCCTCAGTGTTCGCGCCTGCAATAGCAGTAGACGATCTGTTGCTTTGAGCCCCAGGGCATGGTGTGCAGGCTTGTGGAGTGGTCCAGGAGCTGGAAGGGGGCGCCGAACTCACCGTGCAGCTTGCCCGATGAGTAGCGCGCAACCGGCAAGCTGGGTAGGCTCCTGCGGGCCGAAGGCACCGACGATGGGGAAACCGCCGGGCTTCAGGGGCTTCAGGGCCATCATGAGCTGGGCGACATAGCGCTGACGTTGCTCGTGCTCGGTGAGGAAATGAAAGACAGCCCGGTCGTGCCACACGTCGATTGAATGCGGCTCGAAGCTGTATTCCAGTACATCTGCCGCCAGCCAGTCCACGATTCCGGCACGCTCTGCGAGCCGCGCTTGGCAGACCGCGAGGGCCCGCTCGGCGATGTCCAGCACGGTGATCTTGTGAGGTAGCCGGCACCAATCAGGTCCTCGACGAGCGTGGCTTCACCGCCGCCGACATCGATGATCCGCGCGTTGGCGGCGACGCCGGTTCTGCGGATGTATCGTAAGCGTGGCCTCGAGACCCTCTTGACTCCGCCGCGGCGTTTCCGTCAGGGCTGATCTAGGCCCGCGAGTCCGGCGACGTCGCCTTCGCGCTCGATCACGGAGAGCCAAGCGCGGAGCTCCACTGAACTGGCCTCAAGCAGCCGAG
>JAFALK010000065.1 GCA_019234295.1 Roseateles sp.
GGTGGGCTTGCGAAATCGCTCAAACTCCGCCCCCTGATCTGCAGCCGCTGCAAGGGTTGTTTGCTTCATGCCGTCATGTTGCCAAGACGCATGCAGCCTTGCCACCTGATCAACCCGGAAGCGCCAACTTAATCAGCGTAGCCCTAGCTCTACACAAACTGTGGGTTGTCAGGGCTGCTGATCTTGCGTCTGTTAACGAGCTAGGCGCTTTTCAATTGTCGCGTCAGAAGCGGTCGCGAGTGCTGCCACCATCTGGCGCAACGCGTCGATGCCGGATCCCTTCTCGGCGAGTTCCGCCAATGCGATCGTGGAGGCGGTCATCGTGTTTTCTCCTAGGGTCAAGTTGCTTGGGTCGCACCTCAACCATATCCCGGGTTCATTCACGATGGCCACCCCCATCGGTGGCTCACCTCAATTTCTCACACCCTCTCCCGGGACATCACCCGCCGGGGGTGCTACAGCAAGATGCAATGCGCCTACGCAGGCCAGGCTTAGCCGCCGAGCTTGATCGGCAGGATGACGAGCGGAATACCCAGCTCATGTAAGCGTCGCTGCAGATGCAGCGCCGTGCCGTTATGGAGCCACTCGGCGAGCCGCTGGCGGGGCGGCAGGATCAGCTTGTTGGCGAAGCAAACAGCATCGGCCCGCTCTTGAACGGCCTGGCTCAGCAGCCGCTCTAGTTCCTGCACCGGATCCGTGGCGTGTGCAATGACGCCTTCAGCGTGGAGACCTGCATAGGCGCAAAATCCGACCATCTGGGCCATCGACGCGTCCGCGTCTGCCTTGATTTTGTTCCACTGGTCGATCTTCCCCATCGTCGCGACATCGACTTCGATGACACGTACAAACAGCACGTTGGCGAATTGATCGGGAAACAGGCGCTGAATCCAGAGGAGCGCATGGATCGCCTGACCCGGGCGATCGGTGGCGAGGATGACGGCTGTTCCGCGGTCGAGGAAGTTTGGGACTTCGGGGATGTCGACGAGCGCCTGGGCGGAAAGCGCGAATTGCTCGTCCAGCTCGGTGCGCTTGGTGCCGATCCACTCGTAGTGGCGGCGCACGGCCAAGCATCCACCAACGACCAATGCGGTCAAGCAGATCGTCGCCCAGCCGCCATCGAAAAATCGATCTTTCAGTGTCACGACCAAAATGCCGGCGGCGGCGCAAAAGCCAAACAGGGAGACCAACGCACTGACGACCCATGCGCGTCGATGACCGCGGATGCCCCACCAGTGCTTGATCAAGGCGGCTTTGGCCAGCGCCACGCCGATGAAGACATTGATGCTGTAGAAGGTGAGCAGCGTTCCCAGCTTGCCGCCAGTAAGGAGCAGGATGGCTGCCGCGCAAACTCCAACGAACACGACCCCGTTTTGGCGAACGAGGCGCACCGATAGATTCCGGAACTGGCGTGGCAGCCAGGCATCTGAGGCCATGTTGGCGAGCAGTGCCGGCGCGAAGATCAGGATCGAGTTGGCGGCTACGAAGAGGAGCGCTGCCTCGAGGGCCATGGACAGGAACATCACCCCCTGCCGCGCCACAGCGGGGAGGCCCGTCACGTCCAGAATTTGAGCAAATACGGCAGCATTGAGGGTCACACCTGAACGCGGCGAGACGCCCCAGAGCGAATAGATGAGCACCAAGCCGCCGGCGGTCAATGCCAGCGACCAGCCAACGTAGGTCATTGCAAGGCGGCCTGTCCGCAGGCGCGGTTCGTCCAGCAGATTGACGTTGTTCGACACTGCTTCCAGCCCGGAATAGGTGCTCCCGCCGAGGCCATAAGCATGGACGAGCAGTCCGGCGACGGCCGCCCAGCTGCTGACTTCCGCCAGGCGCATGACGCCCGCGAAGGACGCCCCGACCGTCGACGCAGCGTGCGGTGCCTTCATGGTCAGGCCACCCATGATCAAGAGGCCGTGGGTGAGGAGAAAGCCGAGCGCCACGGGCAGCAGGATGCGCATGGCGTCGTTCAAACCTCGCAGGTTCATGACAACCAGGAGCACCACGGACGCTAGCTCCAGGGGGAGCTTGAGCGACAGGGACCACGCGGGGAATAGGCTGAACATCGCGTCGCTACCGCTGGTCACGCACACGGCGACGGTGAGGATGTAGTCCACCAGCAGCGCCGAGCCTGCCAAGACTCCGGCAGCGTCACCCAGCAAGGTCGAGACGATGCGATAGCTGCCGCCTCCTTGCGGAAACAGCTGCAGCATCTGCGTATATGCCAGGGCCAGGACGGCCACGGAAGCGATCATCAGCAGAGCAAGGGCAGGCCCGAGCTCCGCATGCTGGTTGAGCCCAAGAAAGGCCTTCTCGGGGCCGTAGCAGGCCGCCGACAGTCCACCCGCGCCCAGGCCGGCCCAGGCCGTCAAGGCGGCGAGCTGAGTTCGACGTCGCGTCGCCGGATCGAGCGGATCTCGCGGAGGACCGAGGAACGCGCGCAGGACTCGGCTCATCGGGAACGCGGTCGACGTCAGATCGACATGGGGTTGAAGTACCAAATACTACGGATATATCCGATGCCACGGCAAGCTGTCCCCAGCGCAAATGTCCGTGGCCGGACGGCTGTTGACGCCTTCGCACGGCCCCTGTGCAGCGCTTTTCGCCGGCGCACGAGCCACCAGAGCACCGGCGGCGATCGCTTGCTTCAGGTGGCAGAAATCACTCGGGCTACCCCCTCGCGAAAAACCTCGCCTACCGCCGATACAGTCATCGCACTGAGCAGGCGTTCGCGAAATTCCGAAGCTGAAAACAGCTGGGCCACGACCGCCAGCAGCTGCAGGTGCTCGTCGCGCGCATCGTTAGGCGGCACGAGGATCACGAGCAGTTGCGAAACCGGCTCGTCTTCGGGCGCGTCGAACGCGAGCGGCGAACGCGTGCGCAGGTAGATCGTCATGGGCTCGGTGATGCCGGCCACCTGCGCGTGCGGGATCGCGATCCCACAACCAAGTACCGTCGACCCGACATGCTCACGCCGCCATAACGCACGCAGCCAGGGCGCCGGATCGATGCCGCGCGGCTGGGTCGCCGCGACGGCGGCGATTTCGAGCGCGTGGAAGCGGTCCCTTGCGTCAACGTCCAGCAGGATGAGCCGCGGTGGCACCCAGGCCGCGATGCGCGACACGTCGCTGTGGGTCATCGGAGTGTCGATCATGGTGACTCCTCTCGGATTGAAGGATCGGAAGGCGGATGACGACGTCCGCGGCCTCGCCGGGTGCGGCGGCGTTACCGCTTTCAAACTTGGCGAGCAAGTGACCGAGCAAGCGTCGGTAGAGCTCGTCACCGAGGACCTGGTCTTCGGCGCCAACGTCGAGGTTGGGGTTGTCGTTGACCTCGATGACGAACGCCTGTTCGTCGACCTGCTTGAGGTCCACGCCGTAAAAGCCGTCGCCGATCAGCCGGGCCGCGCGCACGGCCGCGTCGAGCACCGGCGCCGGCAGGTCTTTCAGCATGACGGCTTCGGTGCGGCCCTCGGTCGCCGAGCCGTCGTCGACGTGGCGGATGATCTGCCAGTGGTCGCGCACCATGTGGTAGCGCGCGGCGAACAGCGGCTCGCCGTTCAGCACGCCGACGCGCCAGTCGTAGGGCGTGTACATGAAGTCCTGGACCAGCACGATCTCGGAGTCCTTGAACATCGCGCCCGCGATCACCTGGAACTCCTCGAAGTTGTGGGCTTTCTTGACGTCGCGGCTGAACGATCCGTCGGGTACTTTGAGCACGACCGGGTAGTCAAGGTTGTTGCCGATGCGCGCGAGCGTGCGCCTGCTCACGAGGCGCGTGCGCGGCGTGGCGACGCCGTTCTCGCGCAGCAGCTCGGCGAGGAAGGCCTTGTTCGTGCACCGCAGGATCGAGCCCGGGTCGTCGATCACGGCCATGCCTTCAGTCGCGGCCTTCTTCGCGAACTTGAACGTGTGGTGGTTGACCGCCGTGGTCTCGCGGATGAACAGCGCGTCGAACTGGGTCAGGCGCGAGAAGTCCTTCTTGCGGATCAGCTCAACCGCGATGCCCATGCCCGCCGCGACCTCGGCGATGTGCTGCAGCGTCGCGAGCTTGGACGGCGGCAGCGGGTCGGTCGGGTCGTGCAGGATCGCAAGGTCCATGCGCGGCGCCGTCTGCGCCGGGACGGGGCTCCAGCGCCGCCGCGTGAACTCCTCGAGCGCCTCGAGGAACAGCGCGTCGCGCATCGGATCGACGTGGAGTGGATCGAGCGCGCGCACCGCGCTGGTCCGCCAGCCGTCGGCGCCGCGCTCGAGCGCGATCTCGAGCAGCGGGCAGCGGAACAGCTCAAAGGCCTTGCGCGCAAACTCGGCGAGCCCCGGGTCCTCGATATGGCCGAAGAACGCGTGCAGGGTCAACGCGTTGATCGAACGCGGCAGCGCGTCGATGCCGGCGATCAGGCGGTCGAGGCGCTCGAGCGACGCCTGCTGTGAGCGCCGGTGCTGCAGGTCGAGGATGGTCTCGACGCTCGGCGTCACGCGGTCGCCGCGGGCCTCGGCGAGCAGCGAGCAGTAGTAGCCGAGACTCAAGTAGTCGTAGCTGCGGCATAGATTGATGACTTTGCGCGGCCTCGTGCGAGCGCGGCCCGAGGGGGCGGCCTCTGCGATGAAGTCCTCGACCGTGACGACGCGCGCGTCGGCCGCGTCGACCCAGCGGAAGTCGGTGAGCTTCTCGACGACGATCAGGGGGTCAGAAACCACAGTGGGGTCCTTTCGAAACGATCACGGCGGCGGTGTGACGGCGCCGGCCGTAGCGCGCCATGCGCTTGAATTCCTCGACGCTGACCGAGATGCCCGGATCGGCGCCGGGCGCGGCTGTGACGATTGGGTCCAGGATGCGGAAGACCTGGCCGTCGAAGCCCGTCACCGCGACCCAATGCGGGCCCTTCTCGCCGTGTAGGCGCCACAAGCTGATCAGCACGAGCGGTACGCCGCCTTCGTGCAGGTGCTCGATCAGCCGGCGCGGCGTGAGCGGCGCGTCGACGATCAGTGCGTCGGTGCGCGCGAGGCTCGCGCGGAAATCGGCCTCGACAAGCGCGATCACGTCCTTCTTGCGCGCGTCGCGGACCGAATCGACGAACATGGCCTGGCCGCCGGGCGCGTAGACGCTGACCGCGAAGCCGCGCTTCGCGGCGGCCAGCGCGAGGCCAAAGGGCCCGCAGCCGCCGTGGCCGGCCGCCATGAAGACGGTCGTCGCCTCTCGCCACAGCCGGATCTCGGCCGTGCGGTCGAGCACGATGCTGCCGTCCAGCGCCGCCATCGCCATCAGCAGCGCGCAAGGGCCGCAGGTGAAGTCGAGTGTCTGGCCGTAGAACGGCGCGTTCAGGGCCAGGGCGGGCGTGGCCTGGCCGCTGTCCCACAGCGAGCGCTGGAAGCGCAGCGCCGTGGCGCCGTCCTCGTAGTAGGCCGACCGGCGGTCGAGCGCGGCGAAGCCGTGGCGACGGAACAGTTGCTGTGCCGAATAGTTGTCGACCCGAGTCTCAAGCCGCAGCACGGCCGCACCGTCGGCGCGCGCCTGCTGCAGCGCCGCCTCGAGCAAGCGGCCGGCCAGGCCTTGACCACGCTGTGCCGGGGCAACGGCAAGCGAATAGAGGCGTGCGACGGAGCTGGTACGACGCCGCAGTAGAACCGCGGCGCCGCGCAGGCGGGCCGAGCCGTCACCTTGTCGCACGACGATCACGCTGGCGGATTCAGAGCTCAGGAGCCTGCGCCAACTGCGAAGCGCGATGCGGTCGCTGGCAAAGCAGATCTGCTCTAGTTCGGCCAGCGCCTCCAAGTCCGCAGGCGCGGCGAGCTCTATGACGATGCGATCCGAAGAAACACTTTTTCGGATGGCTGAGGGCGTGCTGTGGGGGGCAGGAATCGTGGTCGCGGGCATGGGGCCGTCGGGCATCGGATACTGACTCCCGGCACTCCAGGTTGTACGTGGCGGCGTACAAAAATCCCGTCAAGATTGCGCGACCACGCATAAAGATGGCAAACGCGGATGCTGATGAAGAGCCGCGCCTTCATCGACTTCGCCGCGGTGCGGTTGCCCGAACGCGTGTCAGCGCTCGGAGCCCCAGAGGCAGGTACCAGTCCAATGCCAGCCGCCCCAGTTGAGCGGTGACGGCGAAGGCTCCAGCGCTGAGGCAGGGTCGTGAACCAGCCAGGATAGGCACGGCCTAAGTTTGCGCCCTCACGAAGTCGCCCAGGCAGATTGACCCCGTGGTGATCACTCGGGCCGTCATGCCCCCATGGCCGCGCATTGCGGCATAGCCACCCGGACCGATGGTCTCCTCCATGCGAGAACAAGGCTGGCAGGGGCCGACGATCTCCAGCAGCACGTCGCCCACCTGGAGCCTGGCGTGCTTCAACGCGAGCAGGTTGATGCCCGAGACCACCAGGTTGCGTCGAAGGCCAACCGGATCCACCCGGTCGACACGCGCCAGCCTGGCGATCACGTCAAGATGTTCGGCCTGAATCAGCGTGACCTGCCGCGTGGAAAGCTCCGCCTCACCGCGCTGTCCCAGTCTGTCGTCCTTGAGACCGATGCCGGCGAGGGCCACAGTACTCTCTACGGTGCGTGCGGCCTCTCTCGGCGAGCCTCGAACGACGATGGCTTCGACGCGTCCGCTGATCTGCGGAGGTTTGTTGAGGTCGTGAATGGTCTTCATGGGCGGGTTACCTAGCTGGACTTCTATGTCCTACTCATTTCGACATCCAAAGGCCGGACTCGCCAGCGTTGGGCAGATGGACCAGGTCGATCGCCCCACCTGCCGATGAAGGCCTTGACAGGCGTGCTACCCTGTCCAGCATAGATTCGCGCAAGACCGTTTTCTTAAGGTCTTTACTGCAGCCCCGCAGGCCACCCCCTGGCCTTTCTTGCGAGCGGCTCGCTTCAGCAACTCCCCGGTGAGTGTTCTTGAGTGTTTCTGTCTCCGCCCGGCATTCGCCTGCGGAGGGTTATCTCCATCTCTACTTTTCCAAAGGAAACATCATGACTACGCAAACCGGCACCGTGAAGTGGTTCGACGACGGCAAGGGCTTCGGCTTCATCACGCCGGACAACGGCGGCAAGGACCTGTTCGCTCACCACAGCGAAGTCAAGAACGGCGGGGGCTTCCGCTCGCTGGCAGAAGGCGCCAAGGTGCAGTTCGAGGCGACGCAAGGCGCCAAGGGCCCGCAGGCGTCCAACATTCGCACGCTCTGAGCATTCGATCCGGCGCCGGTTGCGGCGCCATGGGCCGGCATCCAACGGCGCATCCCTCACAACAAGAACAACATGCACGACAGCAAGCACAACAACATTGAACTCGGGCGGTTCATGATTTTGCCGATGTCTCGAGCACGAAGTGATGGCGGCTTCGACGCTGTCGTCTCTATCCGTTCCGGCCAGGGCATGGCCAGCGTCGACCGCGTCATGAGCTTTTCGCCGAAATTCAGCAGCTCTCAAGCGGCGCTTCACCATGCCCGGGAACAAGGTTTGACCTGGGCCCGCTGCCATTGAAGCGGCGAGGGTCCTGGCCTGTTCAGCAGGCCTTTCAGGTACATTGAGTTCCTTCGGGGCACGCTGCAAGTGACATTGCCCCAAACTGGCTTGCTTGAAGCGCCACCGGCGGAAGCGTCGCCCTTGACGGGACAAGTCCTTGAGCGGAGTTGTCCGATGTCTTCCCGATCCGATCCCCCCGCCCCGCAAGAGGCGGCGCCCCTTGTCGAGGGCGCGCCACCCGGCGATGCGCATTCCGTGCCCGTTTCTGCTGAGCATGCTGAACTGCAGCGTCAGGGGGCCAAGGCAGCCGCCCGCGGCGAGGCGCAAGTATCGAACCCGATGCTTGACACCGTCAACCAACCCGGCGCCACCGGTGAGAGCGAGCAGGTCTGGTTGGATCGACGCGACGCGTGGGATCGTGGCCACGATTCGCAGCAACAACAGACCATCTCGCCAGCACGTTCCGCTGGGGGCATCGCAGCTAACGAGCGAGTCCACGACGAGGCGCTCTTCGGCGTCACCCGAGTGCTCACCTTTGCAGGCCCCAAGGGCCTGACATCTGCAAGCGGCTTCTTATTCGAGCGAGACCAACGTCTCTTCCTGATCACCAGTCGCCATGTCCTGTTTGATGCCGCGACGGGGCATGCTCCCGACCGCATCGAAATCGAACTGCATACCGATTCGCGCGACCTGACGCAGTTGGCCACGCTGTCGATCCTGCTGCACTGCGACGGCATGACCGCGTGGAGCCAGGCAAGCGACATTGCCGGAGAGGTTGACGTGGCTGCCATCGAGATAGATCGAGCCGCGATGCCGGCTGGCTGTGTCGTGCATCCCTTCGGGCAGCCGCATCTGCCCGTCGGGTTCGACTTGTTTGAAGTTGGCGACCGGCTCGCCATTCCGGGCTTCCCACTCGGCTTCTTCGACACCGTCCATCACCTGCCCGTGGTACGGCAAGCCAGCGTGGCGTCCTGCTATGGCGTCCGCTTCCAGGGGCAAGGCTACTTCCTCACCGACGCACGCATGCACCGCGGGTGCAGCGGCTCGCCGGTGCTCGCGCGAGTCGAACCCGCCGCTGCAGGCCGACCACGCTGGTGCCTGCTTGGCGTTCACTCCAGCCGCATGGATATGGCCACGCGGGACGCGGTTCTGGATGAATCGCTGGGATTGAACTGCGCTTGGTATTCCGATGTGCTCATGACACTGACCACCGGCCCAAGCCGCGCACTGCCATGACCCAACCCTTACTACAGGCCGCCGACCTTCGCGGCGCCGCGCGCCTCACCACCGATGCCGTGGCTGGCTTGGCCAGCCTGGTAGAGGCGATGCACACGCGCATCGTCACGCTTCCCCGCATACCTGGCCTGGGCGGGACAGTCGCGACGGACGAACGCACGGGTGGTGTCACTGGCCTGGTGTACGAGACCGTGCGCGGCGTCACGCACTTGGCAGGTGGCACCGTCGAAGCCCTGTTAGGCTGGCTGGCGCCTGCCTTGGCCGCTGCCGATCCGCATCAGCCGCCGCGAGCGGAGCGTGAGGCCGTCCTGGCGGCCCTCAACGGCGTGCTGGGCGACCACCTCGCCACGACCGACAACCCGCTGGCGATCACGATGCAGTTCCGCCATTCGGGTCGGCCCCTCCCGTTGGAACGCCACGCGCTGCGCACTCGCCTCGGCGGCGCGACACCGAAGCTGATGGTGCTGCTACACGGGTTGTGCATGAACGACCTGCAGTGGCATCGGGCGGGTCATGCCCATGGTGAGGCACTGGCGCGCGAGCTGGGCTACACGCCTGTCTACCTCCACTACAACAGTGGCCTGAGCGTTTCGACCAATGGCCGCATTCTGGCATCGCTGATGGAGGGGCTTTACAGCGCATGGCCCGTGCCAGTCGAACGCTTGGTGATGCTCGGCCACAGCATGGGTGGCCTGGTGGCACGCAGCGCCATCCATCATGGCGTTCAGATGCAGCGCGGCGGTTTGCGTTGGCCAGGCCGCGTCAACGACCTCATCTGCCTGGGCACACCCCACCAGGGCGCACCGCTTGAACGCGCGGGCCATGGCGTGGACCTGCTACTTGGCGCCGCGCCGTACGCGGCCCCTCTGGCGCGGCTGGGCAAGGTACGCAGCGCGGGCATCAATGACCTGCGGCTGGGCAACATTCTGAAAGGCCTTGCCGGCGACGATGGCTCGCATCGCGCTGACCGCGTCAACCTGCCGGAAAGCGCCCGCTGCTTTGCCGTTGCCGCCAGTCTCAGCCCTGCATCCGGAAGCATGAAGGCAAGGTTGCTGGGCGACGGCCTGGTGCCTGTGGCGAGCGCGCTGGGCCAGTACAGCGACCCCGCACTCAGCCTTGGATTCGCACCGGAGCGCCAGGCGGTGGTGTATGGCACGGGCCACCTCGACTTGTTGTCGAGCACCGAGGTGTACGGCCTGCTGCGGCAGTGGCTCAACTGAAGGCCCGCCTTCTGCATTCAGCCTGACGCGGCCGGCTGCGAAGCAGCGATTGCGGCCATCGCCGGCACCGCTCTGGTTGACCGTTCCCGCATAGCTGTCGGTGATGAACGGCGCCTAAAGGCGCCTCCTCCGGGTTCACCAAATCGCGAATCAGCCCGGGCGCCCTCAGGTTGTATTGGCAATCAATCTATAGTTGGCGCCGATCGTCGTCAGTTAATATGGGTTGGGAGATGACCTTCGGAGAAGTCTGAATGCCCAGCCGAAGACAATGGCTGCTGGCTACGACGGTATTCGCAATGAGGGCGCGAGCTGAGCCCTCGTCGGCCGTCACGCTCCGCTATTTGGAAACAGCGCCTCACGATCTGTTTGGCAACTACGTGGTCGGGCTGCTCTCGGCGGCCGTGGCGCGAACGGGGCTGCCTCTGCGCCTGGAATCCGTTCCTTCGTATTCGATCAGCCAGGGGCGCCTGGAGTTGGAGCTGGTTCGGCAGGAGTCACGTCTTGACCTCATGTGGTCGATGACTACTCGATCGCGCGAGCAGATGTTGCGCCCGCTGCGCATCCCGCTCGATCAAGGACTGCTCGGTTGGCGCGTCGCGGTGATCCGTCAAGCGGCCCTCTCAGACTGGCAGCCTCCGCCAGGACGGGCGGAATTGGCTCGACGCCGTGCCGGACAGGGACTTCAATGGCCGGATGTCGACATTCTCAAGGCCAACCGCTTTCGGGTGGAAACGGCTCCGGACTCTCGGAGCCTGTACCGAATGCTTGAATTGGGGCGCATCGACTATTTCCCTCGTTCCGTCGTAGAGGTCCGGGACGAGTTGTCGACCTTCCCGTCGCAGCCCATGACCGTCGCGCCAGGCCTGCTGCTGCACTACCCGGCAGCGGTCTATGTATTTCTGAGCCCACGACATGAGCGTTGGGTCGCGCCCTTAAGCCAGAACCTGGAATCGCTGGTCCGCGATGGCGTCGTGGCTAGGCTCCTTCACGGCCTGTTTCAAGCGCGCCTCAAAGAACTCGACTTGTCCCGGCGAAACGTCATTGAACTCGTGAACCCGCTCCTTCCGCCCGAAACGCCTGTCCAGCGCAAGGAGTTCTGGTGGCGTCCGCAATAAGGGCGGTGCCAGCGGTTCATCGCGGCGATAGATCTCCATGGCACGCGCCCGATCGGACGCAGAAAAGTCAATCGCGCACTCTTGCAGCGTCTTGCCGAGAAGCGCTTCGCGAGATAAGAAGAGGCAAAACGCATCGTTGACGTTGGGGATCCTGCCCGCACAATTGTGGCCGCATGGTGGTCGCGTGTCGCAGGTATCCGGGGCAGCGGTCCTTCAAGCCCTTGATCGCAAACGACTGAGTACAGCCTCAAGCCGAACTCCCTGAACATCGGTTCTGCTGCGAATGTCGAACGTGGCCTGAAAGCAGCGGCACGACGCCCAGCTACCCACGGGTGTGATTGGTCAGTCGCATTAACTAGCGACCGCCAGTCGCAGTACTACGGCGCCTGCCGAATTCCAAGCCAATTACCATTGGTCAACGTGCCGGTCAGGCCGCGGTCGTCTGACTTAAACCAACGGGCCTCCGCAGGACCCGGGGCGACTCATTGCGGTTCGCACAGCCCGTGCGACCGAAACCAGGCGAGGAAGTGTGAGTGGAATGAGAAACTTGAAAATTGGAGCCCGGCTCGGACTGGCTTTCGGCGTGATCCTGTTGATCCTCGCGATCAGCGTGACGGTTGGTGTTTGGCGCCTGCAGGAACTCGCCCACACCACCCGCACCCTGGCCACCATCGAAAATGAAAAACTGCAATTGGCCGTGCGCTGGCGTCAGACCATCGACCTGAACTGGATCCGTACCCGTGCCGCCGTGTTCGATGCCGACACCAGCCATATGCCGATGTGGCAGGTCGACATGGAGAAGACCTCCGAATCGACAGTGGCCGCGCGCAAGCGCCTGGTCGAACTGATGCTGAGTGATGAAGGCAAGGCCTTGATTGCCCGGATCGATGCCGCACGCGAAGCATTCCGCACGCCGCGCACGCAACTGCTGAAGAAGAGGGAAGCTGGCGAGGATGTGCGCGCTGAACTGGAGCAGCAGCTCAAGCCGCTGGCGGATGCCTACAGCGAGTCGATCCGGGAGCTCGAACGCCGACAGCAATCGCTGTATGACGACGCTCTGCTGGCCGCCGAGCGCAGCGCGCAGCAGGGGCAGCAAATACTCATCGGCGGGGGTATCGCCGCGATGCTGCTGAGCGGCTTTCTCGCCTTCGCTCTGGCGCGCTCGGTGGTGAGCCCGATCAGGCAGGCCTCGGCCAGCGCCCGCCGGATCGCCGAGGGCGATCTCAGCGAGAGCATCACGGTGCAGGGGCGCGACGAGGCCGCCGAGTTGCAGTCAGCCTTGCAGAGCATGCAGGGCAGCCTCGCGCGCGTCGTCTCCGGGGTGCGAGAGACGGCCGAGGGCGTGGCCACCGCCAGCGCACAGATCTCTCAGGGCAACCAGGACCTGTCCGACCGCACGGGGCAGCAGGCCTCGGCGCTGCAGGAGACCGCAGCCTCGATGGAGGAGCTCGGCTCCACCGTTCGGCAAAACGCCGATAACGCGCGTCAGGCCAACCAGATGGCGCTCAGCGCCTCCGCCGTCGCCGTGCAGGGCGGCGAAGTGGTGGGCCAGGTGGTCGACACCATGAAGGACATCAATGCCAGCTCGACGCGGATCGTCGACATCATCGGCGTGATCGACGGCATCGCGTTCCAGACCAACATCCTGGCGCTCAACGCCGCGGTGGAAGCAGCGCGGGCCGGAGAGCAGGGGCGGGGATTTGCTGTGGTGGCCAGCGAAGTGCGCAGCCTGGCGCAACGCAGCGCGGAGGCGGCCAAGGAGATCAAGACCCTGATCGGCGCCAGCGTTGAACGGGTCGAACAGGGCACGCTCTTGGTCGACCGGGCCGGAGCGACGATGCAGGAACTGTTGAGCTCGATTCGACGCGTGACCGACATCATGGGCGAGATCAGCGCAGCCAGTTCCGAGCAAAGCCAGGGCGTGGAGCAAGTCGGCAAGGCGGTGACGCAGATGGACCAGGCCACACAGCAGAACGCCGCCCTGGTCGAAGAGAGCGCCGCGGCTGCAGAGAGCCTGAAGGCCCAGGCGCAGCAGTTGGTGGAAGCGGTGGGTGTTTTCAGGCTTTCGGAGTAGCTGCGCCACCGTCGCTGAGGGGCCCGGTGTAGGCCTTGCCCGGCATCCACATGCCGAATGCATAGGCATTGGGAATGACCTTGGCGTAGGTGCCGCCGGCACCGATGACGGGCGGCGCGGCGGTGCCCGTGACCGACGCTGAAATCGAAGAGCTGCGGTCAGCGGGAGCCTCGTGGTTCGCGTACTGCCAGAACCGGCTCACGATGAATCACGCAGACGTCCTTGCGGCGCTGCGTTCAAATCGGAGGGCCTAAAAATGGCGTCCGCGCAGGATCGTATATACTTTCCATATACGACAAGGAGGCTATCCATGACCACCGCCAGCGATTCCCTACTGCTGAAGTTCCGGCCCACGGACTCGGTCCTGGGTGTCACTCGCAAGACCGTCAAGGATATGGCCAAGCGTCTGGGCGTTCCTGAGACTCAGGTCGTTCATCTTGCTCTGGCTAGGCTTGCCGAGGAAACTCTGCCTGCCTATGAAGCCGACGACGGCCCCCTGACTGCCCAGCAGTTGTCGGCGGTCAAGGCCGCCGCGAACAAGCACTTGCCCAAGGGCAAAGTGCTGTCCGAATCGTCGCTGTTCTCATGAGCACTTGGCCTCCACCGTCGCCTGGCGACATCGTGTGGTGCCACTTCCCCTTCTTGCCTGAGACTTCCCCTGGACCCAAGCCGAGACCGGCTTTGGTGTTGGGGGTTCGTGAGCAAGAGGATGGAGTGGCGGTCAAGGTAGCTTATGGAACGACGCAGCGCACGACGACTCTGCGGTCCGGAGAATTTCTGATCGCCAAGGCTATGCACCCTGTCGCATTCAAGCAGGCCGGGTTGGCATTCGATACCAAGTTCGATCTGAACAAGGTGCTGGATCTGCCGTGGTCAGAGCAGTTTTTCAAGGTGCCGCCAAGCCTCAATCAGGCATACGGACAGACGCCGAAGTTGGGCTCATTACATGCATCCATGAGCCATGCGCTGTTTGCCGCGTATGGCGCAGCACGCAAGTAGTTCTCGCAGGCGACATGCTGTTGCCACGCCGGCAACCTTCCGGCCCACTTCTGGATTTCGCTGCGGATCGTCATAGACAGCCTTCCCGGACCGGCTCTTGTGTTTGGCGTTCGGCTCGGGAAGGTCTACAACGATCTATAGGAAAAGACCCATAGATTTCTCATCTTATGGGTCTCAGATTCTCACGTTATGGGTCGCCCTACAAACAACATTGTTGAGCAGCTCATAACGTGCGAAACCCCATCCTTGTAGATCAGGGGCTTACGCGCGCGTGGCAGCCATAAGGCGAGAAATCGGCACGCATAAGATGCGAAAAACCGCCGCAGGCTACATTGCTCATCGACGCTGCAGCAACTGCTGCACCGCTGCGACGTTGTCGCGCTGAGGCTGCTGACAGGGCTCGGCTATATCTCGAAACAGCCCCTATTGTGGGGTAATTCTTCGAGAAGCAGTCACGTAGTCGTCGCGGCATTCGGCCCACTTCAGCAAGGCATCGAGTGCCGGACACAACTGCTGCCCCCAGTCCGTGAGCCGGTAGTCCACCTTGGGCGGCACCAGCTGGTGGACGGTCCGGGTGACGATGCCATCTTCCTCGAGCTGCCGGAGCTGCTGGGCCAGCATCTTTTGCGAGATACCGGTGATCGAACGTTCGAGGTCGGAGAACCGCAGCACCTTCCCGCCGAACAGCTGGAACAGGATGACCAGCTTCCAGCGGCCCTCGAGCAGCCGGAAGAGGGCTTCCACGTCCACCGCCGCCGACAGCGGCGTGTATTGCTTTCTGGAGCTCAAGGGTGGCACTTACCTTTTAGTGTGTTCTTGCTGCCAGGTAAGCATAGTCAGACCATGACGCCATGTCGAGCGGACACCGGAGACAGGACATGGACTTGGTACTACCGCCGCCGGTGGCGGACTACTTTCAGGCGGAGGCAAGCTCCGAGACGAACGCGCTGGGGCACTGCTTCTCGGACGACGCCGTCGTTCACGACGAGGGCAAGGTCCATCGCGGCCTCGAGGCCATCAAGACCTGGAAGGTCGCCACGAGGCGCAAGTACCGCTACCGCGTCGAGCCGCTGCGCTCGCAACCCATAGCGCATGGCGTGCAGGTGTGGGCCCGGCTGACGGGAGCCAGCGAGCTGCAGGCGGCCGTCACCGAGGCGTTGACCGCCGGGGTGCCGCATCCCAACGCCGTGCGCCATGCCCTGCAGCGGGCTCGCGATGCGGCCGGCCAACCGCCGCCGACCGCCCTGATCCTGCCTGAGCACGTAGCGCGCCGGGATGCGCCGGTGCGCGCGCATGAGCTGGGCTCCTATGACCGCAAGGAGAGCGACGATGAGTAAATCTGCCATAACAGATGCGGCGGCTGTCGCGCTGCGCGAGCAGGCGGCGGGCCTGCGTCTGCACGGACTGCTGGCTCGCTGGGACGAGGTGATGGCCCAGCCTGAACGTGCGGCGTGGGTGGCTGAGCTGCTGGACTGGGAGGGGCAAGAGCGGCATCGCCGCAGCCTGGAGCGGCGCCTGCGCTCGGCCCACATCGGCGCCTTCAAGCCGCTGGCGGACTTCGACTGGGCCTGGCCCACGCATTGCGACCGCGGGACCATCGAGGAATTGATGACCCTGGCGTTCATGAAGGATGCCTCCAACGTGGTGCTGGTCGGGCCCAACGGCGTGGGCAAATCCATGTGTGCCTGCAATATCGGCTACCAGGCCGTGCTGGCCGGGCGCACGGCGCTGTTCATCACGGCGGGCCAACTGCTGGGCGAGTTGGCGGCGCTGGACAGTGATTCGGGCTTGCGCCGACGTTTGCAGCACTACGGCCGCCCGGACTTGCTGCTCATCGACGAGGTGGGCTACCTGTCCTACTCCAACCGGCATGCGGACTTGCTGTTTGAACTGGTGAGCCGGCGCTACCAGCACAAGAGCACGGTGGTGACGACGAACCGCTCGTTCGCCGAGTGGGGCGAGGTGTTCCCCAATGCGGCCTGCGTGGTGTCGCTGGTGGACCGGCTGATGCACCGGGCGGAGGTCGTGCGCATCGAGGGACCGTCGTATCGCAAGAAGGAGGCGGATGAGCGGGCAAAGCCCCGGATCGGGGCTTTACTCATGGTGCCACGCCGCTCGCCGGCATCGACTCACCGGGGCTTCAAAACCGCGTCCTCGCCAGCGAATATGCGCAGATTCAGACCGTCGCTAACACCTTCCAGCGCTGTAGCGTACGCGCAGCGATACCGACGACCTTGCAAGCTTGGCTCAGTCGCGCACCAGCTTGGCAGGCGGCTTCGATGTTGCGGGCATGTCCTTGGCGATCTTCCAGGCCGATCATTCGTCCTGACCCTGCTTGTTCCTTTGGAAGATCG
>JAFALK010000034.1 GCA_019234295.1 Roseateles sp.
GCATGCCTTAATGAATAGGCGATGAATGCCAATAATTCAAGAAATTTAGTGTCTACAAATCAGACACCGAAATCCAATGCAAAACAGCCTGCCTCATAGGTGAGAACAGGCTGTCAGAGCTCGAGAATGGGCCGGAACTTCAGCCTAGAGGTGAAGCCGGGCCGAGATCGTCTGCGCCTGGTTCAGGTCGACGTCAACCAACCTCTGATCAGGGACGTGTGATGCGCCGTCAGACAAGCATGGGCTTGCGCCATCGTGATTCGCTGGCGCTTCAGCATCGCCTACAGCGCATGTCCGACCGCCCAATACAGGGCGCCCGGTGCAAGCAAAGCGTGCCCCGCGATCGCCTCTCGATCGCGCCCTGACGGCCCGGCTCTCCGCAGACTACGGACACAATCGCGGTGGATATCGATCACGATATCCATGCGCCGAATTGTGCTTTTGCACAACGCAGCTCAAGCCCCTTGGCGAGGCTCCGCTCAGAGCTCCCGCAGCGCCGTCGTCACAGGCAGCGAAGCCGCCCGTACGGCCGGGAACAGGCCCCCGATGAAACCGATGGCCAGGGCCCACTTGATGCCCTCCCAAAGCAGGCCGCCTGACACGCGCAGGTTGAAGCTGAGCTTGCCCACCGAGCCCGCGGCCATGGTCGAGGCCTCGTAGCCGTTGAACACAGCCCAGGCGATCAGGCCACCGACGGCACCACCGATCAAGGCCAGCAGCATGGTCTCTAGCATCACCGCAATGACCACGGGCATGCCGCGGAATCCGATGGCGCGAAGGGTCGCGATCTCGCGCGCCCGGCTTGCGACAGCCGCGAACATGGTGTTGAGCGCGCCGAAGACGGCACCCACGGCCATGATGGAGCCCACCACGATGCCGATGATGCGCAGGGTCTTGGTCATCTGCTCGCTTTGCTTGGCGAAGAACTCCAGCGTGGTGCTGGCCTTGACCTTGAGCTGCGGGTTGTGTTCGAGCGAGTCCTGGAACTCTTTGAGCGCGGCAGGCTTGGTGAGTTTGACCGTGGCCGAGTTGCGGCTGCCGCCGGAGCCCGGCCGATAGACGTCGTTGACGGCATTGGCATCGCCCCACAGCTCCGATTCCATCGCATCACCGGAGGCGAAGATGCCGACGATGGTCCAGGGCTGGTTGCCAAGCTTGAGCGTGGCCCCCACCTTGAGGCCCTCGAACTGCCGCACGGCACCCTTGCCCACGACAAGCTCACGCAGGCCCGGCTGGAAGATCCGGCCCTCGATGATCTTGACGTTGGGCCGCACGACGAAGGCCGCTTCGCTGACACCTCGGACCTGAGCGCTACCTTCGTCGCCTGTCGTGCTGCCCTTGATGGGCAGGTTGGCAGCGACCACGGTCTCGGCCGAGACGATGGGCTCGCCCTTGTCGTTGCGGGCGAGGCCGGGCGCCTGCCCGATCTGCAGGATGTCGTCGCGGCTCAACGAGGACGAGACCTCGTTGGCCGAAGCGCCGCGCATCACGATGGCGGTGTCCTCGCTGCCGGAGTTGCGCAGCGTCTCAGCATAGCCTTCGGCCATGGCTAGCAGGGCCACGAGCACGCCCACCACGCCGGCGATGCCGACGACGATGACGGCCGAGGAACCCATGCGCTGCGTCAGCGTGCTGATGCCCACGGAGGCGACCGAGCGTGTCTGCGCGCCAGTCCGGAACAAAAACATCCAGGCCGTCAGCAGCACGGCGATGGCGAGCGCGCCCTGCCAGGGCAACATCACCCAGGCGACGAGCGCGACAACCGTGAGGAGGAGGAGCCCGAGGTTTTTCAGGAACGTCATGGATCAGGCCCTCCCTGCGAGTGCATCGGTGATGTTCACGCGCATGGCGCGCAGGGCAGGCAGCATGCCAACGACGAGGCCGAAGAACAGCATCAGCCCGACACCGATGGCCCAACTCTTGGCGCCAGCCGCTGGCAGGTTGAGTGCGCCACCGCTCATCGAGCTGACGGTGGGTCCAATGGCACTGGCCAGCCCCAGGCCCACGACGCCGCCGATGACCAGGAGCAGCACCGACTCGGCCAGCACCATAGCGAGCACGCTCTCGCCCGAGAAGCCGAGCGTCTTGAGCACGGCAATCTCGCCCGTGCGCTCGCGAACGGCCTGCATCATGGTGTTGCCAGCCAGCAGCAGCAGGGTGAAGAACACCGCGCCCATGATGGAGGTGACGATGAGGTTGATGTCGGCCACCTGCTTCATCCAGCCCGACATCGCAGCCGCTTCGGTCAAGGTGCGGGTCTCGTGGTCGGAATTGGCCGAGATCGCGTCGATGGCCTTGAGCACACGGTCGGCCTGGTTGACGTCCTTCACGCGCGTGACGTACCAACCCACCTGGCCCTGGTTCCACGGCGTCGTGTCGTCGAAGTATTTCCAGTTGAACAGGAACATCTGGTCATACCAGGCGCCGGCCTTCTTGTCGGTCACCTTGATCGTGCCGACGATGGTGAAGGTCCAGTTCTGGCTGCCATTGCGGTCCGGAAAGATGGTGGAGATCATCGGCACCTTGTCGCCGACTTTCCATCCGAAGCGGCGCACCAGACCCTCGCCGACGATGGCGCCGTCCTTCGTGTCGGCCAGGGCCTTGCGAGCCTCGGCCGAGACTTCCATCTCCGGATACATGTCGACGTAGTTGGGCGAGGTCGCGAAACTGAAGACCTGGTTCTCCGGCTTTTGGTAGGCGCCGCCGAACCAGTTGGCATAGGCGGCATCCTTGACGCCGTCGATGGCCTTGATGCGCTCGGAAAGCGACATCGGCAGTAGCTGAATGAAGCTCAGCTTGGAGCCGGTCTGCAGTCGCTGCGCACCGTTCGCGCTTTTGCCCACTTCGTCGAAGCCCACGCGCACCGCGTCCAGCAGGCCGAACAGCAAGAAGGCCGTGATGATGGAGACGAGCGTGAGGAAGGTCCGGCCCTTGCGCCGGAATAGCGCGGCCCAGATCAGGTGAAGGTATTTCATCGCGCTCCCCTCTTAGGCAGCAAGCTGTTCGACCAGCGTTCCCTTGTCGAGATGCAGCGTATGGCTGGCATGGGCGGCGGCGCGCGGGTCGTGCGTGACCATGACGATGGTCTTGCCATGCTCTCGGTTGAGCACTTCCAGCAAGGTCAGCACGTCTTCGGCCGATTGGCGATCCAGATCGCCGGTCGGCTCATCGCAGACCAGCAGGGTCGGGTCGGAGACGATGGCCCGCGCGATGGAAACACGTTGCTGCTGGCCGCCCGAGAGCTCGGTCGGCTTATGGCTGGCGCGATCGGACAGGCCCACGAGCTGCAAGGCGATGGACGCGCGCTTCTTGCGCTCTGCGCCCGAGAGCTTGGTCAGCAGCAGGGGCAGCTCCACGTTCTTCTGCGCCGACAGCGTGGGCATCAGGTTATAGAACTGGAACACGAAGCCGACCTTGGCGGCGCGCCACTTGGCGAGTTGCGCGCCGGAGAACTTGTCGATGCGCTCAGACGCCACGTTGATCGAGCCGCCGGTGGGCGCATCCAGCCCGCCCATGAGGTTGAGCAGCGTGGTCTTGCCAGAGCCCGACGGGCCCATCAGCGCGAGGAAGTCACCCTGCTGGACGTCGAGGTTGATGCTGTGCAGCACCTCGACCTTTTGCTTGCCACGGGTGTAGACCTTGGAGAGGTCGCGGATCTCGATCAGTGCGCTCATCTCGTCATTCCTTGATCTGGACGGTGGACCCATTCTTGACTTCGGCCGGTGGCGAGACGATGACCGTCTCACCTGCCTTCACGCCCTCGGTGGCCAGCTTGAACTTGCCGACATCCGCACCGAGCTTGACGGTGCGTGCCTGCGCTCGCCCGTCGATCACCACGAACACCACGTTGGCCCCGTCGCGCTGCGCGAGCGCGTTGGCCGGCAGCAGCACGCCCGGCGCGGGTGTCTCCTGGACCTTGGGCTTGGTCGCGAGGAAGCTCACACGCACGCCCATGTCAGGCACGACGCGGTCATCCTTCTTCTCCAGGGCCACTCGCACCTTGACCGTAGCCTTGCCGCGGTCGGCGCTGGGGATGACGGCCACAACATGGGACGGGATCTTCCAGTCGGGATAGGCGTCGAGCACGGCCTCGCAGGGCATGTCGGCCTTGACCTGAGCGATGTAGGCCTCGTTCACGTCCACGTTCACTTCGAGCGAGTCCATGTCGACGATGGTGCCCACGCCGGTGCGGGTGAAGCCACCACCCGCTGACAGCGGCGAGATGATTTCGCCCACCTGCGCGGCGCGCGCCGTGACCACGCCGTCAAAGGGCGCACGCACGGTGGCGTAGTCGTAGTTCACGCGGGCCATGCGGGCCTGGGCCTCGGCGGCCTCGCCCTGGCGCAGCGTAGCCTCCAGCTGGGCTGCGAGCGTCTTGACGGCCGTCGCGGTCTGCTCCTGCGATTGCTTGCTAGACATGCCGCTCTGGGCCAGCTCGGCCGCGCGGGCCGCATCGGCCTTGGCCTGAACCAGCTGGGCGCGCACCTGAGCGATCTGGGCTTGCGAGCTCTGCACCTGCGCCTCGGCTGCGGTCAGCGCGGCCTTCAGGCCTGTGTCCTCGAGCCGAGCCAGCACCTGGCCCTTCTTGACCTTGAAGCCCTCGTCGATCAGTACCTCGGTCAGCGTGCCCGTGATCTGGGCCGAGACGGTGGCCATGCGGCGGGCCGTGACGTAACCGGTAGCCTGCAGGACGGCGTCGGCTGAGGCACCCTGTCCGTTGGCGCGCACCGTGGTCGTCTCGACGGTGAGGGGCTTGGAGCCCATGGAGAGCCACCAGCCGGCGCCTGAGAGCAAGGCGAGCACGACGACGCCTGCAAGCACGCCCCAGACCCATTTCGGCGCTCCGCTCTCGCGCTCCTCACGATCTACGCCGTCGATGCGCAGTTCCTTCAGCAATCCGGTATCGATGATGGGCCTCCATGCTCAAGACGGGGGATCGTAGCCCAGCAAGATGACGCTGCTATCGGGTACAGCCCGGGGAACATTACCGTTGAAGCGGGTTCCGGCTGCGGCGACCAATCAGCTTTCGACGAGCCCGTTACGGATCGCGTAGACCGTCAGCTCGGAATTGTTCGTCAAAGCCAGCTTCTCCAGCACGCGCGCCCGGTAGACGCTCACGGTCTTGGGGCTCAGGTTCAGCTCCTCGGCGATATCGGAAAGCCGCTTGCCCGAGGCGATCATCACAAGCGTCTGCAGCTCGCGATCGGAGAGCTTCTGGTGCGCTTGCTCGGTGGAGGGCGCCGTGAGGCTCTCCACCAGCATCTGCGCGATCTCCGGCGTCACGTATTTGCGGCCCTGCGCCACGGTGCGCACGGCCGACACCAGGAGGGCCGGATCGCCACCCTTGTTGACGTAGCCGAAGGCGCCGGCCTTCAAGGCCCGGATCGCGTACTGGTCCTCGGGATACATCGAGACGATCAGCGTTCGGATGGCAGCGCCTTCATCCTTGAGCACGTGCAGCACGTCCAGTCCGGAGCGGCCGGGCATGTTGATGTCCAGCACGAGGACGTCACAGGGCTTGTCGCCGAGCTTGTGCAGCAGGGCGCGCAGCTCGCCGTAGTCACCTGCCTCGCCGACGACCTCGATGTCGGCGCAATCGGCGAGGGTGTCGCGGATGCCGCGGCGAATCAACGCGTGGTCGTCGCAGAGCAGGACCCTGATCATGATTCACCCCAGGCGCCGCCGCCTTCGAGCCCATCGTCATCGAGGTCCAGTGGCACGGAAAGAATCACGCTCGTGCCGCCACTGCCCTTGCTGTTCGAACTCAAGTCCACCCATCCTCCCACCGTGGCCGCGCGTTCGTGCAGGCCGCGGATGCCGAATGATCGCGCCTTGGCCAGGTCCTCCGGCGCAATCCCGCGGCCATTGTCGTTGACCTCCAGGGTCAGCACGCCCGCCTGCATGGACAGCTCGATGTCCACCCGCGAGGCCTGCGCGTGCTTGGAGACATTGGTCAGCGCCTCCTGCGCCGCGCGGTAGGCCACCAGTGGCACACCGGCCGGAAGCTGCATCTGCTCCTCGCGGGCCAGTACCGTGCACTGGATGCCGGTGCGCCGCTCGAAGGCCGCGGCCATCCACTGCACGGCAGCCACCAGGCCCTGGTCGAGGATGGCCGGGCGCAGGTTGTGCATGATGCGCTGGCTGGCCTCTAGGGCGCTGGTCACGGTGTCCAGCGCTGCGCGCGTGCGCTGGCGCACGATGTCCTCCTGGGCGTGGCGGGCGATCCAGGCCAGGTCGAACTTCACTGCCGTCAGCGAGCCGCCGACGTCGTCGTGGATCTCGCGGGCGATGGCCGAGCGCTCCATCTCGATGCTGTTTTGCAAATGGCCGGCCAGCTCATGCAGGCGCTGTTTCGATTGCCTGAGCGCCTGGTCGGCTTCGGAGCGGGCGTTGCGGGCCTCGGCCGCCTCGATGGCGCGCGTGAGCGCCGACCCGAGGCGGGTCAGATTGCCCTTGAAGAGATAGTCCGCTGCACCATCGCGCACCGCCTCCACGGCCGTGTCCTCGCCGATCTGGCCCGAGACCAGCAGGAAGGGGATCCAGCGCTTGAGCTCGCGCAAGCGCTTGAGCACGGTGAGGCCGGAAAACCCGGGCAAGTCGTAGTCGCCGATCACGGCGTCCCAAGGCTGCTCCAGCGCCGCCTCGACCGCGGCCAACGTATCGACCCGGAGCATGTCCACGTCCAGGCCCGAGCGCTCGAGCTGGACACGCAGCAGCTGGTGGTCGAGCTCGGCGTCTTCGACGTGCAGGACACGCAAGCGTCGGTCCGGAGGCGGCAGGGGCGTTGGCATGGGAGCGGAGTATGCCGCGCGGGATATCGACATTGCGTCGACGGAGATTTCATACGGAATCCGGGCCGGTCCTACTGCAGCAGCATTCGCACAACACCCGCAATCCCTCCGCATGGTTCATAATTAGGGTTATTACCTACTCACTGCCAACAAAGCCGCGAATCACGGCGAAGTTGCTGCAGCGCAGGCTTCGGCGCATCGACATCTGACTAAGAATTGCCGAAGATGAGAACTTGTAAGCAGGTGTTGGGGCGCGCATGCGCACGGCTGCCGATGGACAAATACAGGAGCGATGGCGTAGATGGAAGAAACATCAGATCCGGACGGCGGAGGCATGGCGCCCTTGCTGGCGGCTGCCGAGTTCCAGGATCACCTGATGACGGTCACCAACGACCTCGAGCGCCTGCAGCGTCTGCTGGACGATGCCGGCGAAGCACTTTCTGCGCATTTTTACAGCGCTTCCAACCATATTTCATCCTTGCTGAAGGCTGGCGAGGCCGGCGCGCCGCCTGACAATGCCCGATTGCAGCAAGTCATGCTGGATATAGCCGGCGCGATCACCGCACTCCAGTTCCAGGACATGGCCACCCAACTCATTGCCCACACCAGCAAGCGCCTGCGCAATTGCGCGGACCAGTTGGCGCTGGACACATTTGGCGATGACGAGGATGGCGCGACAGTGGTTGAAGTCGCGCCGCTGCAGCCCAATCCCGTCACGCAGGACGAGATGGACGCTGGTTCCATCGAACTTTTCTAGAATTTTTCGTGCCCCCTCAACCGATAAAAAGCTGATTCCCGGAGAAACGACGATGCATTCAATCCTTGCAGTGGACGATTCGGCCTCGATGCGCCAGATGGTTTCGTTCACCCTCAAGAACGCCGGTTTCAACGTGGTTGAGGCAGTTGATGGCCAAGATGCCTGGGAAAAATCGTCGCAGCGCGATTTCGACCTGGTCCTGACCGACCAGAACATGCCCCGGATGGACGGCATCAGTCTGACCAAGAAGCTGCGCGACAACCCCAAGTTCAAGACCACGCCAATCCTGATCCTGACCACCGAGTCCAGCGACCAGATGAAGCAGGCCGGCCGCGCCGCCGGCGCCACCGGTTGGCTGGTCAAGCCGTTCGACCCCGCCAAGCTGATCGAGGTCATCGGCAAAGTCATCAAGTAATCAGCGAGTACGCAATGGCAGACATGTCTTCCGAAAGCGCCAGCGCGAGTGCAGGCATCGACCTCAGCCAGTTCTACCAAGTCTTCTTCGAGGAGGCCGGCGAGAACCTGGACAGTATGGAGCAGTTGCTCCTGGCCCTCGACGTCGAGGCGGCCGATGATGAAGAGCTGAACGCAATCTTCCGCTGCGCCCATTCGATCAAGGGCGGCGCCGCAACCTTCGGCTTCTCCGACGTGGCCGAGCTGACCCACCAGATGGAGACGCTGCTCGACAAGCTGCGCCGCCACGAGCTCAAGCCCACCACCCAGATGGTCGACGTGCTGCTGCAGTCGGGCGACGCGCTGCGCGGCCAGCTCGCGCGCCACCAGGGCGCCAGCTCCGTGGTCGTGGACACCTCAGCCCTGGTCTCGAGCTACAAGATCTTGTGCGAAGGCGGCACGGTGGACCTGAAGGCCGTCGCGGCCCCACCTCCGCCGCCAGCCGCGGCACCCGCCCCCCCAAGGACCACGACGGCCCGCTTGCTCGAGCTGCGCGTCGGCCCGCTGACCGACATGAGCCTGGCGGACAACCTGGTCGAGCTCTTCAAGGAAATCACCGACCTGGGCACCATTGAGCCGCTCGATGCCGGCACCGCGGCCGACGGCTACCGCCGCTTCAAGGTGCTGACCAGCAGCGCGGACAACGACCTGCTGGACCTGTTCACCTTCCACGTAGCGCGCGAGCAGGTTCACCTGAGTGCCTTCGGTCCCGGCTTCGGCTTCCACGAGGGCGCACCCGGTGCCCCGGAGATCGTCGAGGACAAGGACCCCGGCTACGGCTTCTTCGACGACGCGCCCGGCATGCCGGGCGCCGGCGCATCCGGCACCACCGAGGTCAAGCCCGTCGAGACCCAGGCTGTCGCAGCCGCGCCCAAGGCCGCAGCGCCCAAGGCCGAGGCCAAGGCCGCCAGCATGGACCAGAGCACGCTGCGCGTCTCCATCGAGAAGGTGGACCAGCTGATCAACCTCGTGGGCGAGCTCGTCATCACGCAGGCCATGCTGGCGCAGAACAGCCGCGGCCTGGACCCGGGCCTGTACCAGCAGCTCTCCTCGGGCCTGGCTGACCTGGAGCGCAACACGCGCGACCTGCAGGAATCGGTCATGTCCATTCGCATGATTCCGATGTCCATGGTCTTCAACCGCTTCCCGCGCATGCTGCGCGACCTGGCGGCCAAGCTGGGCAAGAAGGTCGAGCTGGTCACGCAGGGCGAGGCCACCGAACTCGACAAGAGCCTGGTCGAGAAGATCACCGACCCGCTGACCCACCTCGTGCGCAACAGCTGCGACCACGGTATCGAGATGCCCGAGGAGCGCGCTGCCAAGGGCAAGCCCGAGCAGGGCACGATCACGCTCGTGGCCTCGCACCAGGGCGGCTCCATCGTCATCGAGGTGCGCGACGACGGCCGCGGCCTGAACCGCGAGAAGCTGATCAAGAAGGCCCGCGAGAAGGGCATCGACGCTCCCGACTCCATGAGCGACGCCGAAGCCTGGGGCCTGATCTTCGCGCCCGGCTTCTCCACAGCCGAGCAGGTCACCGACGTGTCCGGCCGCGGCGTTGGCATGGACGTAGTGAAGAAGAACATCACCTCGCTGGGCGGCACGGTCGAGATCGACTCGGCCGAAGGCTATGGCATGAAGGTCTCGGTGCGGCTGCCGCTGACTCTGGCCATCATGGACGGCATGAGCGTGGGCGTGGGCGAAGAGGTCTACATTTTGCCGCTGTCCTCGGTCGTCGAGTCCTTCCAGGTCGAATCCAACACCATCAAGACCGTGGCCGGTTCGGGCCGCGTGGTCGAGGTGCGCGACGAATACATGCCCGTGCTGGCCATCGAGGAGATCTTCGCGGTGCCGCGCTTCGACTTCGAGAAGACCTCCAACATCATGGTCGTCATCGAGGCCGAAGGCGGCCGCGTGGCCGTGCTGGTTGACGAGCTGCTCGGCCAGCAGCAGGTCGTGGTCAAGAACCTCGAATCCAACTACCGCAAGGTCACCGACGTTTCTGGGGCCACCATCATGGGCGACGGCCGCGTGGCCCTGATCCTGGATGTCGGCAGCCTGGTCAGGCGCTCACGTCACTGACGTCCCTGAAGTCATCACAACACATCCCCATCACGAGGTTCCTCCATGAGCACTTCCAACGTTCCCGCCCTGCGCCCCGAGGGTGCCCTTGCGGCCAAGAGTCAAGCGGGCGCCTCGGGCGGTGAATTTCTGACCTTCCGGCTCGGCGCCGAGGAATACGGCATCGACATCCTCAAGGTCCAGGAAATCCGCTCCTACGAGCCGCCCACTCGCATCGCCAATGCGCCCGACTTCATCAAGGGCGTGGTCAATCTGCGCGGCGTCATCGTCCCCATCGTGGACCTGCGCCTCAAGCTCGGCTGCCCGACGGCCGAGTACAACAGCTTCACCGTCGTCATCGTGCTGAACGTGAAGAACCGCGTCGTCGGCGCTGTCGTCGACTCCGTGTCGGACGTGCTCGAGCTGGCCAAGGACAGCATCCGCCCCGCACCCGAGCTGTCCAGCAGCTCGGTGGACACCAGCTTCATCACCGGCATCGGTGCCGTGGCCGATCGCATGCTGATTCTGATGGACATCGAAGGGCTGATGAGCAGCGCAGACATGGGCCTGATGGAAGCGGCCGTGGCAGCCGCGTGATCCCCGGGGCGCAAGTAGCGCCAAGCAAGGAGCCGGCGGCCTCGTGCCGCCGGTTTCGTTTTGGGGCAAGCCATTTCGCGGCCATCCAGGAAACCTTGCAGGGCCCACCGGGATCCCTGCTAACGCCGAATCGCTGCTGACAACGGCAAGAAGTGCCACCCGTTCCTCGCCTGGCACTTGATGAACGAGCTGAGCCGCGTCTGCACCTGGCAAGCCGGCGGCAATCTGTTCGATCGACTGTGCAACGCCGTAGCTGCGGAGTTCTCGCGCAGGCGCCGCAGTACGGCACCACCAAGCTCGCCGGCGATCAGGGCAACACGCTTGACGTGTTCGAGAAGCGGGTGCTGGGGTTCAGTTCAGTGAGCCGCACGAGGTCTATTCCGCCGACGCCTCACGCAAGGTCTGCGCCACCGGCCGCCGGATCACGCCGCGCAGGCTCCACCACCCTGCCGCCTGCGCGAGCAGCGCGCCGCTGAGCGCACTGGCGAGCGGCACCCAGGGCTTGGGCTTCCAGGCGAACTCGAAGACCTCGTGTGCCAGCAAGGCAGCGATCCCGAGCGCCACGGCGCCCGCGAGAAAACCGGCCAGCGCGCCCACGCCGAGCAACTCGGCACTCTGCACTCGCGAGAGCAGCTGCGAGGTGGCGCCGAAGGCCCGCATGACGGCGAACTCGCGCGTGCGCGCCTCGCGCACGCTCGCGACCGAGGCCAACAGCACCACCAGCCCCGTGGCCAGGCTGAAGGCGAAGAGGAACTGCACGGCCGCAATCACCTGCCCCACCACGGCCTGCACCTGCTCGATCTGCGCGGAGACATCGACGATCGTGAGGTTCGGGAACTCGCGACTCAAGGCCTTGTCCAGGCCCGCTGGCGAGCGATAGGCAGCGATGTAGGTGGCCGGCAGATCGGGCATCTCGGGCTTGGCAAAGAGCACGAAGAAATTGACCCGCATCGAGGCCCAGTCCACCTTGCGCAGGTTCTCGATGCGGCCGGCCACCTGCGTGCCCGCCACGTCGAAGCGCAGCTCGTCGCCCATGGCCAGCCCCAGCGTCTTGGCCAGCCCCTCCTCGACGCTCAAGCCCTCGCCCACGCTCCACCGGCCGGTGCTGAGCTGGTTGTAGGCCGGCAGTTTGGCGCTGTGGCTGAGGTTGAACTCGCGCTCCACCAAGCCACGCGCGCGGCCTTCGGCATAACTCTTCGCATCGACGGGCTTGCCGTTTACGGCCACGAGCCGGCCGCGGATCATGGGATACCAGTCGTAGCTGGCTACGCCGGATGCCGCGAGCTGCGCGCGGAAGGCCTCGGCCTGCTCGGGCTGGATGTTGATGACGAAGCGGTCCGGCGCGTTCGCCGGCGTGGCAGCGCGCCAGCTCGCGATGAGATCGGTGCGCAGCAGCACCAGCAGCGAGAGCGCGAGCAGGCCCACGGCAAGCGAGGCCACCTGCAGCACGGCAAATGCCGGACGCGCCGCAAGCTGCCGGGTGGCCAGTAGCAGCCAGCGTGGCGCGCCGGCCTGCGGCACCAAGGCACGTAGCAGGCGCACGGCCGCCCAGGCCAGCACGGCGAAGAACAGCACCGCGCCGGCAAAACCGCTCGCCGCGATCAAGCCCAGCTTGGCATCGCCGGCCAACACCTGCAGGATGGCCACGAGGCCACCCACGCCGAGCAGCAGCGCCAGCAACGAGCCCATGCGCGGCGCGCCGAGGTCGCGGCGGATCACGCGCAGCGGTGGCACGCTTGCCAACTGCAGAACCGGCGCGATACCGAAGCCCAGCAGCAGCGCAGCGCCCAGGCCCAGGCCCAGCAGCGCGGGCAGCGCCGAGGGCGCAGGCAGACTCACGCCGATCAGACTGCCCAGCAGTGCGATGAAGACGAAATGCAGCGCCCAGCCAGCCAGCACACCCAGCACGCTGGCAATGAGGCCCGCAGCGCCGAACTCCAACGCATAGGCCCAGGCGATACGCAGCTGCGGTTGGCCCAGTACGCGCAGGATGGCGCAGGTATCCAGGTGCCGGGACGCGAAGTCGCGCGCCGCCAGGCCCACGGCCACGGCCGCCAGCAGGGCCGAGAGCATCGCCACGAGGCGCAGGAACTGCGTGGCGCGGTCCAGCGTCTGGCGCATCTCCGGCCGTCCGCCTTCCAGAGTTTCGAGGCGCAGGCCGCGGTAACGACCCTGCTCGATCACGGGCTTGGCCTGCGCGGTGAATTGCGCGGCCTGCGCGCCCGCCACCAGCAGGCGATAACTCACCCGGCTGGCGGGCTGGATGAGGCCAGTGGCGGCGAGATCGTCTTCGCGCAGCATCACGCGGGGCGCAAAGCTCATGAAGCCGACGCCGCGGTCGGGCTCGTTCGCGATCACGCCAGCGATCTTCAGCTTCGCGTCGCCGAGCAGCAAGGTGTCGCCGAGCTTGAGCTCCAGACCGTCGAGCACGGCTGCGTCCACCCAGACCTCGCCGTGCGCCGGTGCGCCCACCTCGCGCTCGTCCTGCAGGCGCAGGCTGCCCCGTAAGGGGTAGCTCGCACTGACCGCCTTGACGGCCACAAGCCGGCTGCCACCGCCCTGGGCGTCGGAGGCGCGGGCCATGCTCGGGAAGTTGGCCGTGCGGGCCGTCTGGAGCTGCAGCCGGGCGGCCAGCTCCACCAAGGGAGCGGGCGTGGGCTGGTCGCTCACCGCCACGGCATCGCCTCCGAGCAGTCGGGCCGCGTCGCGACGCAGGCCCTGCTCGAGCCGGTCCGAGAGAAAGGACACCGCGCACAGCGCCGCCACGGCCAGGGCCACGGCCAGCATCAGCAAGCGCAGCTCGCCCGAGCGCGCATCGCGCAGGAATTGGCGCCAGGCCGTGGTCAAGACGTTCATGCCATTCCGATCGCAAGGCGGGTCTTCTTGGGCAGCTTGGCCGCCACGAGCGCATGCGACTGCGTCACCAGCCCCTTGAGTTCGGCCAGCGGCAGCGCGTGGATGTCCTTGACCCTGATCCAGTGATGGCGCGCCGCATAGGGCGCGGGCATCAGGCCGGGCAGGCCGCTGAGTTCGAGAAAGCGGTGGTCCTCGACCTTGAAGGAGCAACCATCCCACCCGCCCGGCTCCGGCCCGCCGACCAGGAACATCTTGCCGCCTACGCTGGCCACCCAGTCGGCTCCCCACTTGATGTCCTCGGTGGCGCCGGGCAGGCTCATGGCGTGTTTTCGGAGGGCCGCGAAGCTCATGGAGTGCAGGCTTTGAGTTGGGGTTGAATCAGTGTAATAAGCTGCCGCATTCCGCGAACCGAGAGAGCCACCATGCCCGTGATCACCAATATCGAAGACCTGCGTGTCCTGGCCAAGAAGCGCGTGCCGCGCATGTTCTACGACTACGCCGATTCGGGCAGCTGGACCGAGAGCACCTACCGCGCGAATTCGGCGGACTTCGATACCATCAAGCTGCGCCAGCGCGTGGCCGTGAACATGGACAACCGCAGCACGGCCACGACCATGGTGGGCCAGGCCGTAAAGATGCCCGTAGCCATCGCACCCGTAGGCCTGGCCGGCATGCAGCATGCCGATGGCGAGATCCACGCTGCGCGCGCGGCGGAGAAGTTCGGCATCCCCTTCACGCTGTCCACCATGAGCATCTGCTCCATTGAGGACGTGGCGCAGAACACTGCAGCGCCATTCTGGTTCCAGCTCTACATGATGCGCGATCGCGAGGCCATGGCGCGCATGATCGAGCGCTGCAAGGCCGCCAAGTGCAGCGCCCTGGTGCTGACGCTGGACCTGCAGGTCATCGGCCAGCGGCACAAGGACCTCAAGAACAAGATGCGCGCCTCGGCGATCCCGAGCTTGGGCAACCTGGTCGACATGGCGACCAAGCCGCGCTGGTGCCTGGGCATGCTGGGCACGCGGCGCCACACCTTCCGCAACCTCGTGGGCCACGTCAAGGGCGTGAGCGACGTGAAGTCGCTCTCCTCCTGGACCAACGAGCAGTTTGACCCGCGCCTGTCCTGGGCCGACGTGGCCTGGGTCAAAGAGCGCTGGGGCGGCAAGCTGATCCTCAAGGGCATCATGGACGCGGAGGACGCCCGGCTTGCTGTGGCCAGCGGCGCAGATGCCCTCGTGGTCAGCAACCACGGTGGGCGCCAGCTCGACGGCGCGCCGAGCAGCATCTCCGCGCTGCCCGCCATCGTGGCCGAGGTCGGTTCGCAGATCGAGGTGTGGATGGACGGGGGCATCCGCTCCGGGCAGGACGTGCTCAAGGCCTGGGCCCTGGGCGCGCGCGGCACCATGATCGGCCGCGCCATGGTCTACGGCCTGGGCGCCATGGGCGAGGCCGGCGTCACCAAGGCACTGGAGATCATCCACAAGGAGCTGGACGTCACCATGGCCTTTTGCGGGCACACGCAACTGCGCGAGGTGGATCAGCGGATCCTGTTGCCACGCAGTCGCTGAGCCCGTCGCTATGCCAGCACCGCGCTCCAGAGCATGTCCTGCAGGCGCTCTTCCCAGACAGGGAAGGCGGAATACCGGCCACGGTTGCGTGAAGGGTCGGCCGCATGGCCGCTCATCACGTAGACGATGCCGTGCTGCCGCGCGGCATCGAGCATGAAGCCGGTCTGCACGCCATAGGCGAAGCCGCGATGGCCCCAGCCCTGCAGGCCACCCTTCTCGATCAGGCGGTCGCCCCAGCCCGGGGCGCTCTGGTCGATGAAGTGATGGGCGCCGAGTCCCCAGGCCACGTAGCCGCCGCCGAAGGTGTCGCCGTTGCCCTTGGCCAGGTTGTGGCGCCAGGTCTCGGTGAACATGCGGTCGATGCTGGCCTTCTTGAGGAAGCGCTGCCCCTGATGCATGCCGCCGTCCATGAGCATTGCCAGCATCGTGCCGAGGTCGGCAACCCGCGTGCGCATCCGACCCTGGGGCCCGAAGATCGTTCCGTTGGTGGCGAGCTGGTAGCTGTCCAGCCCCTCGAAGGGCTTGGGCGGCTCGGCCAGAAAATCGTCCACCTGCGGGCGCCATGGCGCGTGGGCGTCCCAGATTTCCTTGCCGTCCTCCACGCGCTGCTTGCGGTAGAGCGTGGCCACGTTGGCGAGTTCGGTCGCGGGGTAGTCCATGGTGTTGAAGCCCCCCTGCATCCCCAGCGGTGCCAGCACCAGGGACTGGGCCAGCTTGTCGAAGCGCTGGCCACCAGCCTTCTCCAGTACCGTGGCCAGTAGCCCGTAGGCCAGGTTGCAGTACTGAAAGTAGCCGGGGCCGTGCTCGGCCGACCAGGTCTTGCCGGGCTTGTCGAGCTCATCGAGCAGCGAGACGCCGGGCGGCAGGAACAAGATGTCGGCTTCGTCCGTCATCGAGCTCGTGTGCTCCATCAGCATGCGCACGCGCAGGATCTGCTTGGGGAAGTTCGGGTTGCGAACAGGGCGGCCCAGCACCTCGCCGATGTCGGCATCGAGATCGAGCTTGCCCTGCTCGGCCAGGCGCATGGCCACGACGCTGGTGAAGAACTTGCTGACCGAGGCGACGCGGAACAGCGTGTCGCGCGTGACGGGCAGCTCGGGCCCGTAGTGGCGCATGCCGAACTGCGCCTCGTGCACAACAACGCCCTTGCGCATCAGCAGCACTGACAGGCCGGCGAGCGGGAAGCGCTCGTCGGCCTGCAGCGCCTGCAAGCGCCCATCCAGCGCACTGAGCGCGGCGTTCGCCGCCGGTGCCGTGCCGCTGGCCATCAGCGCCGCACCGCTCAGAAGGAGCTCGCGCCGCCTCATTCGGCGCCCATTTCCTTGAGCAGCCGGTCGGCATGGTCGACGACCTTCATCTGCCACTGCATGTAGCGGGCATCGAGGCAGATCGAGCGCGACATCTTGGGGTTGAAGTCCCAGGAGTCGATCACCGAGTCCAGGGTGCCGTCGAACAGCAGGCCCACGAGTTCGCCCTTGGCGTTCAGCACGGGCGAGCCCGAGTTGCCGCCGGTCGTGTCGAGCGTGGAGAGGAAGTTCACCGGCACCGAGTTCAGCGACTTCATGCCATAGCGGTCCAGCTGGTAGGACTTGATCGCGGCAATCTGCGCGGCCGGGGCGTCGAATTCTCCCTCGCCGGTGGCCTTGGCCAGCACGCCACGCAGCGTGGTGAAGGCAGTCCAGTTCGTGCCGTCGGCGCCCGGATTGCGACCGGTGATCTTGCCAAAGGTGATGCGCAGGGTGCCGTTTGCGTCGGGGTAGACAACCTCGCCCTTGGAGGCATGCCAGGCGATCACGGCCTTCATGGTCGTGGCGTAGGCAGGCTGAATCAGGCCGGCCATCTCCTTGTCGCGCAGCTCGCGGGCGTCGTCGTCCGCGGCCAGGGCCACGGCGGCCTTGATGAAGCTGTCGTCGCTGGCCTGGAAGTCGGCCGCGCTCTTGGTCAGCCAGGCGGTGCGCTCGGCGCTCTTGGCCAGCAGCGTGCCGGCGTACAGCGCGTCCAGGCGGGCCTTGATGGCCCCTTCGTTCATGCCGGGCTCCAGGCCCAGGGCGGCCAGGAAGGGCTTGTTCAGCGTGTCGGGCGACTGCGCCAGGTACTGCAGCATGAAGTGTGTGACCAGGGCCTTGTCGGTGGCCTCGTCGTAGCGGCGGTCGATGGTTTGCAGGCCCTGGCGGATGCGAAGTTCGTCGCGCAGCTGGTAGCCGCTTTCGCGCTCGGCGTCGGGCAGCTGGTGCTGGCGAGCGAGCTTGTACATCTGGCGCGCAGCAGCCAGCAGGCGAGGGCTGGTGCCGGCCAGCAGGGCTTCGCGCTTCTGCACGGCCTGGCGCTCGGCAAGCAGTTTCTCGACCGTCGCGATCGCGTCGCCAAACTGGGCGCGGCGGCCGGCATCGGCCTGCACCCAGTCCTTCAGGCCGGCGAACTCACGGTTTTTGCGCTCCATGATCTCGGGGCTGTCCTCAAAGCTCTTTTGCTGGCCGCTGAGGTTCTTCCAGACGTTGTTCAGGCCAGCGAGCGTGCTGGCCATGGCGATCTGGGCATCCTTGCGGCCCGCCGTGGCGGCCTCAATGGTGGCGATGGACTCGCCGGACATACGGATGCGCGAGGGTTGGGCGGATTCGAAGGCGAAGGCCACCTCGGGCGCCAGGCGCATGCGGTTGGTCATGCCCGGATAGCCGGCGACCATGACGAAATCGCCCTCGTCGAGCTTGCCGGTGGCCAGCTTCAGATGGTGCTTGGGCTGGTAGGGCTTGTTGTTGGGGCTGAAGTCAGCCGGCTTGCCGTCCGGGCCCACGTACGCGCGGTAGTAGCTGAAGTCGCCGGTGTGGCGCGGCCACATCCAGTTGTCGGTGTCACCGCCGAACTTGCCCACGCCCATCGGGGGTGCATAGACCAGGCGCACGTCGCGAATCTCGAGCTGCTTGAACAGCTGGTACTGCGACGCGCCATAGAGGCTGGCCACGCGGCAGCGGTAGGGGCCTGTCTCGCAGGCGGCCAGGATGGCCTTCTCGTTGGCCTCCATGGCCTTCAGCCGAGCCGCGCCAGTGGCAGCTTGCGCAGCCTTGTCGAGGATCTTGTCCGTGACGTCGGTGATGCTCTCGGTCACGAAGATGCGCGAGCCAGGGGCCGCCGGCAGTTCCTCTGAGAAGCTCTGGGCGAGGAAGCCGTTCTTGAGCAGGTCACGCTCGGGCTTGGAGTTGTACTGGATGCTGCCGTAGGCACAGTGGTGATTGGTCACCACCAGGCCCTCGGCCGACACGAAGGAAGCCGTGCAGCCACCCAGCGAGATGACGGCGCCCATCGGATATTCGGTCAGCTTGGCCAGCTGCTCGGGCGCGATCTTGAGGCCCTCGGCCTTGAGGGCCTTGGCGATCTGCGGCAGCTGCTGGGGCATCCACATGCCTTCCACAGCCAGGCTGGGCAGGGCTGCCGCGAGCAGCGACAGCGGGATCAGGTGCTTCTTCATCGGGTTCGACTCGTTGGAGTGACAAAACCCGCGAAGATACACCGTTACTTGCGTGAAGCTGTCTGGATCAGCTTTGCCGCCATGTAAAGGCGCGGCACGATGGAGTCCACGCGGACGTACTCTGTCTGGCTGCCGTGTGCTCCGCCGCCTCGCAGCCCCAACGATTCGAGCACCGGCCCCTTGGCCTGCAAGGCAGCAAACGCCGCATCCGTGCCGCCACCTTCGGGCTCGGTGACGAGCTCGAGCCTGTGGCCCAGCTCGGCCGCGATGGCCACGGCCGCAGCCCCCAGCATGCGCGAGGGCAGCGTCGCCTCCATGGGCGGCCGGCGGCGCTCGAAGCGCATCTCCAGGCGGGCCTCGGGCAGGAGCTGTTCGGCCATGGTGCTGCGCAAGCGCGCCTCCACGCGTTCGAAGTCGGCAAGGCGGCGCACGCGCACGTCGGCGTCTGCGCTTGCGGTGGGGGGCAGCATGTTGCGCGCCTCACCAGCCCGGGCCTGGGTCCAGGCCAGGCTGATGTCGTCGTCGTTGGAGAAGAGGCGCCGGGTCTGCAGGATCTGGTGCGCCAGCTCGTCCAGCGCGTTCACGCCCGCGCCTTTGACCGCCGCCGCGTGGGCCGCTCGGCCGCGCACGTCCAGGTGCACCGCTGCAATGCCCGAGGTGGCCAGGGAGATCGCCTCACGGCCCGTGCCCTCGAAAGACAGCACCGCATCGTGCTCGGCGCCCAGGCGCGTGATCAGGGCCCGCGAGGCCGGCGAGGAGATCTCCTCGTCGCCGTTGAAGAGCACCGTGATGCGAGCGTAATCGTCGAAGCCACGCGCGCGCAGCAGCGCCAGCGTGTGCAGCACCAAGGCCAGGCCCTGCTTGTCGTCGAGGATACCCAGGCCGTAGGCGCGGTCGCCGCGCAGCTGGAAGGGCTGGCGCGCCAGGCTGCCGCTTGGGTAAACCGTGTCCATGTGGGCCAGCAGTAGCACTGAGCGAGTGCCATTGCCCCTGAACGTGGCTCGCACCATGGCGCCGGGCTGCTCGGGCGTGTCTTCCATGCGGTAGACCTCGGTGGGGGCGATCAGCTCCACCTCGCCGCCCAGCTGGTCGAGCCGCTTCATCAGCAGCTGAGCCAGGCGCTGCAAGCCGGCCGGCTCGCGGCTGCCGGTCTCGATCGCACAGAATTCGGCCAGGCTGTCGAGCATCGGCTGCTGCTCGGCGCGCGCTGCGGCCAGCAGCGCCTCATCGGGCCCGGCATTCGCATGCAGGCTTGAGATCAGCAGCACGGTCAATAAAAACGAGCGCATGGGCAAAGAGCAAGAGCAAGAGCAAACTGAAGGCGGTCAAAAATTATCGGTAGCGCAGTAGCAGCGCCGCTTCAGGGTTCTCACCCGGGGCCTTGAGGCCCCTGCAGTCCGGGAGTAAGCAATGGACCTTGCCCAAATGGCCCGCATCCGCCACTGGCTGCGCCTGCACGGCGCGCGCCACCCGGCCGAGCTGTGGATCTGGGACTTGATCTGCATCGCCTGGGTCGCCGCCTGGTTGGCGATTCCGCTCTCGGTCATTCTTGGCAGGGACGAACTCATGCCGCTATCCCTGCTGGCCCTCGTGCTGCCGGCGCTGTATGTTGCGTGGCGCAGCCGACTGCATCGGCGCGGCAAGCTCAGGTGCGATTGGTTGACGGCCTTGTAGCGTGGCCCGGTCGGAACGCTTGGCGCCGGCATCCTGTACAAATGCGCAACCGGCACCTTTGCCACCGAAACTTCGGGCCCATCGCCTTGAACGTCCTCGCCCTCTCCGGCAGCCTGCGCCAGGCTTCGATCAACACCGCCTTCTGCCTCGCCGCCGCGCGGCTCGCGCCCGCGCCCATGCAGATCACGCTGTTCGCCGGCCTCGGCGCCCTACCCCTGTTCAACCCCGATCTCGAGACCGACCCGCCATGGTCAGTGCAGGACTTGCGCCAGGCGGTTGCACGCGCTGACGCGCTCTTGATCGCGAGCCCCGAATATGCGCACGGCATTTCAGGCGTGATGAAGAACGCGCTCGACTGGCTGGTCAGCGACGAGGGCGTCGTGCACAAGCCCGTGGCGCTCGTCAACACCTCGCCGCGCGCGCATCACGCCTGCGACGCCTTGCGCGAAATCCTCAAGACAATGTCGACGACGCTCGTGACGGATGCGTCGACGGCCCTGGCGCTGCCGCGTGGCTGCGTGACGCAAGAGGCCATGCTGTCGGCACCGGAAGTCCGTGGCGCCATTGCCGACTTGCTTACAGCGCTGGCCACACATCTGACAGGTGGGGGTGGCCACGAGGGCGTGGCCCAGTTTTCGCTGGCCTGAAGCCCCGAGCTTCAGTGGGTCAGCGCGACCCACTCCCCGGCCCGCTCGTAGGCCTCGAACAGCGTGATCGCCAGATCGCGCAGCACGGGGTCATCGCCGCCGTAGCCCTGGGCCAGGCGTTCGCAAGCGTAGAGCCGGTCGTACACCATGCGCATCGGCAAGACGCGATGGCCGTAGCGCTCCATCAGATGCGCAAACTGCTGCAGCTGACCCATGTCCACCGGCGACGCGATGGGCGAGGCGATCTCCACGCTCTGCTGCGGGCGCAGGCTCGGGTCCACGGCCTGTCCGCTGAACGTATACGTCAGCTCTGGGCCGGATTCGGGCAGCAGATGGAGCGGGATGAGCATGTCGGCATGATCGGCCGCCCGCGCCGGGAGCTAAAGCTTGATGAAGACGGCGTTTGCGGCCCAGTTCAATGCTTACCCTGGATGAAGTCAGCCAGCTCCTCGCACCACTGCGCCGCTGCGGCGGCGGTCTCACTGAGCTGGTGCGCCTCCACGCCGGCATCGGCCATCATCTTGGCGGAGGCCGAGTTGGCCGCCTGGTGGTGGTCCTTCTTCTCCAGGAAGAACACGCGGCGGATGCCGGCCTGGATGATGGACTGCGTGCAGCGCGGGCAGGGGAACTGGGTGGCGTAGATCGTGCCGTCGGTCAGTGGCAGCACCACGCAGTTGAGGATGGCGTTGACCTCGGCGTGGACGATGTAGCTGTGGCGCGAGTTCAGCGGATCGCTGTCATCGTCGGCCCAGTAAGCGGGGTCGGCATCGTCACAGCCGCGCGGCAGGCCGTTGTAGCCCACGCCGAGGATCTTGTTGTCCCGGCTGGCGATACAGGCGCCGTTGCGCTTCTTGGCGTCCTTGGAGCGCGCTGCGGCCAGCAACGCCACGCCCATGAACATGGAATGCCAGTCGATCAGAGGTTTGTTGTCCATGTTCAGCCGGCGCTCTCCACGCCTCGGTTTGCAAGTTCGTCGGCGCGCTCGTTGCCCGGGTCTCCGGCATGACCCTTGACCCAGCGCCACTCCACCTGGTGCAGCCGGGCCAGCGCGTCCAGCCGCTGCCACAGCTCGGCGTTCTTCACCGGCTTGCCGTCGGCCGTCTTCCAGCCGCGGCGCTGCCAGCCGCTGATCCATTCGGTCATGCCCTTGCGCACGTATTCGCTGTCGGTGTAGATGACGACCGCGCAGGAGCGCTTGAGCGAGGCCAGCGCCTCGATGGGCGCGGTGAGCTCCATGCGGTTGTTGGTGGTGAGCTTCTCGCCGCCGAACATCTCCTTCTCGTGCTCGCCGGCCTTGAGCCATGCGCCCCAGCCGCCGCGGCCGGGGTTGCCCTTGCAGGCACCGTCGGTGTAGATGGTGACTTGCGGCTTCTTGATCTTCAGTTCGGTCATTTCTTGTGATGTGAGTTCACGGCCACGGCCGGCGCGGCGCGGGCCTTGGTCTTTCTGGATTTGGCCAGGCCCACGAGCCGCATACCGTGCACGCGCTTGACGGCGCTGATGAAGTACACAGCACCCAGCACGGGCCACCATCGCGAGCCGATCGCCTCGATCCAGCGCCAACGATGGATCCATTTCTCGGTGCGCAGCGGAGGGGCATAACAGCCGAATCGTGCGGCATCGACCTCCAACCCGAGCAGACGCAACCAATCGCGCAGTCGCCAGTAGCCGATGAAGTCGCCGGCGCGCGGCAGGAAGAGCCGCCGCTTGCGCGAGACGGAGGTGAGTCGGCCGAGATTCTGCCGCAGGCCCCAGAGGCTGGCGGGGTTCAGGCCCACGACAATGAGCCGCCCCTCGGGACGCAGCACGCGCTCGACCTCGCGCAGGGTCCGGTGCGGATCGCGCGCAAGCTCCAGCGCGTGGGGCAGCACGATCAGGTCCAGGCTCGCCGTGGCGAAGGGGAGCTCGTCAAACTCGCAATACAGGGAGATGCAGGCTCCCTGCACCGGCGCGCCAAGGTTGTCCATGGCCAGCCAGCGCTGCGGCATGCGATTGCTGGCCAGCGCCGGCAACTCGGGCAGACCCAGCTGCAGCGCGTGGAAGCCGAAGAGATCGGCCACCTGTGCATCCAGCTGGGCGCGCTCCCAGTCGAGCAAATAGCGCCCTGCAGGGGTTTGCAGCCACTGGGCCAACTCTACAATCGAGGCTTCTCGTGTCATGGGATCTGGATTGAACCTCACGCCGCTGCCGGCCTTTGCCGACAATTACATCTGGATGCTCGACAACGGGCGGGAAGCCCTGGTCGTCGACCCCGGTGATGCGGCGCCGGTGCTGCAGGCGCTGGGCGAGCGGTCGTTGAGTCTCGCGGGCATTCTAGTGACGCACCACCATAGTGATCATGTCGGCGGACTCGCGGAGCTCAGGCCGCACCTGAGAGGCGCCGTCTACGGCCCGGCGCGTGAGAACATTCCCGCTCCTTACGAGCCGCTGGTAGCCGGCGATGAGGCCACGCTGCTGGGCCTGCGCTTCAAGGTGATCGAGGTGCCGGGCCACACGGCCGGCCACATCGCCTACTTCCACGCCTCGACAGAGGTTGCGCCCCTGCTGTTTTGCGGCGACACCTTGTTCTCGGCCGGCTGCGGCCGGCTTTTCGAGGGTACGCCGGAGCAGATGCACGCCTCGCTCGCAACCCTCGCGGCGCTGCCCGGCGAGACGCGCGTGTGCTGCGCCCACGAGTACACGCTCGCCAACCTGCGCTTCGCCCGCCACGTGGAGCCCGGCAATGCGGCGCTGCGCGCGCATGAAGCCTGGGCGCGCATGCAGCGCGAGCGCGAGCTCCCCACCCTGCCCTCCACCATCGCGGTGGAACGGGCCATCAATCCCTTCTTGCGCGCGCATGAGCCCGAAGTGGCCCGCAGCGCGCACGGGCACCAGTCCGAAACCCCACCCGACAACCCCGTGGCCGTCTTCGCCACGTTGCGCCAGTGGAAGAACGAATTCAAATGAACCTACGCCGCTTGGCACCCCTCGCCCTCGCCCTCGCCTGCCTTCTCGCTGCTTGCGCCAGCGCCCCTGGGCACCCGCCGGCCACCTCATCCACCACCGCTCAAGCCCCCACGGCCCCCACCTCGGCAGATCCGGCGCCGAGCGTCGCCCCGCCGGCAATGGCCGGCATGTCGGCGACGGCGACGGCCACGGCGACGGCCGAACCGGCCGCCGTGGAGATCGAAGACAGCCTGAACCCGGGCGTGAAGGTGGCTCTGGACGACGCCGCCTCCAAGGCCGACCTCTGGGCCCGCGTGCGCAGCGGCTTCGCCATGCCCGAGCTCAACAATGACGAGGTCGCCCGCGCCGAGGCCTGGTATGCAGCGCGGCCCGACTATGTGCAGCGCATGACGACCCGCGGCGCACGCTACCTCTATCACATCGTTCAAGAGTGCGAGAAGCGCGGCCTGCCCACTGAGCTGGCCCTGCTGCCCTTCGTGGAAAGCGCCTACAACACCCAGGCCATGTCCACGGCCAAGGCCAGCGGCCTGTGGCAGTTCGTGCCGGCCACGGGCCGCGATTTCGACCTCAAGCAGAACCTCTTCCGCGACGACCGGCGCGACGTCCTGGCCTCCACCAGCGCGGCCTTCGACTACCTCGGGCGGCTGTACAAGCAGTTCGGCGATTGGCACCTGGCCCTCGCCGCCTACAACTGGGGCCAGGGCAACGTGGCCAAGGCGGTGGCGCGCAACCAGAAGGCCGGCCTGCCAACCGACTACGAAAGCCTGAACCTGCCGGCCGAGACGCGCTACTACGTCCCCAAGCTGCAGGCGGTGAAGAACATCGTGATGACGCCAGGCGTCTACGGCCTGAGCCTGCCCGAGATCGAGAACCGTCCGTATTTCCTCTCGGTGCGCATCGAGCGGGACATCGATGTGGCCCAGGCAGCGCGCCTGGCTGAGATGAGCGAGGACGAGTTCCGTCAGTTCAATCCGCAGATGAACAAGCCGGTGATCCTGGCCAACGCCACCGACCAGTTGCTGCTGCCCTACGACAACGCGAGCCGCTTCGCAGCCAACCTCGCTGCGCACCGCGGCGCGCTGGCCACCTGGACGGCCTGGGTCGTGCCCAAGACCATGAAGCCGGCCGATGCAGCCAAGCAGACGGGCATGAGCGAAGCCCAGCTGCGTGAGGTGAACCGCATCCCGCCCAAGATGCTCGTGAAGGCCGGCTCCACCTTGCTCGTGCCGCGCACCGCCAAGCGCGACACGGACGTGTCCGAACACCTGGCCGACACGGCCAGCATCAGCCTCGCGCCCGACACGCCACCGCTGCGCAAGGTCTCGTTCAAGGCCGGCGCCAAGGGCGAGAGCGTGGCCAGCGTGGCCCGGCGCTACAAGACGAGCACGGCCCAGGTGGCGCAGTGGAACAAGGTCGGAACCAAGAGCAGCTTCAAGGCGGGCCAGACCATCGTGGTCTACACGGCGCAGCCGGCTGCAAACCCCGTCAAGCTGGCGGCCAAGCCGGCCAAGAAAAAGGCAGCCGTCAAGACCGCCTCGAAGATGCCGCAGACCCAGCTCGTCGCCGCCAAGACCAGCAGCGACGCGCTGCAGCGCTGATCAGACGAAGAACAGCGCGATGCTGCAGGCCAGGCCGGCCGTCCACACGAGGGAGCGCAGCGCCGGCTGGTCGCCAATGTACAGGCCGATGTAGACGATGCGGATGGCCACGAAGGCCATGGCCAGCTGGTCGATGCGCGCCTGGTCGCCATGCATCTGCTGGGCCGCCAGCACCCCGGCGAAGAACAGGGGCAAGGCCTCGAAGCTGTTCGCCTGGGCCGCGTTGGCGCGTGCCTGGTAACCGCCCAGCCCGGCGAGCCAGCCGCGCGGATCGTGGTTGTCGAAGCCGCCCTCTCTGCGGCGCTTGCCGAAGCCGCGGCCCTTGGCAATTGACGCGCACACGACGGGCAGCACGGCGGCGATGATGATGCAGATGTTGGCTGTCGTCGTCATGGTGTGTTGAGCCTCAGCGTCGGTCGACAAGAGCATGGGCGATGGTGCCCAAGTCCACGTATTCAAGCTCACTGCCCACGGGCACGCCGCGCGCCAGCCGCGTGGCCTTGATGTCGCGCGAGCGCAGGGCCTGGGCGAGCACATGTGCCGTGGCCTCGCCCTCGGCCGTGAAGCTGGTGGCGAGGATGACCTCCTGCACCCGACCGTCAGCGGCACGAGCAAGCAACTGCTCGGCGCCGATCTCACGCGTGCCCAGGCCGTCGAGCGGGCTCAGGCGCCCCAGCAGCACGAAGTAGTAGCCGGCGAAGGAGCCCGTGCGCTCCAGCGCGGCCTGGTCGGCCGGCGACTCCACCACGCACAGCAAACGCGCGTCGCGGCCTTCATCGGCGCAGATCGAGCACAGCGGCGTCTCACTGAAGGTGTGGCAGCGCTGGCAATGGCGGATGCCCTCGCCGGCCGCGTCCAGGGCCTTGGAGAGCTGGCGCATGCCCTCACGGTCGTGCTGCAGTAGATGGAAGGCCATGCGCTGGGCCGATTTCTGGCCCACGCCTGGCAGGCGCTTGAGCGCCTCGATCAGTTGCTCGAGAGCGTTCAAGCGGGATCAGAAGGGGAATTTCATGCCGGGGGGCAGCGGCATGCCGGCGGTGATCTTGGCCATCTTCTCCTGGCTCACCTGCTCGGCGCGGCGCAAGCCGTCGTTGAAGGCGGCAGCCACGAGGTCTTCCAGCATGTCCTTGTCGTCAGCCAGCAAGCTGGGGTCGATGGTCACGCGCTTGACCTCGTGCTTGCAGGTCATCACGACCTTGACCAGGCCGGCGCCCGACTGCCCCTCGACCTCGACATTGCCAAGCTCTTCTTGCGCCTTCTTGAGGTTGTCCTGCATGGCCTGGGCCTGTTTCATCAGGCCGGCAATCTGGTTCTTCATCATGGTTGTGCTGCTCCGGAGTTCAGTGGATGGGTCGGATGGACCCAGGGACGATGCGCGCGGTCTTGAACTGCGCCATCAATTCTTTGGCGACGGGATCGTCGACCACGATTCTTTCGGCCTCGCGCTGGCGGGCCTGAGCGGCGGCCTGGTCGCGCAGGGCCGGCGAGTCCTCGGGCACGCCGGGCTCGACTTCCAGGATCACGGGCTTGTTCAGCGCCGCACTTAGCACCGCCTGCAGCTTGTCCTTGATGACTGGCTGGCGCAGCGAATCGCTCTCCACCCTCAGCCGGCAGGCCAGCTCGGGCCCTTCGACGAAGCTGAGGCACTGGGCCTGCATCGCGAGCGTGCGGGTCAGCGCGGTGATCTCCACCGCCTTGACCAGTTCGAACCAGCGCTCGCCCTCGGGCGTAGGCTTGAGGGCCACGGGCGTGCCGGCAGACGAGGCGTAGACCTCGGGCTCCGCGTCCGGCTCCGCGGCCCGCGAGGCCGAGACCTGCGCCACCTCGCCCGACTCGTCGACCATGGGCGCATCGAGCCAGGGCGGCGGCTCTTCGCCGGCGGCCTGCGGCTCAGGCTCAGGCTCAGGCTCCGGCTCCGGCCGCGGTTGCGGTTGCGCCGCGGCAGCCTGAGGCTCCGCCCGAACAGCCATGGGCTTGAGGCGCGCGCTCAGCGCATTCAGAGGGCGGACTTCACGCGCCTCCGGAGCAGGTCCAGGGGGTGCAAGCGCATACGGCGCGGCCACAGGCGCGGCAGGCTTGGGGGCCGGCGCTGCAGCAGCTGCAACATGGTCAGGCCGGCTCGCACGAACGGGCGTCACTCCCTGGGGACGAAAACTCAGCATGCGCAACAGCACCATCAGCAGGCCCGCATATTCGTCAGGCGCCAGCGCCAGCTCCTGGCGTCCGTGCAGGGCCATGCTGTACATCAGCTGGACTTCGTCGGCCGGCAGTTCGCCGGCAAGGCGACGCACATCGGCCGTGTCGGGGTCCTGATCGTCCAGCGCCTTGGGCGCGGCCTGGGCCACGGCCAGGTTCTGGAACAAGTTGCACAGGTCTTCGAGCGTGCCGCCAGCGGAGAGGCCCAGACTGCGCAGGCGCTCGGCGCAAGCCACCACGGCCGGGCCGTCGGCCGCGATCAGCGCCTCGACGATGCCCACCACATGGCTGCGATCCACGGCGCCCAGCATCTGGCGCACGCCGGCTTCCTCGAGCCGGCCCGCGCCGAAAGCGATCGCCTGGTCGGTCAGCGAGAGCGCGTCGCGCATGGAGCCGCGCGCCGCGCGCGCGATCAGACGCAGCGAGCCGGCGTCGGCGGCCACGCCTTCGGCCTCCAGCACATGGGCCAGGTGCGAGCGCACATGATCCTGTGCCATCGGCCGCAGATTGAACTGCAGGCAGCGCGAAAGCACGGTCACCGGCACCTTCTGCGGATCGGTCGTGGCGAGCACGAACTTCAGGTACTCGGGCGGCTCCTCCAGCGTCTTTAGCATGGCGTTGAAGGCATGCGTGGAGAGCATGTGCACTTCGTCGATCATGTAGACCTTGTAGCGGCCCACGACCGGCTTGTAGACCGCCTGGTCCAGCAGTTGGGAGATTTCTTCCACACCCCGGTTGGATGCGGCGTCCAGTTCGACATAGTCGACAAAGCGACCGGCATCGATGTCGCGGCAGGCATTGCACTGGCCGCAGGGATGGGCGGTCACGCCGCCGTGGCCATCCGCGCCCACGCAGTTCAGGCTCTTGGCCAGGATGCGCGAGACCGTGGTCTTGCCCACGCCGCGCGTGCCGGTGAACAGGTAGGCGTGATGCAGTCGCCCCTGGGTCAAAGCATTGGCCAGGGCCTGCACCACATGCTCCTGGCCCACGAGCTGCTCGAAGCTGTGGGGGCGATACTTGCGGGCGAGAACCTGATAGGACATGGCCGCAGATTCTACGGTCCCGCCCCGAACGCAATTTGATGGACTACCGAGGCCGATTCGCCCCCTCCCCCACGGGCCCGCTGCATGCGGGGTCCCTGGTCGCCGCCCTCGCCAGCTGGCTCGATGCCCGTGCCCACGGCGGGCAATGGCTGGTTCGCATCGAGGACGTGGACCTGCCGCGCTGCCCGCCCGGCACCGACACGCTGATCCTCGAGCAGTTGGCCCGCTGCAGCCTCGTGCCGGACGAACCGCCGAGTTGGCAGTCGCGGCGCAGCGCGCTCTACGAGGCGGCACTCGCACGTCTGCTGGCCGCCGGCCAGGCCTACGGCTGCGCCTGCACCCGCAGGCAGATTGCTGCAAGAGCCGGCCCACGGGCGCGCAACGGCGAGCTGGTCTACCCCGGTACCTGCCGAGCGGGCACACAAGGGCGCGAGCCGCGGGCTTGGCGCCTGCGCACTGATAACGAGTTACTTCGATGGACAGACCGGCGCCTGGGACCACAATCGCAGCGCGTGGAAGACGAGGTCGGCGACTTCGTTCTGCTGCGCGCCGACGGTCTCTGGGCCTACCAGCTCGCCGTCGTGGTCGACGACGCCGAGCAGGACATCACCGACGTGGTCCGCGGCGAGGACCTGGCCGACAACACACCGCGCCAGATCCGCTTGCAGGCGGCGCTCGGGCTGCCCACGCCGCGCTACCTGCACACCCCGCTGGTGCTGGGCGAGAACGGAGAAAAGCTCTCCAAGCAGAACGGCGCCCAGGCCCTGGATCTCACCGATCCGGCCGCGGCACTTGGACGGGCCGCCGAGGCCCTTGGCCTGAGCGTGAGCGGCAACACCGTGGGCGACGTGCTTGCCAGCGCCGTCTTGGCTTGGCCTAATGCGTCATGGACCAAGGCATAGGCAACGAACTCCCGGGCCGACACCGAACGAGCGATCTGCGCCCGTCCGCGCGCTGGCTGGTGCTGATCGAATCGGGCGGCTTCATGCTGGCGCGACTCTTCGACGCCGGGCGCCAGCAACTGGCCGAGTTCGACGCCAGCACCGAGGAGGCCGTGCAGATGGCCAAGGGCCAGCCGCTGCTGAGCGACGCCCAACAGCCCGAATGGGACCAGGCCCTGATGGGCCACAGCCTCGACGAACGCCGCCAGGCCCAGGTCTACGCACTCGGGGTGTGAGCAGGCTCTGAGGGAGAATCCGTCATTTGTTGAAAGCCCGCGGCTTTTCGAAGGAATTCCCATGAACACCAACCCCAGCGGCCTGCAGTTCGAAGACACCACCGTCGGCGAAGGCAAAGAGGCCAAGAGCGGCCACGAAGTCACCGTGCACTACACCGGCTGGCTCTACAAGGACGGCGTCAAGGGCGCCAAGTTCGACTCCAGCCGCGATCGCAACGATCCCTTCCAGTTCGAACTCGATGCCGGCATGGTGATCCGCGGCTGGGACGAGGGCGTGCAGGGCATGAAGATCGGCGGCACGCGCGTGCTCGTGATCCCTGCCGAGCTGGGCTACGGCGCGCGCGGCGCCGGCGGCGTGATTCCGCCCCATGCCACGCTGATGTTTGAAGTCTCCTTGCTTGACGTGGCCGGTGGCGATGAGCCCATCTCCCTGGACCTGAGCACCACGCCCAGCGGCCTGCAGATGCAGGACCTCAGCGAAGGTTCCGGCGCCGAAGCCAAGGCCGGCCAGCGCGTCACGGTGCACTACACCGGCTGGCTGTACAAGGACGGTGTGCGCGGCAAGAAGTTTGATTCCAGCAAGGACCGCGGGCAGCCCTTTCGCTTCAATCTCGCCGGTGGCGAAGTAATCCGCGGCTGGGACGAAGGCGTGCAGGGCATGAAGATCGGCGGCACGCGCATGCTCGTGATCCCGGCCGAGCTCGGCTATGGCTCGCGCGGCGCGGGCGGCGTGATCCCGCCGGGCGCCACGCTCTTGTTCGAAGTCGAACTGCTGGCGGTCTGAACGCCGACGGCTAGGCAGCGGCTGCAAACGGGGGTGCGATGGACAATCTGCTGGCTTTCGATGAATTGACGCGTTATTGGCGCGGTACGCAGTGGCAGGCCAATGTCCTGATCTTGATGCACCTGCTGGGGGCCATCATCCTCGGGATGGTGCTGGGCTACGAGCGCGCCTTTCACGGTCGGGCCGCGGGCATGCGCACCTACGCGCTCGTATGCGCGGCGTCGTGCGCCGTGACGATCATCGTGGCCTATCCACTGCAATGGTTCGGTGGCCATGTAGCCGGCAGCTCCATCCCGCAGTTCTCCGATCCCACGCGGGTCATCCAGGGTGTGCTGACAGGCATCGGCTTCCTGTGCGCCGGTGTCATCATGCGCGAAGGCATGAACATCTCCGGCCTGACCACTGCGGCCTCGCTGTGGGTGGCCTCGGCCATCGGCATCGTCCTGGGCATGGGCTTTTATCTGGCGGCGATCTTCATGACCGTGATGTGCGCCTCCTTGATGATGTGGGGCGCGCATTTCGAAGCCAAGCTGCCCTCGCATCCCGCCATCCACGTCGAGCTCATCGGCACGCCCGCGCGACGCTTCGAGCAGCAGGAAATGGCCGACTTCGCGCATCGCATCGGCTACCGCTTCGCGCCCGGGTCGCTCTCGATCAGCTATCGAGACCAGTGCGAGGAGTGGCGCTTCGTCTGCACCGCCCGGCGCAACTACCGCGGCCAAACCCTGATCGGCTTCGCCAAGCACATTTCCGAGCTTCCAGGAGTTGCTGAATACAAGGTGACGCACGCAAGGAACTAGATTTACCCCAGCATCACCACGGGTCATTCGCGCATGGCACACTTGGCTCGTTCCATCCACTCCAGTGAGGCTGCCATGATCTACACGACCGCCCCCAACGATCCGTCCGCACGCGAACTGCGCGCCCATGAACGTGTGGAGTTGGCCCCAAGCGCGCTAGAGCCCCGGCAAATTCCGCTCTGGGTCTTCACTTCGCCCTCCGAGATGGATGCCAGCAGCGGCCTGGTGATGAACCTGAGCCACAGCGGCTTGCAGGTCATGACCGGCCCCGGCCAGCTCAAGGAGGAGCACTACGAGGTGCGCCTCATGCTGGACAACGAGGCCAGCAAAGGCACCGACAGCGAGTTCAGCGGCCCCATCCGCCGCGTCTGGAGCCGCGAAGTGACGAATCGGGACTTCGGCGACAGCGAGCTCAGCGGCTTCGAGTTCGAGCATCCCGACTCGCCCGCAGAGCAGTTTCTGCGCCGTCGCGCCGACGGCGATCAGGATGGCCTCGTCCGCTGCGTGCTCGTCGCACGCAAGATGATCGGTGCCTTCGCGGGCTGATCAGCTGGGCTGCTTGGTCGTGCGCAGGTAGGGCTTGATCGTCTTGTAGCCCGGGAAGATCTTGTCCGCCTCCTCGTTCGAGACGGCGGTCGTGATGATCACGTCCTCGCCCTGCTTCCAGTTCACCGGCGTGGCCACGCGATGCTTGGCGGTGAGCTGCATGCTGTCCAGCACGCGCAAGATCTCGTCGAAGTTGCGGCCCGTGGTCATCGGGTAGGTCAGCATCAGCTTGATCTTCTTGTCCGGGCCGATGATGAAGACCGAACGCACGGTGGCGTTGGTCGCGGCCGTGCGGCCCTCCGAGGTGCCGGACTCGCTGGCCGGCAGCATGTTGTAGAGCTTGGCCACGGCGAGGTCGGTGTCACCGATCATCGGGTACGTGACCTTGGCGCCTTGCGTCTCCTCGATGTCGGCGGACCAGCGCTCGTGGTGGTCCACGGGGTCGATGGACAGGCCGATCAACTTGCAATTGCGCTTCGTGAACTCGGGTTCGATCTTGGCCATATAGCCCAGCTCGGTCGTGCACACAGGGGTGAAGTCCTTGGGGTGCGAGAACAGGCAGACCCAGCTGTCGCCAATCCAGCTGTGAAAGTCGATCTGACCCTTCGTGGTCTGGGCCGTGAAGTTCGGTGCGATGTCATTGATGCGCAGGGACATGGAGACCTCCTCTTGGTGGGACGCACATCCTAGTTCAATGCAATGACTATTGCGCGAGGAACGTTATGCAGCCCTCAGCGGCGGCCGAGCTTCCAGATTCGGCGCAGGCCACGCCAGACGAAGGGCAGCAAGACCAGGAGCACCAGCCACGGCGCCGCGAGGGCGAGGAACTCGATCAGTGCGCCAAGCCCCTGGGCCAGATTGCTGGCGAAGCTGCTCAACGCATCCGAGACCGGATGCCGCTTGTCGACGAACGCTCGCGGCTCTATCGTCAGGCTCACGTTCAGTTCGTCCATGGCCACGCGCGAGCGCAGAGTTGCCAATTCGCCCTCGCCGGCCTCGATACTGGCCTGAACTTCAGCCAGCTTCTCGGTGACCTTCATCAGCGAGTCGATATTGGCGCGCGACTGCTTGCGCAGCTCCAGCAAATCCTCTCGCAAGGCCTTGTGCATCGCCAAACGTCGGGCAAGGTCAGTGATAGGTCCTGTCAGGTCTTCGGCCCTTGTTCCCTGGCTGAGCAGCTTGCCAAATCCCACGGCCTGCGTGCGTAGGCCATCGACGGCCTGGCGCCGCACGCTCATGAGGATGTCTCCGCGCAAACCCTGGCTCTGGCTCGACTGCATGACAAGACAGCCCTGTGCGGGTACCGCCTGGCAGGCCGCCTGCAGCGCCTTGAGCCCGACCTCCACCTGGCCCGCCGGCACCTCGACCTCCAGATGATGCTTGTAGCTGAGCAAGCGTTCGGGGGCACCGGCTTCTCGCATCGCGCTATCCGCCGCCAGTTGAGCTTGAAGCGGGGCAGCCGCGTTTTCCGCCTTGCGACCGCAGGCTGTGGTCGACAAGGCGAACGCCAGCGCAAACAGCATCCACACGCGAACAGGAATCATTGTCAATCCTTGAGGCCGGAGCTGCCGCCGGCCAGACGCCTGTGTATCACGCCCGCAGGCTCGGTCCCATCACTGGTAAACCGAAACCTCCGGCCGACGCGCCAGCACGCCGATGGGTGGCGCCCACCGCTCCCCGCGCGGCTTCTTGCTCGTCACCAGCGTGATGTCCGAAGGCTCGAACACCTCCACGTTGTGCGTGATAGGCGTGGTCAGCAGGTACTGGGCGCGGGTCGACTTCAGGAAATGGCCGACGAGCTGGATATTGCGCACATCGAGGTGGGCGAAGGGCTCGTCGATGAAGACGAATCCACCCGGTGCGTCATCGTCCTTCATCAGGCCGACGAGCAGGATCAGGCTCTTCAGAACCTGCTGGCCGCCCGAGGCCTCGCCGTCGTTCAGGCCGACCTCGCCCTTGCCGTCGAAGTTGAAGCGCACCGACAGGCCGGCCTGCGCCAGCACGGTGTCGTCGTTGTCCAGATGCGGCAGATCCGCTTGCGCACTCGTGCCGGCCAGTTCGCCAAGCTCTTGCACGTTCTTCTTGTAGCGGCGCATGGTTGCGCGCAGCACATCGATGTAGCGCTCGCGGGCATTGCCCGAGGCGATGCGGGCCATCTCATTGCTGGCCCGGCGGTCCTGCAGGAGCAGCTCTTCCTCGCCGACCTGGAGCTTCATGCGCGTGTAGCGCTCGAGCACCTGGGCGTCGGTTTCCCAGCTGCCGGTCTCCAACTCGCGTTCCAGGTGTGCCAGGGCGATGCGGGCCTGGGTGGCGGTCTCGAATTCATCCTTGAGGTCGGCCAGCCGTGCGCGGTGCACCCAGGTAGCGGGGAAGCCAGCACGGGCCTTGCGCGATTCCCGGGCGGCCTCGCCCAGCACCTTGCGACGTTCAGCCTGCTCGCGCTGGCGCGAGGCCAGCTGCTGCTCCTCAATCTTCAGGCCGGCCTGCGCGGCCTCATAGTCGCGCTCGGCATTGTTGGCCTGCTTGACGGCCTGGTCATGCTCGGCGTCGAGCTGGCTCATGCGCGTGCTGGCCTCTCGCCGCGCCTGGGCCAGGCCCGGCAGACGGGCGCGCGCTTCGGCAAATTCGTCGGCGCGCTCGGCCAGCTCCTGCGCGGCCTTGTGGCCCTGCGCGGCGCGCTGGGCGTCCTTGAGCTGCTTCTCGACCTCGGCCTGCTCCTTGACGATGCGGCTGAGCTCGGCCTCGCGGCGCGTGACCTCGGTCTCGATGGACTGGCGGCGGGTGTCGACGGCGGAGACGCCGAACTGGTATTCGCGCGGCTCAATCCACACGCTGCGGCCACCGCGGCCGTCGCGATAGTAGGCATCGGCAGTGATCCACTCACCGCCGCGTTGCGCGCCGGCCTCCGTGTCCTTCACGCACTGGATGCCGGCGAGCTGGCGTGCCAGCCACGCGGGTACCTTGGCACTGACGGACAGCGCCGCGAGCAGGCTGCCCTTGGGGGCGGCCGACACGTGCTCGCCGTCGGCCACGACGTAGTGGCGATAGCGTTCCTTGGAGGCCAGCGCATACGCACGGCCTTCGTCGGACGCGTGAGCCAGCACCACGACCCAGCGCGAGGCGCGCAGGATGCCTTCGGCGGCGGCGCGCCAGGTCTCGTCGGCCACGTCGATGCAGTCGGCCAGCACGTGGTGGACGATGCCGGCCTCATCGAGCTGCTTGCGAAAGCGCGTCACCTCCTGCGGCGGCGGCGGCAGGCGCTGGCCGGCCAGGGCTTCAAGCGCGGCCTGAGCCTTGCCGTGCGATTCCCTGGCGTGGAAGAAGCGCTCGCGCAGGGCCAGCTGCTTCGTCGCTAGCTCGTCGGTCAGGCGGGTCAGCTCGGCGGCGTCGGTCTCCACCGCGGCCAGGGCCTTGAGGGTCTCCTCGCGCTTGGCGAGCTCCTCCATGGGCTTCTCGGCGTCGCGCGCATCCTGGAAGGCCTGGCGGGCCTCGGGGCGGCGACGGTCGAGATCGCCGAGCCGCGCCTTGGCACTCTCCGAGGCGCTGAAGAGGCCGTGCAGCGAGCCGCGCTTGCCGCCCAGGTGCCGCTGGTCGTGCGCGGCGAAGAGGCGCTGGCGATGCAGCTCGCGCAAATCGTGCGCCGTGCGGCCGCGCTGCTCCATCCACTGCATGACGGGCAGCACCTCGGTGGCCAGACGTTCGCGTTCGCGCAGGCGCAGCTGATGCTGCTGATAGCTGTTCACGCGCAGGCCGAGCTCGGTCAGCTGCGTCTGCGCATGCGCCAGCTCGCGCACGGCCTGCTCGACTTCCTTCTCGAGCTGCTGCTGGTGGCTGCGGGCCTGGTCGTAGCGGTCCAGCACTTCCTGGTCGCCGAAGACCTCGAAGACCAGACGCAGCAGCTCGCGCGGCGAGAGCTCGCACAGCCGGTCGGTCTGGCCCTGCTCCAGTGCCAGCACGCGGCCGATCGCGCGCGTGAGGCCGGCGGCCTCCAGGCGCTTCTTCCAGGCCTCGATGCCCATCCAGTCCTTCTCGCCGCGCTCGGCGAGCTGCTCAATGCTCTGCTCGCCGTCCAGCACCACGTAGCGGCGCTGCCAGTCGCCGCCATGGCGCTCGATGCGGCAGGCCAGCGTGACCTGGTCGCCGTAGAGCAGCGAGGCGCGCGCGAACGGGCGATCGGAGTTCTGCCGACTGCGCGGCCGGTTGTCCACCACGGCACGCAGCCAGGCCGTGTCGGCGTTGGCGTGGCGGGCGTAGGTCTTGTACGTGCGGCCGCCCGAGCACTCCAGGCCCAGCAGCGTGCGTAGCGCATCGAGCAGCGTGGTCTTGCCCGAGCCGTTGGGGCCCGCGATGGTGATGATGGAGCCGTCCAGCGGCACCTGCACGCGACGGCAGTAGTCCCAGTGCAGGAGTTCGAGCGATTGCAGGTGGAACATCAGCTGTCGGTGTTCTGTCGTTGTTCTTGGATCAGGGCCAGCTCGGGCGCGATCGTGGCGTCCGAGGTGCGGGCCAGCACGTCGGCCAGCGCGCCGTCAAGGATGCGCGGGGCGAGCAGGTCGTAGTCGAGCATGAGGTCCAGAAGCGGGCCTTCGGCGATGTCCTCGCCCTTGCGAGTGATGAAACCGTGGTCCTTGAGCAGTTTGAGGTGGGTGTTGATGCGCAGTTGCCCGCCGAGCTGCTTGCCGAAGTCGGCCAGCAGGCTTTTGTAGGACACCAGCGGGGCCACACTTTCGGCAGGCGGCACGGGCTTGAGCGTGGCGAACATCTCGCCCTGGCCAGGATCGACGGCGTCCACTCGCGCCACCTGGCGCTGGCGCTTGGGCAGCACGATCAGCGACCACAGCACCACGAGCAGGGCTACGCCGTCGCGCGGCAGGTCGAGGTTGTTGTTGGCGGCCAGCCCGGTCTCGCCGAACACGGCCACCTCGGCCGGGCGCAGCATGGCCACGCTGATGTGGTCGGCGTAGACGTTGTCAACCAGGCGCAGGCCCACAGCCGAGAGGCGCTCGCCCACGGCGGTCCAGAGCTCGGTGTCGATCAACGCCTTCTTGACCAACGAATGGGTGCGCGGCAACCAACGGCGGGCGAGCAGTTGCGCGGCCAGCTGGGCGGCTTCGTCGAAATTGTTCATGCTTGTTTGTCTTCAGGCTCGCGGCGCAGAACCCCGCGGCTCATCCACTGGATGTATTCGTCGTCCACGGGTCCCTGCTCCGCCGACCATTCGGAGCGCCAGGGCTGGCGCGCCATGTCGCCGGTGGCTCCTTGCAGGTGGCGCGCCTGCTCGTCGCCGAGCAGGGGCAACAGCTGGGCGCGGTAGCTGGCCTTTGCATAACTGTCTCCCAGCACGGCAGGCGCCAGGTCCTGCACGAGCTCGCCTGCCTCGGCCCAGCGGTTGAGCAAGGCCTGCATGACGCCCATCTCCGGCGGCAGGCTCATCACGGCCAGCTCGCCCGGCGGCGCGGCCAGGCCTTCGGGCAGGGGCTCGGGTTCGTGGGCCCGGGGCCGGTCGCGCTCGAACTCAGCCTCGGCCATGTCCAGCAGCTCGTGCTGGCCCACGAGCACTGGATGCACAGGGCGCGAGAGCACACCCAGGCTGAGGTTCTCGAGGAAGTGCTGCTTCTGCAGCCAACGGCGCACATCGGTCGTCGTCACGCCCGTGGAGCCCAGGGTCACGCGCTGGCGGTCGGCCTGCTGCAGCGCGCGATTGAACTGGCTGGCCATGGCGAGCAGCCGCGCCTGGGCCAAGCCCAGTTCGCGGGCCAGACGTTCCAGCCGCGCATCGCCCTGGGCTTCGCGGATGATGGCGGTGAGCACTTCGCTGGCCTTGTCCACGAGCTTGAGCGCGCGCTCAAAGCGCTCCCGCGCGCGACGCAGCCGGAACTCGCTGCCGCTGGCGATGGCGTCGGCGAACTCGTCGTACAGGCGCAGCAACTGGGCCTTGAGGTGGTTCAGCTGGGCCGGCTCCAAGGTGCCGAGCTGATGCGCGCCGGCCACATGGGCAAGCAGGCCGGCCAGGTCTGCATCCTCCTGCGTGCCGCCCTGCGAGAGCGGCGCGAGCAAGCCCACCAGTTGCTGGGCCAGGGGCGTGACGCCGTAGTGCTGGGTGGATGGATCCCAGACCAGCAGCTCGGCATCGCGCAGGCGCTTGAGCACGAGCTCCAGTGCCTCGTCCTTCAGCGTGCGGAACTGCCGGTTCAGCGCATCGCGCGGGATGCGCGATTCCGGCAAGGCCATCAGCTCCAGGAACACCCAGACGCGCAGGCGCACCAGGGCCTGGGGGCCGTGAGTCAGCGCGCGCAGGGCCGCGAGCAGGGGCTCGTTGCGCTCCAGCTGCCACCACAGCAAGGCGTCAGCCGGCGCCTCGCCTTCGCGAAAATAGTCTTCAAATCGGGCTTCCTGCGGCTCTTGGAGTTCTTCTGCCACGCCCGCCTCGGGATTCGTCATGGGGTGCGATTATCCCTGCTGACGCGCAGTGGCAGTTTTTGAACGCTGTGCTCAATTCGGCTGTGCCCGACAACGGCCCGGCGAGCGCACACTGTCTGCACCATGAACAAGCTCCCCACCTACTTCGTCTCGCACGGCGGCGGCCCCTGGCCCTATATGGACGGCCCCTGGCGTGCGCATTTCAATGTGCTCGAGGCCTCGCTGAAGAAGATCTCGGCCGAGCTCGGCGCCAAGCCGCGCGCCGTGCTGATGATCTCGGGCCACTGGGAGGACGCCGACTTCGCGGTCATGGCCTCGCCTCACCCGCCCATGGTCTACGACTACGGCGGCTTCCCCGCCCACACCTACGAGGTCGTCTACCCCGCGCCCGGCGACCCTGCCCTGGCGGCCCAGGTTCACACGCTGATCGAAGCCGCCGGCCTGCCCAGCCGGCTTGACTCAGATCGTGGCTTCGACCACGGCGCCTTCTCCACCCTCGTGCCCATGTACCCCGAGGCCGACGTGCCCGTCGTACAGGTCTCGCTCCAGCACGGCTACGACGCGGCCACCCACCTGGCTCTGGGCCGCGCGCTGGCGCCGCTGCGCCAGCAAGGCGTGCTGATCGTCGGCAGTGGGCTCAGCTATCACAACTTGCGCGCCTTCGGTCCGGCCGGACAGGCCGCCTCGGCCCAGTTCGGCAACTGGCTGGACGCCGCGATGGAGCTGCCCCCGGCAGCCCGCACGCAGGCCCTGCTGGACTGGACGGCGGCACCGGCTGCACGGATCGCCCACCCGCACGAGGATCACCTCGTGCCCCTGATGGTGGCCGTGGGCGCCGCCGAGGGCGAACGTTCAGAGCGCATTTATCACGAGACGGCCTTCATGGGCGGCATCACGGTGTCGAGTTATCAGTTCGGTTCATGATCAAGAGCGGCGGCGGCCCTCGACGCCGCCGCTGCCTCGCCGCAGAATCGACCACCCCGAACCGCTGCCCTGAGGAGACTCCATGATCAAGCGTTCCTTCCTGGCCGTTGCCGCATTCGCGCTGTGCGCCAGCCTGCCCGCCCTGGCCGATAGCAAGGCCGAGCTGATCAAGCTCGAGCAGAAGATGCTCGACGGCGTGCTCGCCGGCGACATGAGCCTGTTTGAGAAGACGGTGGCGCCCGGCTTCGTGTTCACCACGCCCGACGGCAAGCTGCAGACCGCGGCGGATCTGGTGGCCGACATGAAGTCCGGCAAGTTCAAGCTGCTCGCCTCCAAGAACGAGAACATGGAGGTGCACCTGCACGGCAGCACCGCTGTGGTTGTCTACAGCAGCGTGGACAAGGGCACGTTCGACGGCCAGCCCTTCGAGGGCAGCAACCGCTGGACCGACGTGTTCGTGAAACAGGGCAAAGCCTGGAAGCTGGTGGTCTCGCACGGAACCCCGCTGCCTAGCAAGTAGCTTGCTAAGTCGGCGGCGCATCCTGCGCCTGCGGGTGCCTGGCCCGCCACGCCCTCAGGGCCTGCCGGTAGGCATCCATGGCCAGGTCGTGGAGATCGACGATGCAAGGATCGCAGCCATTACCGCAGCAGGCCTCGAAGTCCAACTCCGGGGGCGGTTGCGGCATAGGATCGTCGGGGACGGCAGCATCATTCATTGGCCGCATTTTCGCGCGTTCGTCTTTTCCTATCGGCATCATAGAAAAGCGTTGCTTGCGGCGTTGTCTCGCGATTCCTAGACTGGCCCGACGTTTTCACCGACCGAGGAGCAAAAGATGTCCAGCGAATCCAAATGCCCGTTCTCGAGCGCGCACCAGCACGTGAGCGCCGGTGCCCGGGGCAACCGCAACTGGTGGCCCGAACAGCTGAACCTGGGCCTGCTGCACCAGCAGCCGGCGCGCGGCAACCCCATGGGCGCAGACTTCGACTACGCCCGCGAATTCCTCAGCCTGGATCTTGACGCCGTGGTGGCCGACCTGCGCGCGCTGATGACGGATTCGCAGGAGTGGTGGCCGGCCGACTACGGCCACTATGGCCCGCTCTTCATCCGCATGGCCTGGCACGCGGCGGGCACTTACCGCATCCACGACGGGCGCGGCGGCGCCGGCACTGGCGCGCAGCGCTTCGCGCCGTTGAACAGCTGGCCCGACAACGGCAACCTCGACAAGGCCCGCCGCCTGCTCTGGCCCATCAAGCAGAAGTACGGCCGCAAGCTGTCCTGGGGTGACCTGATGATCCTCACGGGTAACGTCGCCCTCGAATCCATGGGCTTCAAGACCTTTGGCTTCGCCGGTGGCCGCCCCGACATCTGGGAGCCCGAGGCCGAGATCGACTGGGGCCCGGAGACCACCTGGCTGGGCGACCAGCGCTACAGCGGCGAGCGCGAGCTCGCCAAACCGCTGGGCGCCGTGCAGATGGGCCTGATCTACGTGAACCCCGAAGGCCCCAATGGCAATCCCGACCCGCTGGCCTCGGCCCGAGACATTCGTGAGACCTTCGCCCGCATGGCCATGGACGATGAGGAGACTGTCGCGCTGATCGCCGGCGGCCACACCTTCGGCAAGGCCCATGGCGCCGGCGACGCCAAGCTCGTGGGCCGCGAGCCCGAGGGCGCGGGCATCGAGCAGCAGGGCCTGGGCTGGATCAACGCCTTCGAATCCGGCAAGGGCGCCCATGCCACCACCAGCGGCCTAGAGGGCGCCTGGAAGCCCAACCCGACAAGCTGGGACATGGGCTACTTCCAGACCCTGTTCGGCTTCGAATGGGAACTCACCAAGAGCCCGGCTGGCGCCCACCAGTGGACGCCCAAGGGCGGCGCCGGTGCCGGCACGGTGGTCGACGCGCATGACCCGTCCAAGCGCCACGCGCCCATGATGCTCACCTCTGACCTGGCCCTGCGCATGGACCCGGCCTACGAGAAGATTTCGCGCGCCTTCCTGGCCGATCCCGCGAAGTTCGCCGACGCCTTCGCGCGCGCCTGGTTCAAGCTGACCCACCGCGACATGGGCCCGCGCCCGCGCTATCTCGGCAAGCTCGTGCCCCGCGAGGAACTGATCTGGCAGGACCCGGTACCCGCCGTCGATCACCCGCTGGTCAACGAGGCCGACGTGGCCGCGCTCAAGGCCAAGGTGCTGGCCTCCGGGCTGAGCATTGCGCAGCTCGTGCGCACGGCCTGGGCCTCGGCCTCGACCTTCCGCGGCAGCGACAAGCGCGGTGGCGCCAACGGCGCACGCATCCGCCTCGCGCCGCAGAAGGACTGGGCCGCCAACCAGCCGGCCGAACTGGCCCAGGTGCTGGCCGCGCTCGAAGCGATTCGCAGTGACTTCAACGCCGGCGGCAAGACGATCTCCCTGGCCGACCTGATCGTGCTGGCCGGGGGCGCCGCCATCGAAGCCGCCGCAAAGCACGCCGGCACGGCCGCCAACGTACCCTTCTCGCCCGGCCGCAGCGACGCCACCCAGGCTCAGACCGACGTCACCTCCTTCGCCGTGCTAGAGCCCGCCGCGGATGGTTTTCGCAACCATGTCCATCCCGGCCTGGAAGGCGTCGCCGCCGAACTGCTGATCGACAAGGCCCAGCAACTGGGCCTGAGCGCCCCCGAGATGACGGCGCTGATCGGTGGTCTGCGCACCCTGGGCGTGACCGCCCCGGGCACCCGCCACGGCGTGTTCACGAACCGGCCCGGCACCTTGAGCAACGACTTCTTCGTCAACCTGCTCGACATGGGCACGGCGTGGCAGAAGTCCGCGCAGGCCGGCGTGCTCGAAGGCCGCGACCGCAAGACCGGCGCCCCGCGCTGGACCGGCACGGTGGTCGATCTCGTCTTCGGCTCCAACTCGCAGCTGCGCGCCCTGGCCGAGGTCTATGCCAGCAGCGATGCGCAAACCAAGTTCGTGCAGGACTTCGTCGCCGCCTGGGTCAAGGTGATGAACGCGGATCGATTCGACCTGCGTTGACGGCAGGCCGGGCTGTGCGACCATGGCGGCGCCATGAGCCGCCGACACAGCCCCGCCGCGGAGCGCAACGCCCCCTTCATCCTGGCCGAGTTGCAGCGCCTGCTGCCGCCGCGCGGCCTGCTGCTGGAGATCGCCAGCGGCACGGGCCAGCATGCGGCCGCCTTGAGCGCCGGACTGCCCGGTTGGCAATGGCAGCCCAGCGACTATGAGACCGAGTCCCTACCCTCGATCGCGGCCTGGTGCGAAGGCCTGGCACGCGTGCTGCCCGCGATCGAGCTCGACGTGACGAGCGCTGACTGGCCGAGCGCCGACGCCGTCTTCTGCGCCAACATGATCCACATCTCGCCCTGGGCTTGCACGGTGGCGCTGATGCGCGGGGCGGCGCGGCACTTATCGCCGCATGGGCTGCTGGTCACCTACGGCCCCTACCTCGTCGAAGGCGTCGAGACGGCGCCGAGCAACCTCGCCTTCGACGCCGACCTGCGTGCACGCAACCCGGCCTGGGGGCTGCGCCGGCTGGCCGATATTGAACGCGAGGCGCAGGCCGCGGGCCTGATCTTGCGCGAGCAGGTCGCGATGCCAGCCAACAACCGGCTGCTGGTTTGGGCTAGGGCCTGAGTTAGAGGGCGGCGTGAAGTGCTCAGCGAGGCTCGTGCCACAATTTTCAGCACCCTCTGCTCACAGGAGTTCCAATCTTGAAGCGTCACCTCCTTGCCGCCCTTGCTCTGCTCGCCAGCACCGCCACCCATGCCCAGTTGAGCGAGCCCGAGCAGCGCCTCGTCGCCGCCGTCAAGCAGCGCAGCCCGCAGGCGTTGGCGCTGCTGGAGAAATCGGTCCGCATCAACAGCGGCACGCTGAACACCGAGGGCGTGCGCGCCGTCGGCGCGGTCTTCCGCGATGAGCTCGAAGCGCTGGGCTTCAAGACCCGCTGGATCGAGATGCCCGCCGACATGCACCGCGCCGGCCACCTCGTCGCCACGCACGCCGGCAGCCGGGGCAAGCGCATCTTGCTGCTGGGTCACCTGGACACGGTGTTCGAGAAGACGAGCGCCGTGGCGCTATGGGACCGCCACGGAGACCGCGTGCGGGGTCAGGGCGTGAACGACATGAAGGGCGGGGACGTCATCCTGATCGAGGCCCTGCGCGCGCTGAAGAGCATCGGCGCGCTGGACGGCACACGCATCGACATCATGTTCACCGGCGACGAGGAGCGCACCGGGGTCCCACAGAGCGTGGCCCGCGCGCCCATGGTGGCCCTGGCCAAGCAGGCGGACTACACGCTGTCCTTTGAGGGCTGCGTGCACCACGATGGCGTGGACACGGCCAGCATCGCGCGCCGCTCCTCCGGCGGCTGGACCCTGCAGGTTGAGGGCCGGCCCGCGCACTCGGCCGGCGTGTTCACGGAGAAGTCTGGCTATGGTGCGATCTACGAAGGCGCGCGCATCCTCAACGCCTTCCGCGAGCAGCTGATCGAGCCCTACCTCACCTTCAACGTCGGCGTGGTCGTCGGCGGCACGGACGTCAGCTATTCCGACGCGACGGCCGCCGGTACCGCCTACGGCAAGACCAATGTGATCGCTCGCGACTTCCGGGCCAAGGGCGACCTGCGCTTCCTCACGCCCGAACAAGGCGAGCGCGTGATGCGCCGCATGCAGGAGATCACGGCGGCCAGCCTTCCCGGTGCCAAGGCCACGCTCAGCTTCGACGAAGCTTATCCGCCCATGCCTCCCACCGAGGCCGGGCAGCGCCTGGCCGCCCAACTCGCCAAGGCCAGCCAGGATGCCGGCCTCGGGCCCGTCGTCGCTCTGGACCCGGCCCTGCGCGGTGCCGGCGACGTGCAGTTCGTGGCCGCCTACACCACGGGCATCGACGGTCTCGGCGCGACCGGATCGGGCGCGCACACGGACGACGAGGACCTGGAGATCGCCTCCATCGAACGCGGCGCGGTCCGGGCCGCCGTACTGATCTACCGGCTGACGCGTCCGTGAAACGGTATCCAAACCGGGCCGAGCCGGCGTAGAGTCATGCCTCGCAGCTAAGCCGTTGGGTCGACGGCAGCGGGAGGCTCGATGGATCTCGAAACAATCTATGCCGCTGCCGGCGGCCTGTTGGCGGGCGGCGTGGTGGCGCTGATCGGCGCAGCCTCCGTGTGGGGTTCCAAGCTCAAGGCCGCGAGCCAGCGGATTGCCACGCTCGAGGAATCCCGCCAGTCCGCCAAGGACGACAACGCCGACCTGCGCAAGCAGATCCAGCGCCTGCAGCAAGAGCTCAACGATCTGCGCGTCGAGGCCATGCGCGCCCGCCCGCGCGCCGAAGCCACGGCCACAACACGCCACGAAGTCGAGGACCTGTTGTTGCGGGCAGCACCAGCTGCTGAAGAACCCTTCCCGGCCACGATGATCCAGCCGCGCCGGCCCCAGCCTGAGGCCGAAGCCCCATTCCCCGTCACGCAGATCCTGCCGCGCAAGCCCTGAGCGGCGCCTGCTGCGCGCACGGCTCGACTGCGCGGCCTCAAATCGCGCCCAGGTACTGAGTCGGGCTGTCGGCCTGCGCCACCAGACCGCGCGTCACCTCGAAGGCGGTGCGGACCTTGAAGGGCATGAGCATGAGCCGCTGGGGCCGCAGCGCCTTGAGCCGCTCTACGACATCGGGCCGCACGGTCTCGGCAAGCAGGGCCGTAGGCAGTTCGCGCGGGTTGACGGTCTGGCCCGCACGCAAGGCCTGGAGCACGGCCATCCCGGCCAAGTCCTCCCCAAGATTGAGCATCAGGCAATGGATGCGCTGCGTCTCGAGGATGACGCGCCCCACTTCGTGCGAACTGGTCTCGTGCACATCAATGTCGCAGAGCTGGCGAGCGATGCTGGCCAGCGTACGCCGGAACAGCGTATGCGGCTCGACGAGAAGCACCTGGCGCCGGTAGATTGAGACCGCGTTCATGCCGAGTCCTCGTGCTGGCCACGAAGCTCACCGACAACGATGTCGCGCAGCACACCGAGGATGGCCCCGTCGGTCTCGTCGAAGCTGCGAGGCTCGGGCGAGATCAGGCACAGCGTGCCGATGCGCAGACCGGGCTCCACCTCGAGCGGCGCGCCGGCATAAAAACGAATATGGGGCGGCCCCGTCACAAGCGGGTTGTCAGCGAAGCGCGGATCGAGCAACGCGTCTGGAACCACGAGGATCGCTGGCAAGAGAATGGCGTGGCCACAGAACGAGATGTCGCGTGGCGTCTCGCGGGCTTCGAGGCCGAAGCTCGATTTGAACCACTGGCGTTCACTGTCCACCAGGCTCAGCAACACGATGGGTACTTCGAACTCCTCGCGCGCGAACTCGATGATGCGATCGAAGCGTTGTTCGGGCGGCGTGTCCAGGATCAGCAGCGCACGCAGGGCCGCCAAACGCTCGGATTCATTGGCCGGAATGGGCGCACATTGCATGGAAGGACTCCGCTTGCTTCAGGCAGCGAACACAACCCACAACCTCCCTCGCAGGGGGCAGTGCGCCGCAATCTTGTATCGCGCTGGCCAAGCGCGTGAAGCCTATTGCGGAGCCTGGCAGAAAGCAAGCGAATCGAGAGGGTCGTTCACACGTGTCGTGAACAAGGCTCGGTGGCCGGGTCCGTGATTTGTCAGGGAGCGCGGTTGGCAGATTTCGCGGATCGGATGAGGGCTGGCCTACGCAAAACTTCGCCACACGACTTGTCAAGGCATGATGGGACTTGTACGCTGTTTCCACTCGGGTGTAGCCACAATACGCTGACCCTTCCCTGGACCTGCTGTCGCGGGAGGAGTCTGGCAAGGGAGATCAGTGTGCCCGTTCCGGTGCCCCTGCCCATCGTCATCCTGACCTCCTGCGAGGAACAGCAGGGCGTTGTCGCCGATTGCTCGTTCGGCGCGAACAGCGACGTCCGAGAGCCCGTTGAATTCGTCGATTTCTTCGAATTCGTCGAGGCTGTCAAGGTGCTCGGCCTTCACTGGCTGGCGCTCAACCCAATTCCTCCACGACAGGCAGCCGCCGTCGGTCTCAGCAGTTGCAGAACATTTTGTTGAGGCCCGTCATCGAGGAGGCCTATCGTCTGCTTCGCCCCACGCTGCCTGCTGGGGTTGAGCTTCGGTTGACCCTTGCAGAAGCCCCTTTGTATGCCAACGCCGACGTGTCCCAACTCCAACAGGTCTTGAGGACCCTGTGCATGAACGCCTGGGAGGCGCTACGGGGCGAGAAAGGCCAGATCGTCATCGGCTTGGCTCGGGTTCACATCGATGCCGTCACCGCGCGGATGGACGGCTTGGCCGCGGGCTCCTATGCCCATCTTTGGGTGAGGGACACGGGTGCAGGGATGGACGCATCCGTGCTCAAGAAGATCTTCGAGCCGTTCTCCACGACCCAGTCGCCCGGTCAAGGCACCGGCCTCGGCTTGTCGGTGGTCCACAAAATCGTCGCAAGCCACCATGGCAGCATCTCCGTGGACAGCCAGGTGGGCGCTGGAAGCACCTTCCACATTCATCTGCCAGCGATCTCTCCCACGCCGGTCTTGCCACCGCCCCCTGAGCCGCCCCCTGAGCCGCCGCCATTGGAAGAGGCGGCGCACAGTGAGTATGTCGTCTATCTCGACGATGACGAGACGGCGATGCTCCTCATGGTTCGAATCCTTGAAAAGGCAGGCTATCGGTGCAGCGGATTTCTGGACGCGGCCAAGGTGCTGGCCCTCCTTCAGGACAAGTCCCTCAGGGTTGACGTCTTGATCACCGACTACAACATGCCTGTCCTGTCGGGACTCGAGGTCGCGCGCGAGGTGGCATGCATCAGGCCCGGCTTGCCTATCGCCATTTGTTCGGGTTTAGTCACTGACGAGCTGCTTGAAGAGGCGCAGCGCTTGGGCGTCTTGGCGGTGATAGAGAAGGAAGACACCTTCCACGAAATCGTTCCGCAGCTTGCACGGCTCTTGACCACCGCGAAGCGTCCAAGGCCATGATCACCGCGCGCTGAGCGCCAAGAGGGCCTGCCAGGAGCAAGGAGGCCCGAACATGCCAGGTTTTCAAAGACCCCAATGGATCAGCATTATTGGAAGGGAATCCCACCCGATAAGGCCTGTCTGGGTCTGAATTGCGGAAATAGGTTGCGGAAGTGGCGGCCTGGAATAGAAAAAAGCACCTAGCGATTTCTCGCTAAGTGCTTGATTCTGGAGGGAAGGGGGGGATTCGAACCCCCGGTGCGGTGTTACCGCACGCCTGATTTCGAGTCAGGTACATTAAACCACTCTGCCACCTTCCCGAATGTGGCGCTCGTCTCTCAACGAGTCAAGCCAAAGAGTATAGCGCAAAAACTCAGGGCTTCAGAATTTCCACCCCTCCCATGTAGGGACGCAGAGCCGCCGGCACAGTGATGGAGCCGTCCGGGTTCTGGCAGTTTTCCAGAAGAGCCACGAGCGTGCGACCCACGGCCAGGCCGGAGCCGTTCAGCGTGTGCACGAGCTCGTTCTTGCCCTGCGCGTTCTTGAAGCGGGTCTGCATGCGGCGCGACTGGAAGGCGTCGCAGTTGGAGCAGGAGCTGATCTCGCGGTACACCCCCTGAGCCGGCACCCACACTTCGAGGTCGTAGGTCTTGGCGGCGCCGAAGCCCATGTCGCCGGTACACAGCAGCACCACCCGATACGGCAGGCCGAGTTTTTGCAGGATGGCTTCGGCGTGGCCGACCATCTCTTCCAATGCGGCATCGCTCTGCTCCGGGTGCGCGATCTGCACCATCTCGACCTTGTCGAACTGGTGCTGGCGGATCATGCCGCGCATGTCACGGCCGCCGCTGCCGGCTTCGGAGCGGAAGCAGGGGCTGTGCGCCGTCAGCTTGATAGGCAACTGGGCCATGTCGAGCACCTGTTCGCGCACGCTGTTGGTCAGTGAGATCTCGCTGGTGGAGATCAGGTACTGCTCGCTCTGCTCCTCGTCGCCGCCGCGCAGGACCCAGAACATGTCTTCCTTGAACTTGGGCAGCTGGCCCGTGCCCTCGAGCACCTCGCGGTTGACGATATAGGGCGTGTAGCACTCGGTGTAGCCGTGTTCCGTGGTCTGCACATCGAGCATGAACTGGGCGAGCGCGCGGTGCAGACGCGCCACCGGACCCTTGAGAAAGGTGAAGCGCGAACCGCTGAGCTTGGCGCCGGTCTCGAAGTCCAGGCCCAGGGGGGCGCCCAGGTCCACGTGATCCTTGACCTCAAAGTCGAATTTGCGCGGTGTGCCCCAGCGCCGCACTTCGACGTTGCCCGTTTCGTCTGCACCGACGGGCACACTCGCCTGCGGCAGGTTGGGCACGCCCATCAGTAGCGTGTTGAGCTCGACCTGAATGCCGTCCAGGCGTTCGCTGCTGGCCTTCATGTCGTCAGCGATGCCGGCCACCTCGGCCATCTCGGCAGAGGCGTCCTCGCCCTTGCCCTTCTTCATGCCGATGGCCTTGGAGAGCGCGTTGCGGCGCGCCTGCAGTTCCTCGGTACGGGTCTGCACACTCTTGCGCTCGGCTTCCAGCGCCTTGTAGCGCTCGACGTCGAGGAAGGCCTGAGGGTTCTTGCGCGTGGTCAGCCGAGCGACAACGCCGTCCAGGTCCTTGCGCAGCAGGGTGATATCAAGCATGGGTGTTCTTTCGATCTCGGAATGTCGGGAGTGGCGCGTGTCAGTAGCGCCAGGGCGTTATGAGGGGGAGCTGCGAGCCGCGTTCAAGATCGCGACGCGGCCACGTCCGCCATGGACTTGTCGCCCAGGCCCATGGGCAGCGGAAAGCGCACATGCTCCTCCACGCCGGCCAAGCTGCGCACGCTGGTAGCGCCCAGTTCGCGCAGCCGCGCGATCACGGCCTGCACAAGCACATCGGGCGCGCTGGCGCCGGCGGTGAGGCCCACCTTGTCGCGGCCGACGAACCACTCGGCCTTCAGGTCCTCGGCGGCGTCGACCATGAAGGCCGGCGTATCCAACCGCTCGGCCAACTCGCGCAGGCGATTGCTGTTGGAGCTGGATGGGCTGCCCACGACGATGACCACGTCCACCTGCGGCGCCAGCACCTTGACCGCGTCCTGGCGGTTCTGGGTGGCGTAGCAGATGTCCTGCTTCTTGGGTTCACGCACTGCGGGGAAATGCTTGCGCACAGCGGCCAGGATGTCGGCCGTATCGTCCACGCTGAGCGTGGTCTGCGTCACCACGGCCAGCTTGCTCGGGTCCTTGACGCGCACATGAGGCACGTCGGCGGCCTCCTCCACCAGATAGATGCCGTCGGACAGCTGGCCCATCGTGCCTTCGACCTCGGGGTGGCCCTTGTGGCCGATCATGATGAACTCGAACCCCTCGCGGCGCAGCTTGGCCACCTCCACATGGACCTTGGTCACGAGCGGGCAGGTGGCGTCGAAGATCTGGAAGCCGCGCTCGGCCGCCTCCTGGCGCACCGCCTGACTCACGCCGTGGGCGCTGAAGACGAGCGTGGCGCCGGCCGGCACTTCGGACAGGTCTTCGATGAATACGGCGCCGCGCGACTTGAGGTCGTTGACCACATAGGTGTTGTGCACGATCTCATGGCGCACATAGATGGGCGCGCCGAACTTGAGCAAGGCGCGCTCGACGATCTCGATGGCGCGGTCCACGCCGGCACAGAAGCCGCGCGGTTCGGCCAGAAGCACTTCCTGGGTCATAGAACGCCGATCACCTGCACTTCGAAGCTGACCGGCTGCCCGGCCAGAGGATGGTTGAAATCAAACAACAGCCAGTCCTCGCCGACCTCCTGCACCCGGCCCGCATAACCACCCTGCCCGTCTGGCGTGGGGAACTGCACCACGTCGCCGACGTGGTACTGCTCGTGCGGATCGCCGATCTCGTGCATGAGCTTGAGCGAGACGCGCTGGAGCAGATCCGCGTTGTGCGCGCCGAAGGCCTCGCCGGCGGCCAGCGAGAACCTGGCGCGGGCGCCCTCCTCCAGGCCGATCAGGCGCGCCTCTATAGCGGGGGCAAGGTCACCCGTGCCCAGAGAGAGCGTAGCGGGCTTGTCGTTGAAGGTATTGACGAGATCCTCCCCGGCAGGGCCGCTCAGGCGGTAATGCAGGGTGAGAAAGGATCCTTCTTGAATGCGGGACATGGGAGCGGCTCGATAAACTTGGGGGCGATTTTAGTTCCGGCGTCATATCGTTCCCCTGATACGCGTTTTCCAGGCATTTCGCGCCAATAGCAGTTCCCATGCCCCTGACTGACTTCCCTCCCGATGCGCGTCCACGCGAGAAATGGCTGGCTGGCGGCCCCGGGGTGCTGGCCGATGCTGAATTGCCGGCCCTGCGGCTGCGTACCGGTCTCAAGAGCAAGAACGTGCTCCAGCGGACGCAGGAGCTGCCGGGCGCCTTGGGCGGCCGGCCCCGCCTGCTCAAGGCCGGCGTCGGTGGTCTCGCCCGAAGCAGGGGCCTGGGCCCGGCCAAGCGGGACGAAGTCCCCGCCGTGCTGAAGATCGCTCTCCGCTCGCTCGTCGCTGGGCAGCAGTACAAGGCGGCGCTGGAGGCGCTGGAGTCCCTGCAGTCCCTCCAGCGCTACTGCCAGTTGCGGTGGGGCAGGCCGCCGCGCGAAGTCTTCGCGGCGATCTTCCTCGACGCCAAGCTCCGGCCGATCGTGATGGCAGCGCTGCTCACCGTCGCGCTCAAGAGCGCCCTGGCCCTGATCGAGGTGAAGGCGCTGGATCACCTGATCGTCGGCGACGGCGAGCCCCTGTCCTTCGCCGAGCGGGGCCTGTCGTGAAAACCCTAGCCGATCTCAAGGAACTGCATCGCGAGCTCCGGCTGCTCCAGCGCCTGGCCGAGGAAGAGGCCGAGCGCCGCGCTGCCGCCGAGCGCCTGGCCGAGCGCGAGCGGCGGCTCTTCGAGCTCTCGGTCGGCGAGGTGACGCCCCTGCCCGACCGGCAGCGCGCCGTGCACGACCACACGCTGCCCGCGCCCGAGCCACTGCAGCGCAAGGCCGACGAACGCGCCGTGCTCGTGCAGGCACTCTCCGACGACTTTGACGTGGAGTCCCTGCTGGAGACGGACGAGTCGCTCTCTTTCCGTCGCCCTTTGATCAGCCTCGAGGTCGTTCGCAAGCTGCGTCGGGGTCATTGGGCCTTGCAAGCCCAGATCGACTTGCACGGCCTGCGCCGCGACGAAGCGCGCGAAGCGCTCTCGACCTTCATCCACGACGCCGCGCGCCGCGGGCTTCGCTGCGTGCGCGTGGTCCACGGCAAGGGCCACGGCTCTCCTGGGCGCGAACCGGTGCTCAAGGGCCGCGTGCGGCGCTGGCTCGTGCAAAAGGAGGAGGTACTGGCATTCGTCCAGGCCAAGGCCAGCGACGGGGGGGCGGGCGCGCTCATGGTGCTGCTGGACGGCAGCTCTCGCGGGCGTGGCGACCCGGGGCCCCACCGCACTCCCTAGACCTGTCCGTGGAAGGTCCGCGTTATGCTCCAAGGCCATGACCGCTCAACTGCTCCATGAGGAAGTCCGGTTCGCTGCCGAAGCGCTTCGAGCGGCACTCAAAGGCCTGATCGAAGACGCCGGCTGCAACGCGCTCAAGCCGCAGGCCGTTCACCGCCACATCGGCGTGGATCGCGTGCTGTGCTGGAAGGTCTCACGCCTGATCAAGGCGGCGCGGGTGGAAGAGGCGCTGCTGCAGCTCCCCGGCGACGAGGCCCTGAGCATCTTCATCACCGCCTTCGAGCGCACCAGCACCAGCACCAGCCCGGGTCGGATCGACGGCGCGCGCGCCGCCGTCGCCGGCCTCAACCGCGCCATCGCCAAGCATGTGGGCGACCGCCGCACGCTGCTGCTGATGCTGGACAGCGTGCCGGGCGGCCAGGACGGCCTGGCACAGAGCCGCAAACTGCTGTTCCGCGGCGCTTCGGGCGTATGGGGCATCCAGGCCCGGGAGCGCCTGCAGGTGCTGATGCTGGCGCCGAACGCCGAGAATCCGAAGGTGGTGGACGCCGCTGTCGCGGCGGGCTGGGTCGACGTCATGCGCATGCGCCCGGATGCCCGGTGGCGCCTGCCGCTGCCTGACGATGGCGCGCCGCTGGCTGGGGACATGCTCGTGTCGCAGTTCTGCCAAGACACGCCGCAGCTGACTCGCGAGACGGCGGCGGACGGTGCGACGCATCTCGAAATTGGCCCCTCGGCCACCGGTCGCGTTGGCGCGTTCTCGATCTTCATGGGCATGCGGCAGAGCGGCCGGCGTGAATTCGGCATCGACGTGCTGGCGCCGACCGAGCACCTGAATTGCGACATCCTCGTGCATCGCGAGTTGCGACTGCCGCAAGGCGCGGGCTTGCGTTTCTACAGTGCGGCATTCAGCACTGGCACGGGCTGCACGGACTTCGATCGAATGCCCATCGAGGCCAAGGCCCAGGCGCTCGATGGCGAGGCGGTGTTCCAGAACAAGCACTATGCGCGGCAGCGCGAGCTGCTGGAATTCATGTTCGAGCGAACGGGCTGGAAGGCCCAGGACTTTGTTGGCCTGCGCTACGAACTCGACCATCCGCCCTTCCCTTCGGTGGGCGTGTTCAGCGCCCCTTTCGAAATCGGGGAATAAGACCCGTTGTCCTCGCGCCGCAGTGATTGACGCTGCACCGCAAGCCCGGCTACTCTGGGCTCGCACCGGTGCATCGTTCTTCACTCACTCCATCCATCAGGAGGATTGCGCATGAACATCTCGGCACATCCCGCGTCGCAACCGGCGTCGCGCCTGACGGGCCTCGGCCTCGCAGTCGGCGTCCACGTGCTGTTGATCCTGGGCTTCGCCAGCGCGTTCGTGATCCAGCAGCAGAGCAAGCCCGCGCCGCCGCCCGAGGTCAAGATCGTCGAGGATCAGCCCAGGCCGCCGCAGCCTCAGCCGCCGGTTCGGGCCGACAGGGTGCGCCTGAACGATCCAACCTTTACCGAAGTGCTCACGCCTCCCGTGTTCGAGATCAGCCCACCACCCGTGAATCCTGTCCGCGCTGCTGCGGATGACGGCCGAGTGCGCGATCCCGGCCCGGTCGCGCCGCAAAGAACGCTGCCCGTGACCCAGGCACAGACGCTGCAAGCGCCCGGCACGGTCTGCACGAAGATGAGCTCGCCCGTGATGCCCAACGTAGCCGGCAGCGGCGAGGCGTTGTTCCGCGTCACGGCCTCCACCCACGCTGGCCGCGTCACGAGCATCGAGATTCAGACCTTGCGGGCCGGTATGGAGGCCCGTGCAATGCGGGCCTTCCGCTCGGCCATCGAGACGGCGCTGCGCGAAGGCTACGAATGCCCGGGCGATGTGGGCTTCGTGCAGGACTTCCAGTTCAGGCTGGACTGATCCGCTGATGGCGCGGGCTCAGACGTTGCGCATCCAGTCCGCGGTCCCGGCAAAGGACTCAGCCAAGCGCTCTTGCAAGGCCAGGTCCAGTTCGCACTCCTGCATGGCCTGCATCATGCAGGCCAGCCATTGATCACGCTCGGCGATACCGATACGAAACGGCAGGTGGCGGGCGCGCAGGCGCGGGTGACCGAAGCGTTCGATGTAGTGGTCTGGCCCACCGAGCCAGCCGCAGAGGAACCAGAAGAGCTTGTCGCGCGCCGCGTCGAGGCTGCTGCCGTGCGCAGCGCGCAGGCGCGCGTAGGCGGGCTCCAGGTCCATCAGATCGTAGAAGCGGTCCACCAGGGCGCGCACGACACCCTCGCCGCCCACCCACTCGAAGGTGGACTCAGCCAAGGAGCTTGGTCGCCAGGGCTTTTATGGCCTGAGCGGCATCGCTGCCCGGGAAGTTCTCGAGCAGCAATTGGCGCTTGAGCACGGCCTGGCGCACGGAGACGTCGGACTTCACTTCGCCAAGCAGGTTCAGCTGGAAACCCTTCTCCGGCGAAGCCCCGATGAAGCGCTCCAAGACCTGCTGGAGCTGCCCGCAAATCAGCTTGCCTTCGCCCGCTCGGTTGGCCTGGTTGATGAGCAGGCCGATTTTGCGGCGATCCTGCTGGGTGGCCAGCACCTTGATCGTGGCATAAGCGTCGGTCAGCGAGGTGGGCTCGGGCGTGGCCACCACCATGACGTCCTTGGCCAGGGAAATGGCGTAGAGCACCACATCGGAAATGCCGGCACCCGTGTCAAGCAGCACCCAGTCGTAGCGCGGCTTCACGGTGTCGAGGATGTGCAACAGCTTCTCGCGCACATCGGGCGTGAGCCGCGAATACTCCACAAGACCCGAGCCCGCCAACAACACGGAGAAACCGCCCGGTGCCGGCAGGATGGCATCGTCGAGCGTGCAGCGCTCGGTGAAGACGTCGTGCAGGGTCAGCTTGGGATAGAGGTTGAGCACCACGTCGAGATTGGCCAGGCCCAGGTCGGCGTCGAGCACCAGCACCTTCTGGCCGCGCTCGGCCAGCGCCGCAGCCAGGTTAGCCGTGACGAAGGTCTTGCCCACGCCGCCCTTGCCGCTCGTGACGGCCAGGGTGCGGGCGGTGCCGCGCGGGGTCGGGGTCGTCGTCATTCGGTTTCCAGTTGGGTCATGGCGAACAGCAGGCCTTTCTCTTCGGCGCTCACCATCGAGTCGACCTGCGGCTCCATGCACACGCGGTCACGGCCTTCGGTCTTGGCGCGATAGAGCTGGCGGTCCGCCCTCTCCATCCACAGCACAGCCGAGGAGCGCACCCATTGCGGCGCAAAAGCACCGCCGACGCTGACTGTGACGCGCAGGAGCTGGCCGGGCGCAATCTCGATCCGCTGCTCGGCCACCTGCTCGCGCACGCGCTCGGCCACGACGAGGGCGAAGGCTGTCGCGCAATTGGGCAGGATGATGGCGAATTCCTCGCCACCCACGCGGGCCACCGTGTCCATGGGCCGCACGACCTGGGCCACGGCGCGCGCCACGGCCTGGATGACCAAGTCGCCGGCGTTGTGGCCATGGGTATCGTTGACGGCTTTGAAGTGGTCGATGTCCAGCGTCAACAGCAAGGCCGGCTCGCCCGAGCGCGCGACCCGGTCGATCTCGCGCTCGAGCGTCATCTCGAAGCTGCGGCGATTGGCCAAGCCCGTGAGCGCGTCCTTGCTGGAGAGATCACACAGGGCGTCGATGACCCCCTGGATCCACAAGGCGCTGTGCGAGTCGACATCGGGCAGCGCCACTCCGGCCTGCTGCAGCAGCTGCAAAGCCTGATCCAGCCGCAGGCTGCTGGCGTCAATAAAAGCGGGATTGGCAGGTCGGTTCAAGGTCGCAAGAGAAGAGCAAGCCTGTTGCTCACTGGCAGCGAGTCTAGCAGCGGCGGTGACGCGAAAGTGCGACCTCTTGCCGATGTTGCCGCGCACGAATGCCGAAATTCCTGCCGGCAAGGCCCCGTCCATGCAAAATCGGGCCGTCACCCGCCGTTCAGGGTCGGCTGCAGTCATTCAGACCAATAGAGCGAGTCCCATATGTCCCTTGTCGCCAATGCCGATGGAGCAGACGCGGTCGACCACGAATTCAGCTTCAGCCGCGCCGACTTTGACAGGGTCCGCGAACTGATCTATCGGCACGCGGGCATCAGCTTGCACGACGGCAAGCACGCCATGGTCTACAGCCGGCTTTCACGCCGCTTGCGCGAGACTGGGCACAAGAGCTTCGCTGCTTATCTCCAGGCCCTGGAATCGAGCAACAACGCCCAGGAGTGGCAAGAGTTCGTCAACTGCCTGACGACCAACCTGACCAGCTTCTTCCGCGAAGAACATCATTTCCACTCTCTGGCAGAGGATCTCAAGGCCGTCTCAGCCCGGCCCGTGCGCATCTGGTGCTGCGCCGCCAGCACCGGCGAAGAGCCCTACTCCATCGCCATGACCTGCCACGAGGCCCTGGGGGCCAGCGCCCAGGTCCAGCTCGTCTGCAGCGACATCGACACCAATGTGCTGACGACTGCGCGGCGCGGCGTCTACAACGCCGACTCGCGCGGCCTCTCCCCCCAGCGCCAGAAGAATTTCTTCCTGCGCGGCACCGGCGCCAACGCCGGGCGCATGCGCGTCAAGCCCGAGCTGGCGCGCGGCATCGAGTTCCGCACGCTGAACCTGATGGACCAGACCTGGCAGCTCGGCGAGCCCTTCCACATGGTGTTCTGCCGCAACGTCATGATCTATTTCGACGGCCCGACCCAGCGCAAGGTGCTGGAACGCATCCATCGCGTGATGCGCCCGGGCGGTCTGCTCTACGTCGGTCATTCGGAAAACTTTACCGAGTCGAAGGACCTTTTCCGCTTGCGTGGCAAGACCATTTACGAGAAGGTCTGAATGCCATGAGCCTTCCAAGCGCCAGTTCCGCCGCCGCAGGCGCCGAGCGCGTGGCCCGCCTCAAGGCCCTGCCGCGCAAGCAGGGTGAGGCTTCCTTTTTCTTCTACGACGCGCATTTCAAGAACGCGGCCGTGAAGATCCTGCCCGGCGAGTATTTCGTGGACAGCGAGGACCTGCTTGTGATGACCACGCTCGGCTCTTGCATCGCCGCCTGCCTGTGGGATCGCACGGCCCAGATCGGCGGCATGAATCACTTCATGCTGCCAGAAGGCTCCGGCGATTCGGGCCGTTATGGCTCGTTCGCGATGGAATTGCTCATCAACGAGATGATGAAGCGCGGCGCCAACAAGAGCCGAATGGAGGCCAAGATCTTCGGTGGCGGCGCGGTCATCTCCGGCATGAACACGATCAATGTCGGTGAACGCAACACCAACTTCGTCATCGACTATCTCAAGACCGAGCGTATCCCCATCGTCAGCAAGGACGTGATGGATGTGTACCCTCGCAAGGTCTGCTTCCTGCCGCACAGCGGCAAGGCCATGGTCAAGCGCCTGGCCCCCACCAACACAGATGCGCTCGTTCAGCAGGATCGTGCCGCCGCCCAGAAGGCCCAGCCCGTGGTCTCGACCGGCGGCTCCATTGACCTGTTCTGAACACCGCCGAAAGACACAGCACAGTACGAAGTACGGAGTAAGAGAAGATGGCAAAGACCCGCGTGGTGGTGGTGGACGATTCGGCGCTGGTGCGCTCCATCCTCACGGAAATCATCAATCGCCAGCCCGACATGGAATGCATCGGCTCAGCCGCGGACCCGCTGGTGGCGCGCGAGATGATCCGCAACCTCAACCCGGACGTGATCACGCTGGACGTTGAGATGCCGCGCATGGACGGCCTGGACTTCCTCTCGCGACTGATGCGGCTGCGACCCATGCCCGTGGTGATGGTCTCCACACTGACCGAGCGCGGTGCAGACGTGACGATCAAGGCCCTGGAGCTCGGCGCGATCGACTTCGTGGCCAAGCCCAAGATTGGCGTGGCCGAGGGCATCCGCCAGTTGGCCCAGGACATCACCGACAAGATCCGCGTGGCCGCCAGCGCTCGCGTGCACCGCTCCAGCGTGCCGGTGCCCGGCGGCGCCGTGGCCGCACCGGCGAAGCCCGTCACCATGGCCAGCATCGGCCGCATGTCCACCGAGAAGATCATCTTCATTGGCGCCTCCACGGGCGGCACTGAAGCCACCAAAGACGTGCTGATCGAGTTGCCGGCCGACTGCCCGGCCGTCGTCATCACGCAGCACATGCCGCCGGGATTCACGACGAGCTACGCCAAGCGCCTGGACGGCCTGTGCAAGATCCGCGTCAAGGAGGCGACCGACGGCGAGCGCATCCTGCCCGGCCACGGCTACATCGCGCCGGGGGGCTTGCATCTCACGGTCGAGCGCTCGGGCGCCAACTACATCGCCCGCGTACAGGACGGCGATCCCGTCAACCGCCACAAGCCCTCGGTGGAGGCCCTGTTCCTCTCGGCCGCCCGCGTGGTGGGCCCCAACGCCCTTGGCGTGATGTTGACCGGCATGGGCGCAGACGGCGCCAAGGCCATGAAGGTCATGAAGGACGCCGGCTCCTACAACATCTGCCAAAACGAGGCCACCTGTGTCGTCTTCGGCATGCCGCGCGAGGCCATCGCCGCCGGCGCGGCCGACGAGGTGCTGCCCCTGGAGCAGATCGCTGGCAAGCTGGTCGAGCGCTTGCGCGCCACGGGCGGCGTATCGCTCAACCGCGTTTAGGGCCTGTTCACTCGGCGAGGAAGAGTGACTGCAAGTCGCTGAGGAAATCAAATCCCTTCGCGGTGGCGCAGATGCGCGCCGGGTCGGTCTCTAGCAGCCCCTTGGCGCGCCCCTGCTCCAGCGCCTTGGTGATGCTGGACGGCGGCAAGCCCGTGCGCTCCAGATAGCTCGCGATAGGCACGCCATCCTTGAGCCGCAGGGCGTTGAGCATGAACTCGAAGGGCAGCTCCTTGCGTGCCACCTCGTTCTCGTTGGAGACAGCCGCGCCCTCGCCCGCCTTGGCCATATAGGTGGCCGGCTCGCGCCAGCGCACCTGGCGCAGCACGCGGCTCGGGAAGCTGAGCTTGCTATGGGCGCCAGCGCCGATACCGACGTAGTCGCCGAACTCCCAGTAGTTGAGGTTGTGCAGGCAGCGGTGCCCGGCGCGGGCAAAGGCCGACACCTCGTACCGCTGCAAATCGGCTGACCCGGTCCGGGCCGTGATCAGGTCCAGCATCTCGCTGGCGAGGTCCGGGTCGGGCAGGTTGTGCGGCGTGCGCGTGGCGAACACGGTGTTGGGTTCGATGGTCAGGTGATAGACCGAGAGGTGCGGCGGCCGATAGGCCAGGGCCGTTTCGAGCTCGCGGTCGAGCTCAGCCAGGGTTTGGCCGGGCAGCGCGTACATGAGGTCGATGTTGAAGGTCTCGAAGGCACTCGCGGCCTCCTCGATGGCGGCGCGGGCCTGGTTGCCGTCATGGACGCGCCCCAGGGCTGCGAGCTTGACGTCGTCAAAGCTCTGCACCCCGATGGACAGGCGCGTGACGCCGGCAGCGCGAAAGCCCTTGAAGCGCTCGCGCTCGAAGGTGCCCGGGTTGGCTTCCAGCGTGATCTCGCAGGCCGGCTCCAGCGGCAAGCGGGCGCGGATGTCGGAGATCAGCTGGCCGATGGCCTCGGGCGAAAACAGGCTGGGCGTGCCGCCGCCGATGAAGATGCTGACGATGCGCCGGCCCCAGATCAGCGGCAGCGCGGCCTCGAGGTCCGCGCGCAAGGCGGCGAGATAGCGGTCGGCCGTCTGCACATCCAGTTCACGCCCGTCGCGGAACTCGTGGGAATTGAAATCGCAGTACGGGCACTTTTTCAGGCACCAGGGCAGGTGCACGTACAGCGACAGGGGCGGCAGGGCCGCAAGGTTCAGCGTGCCCGGCCGCATCAGGTGAAGCAGCTCAGCCAAGATGCCAGACCTCACGCATCTGGCGGAGCAGATCGACGGTGGCGAGCGCGCGGTGGCTCCAGCGATTCTTCTCGGCGCTGGACAGTTCGGCCACGCTGCGCCCAAGCGCAGGAATGAACATCAGCGGGTCGTAGCCGAAGCCTCCCGCGCCCACCGCCTCGCGCTGGATCTCGCCCTGCCAGCGGCCCATGGCGACCAGAGGCTCGGGATCGTCGGGGCCCTTCACCGCCACGAGCGCGCAGACGAAGCGGCCGGCGCGATCGGCCTTGTCGGCCATTTGCCCGAGCAGCACACGGTTGTTGTCCGCGTCGCTCTTGGGTTGGCCGAAGAGCGTGGCATAGCGGGCCGACAGCACGCCAGGGGCCCCACCCAGCGAATCAACGGCAAGGCCTGAATCGTCGGCCAACGCCGGCAGGCCGCTGAGCCTGGCCGCGTGGCGGGCCTTGGTCAGCGCGTTCTCCACGAAAGTCTGGAACGGCTCCTCGGCCTCGGGGATGCCCAGGGAGCCCTGCGTCACCAGCTCGACGCCCAGAGGCGCGAAGAGCGCCTGGAGCTCAGCGAGCTTCTTGGCATTGTTCGAGGCGAGGACCAGCTTCATTGCGCCAGGGCCGCCTTCTGTGCCGCCAGCAACTCGCCGATGCCCTTCTCGGCCAGGTCGAGCAGCGCGTTCATTTCCTTGCGCGTGAAGGCCGCGCCTTCTGCGGTGCCCTGCAGCTCGACGAAGCCGCCGGCCCCGGTCATGACCACGTTCATGTCGGTGTCGCAGGCCGAGTCCTCGGTGTATTCCAGGTCCAGCAGCGGCGTGCCCTCGACGATGCCCACCGAAATGGCGGCCACCGCATCCTTGATCGGGCTCTTGGCGATCTTGCCCTGGGCCAGCAGCCAGTTCACAGCATCGGCCGCGGCCACGTAGGCGCCGGTGATGGCGGCGGTGCGCGTGCCGCCGTCGGCCTGGATCACGTCGCAGTCCAGCGCGATGGTCCGCTCGCCCAGGAGCTTGAGGTCGAACACGCAGCGCAGCGAGCGGCCGATCAGGCGCTGGATCTCCTGTGTGCGGCCGCTCTGCTTGCCCTTGGCGGCCTCGCGGTCACTGCGGGTGTGGGTGGCGCGCGGCAACATGCCGTACTCGGCCGTAACCCAGCCCTCACCCGAGCCGCGCTTGTGCGCCGGCACCCTCTCTTCGACCGAGGCCGTGCACAGGACTTTGGTCCCGCCGAACTCGATCAGCACGGCGCCTTCGGCGTGACGGGTGTAGTGGCGGGTGATGGCGACGGGACGCAAGGCGTCCGCTGCACGCTCTTGCGTGCGCTTGAATTCAGCTGTCATGGGAAACCTAAGGTTCTATTTACGGGTGCGATGGATGGCCTCGTTGATCTCGCGCACCTCGCGCTCGATCTCGGCATCATCCAGGCCTTCGAGGTGCTCGCTGCCGCCCTGGATGGTGGTAGCAAAGCCGCTCTCCTCGAGCTCCTGGGCGGAGTCGCCCTCGGGAAGACCCTCGCCTTCCCATTCCACCGCGACCACGCTGACATTGTCGCAGCGCGGCCCGCCCTTGCGCAGAGCTTCCTCGACGAGATCGGGGACGCTCTCCGGCAGCGGCAACGAGGACAGGCGGGCGGTGATCTCCTCGTCGCCCACCATGCCCCAGAGACCGTCGGAGCACAACAGCAGGCGGTCGCCGCGCTCCAGCTGCAGCGGCCCCTGGCAGTCCACCATGGGCTTGCCAGGGCTGCCCAGGCAGGTGAAGAGCACGTTGCGATTGAAGCGATCGACGCCCTCGACCTGCGATCCGCCCTGCCGCAAAAGCGCCTCCTGCAGCTCGATGTAGGAGTGGTCGCGCGTGCGGGCAATGAGCTTGCCCTGGCGCACAAGGTACAGGCGCGAATCGCCGCAATGGGCCCAGTAGCAATACTCACCCTGCATGACGGCTGCCACAACCGTGGTTCGCGGCGTGTCAGACAGTTTCTTGCTGCGGGCGTACTGGAGCAGTTGCTGGTGCGCAATCAGCACGCCATCCGTCAGATAGCGCTGCGGGTTGAGCAGCCGCGGCTTGGCTTCGCGCTGAAATAAAGCCGCCAGCGTCTGCAGAGCCATCTGCGAGGCCACCTCGCCCTCTGGGTGGCCGCCCATGCCATCGGCCAGGCAGAACAGGCCCGCATCCCGCGTATAGCAGTAGCCCATGCGGTCTTCGTTCTTCTCCCGCCCGCCCTTGCGGCTGACCTGGAAGACGTTAAATCTCAAGCCAACCTCCGACGAGCCGCCTCAAGGAGGTTGAACGCCCCCTCGGGCGGCAACGAGCGCACGCGCGCGTGGGGGATCAAGCCTTCGCTCCGCTTTTCAGGTTTTCAAGCTGAAGCTTCAGCCGCTCGCTGAAGCTGAGCTTGGTGTAGCGACGCTCGGTCTCGCGGGCCAGCTCCTTTTGCAGTGCGAACACGCTTTGCGGGCGCGCCAGCGGGTCCAGGGACATACACCACTCGGTCACCTCGATGAGGTTGTCGGAGTAGACATTGCGCAGGCGCGACAGGCTCAAGGCCAGGCGGTCCTTCTCGATACGCTGAGGCGCGTCATTGGGCGGATAGCCCTGCATGCAAGCATAGATGCAGGCGCCGATAGCGTAGATATCGGTCCAGGGGCCCAGTGAGCCGTCGCGGCGGTACATCTCGGGCGCGGCGAAGCCGGGCGTGTACATCGGGCGAATGAAGTTGCCCTCCTTGGAGAGCACTTCCCGCGCGGCGCCGAAGTCCAACAGCACGGCCTTGTTGTCGTTCGTGATGAAGATATTGGCCGGCTTGATATCCAGGTGCAGCATCTTGTGCTGATGCACGATGCGCAAGCCGCGCAGGATCTCGTCAAAGAGGCTGCGGATCGTGGACTCGCGAAAGACTTTGTCGCGCTTCATGTCGCGCGCGGTGACGATGAAGTCCTGCAGGGTGTCGCCCTGCAGATAGTTCATCACCATATAGACGGTTTCGTTCTCGCGCAGGAAGTTCAGCACCGAGACGACACTGGGATGCGAAATCTGCGCCAGCGAACGGCCTTCTTCGAAGAAGCTCTTCAGGCCCAGACGGTACAGCGGCTGCTTCTCCGGTTTGACGCGGGGCATCAGCTCACCGGGCGAGCGCTCCGCGAGGCTGGACGGCAGGTACTCCTTGAGCGCGACCAGGTGGTGATCGGCATCTTCTGCCAGGTACACCACACCAAAGCCACCTGCTGCCAGGCGCTTGATGATCTGATACCCACCCACCACCGTACCAGCGGGCAAGGGCGCTGGTTTTGGCTTTGACATAATTGCGCTTTGCTTATTCCCTGTCTCCATGCCAGTCTACAGCATGACGGGTTATGCGAGCGCTACCTCGCAAGCCCGCGCCGAAGGTGAAAATTCAGCGGCACCGGCCTCGAGCGTCAGCGTCGAGATCCGTTCCGTCAACGGACGTTTCCTGGACCTGTCCATGCGCATGCCCGAAGAGCTGCGCGGCCTGGAACCGGCCCTGCGCGAACTCGTGGCCGGCAGCGTCAAGCGCGGCAAGCTGGAGTTGCGCATCAACACGCAGCGAGAATCCGATAGTTCCTGGCCCCAGCCCCAGCCCGAGCAGTTGAACCGGCTGGCGCGCCTGGAGTCCACCGTGCAGACCTGGCTGCCCAAGGCGGCGCCGCTCTCCGTCCACGAAGCCCTGCAGTGGTGCAAGAGCGGCGGCGGCGCAAGCGAGAAGCTCGACGAGGCCACCTTGGAAGCCGCCCGCGCCTGCGTCGCCGGCCTGCTGGAGGCACGCCGGCGCGAGGGCGAGAAGCTCGTGACCGTGCTGCTGGAGCGCGTCGCTCGCCTGCGCGAACTGGCCGCCGAGGCCGAACCTCTGGTACCGGCTGTGGTGGCCCGCCAACAGCAGCGTTTCATCGAGCGCTGGCATGAGGCGCTTACGGCCACCAACGCCCAGCAGACGATTTCGGAAGAGGCACTGCGCGAGCGCGCCCTGAATGAAGCCGCCGCTTTCGCGATCCGCATCGACGTGGCCGAGGAAGTGGCCCGCCTGCGCGCGCACCTGGAGGAGATTGGCCGCCTGCTCAAGAAGGGCGGCGAGCTCGGCAAGCGGCTGGACTTCCTGATTCAGGAGCTGCTGCGCGAGGCAAACACCCTGGGATCCAAGGCCGCGGCCCTGGAAATGACGAACATTTCCGTCGAAATGAAAGTCGCCATCGAGCAGATGCGCGAACAGGTGCAAAACGTTGAATAACGGTCCCTGTGGTGCCAGGGCGTCCCAAATTTCCGATTGACCCGCTACTTTTTGCAGCTTGTCGGCCCGCGACGCACCGATGGGGCGTCCCTGAGGGTCTCGCCCATCTCCTCGCCCATCTCCTCGCCCATCTGACCGAACTCCACGCGTCCACCCAGCGGGAGTTGCCGCACTTGCGTGCATAGATCAGTCCACTGGCGACCCGTCGCACACTGTCGGGTCGAGTTCAGGTCGCCAATGGCTCAAACGATGGAGTGTCGCCCCGGGGCTGCCGCACAAAGGCTTCTTCCAGGCGATGCTGGAGAGGTGGCAGCGACACGCCCCTGCCCCTTTCCCGAGAAGCATCCAGCGGGCTGAAGAGCCACGCGTGGATCCCCCGCAGGACAGCCCGCGCGTTGACTCCCCATCGTGGTCGCGTCAGGGCTCGGATTGACGCGACCAGATCAGCGGACCGATCACGGACGCACCCGAAGAAATTGACTCGAAATTCAGCGCTGCTGTGTACTCGATCCGTGCCTAAAGTTGGTCACAGCCGCGGAGACACACCATGCAAGCGCACCGTTCCCACGCAGTTACCAGTGCAACCCCATCGAGCTTGCTGCGCCAGGCAGATCTGGACGGCCGGAGCGAGACCCGGCCCGCTGCGCACTGAGTCCAAGGGCCCGCAACAGCTTCGCCCTCAATGACGTTCATTTCGATCGGACGCTGGCGCTGCGATGCATCAAGTTGCCACTCATTCGCTTCAGCGACACCAACTCATCCAGGATGCGATGCAGCGGTGTCGCGACGATCAACCGGTCGCCACGGCGCGCGCGACACAGCGCCATCTGTTCGCTGATGGTGGACTTGGTCCGACCAAAGTGCCGCGCGACCGATGCCGCCGAACAAAGTCTGTGAGTGACTGCGAGCGAGGCCACCAACGCGCGCCCGCGTGCCGCCGCGGCCCCGAGATCCGCCTGCAGATCGAGCGGTGCCGCCGGCTGGATCTTGGCGGTCACCCAGCCCTCGAGCAGTGCCAGTGCCCCGTCAACCCCGTAGCCGCCTCCTGCAGCGATCAGCACTGCGGCGGCATTGCCGACCGCTTTGGCCATGGCCGGGCGGGGCCCCACGCTGCCGGTCGCCAACTCCAAGCCATGGCTAAGTTCCCACTCTCGCCACTCCTGATCCGACGGCCTTGCGGCCAACCATTTGCGCAGCGCCTTCCTGGCGTCCGGCACCGAGTCTCCGAAATGGTCCAGGAGCGGCCGGGCGTTGAACCCACGAGCCGGCGTGAGGCCGAGCGCGGCGCGCAAGGCACCGTGGTTGTAGTGAGTCGCCGTGGCGCAGGCCTGCAGGTGTACCGGCCGCCAGGCCAGCATCCGCACCTCGCGCCTCACCGCCTCTTCGGTCTCGAGCACCTGCGAGAAGTAGGGGCCGGCCAGCACTGGACTGCGAACCGGCTGCTCCTCACGAACCCAGCGCGAGACGATATTGCCGAAGGACCGCGCCACGCCGGCTACCGAGTCATCCTCGCGAACTCGGGCGATTGCATGGATCTCGCGCGGCAACAGGACGAAGTCCAGCAGCACGCGTCCCGAGCGCTGATGCGCGCCGATCAACCGGCAGCGGATCCGCTCGGCCAGCGAGGCCGATCCGAAGAACTCTCTGCCCACGGCGGCCTGCCAGGAAAGACTCCATGCATTCGCTTCAACTGACAGCTCCCTGTCGACGGCAAGTTGCTTGCTCATTAAGCATTGACGATCCAGCGGCCCAATACCTCATCGGGAAAACGCGCATGCCGTCACGGATGTTCGCCATGCGAACACGCGACGAGACGCCGTCCGTCGCGAGCCGGCGGGCCGAACAAGTAGAACCACGCTATCCACCGCGCTGAAGACGCCCTTGCCCGCACCGTTCCTCAGATCAAGCCGTATCGGCAAGCCGAACGATCGCGGGCATCCCGGTGGCCCTGTCGACCGTCCTCGCTCTGGCCGCTACTTTGCGTGCGCCCAGAGGCAATTCCGCCTCGGGCGATTCAACCGCAACCAAGGAGATCGTCATGGACGACATCAAGCACACGGAAGAGGAACTGCAGCTCGTCGAGCTGGGCGACGCCAAGGAGCTCACGCTTGGCATCCCTGCGCCGGTCTACACGGAGGACAACCCTCAGGTGCCGGCCAAGTTCTGAGCGCTGAGTAAGCGCGGCGCGCGCGGTTGCCGGCAGCAGTGCGCGCGCCTTCGACCCGACAGTCCCCACCGTGCCTGTTCACAAAGGAGCGTCCGATGCGTCCTGCGCCCCATGGCGATCAGACCCTGAGCCTTGCGCCGCATATCCGGGCCTGTATCAGCGAGGGCCAGGTCGTGCTGCTGGACCTGAAGAAGAACCGCTATCACGCAGTCGGCGGCCCGGCCATGCAGGCGCTATCGGGTCGAGTTTGCGGATGGCCTCAGGCTCCTGAGCGCCTTGGTTCATCGACAAAGGCGGGCGGCACAGCTGCGCTGACCCAGAAGTTGCTCGCCCTGAATATCCTTGCGCCATCGCATGGTTGCCCGGCGTGCGACCCAGGGATCTCCGAGGCCACGGCATCGCTGGACTATGGCGATGCTCTTGCCCACGCAAGCATTGCGACTTCACGCCTCGTCCGATTCATGGCCAGCGCAGCGGCGGCCGCGTGGTGACTGCGTTTTCGCTCCCTTCATGCGATCTCCTTGCGCCTGGCCGCTCGCCGCGCCGAGCACGCCGCCCCGCCCGATTCGTCCGAATCCCTCGACGCGATGAAGGCCTGCGCCAGTGCATTTGAGCGGCTTCGTCCGCTTGTGTTCACGGCGCAAGAGAAGTGTCTGTACGACTCCTTGGCTCTGATGGCCTTCCTTGCATCGGAAGGCCTCTTTCCGAGATGGATCATCGGTGTCAAGACAGGGCCTTTCGGCGCTCATGCCTGGGTCCAAAGCGGGCACACCGTCTTGAGCGATCAACACGAATACGTGCGGCGCTTCCAGCCGATCCTGGTCGTGTGACGCCTCAACCCCACAGCCCGAACAAGATCTATGTTTCGCTACCTCGCCCTCGTCTGGGACGCTGCGCAGCCCGCCCACTCTGCCGCGGCACAACGTTTGGCCCACGCCTGGTGCGCACAGCTTGGCTGGGAGCCTGTCCTCACGCGCGCCGGAGTCCAGGTCTTCATCCTCGGTGCAAAGGCCGGCATCAACGAGGCGAGCCTCCTGCCCGGTGGCCAGGGGGTCGTGCTGGGCAAGGTGTTCCGCCGAGTTGATCCGGGCCAAACGTCCCCAGGACCCCCAGCGCTGGATGGCCAAGACGGCAAGCTCATCCTGGACAGCCGCGGCCGGACCCTCGTCGAATCCTTCTGGGGTCGATACATCGCCTTCCTTCCGACCGAGTGTGGCTCGACGGCCGTGCTGCGCGACCCGAGCGGCACCCTGCCCTGCTACCGGATCGTCCACGAGGGTGTCTCCATCGTGTTTTCCTGGCTCGAGGATGCGCTGCAGTTGCTGGGCGACTCGGCGAAGCTTGCGGTCAACTGGGACGCCCTTCTCACTCACATGCAGAGCGGGGCGCTGACTGGCAGAGAGACCTCGCTCGATGGCGTGACCCAGGTTCTCCCCGGCGAGCTGCTCAATCTCCAGCAGGAGATATCGACGCTGATGTGGAACCCGGTGGACATTGCTCGCACGGCGGCAATGCGCGACCCAGACGAGGCGACACAGGCGCTCTGGCAGCAGGTCCTGGCCTGCACGCAAGCCTGGGCCAGCTGCTACGACAGGCTGCTCGTGCGACTGTCAGGCGGCGTGGACTCGTCCATCCTCTTCAGTTGCCTCAGGCCTGACCGAACCGATGCCGATGTGCTCGGCCTTAACTACTACTCTGCGGGCTCTGACAGCGACGAACGTCACTACGCGCGTCTGACTGCGGCCAAGGTCGGGCGGGACCTGCTCGAGCGCGAGCGTGATCCCGACTTCCGTGTTGATCGCGTCCTCGAAGCCGCACGCATGCCGGATCCCGTGCGCTACGTGGGCTGGATGAACGCGGCAACCGATGCCAAGGTGGCCAGTGCCCATCGTGCATCGGCCATGATCACCGGCGCCGGCGGCGATTCGCTGTTCTACGAGTTCCCGCGGTGGTGGCCGGCCGCCGACTATCTACACATGAATGGCGTCAATGCCGGCTTCGCGACCGTCGCCATGGATGCGGCCCGGCTGGGCAAGGTGTCGGTCTGGCGGGCGATTTCCCTGGCCGTCAAGGACCGCTGGCGCCCCAGCCTCAGCGAACGAAGCTTCGTGGGACGGGGCACCTTGCTCTCGCCGGACTTGGTCCAGCCTCGTGACCGACAGCGCTTCGATCATCCGGGATTGGACAAGACGGACGACCTCCCCATCGGAAAGTACATGCAGACTCTCGCGCTAATGCAGCCTCTCGGCTACTACGACCCCTTCGAGCGGGACCGGGCGCCAGAGATTGTGAACCCGCTGTTCTCTCAGCCGCTGGTGGAGCTGTGTCTTCGGCTGCCGACCTTTTTGCTCGCCCAGGGAGGCCGTGGCCGAGCCCTGGCGCGGCGCGCCTTCGCTGCGGACTTGCCACCGCAGATCATCAACCGACGCTCCAAGGGCGGTCTGGAGGAGCATGTGCGGGCCGTCTTGCTGTCCAACATCGACTTCGTGCGGACGACGCTGCTGCAAGGCCAGTTGGCCGCGCGTCAGATGATCGACCGCCCGACGATCGAAGCTTTGCTGTCTGGCGAGCCGACGGCCCTCGCTGGCCCCAACAGCCAGCTCCACGCGCTGGTGGCAGTGGAAGCCTGGCTGGCTCGCTGGTCCCACTGAGCGCTGCGAGGTCGCCGCTTCATGAGACATCGTGGGCCATCGGTGCTCCGTCTGCTCTTCCAAGGGGCCGATCGGAGCGTGATTTGGCGACTTGCCGCGGCCAATCTGCTGGCCATCACTACCGGAATGCTCTCAGGTTTGGCTCCGCTCGCGCTCAAATACATTGTCGACACCACCGCGAACGGATCGACTCAGCGACATCTCTCCACGCCTGCCCTGGCCGGCGCGGCCTATCTCGGCTGCATCTGCCTTGGCAGGATGCTCGCTGAAGTTCGGCCCCTGCTGGCCAGCACGGCGGAGCAGAAACTCTTCACGGGTCTGCGCGTGCGCTTCTTCGCCCATGCCCTGGGCCTGCCTCTCGACGATCACCGTCGACGGCCCTGCGGCGCCATGCTCAACGATCTTCAGCAGGCGATTTCGGGCTACCAGATCATCCTGTTCAGCCTCGGCAACAGCGTCCTGCCCGTCCTGGTCGAGGGCGTGACGGTGACTCTGGTCTTGCTGTCACTGAGCCAGCCGGCGTTGAACGCGGCCTTCGCGGCGACAGCGGCCGCCTACCTTGCCGTCATGGCATGGCGAACCCGCGGGCTCGGAGCAGCGGCCAGTGATGTTGTAAGCGCCAGCGCCAGCACGAACAGCTTGATCACGGACGGACTGCTCAACATCGAACCGATCAAATGTTTCGGTGTCGAGCGCAGCTCGGTGTCGGCGCTCGAACAAGCGGCCGTCGTTCTCCAGCGATCTTGGGCCCGATTGCACCGGCAGCGCATGCACACCGGCTTGGCCGTCACGACGGTCTTTACTGCCGCGATGGCGGGCTCCTTGACCCTGGCCGGGCAAGCCAGGACCGACGGCGAGATGACGGTCGGTGGGCTCGTTCTGGTGAGTCTCTACATGGCCCAAATTCTGAGACCTCTGGAGATGCTGGCCACAGCATGTCGAGATCTGTCCCAGGGCCTGCGCTTCGTCACGCCCTTGCAGGCGGTGTTCGATCAGCCTTCTGAGATCCAGATGTTGGACAAGGAGACGACACCAAGTACAGCGCCCCGCGCAAAGTCTCCAGGCATTCGCTTTCGGAACGTGACCCTGCGCTTCAGCGGCGGCGAGCCTGTCCTGGATGCCATGAGTCTGGACATTCCGGGCGGCCGCGCAACCGCCATCGTTGGCGCCAGCGGCTGCGGCAAGTCCTCGCTGGTTCGCGTGCTTCTGCGCCTGTGCGACGTGCAGGCCGGCGAAGTCCTTCTCGACGATCTGCCTACGACGCGACTCTCGCCGCCCCAGCTCCGATCAATGATCGCGGTCGTTCCACAAGACACCGTGCTTTTCAACACGTCGATCGCCGCAAACATTGCGATCGGGAAGGAGGGCGCGACGCCGTCCGAGATCATGAGCGCTGCGCGCCGCGCACGGCTTCACGACGCGGTCAGCGCCCTGCCCCTGGGCTACGACACCCTTGTCGGTGAGCGAGGCCTGAAGCTCTCGGGCGGCGAGCGTCAACGGATTGCCATCGCCCGTGCCATCTTGCGCGACCCGCTCATCTATATCTTGGACGAGGCCACATCGATGCTCGACGGCCCCACCGAGGCATCGATCATCGAAAACCTGCGAGAAGTCTCCTCGGGACGCACTGTCATCGTGATCGCTCACCGCCTCGCCGCCGTACAACATCTGGAGGACATTGTCGTCATCGCCCGAGGCCGGGTCGCCGAACGAGGCGGCCATGCCGGCTTGCTCGAACGGGGCGGCATCTATGCAGCCATGTGGCGGGCACAGGCACGGCCCTGCTCTCCAGACTGCAACCTCAGTCAGGCACAGGCTGCCAAGCACTTCCGATGAACTGCACGGGTCTCGCCTCGAGGCATTGCTTGCACTGATTCGGGTATCGATCCGACCTCAACGGAAGACAACCCGTAGGCAACGCTGAAGTACCTGTGAACACGCAGACTGTTCAAACGCGTGAGCGATCAACGACGTGCAGGGCGACCTGCGCGCGCTCGCGGCAATGATCGAGCGCTTGTCATCAGCTACAACCCGCGTTTCGCCACTTTGCAAGAGGGCTGCTTGTCGGCGGCATCTTTCAGCCTGCTCATCTGCTCCCACCGAACGTACTGATCCTTGAGACTCGATTCGGTCTCGCCCGGGACCACGACCTCCGACCGCCTTTCACCATTCAACCAAAACTTGTACCAGTCGACATTCCCCTGCAGCGAGATCATGCGCTCGCTGGGCTGAGTCAGTCCGTGACTACCGCCAGGTATGAAAATCATTTCGACGGGTTTGTACTGGCGCCGGAGCAGCGAGTAGATGTCCCAGTTGTTGTGGACCTCAGGCCCGTAAGTCTCGATGCGCAAAGCTGCCTGGATGCAGTCCGTGTAGAGCGCTGGATCGTTGTCGATCCAGTGTTGCCTCGACGCCCCGTAGGGGCCTCCACCGTTTGCCTCTTCTTTTCGGACCTGGACGCCATCTCGCACCGCGTAGGTGACGATGATCGACAGCAAGGTATTTGCATCGCCGTCGAGCGTGCTGGCGGCGCGGATGGGGATGTCCGAGAAGGTTAGCAAGTTGAGTACCTGCTCGCCGGTCGCACTCCAACCCAGAAGACCCACCCTCTGACGATCCACGAGGCCCGAAGCCGCAAGCTTTTCGACGGCGGCCCGCACGCCATCCTGCAAGATGTCAATCTTGTCGCGAGCAGTGTCAATGCCGACGTCCGGAGGAAAGGACGGCACGGCAAGCACCAGAATGTTCTCGCGCAGTAGCGCCCGGCCAGGAAAGCCGCTCGTGAATCCATCGTAGGTATTCGAGCCATCGCGGTAAAACCTCTTCGGCGAGAAGCCATAGGTCTGAATCACCAGCGAATATTTCATTTTCGGATCGAAGTTGGCCGGCACCATCAGTCCCCCGTCCCACCTTCTGCCCTTTGCATCGACCCAGCTATAAGGGCTCATCGTCCCCCACGTCGCCTCCGAAAATTGCGGATTGAGTTCCGTGAGCCGCACAGTCTTGCCGCCCGGACCCTGCGCGGCGATGTCAGGCGGCTGGTTCAAGGACTCGCTGACACGCAGCGTCCACGGACCCTCTGGCGTCGCCTCGCCGCCAGCCGAGTCGGCGGAACCGGAGACTGCCAACTCCCTCCAACCACCATCGGAGCTCCGCTCAAATCGGCGACGCGAGATGCCGTCGATCGCCACAAAGGCGTCGCGGGATCCGGGTAACACCAAGACGTGATCCAGTCGGTCTCGAAGGACGGCTACGATCTTCCAGGCTTTGGTGTCGGGCCAGTACTCAATGATGTGCGACGCGGTGCGGGTCACCGACTTTCCATTCTGGTTCGGCAAGAACGTGCCGGCGATCACGATCGAGCGCCCCCCGTTCTGCCACAGGCGATCCGTTCGTAAATGGTTCTTCTGGTAGGAATCGTCGGGCGCATCGAGGATGGTTTGCTCCTGCGCATCATCCAGCCGGTAGAGCACCATGCGGCGCGCGACGTACGTCACCGGCCGCGAGAAGTAGCCTAGCGGATCTTGAGTCAGAGAGGTTGCGTACGCCGCAGTGAACTCCGCGATGAGGGGGTACTGTTTGGCCCACGCCAACTGCCGCCACGCCTCAAACCGGGGAAGGACCGCCCAGCGCCCATCGGGTGAGATGTTCGCTGTCGGATACCCGCCGGAGCTCTCCGGGAATGACTCACCCAAAGCTCTGGCTGGCAGATGAGAGCCTGACTCCGTCACAAAGAACTGGAATCGGCGCTGCTGGTTGCGGAATCCTTCTTGGCCGAAGTGCACATTCCAGAACGAATTCGTGCCCACGACGATACTGCGAGCGCCCGGCGGCACGGCGGGGTCCGGGACCGGTGCTACGTACACCACCCGGCGCAGATCGCTCGCCACGTCAAAGCTCACAAGTCCCAAGGGGGCGTAGGTCAGTTGCGTGAGCTTGCGTGTGAGCACGTCGAAGCGGTAGGCCTGGAAGGGCTGGTCGTTGATCCGAGCCCGAAATACGAGGGTGCGGTCATCTATCCACCGGGCTTCGCGCAGTGGCGGGTCGTAGTCGTCATGGTCTTGCCGCGCATCCACCGTCAGCAAGGTGACCGGCACCGCGGCCCGGCCCTCGGCAAGCCGCTTGGGACTGAGATCGAGCCACAGCAGTTCGATGCGATTGAGATCCGCCGCCACATTGGCTTTGCGTGTCACGATAAAGGCTTGCTCTCGATCCGGAGAGATCTGGCTCTGCAAGGCGTCCTCATCGCCATTGACCGGCTGCACGATACGGGTGAACTCGACAACCTCCTTGACGGTCGGACCGATACCGGCCCACGCAGAAAGGGTCGGCAGCATGACCGCGAGCGCGACCAAAGCCCAACGATGGATCGACATGGATAGGGGGAGCGCCAGAAGGCGCTTGGCGCTTGGCAGACGAAAACAATGGAATGGCATGGGACGAGTCCTATCACTCGGACGCATGCGGCCCGAGGAAACACAAGGGTTGGGAATGAATCGCAGCGCAGGCCGCGGCGGTCAAATTGGCGCTAGAAGCCGCCGGAAGCCGCCGAAAACCGCTAGGGGTCGCCAGCGCCCAAGGTGCTACCAGCTCAAGGCAAGGCGCACGCTCGCATAACGCCCGCGCCAGTCGGCCTGGGTGACGTCGTAGTACGGCGCCGTCGACACGAATTCGGGCTGGCGGTCGGTCAGGTTGGCCACCGCCAAAGAGAGGCTGGCTTCCTTCGCGCTGGTCAGACCCAGACCCAACTGCTTCAGATCGAGCGACGCCGCGAGGTCGTGCATCCAGGTGCTCCCCAGGCCGCGTGAACTTGGCAGCACATCCCGGTAAGCCCCGAGGTAGCGGCTCGTCAGGCCCAGGCCCCACACGCCGCTGTCAAAGCCCAACGTGACCCGCCCCTTCCATGCCGGCGCCCAGTAGTCCGCAGCGCGCCGACCCAGCCGGTCCTCCACGGGCGCAGCCGGCGTGACCGCGACGTCGTACTGCGTGGTCCGGGTGGCGCTCGCGCCTGCAGTCCACTTGCCTCCAGTGGCCTTCCAGGAATGCGTCATTTCCAGATCCGCGCCCGCAGTGCTGACGCTACCGAAATTGACCTCGGTATACAGCACGCGCGTCACCGCGCCAGGCACGCCGCCAGCCGCTGGCGCGCGCGTGACCAGCCCAGGAAATAGCGCCTCGTTGTCGAGGGTGACCTGCGGCCACAGTAGCGAGATCAAACCATTGATCTTCACGCGCCATGCCGTCAGTGCGACGCGTGTCCCTGCCGAGTCCGGCTCCCAGACGCCGCCGAACGAGATGGCCCTGCCCTTCTCAGGTTGCAGGTTGGGGTTCGCCGCACGCAGCACCTCGCCGCCGACGATCGGTGCGTTGCCTGCTTTGGGGTCAACGAGTCCGTATAGGTCGGTGGTGGCGCTGGTGGAATCCACATGCGTCTCAAGCAGGGTCGGCGGTTTGAACGAGCTTGCGGTTGAGGCACGAAACATCAGTGTCTTCACCGGCCGGAGTTCGGCACCCGCCTGGAAGGTATTGGCGCTTCCGAAGTCGCTGTAGTGATCGCGGCGACCGGCGAGTGTCAGCGCGGCTAGCTCGCCGCCCTTGGATGCGCCACCATCGGTTGCGCGCCCCAGGAGTGGGATGCGCGCCTCGCCGTAGACGGCGCCGCTGGTCCGGTCCGCTTCAATGCGGAAGGCGCCCGGGGTGAAGGTCAGGTAGCGATCCTTCGACGCCTCGGCACCCGCAATGACATCGACAGGACCCGCAGGGAGGTCAAACGGAGAACCTCGCACGAAGGCGCTTGCCTGATCCCGGCGCCCATGGCCTTCACGAGGGGAGCGCGTCCAAATCCCATTCAGCACGTCCTCGTTGGCGGCCAGGCCGGTGGTGAACGGGTTGAGGGCCGTGGCCGCCGACGCCGAGCCGAGTGCCGCAGCCAGGGCCGTTGCATTCGGCACCGAGTTGGAAACGAAGCGGTGACCGTCGTCGCGGATCGTTGAGCCAGTGACCTCGAAATCCCAACCGGCCGACAACTCACCTCGGGTACCGATCAGCAAGCGCTTGAATTCGGTTTCTCTGGAGAGGCCTTCGGTGCCGTTCTGAACACCCAGACGCTCGGTCACGCGAACCGGCACGCCGAAGGGGTTGTAGAGATTATTGGCCGGCACCAGAACGTTGTTCATCTGATATCCGCCCTGCTCTGAGTGGATGCGGTCGCGCGCCACCGTCAGCTCGCCAAACACCGACAATTCATCGCCAACGCGACGCTCTCCAGCACCGTGCAGCGACGCGCTCTCCGTGCCATACAGGAGCGCCGTGCCATGGCCGCTGGCCACGCCATTGCATAGGTTCGGCTGTCCCGCCGTGGCAGCAAAATCCGCCACCGAGAGCGCCTGTCCCACGGCAGCGGCCGGGATGCCTGCAAATGTCGAACTCAAGCCCGGCAGATTGGCGCCACTTGTGCTGACGACCGTGCCCGGCGTGCAGCTGCGCGTGCGTGTATCCACGCCTCCGAAGCTACGGTAATCTCCAGAATGAAAGAAGCCCCGATCGGCGAGAGTGAGGGGCGTCGCCTTGCTGTACGAACCGAGCACGATGAACGAGCTCGCCTCACTGCGAGCGCCGGTGCTCAGCGACACGCTACCGTCGCCGGTGCCCTTGCCCGACGCGACATGCGTGTTCAGCGCGATGCCCTCCATGGACTTCTTCAGAATGACGTTGACCACTCCCGCCAGGGCATCGCCGCCATAGACTGCCGACGAGCCCACAGGCACGATCTCTACGCGCTCGACCGCGGCCATTGGGATGAGGCTGAGATTGAAGTAGTTGCCCGAGGATGACCCGACGGCCTGGATGCGCCGGCCATTGATCAGCACGAGCGTTGATCCCAACGGCAAGCCGCGAAGTTGGACCGTGCCCTGCCCGGTGGTCTGCCCGAACCCGCCTTCGCCCGTGCTGACTGACACTTCGTTCAAGCTGCTGAGGAAGCGCTCCAGCGTGGGTTGGCCGCTGCGCTCGAGGTCTCTTTGCGTGTACACGTTCACCGGCACGGGGCCTTCAGCATCGATGCGCTTCAGACGCGAACCGGTCACCACGACCCGGGTGAGCGGCTGGATCGCCGCCGCATGGGCGTCCAGTCCGAGGCCTGGGGTGCCATTGCCGTTGTCCCCGGGTGCAATGCGCCCGCTCGGCTCATCGTCGGAACCGGCAGCTCGATCCGCTGCGCCACCTGAGGGTTCCGCCTTGCGCGCCGCTGATGCAGGCGTCGCCGGCGCGGCCGGAACGGACCGAATCACGATGGTTCCATCGGGCATCACCACCGTCTCGAGCCCCGACCCCTCCAGCGCCTGACGAATGGCCTCGGCTGCCGTCAGTTGTCCTGACACGGCCTTCGATGAGCGGCCTCCCACCTTGCCGGGATCGAACAGAACGGAAGCGCCCGTCTGCCTCGCTATCGATCGCAGTGATTCGCCAAGCGGCTGTGCGGGTTGATCGATGCGGTACTTGGTGGCGGAATCGGCGGCGAAGGCAAGCCCGCAGCTCAAGACCAACCCGACCGCTGTGCCACCCATCGCGAATCGGCGATCCCAACGACCAGCCCCGTTGAACTTGCTCTTCATCTCTTGTCTCACTTTTTTAGTTGGTGATGAAGAGATGACGGGTCTTCAAGAGCGCTTTCAGCGGGGGAATGCCCTACTGAGCTCTGCCCAGTTCCAATCGTCCTTCGTGCTCCCGCACCTTGAGTCCATGAAGTGCAGCGACTGCCTGCGCGAAGCCACTGCTGTCACCTGTCCGGTACAGGCCGCTGACTCGCAGGGTCGACAAAATCGCATCGTCGCGCAGCACCAAGCGTGTCTTGCTGTAGCGATTCATCTCCCCCACCGCCTCGGACAAGGACACATCGTCGAACACCACCTCGCCGCGCTTCCAGGCCACCAGTCGTTCGACGTCCGGCTTGTCCAAATGCGCGGTCGTGACGTCGTACGGTCGATCCTGCGCTTTCACCAGTCTCACCTGGTCTCCAGCCTGCATGGAGATCGGCTGGGCGGGCGCCGCGCCAGCACTCAACAGCCCGCCTGCGGGCCTGACCGTGACCCGACCCTCGACGAGCGTGACGGCCACAGCGTCTTCGGGTTGGGCCGCGCCAGCGCCCAGGCGCACGGAAAACACCGTGCCCACCGCGACCACTTCGCTGCCTGCGGCGCGGACGACAAAAGGTCGGCGTGAGTCCTTCGCCACCTCAAAAAGGGCTTCTCCCTTGTCGACGCGGATCGATCGCTCCTGGGTCCCCATCTTGACGTGCACCTGGGTGTTCGTATTCAGGACCATGCGCGAGCCATCGTCCAGCAGAACGTTTTGCTGTTCTCCGACTCGGGTCCCGAAAGTCTCGCCACTGCCCAGCATGAAGAAGGCCCCTCCAGACACGCCCAGGATCAGAACCAAGCCCATGGCCGACAAAAGCCAGCGGCGAGTCCCGACGAGATCCGCGTTTGCCCCGACTGAGCCCGCCGGTGCTCGCGACGCCGCGCTTGCATAGGCATCGGCGAGTCGCACGCCGGGCACGGCTTCCCAGACGTCCGTACAGCGCTCAAACGCCAACCGGTGCGCCGCAGACCGCGCCTGCCAGCTGAGGCATTCCCTTTCCATCTCCACCGACCGGTCAGGCCCATGCAGCCGAGCAATCCATACCGACGCTTCTGCCGCGATCTCCGGCGTCACCTTGACGGTGGATTCGTCCCCGCCTACACCGTCTGGCGCGTTCATGGCCACCAGCCTTCCATGGACCGGGTCAACATCAGCGCCGCCTTGGCGATGTGCTTCTCCACCGCACTGATCCCGAGGCGGTTGGCACGCGCGATCTCGGCGTAGGTCATTCCCTCGATGCGATGGGCCAGGAAAATCTTCAAGCTCCTGGGATCGAGCTCGGCCAAACACAGGCTCAAACGGCCCATCCTCTCTCGGGCCAGCACGGTGTCCTCGGCGCTTGGCGAAGCATCAATGAGCACCGCATCCTCCAGGAGCACTTGCTCACCATGATTTCGAGTCGTTCGATGGGCATCGAGCGACAAATTGAGCGCGGCGCGCATCAGAAACGCCTCGGGCTTGGCGACGGCCTGCAAGCGCTCGGCACAGGCCAATCTCAGGTAAGCCTCCTGCACCAGATCGTCTGCGTCCTGGCGAGATCGACCGCGCCGCATCAATGCGGATCGAATCTGGGAGGAAACCGCTTGCCAGTTGAGTGCCATCACAGCGCAGCGCCAAGGAATGAGCTCGAAGTCGAGGTTGAAGTCGAAGCCGACTGGGGGATCTTAGACGGCACATCTGCCCGAGAACAGCAATCCCTCAACGCGCATGCAAGTGTGACGCACGCATGCCGAACGAAAGCGAATGTACTCCAGCACCGAACACCAGCGGCTCGGCGCGTTCCAGGAACACTGACGGCGCCCAATGACGTCTGTTGCCGCGGGGCGCACCGTGCTACCGGCAGGTTCTGCGCGGCGCTGCTCTGCGCCTTCGCGGGCCTTGCGCGAATCCCGTAAGGGTTCACCGCCGCAGCGCCCGACACCGAACGGTGACGACGTCGATGCGTCCTCATGCTTGAACCTTGACCAAGGTCTCAAACAGCATGCGTCTGTCGATGGACCGCGATGCGCGCAAGACGCGCAGCGCCGCAGGCGTGCGCTTCCCGCGCGGCCTGGTCGATCCGTCGCGGAGCCGGGAGACATGCCATGACCGAACTCAGAGCGCTTCACGCCCTACCCGCACCCATCAGCGTCGGAGGTCATGGGGAATCGTGGCAAGTGCACCTGGTGAACGTGCCCTCCGGTGTGGCGGCAGGTCGAACGCTGCGGCTCAGCGGCAATGCCCGGCTCGAATGGTGGGCACTGTTCAGCAACCTCGAACAGGTCGACGTGTGTGCGACGAAGGATCCGCTGCGGTTCGCGGAGCCCATTCGGTTCGCACGGATCAACAGGGAGTTCAACAATGCATTCCACTCATCTCGGCCAGACGACGTCCATACAGGAGCTCGCACGGGGCGCTGACTACCCAGCACGGGTCCTCGCGGCAATCGTCGAGATCTCCCTGGCCAAGGACCCACCTGCTCTCTTGGAAGGGCTGATGCGAGCGACGGAGTCCATCGGCGCCAGTGCCAGCGTCTTCACCGCGGCCATCCCCGAGGACGGAAGCAGGCCCTCCTGCTTCAGCGTGTTCGCGTGCCATCCAGCCTTCGCACACGAGCAGAGCAACCGAGACGCGTTGCTAGACAACCCCTGGTGGCATTTTGCTCAGACGCATCGCAAGCCTGGAACGAACCATGAGATGCAGTTGCAGCACGCCGCCGACGCCGCTTCGATGGAAGTCGCTCGGCAGTACGGCTTTCGGTCCTGCCTGGTCGTACCCACGATGTCCGGTACCGAGCCCGCGCGGCAGGAGATGCTGTGTCTCGGCAGCGAATGTGAAGATGACTTTGAAGGGAGCGAGGCACGAGTGGTCCGCGCCCTCGCGCGCTCACTGGCGAGCGAGCTCCACGACTGGCTCACTGGCCACCTGCGTCGCCAGCTGCTCGGCACGACACAGCTCCGAGAGAGCGATATACGGCTCCTTGCGATGGAACGGCGAGGACTTGGAACCAAGGAGATTGCCGGTCTCACCGGCCTCAGCCTTGCATCCATCAACTCCCGGTTCCAGCGCATCAACACGTACATGAACTGTACGAACCGTAAAGACTCCGCCAGGCGCGCCGCTGCCTACGGGCTGCTCGAACCGCTCTAACGACTTCCAAGGCTGCGGCCCTTGGCCAGCACTTTCTCTGCGCGGATCAACAAGCTCACCATTCAGTAGGCGACCGCAAGACCGACGGCAATTACCAACGGCTCCGCCCCGCTCACAAAGCCGGCTCCTCAACGCCGTCCAACGCTTCCAGAGCCTGCGCCGCTGCGTCCAAGCGCACCCTTCGTTCGGCGAGCGCTGCATTTGGAGATCGTCATGAAGACGGAATCCCGAGACCTCTATGCCAGTGTCACCACGCAAATCATCCACGCCCTGGAGGCGGGCACGCCGCCCTGGATCTGCCCCTGGCGCCGCACGGGGAGCGATGGTCGCCCGACCAATGCCGGCAGTGGCCGGCTGTACCGGGGCATCAATGTCTTGCTCTTGAACCTGCGCGCCTTGTCGGCCGGCTATCGGTACAACCGCTGGCTGACTTTCCGCCAGGCCCTGGCAGCTGGCGGCCATGTGCGCCGCGGCGAGCAGGGCTCGCCCATCGTGTTCTTCAAGATGCACGAGGTCGAGGGTCCGTCGTCGGGCGCAGGCGAAGAATGCAAGATCATCCCGCTCCTACGCGCCTTCACGGTGTTCAACGTCGGCCAGATCGACGGTTTGGCGCCAGAGGTCGCGGGAGTACCCGAGGCGCCGCCGAGATGGGATCCCATCGAGGAGGCGCAACGCCTCCTTGAGGCGGCGGGTGCGGAGGTCCGCCATGGCGGCGATCGCGCCTTCTACGCGCCGGATCAGGACCGGATCCAGCTGCCCAGCCCCGGCGCCTTCGCTTCCGCCGAGGACTATTACGCCACGGCATTGCACGAGCTGACCCATTGGACCGGTCACCCCAACCGCTGCAACCGGCTCCTGGGGCGCCGGCACGGCATTGAGGCCTATGCCTTCGAAGAACTCGTGGCCGAGATGGGCGCTGCCTTCCTCACCGGCCACTGTGGCCTGCAGAGCCAGCTCCAGCACGCCAGCTACATCGCCGCCTGGCTCGAAGCATTGCGCAGCGACAAACGCATGATCTTTGCCGCCGCTGCCCAAGCGCAAAGGGCAGCGGACTTCGTGCTCGACGACCGCGGCGAGCACGACGACGAGTCAGCCCAGGCCGTGGCCTGAACCCTCTAGGGGCAGAGATTCTGTTAGCCCACAGAATTCTGTTGCCGGGCTTGACAAGCGAAGGCACAACGGAAAAAGGACTTAGAGGCCGAAGCTTCTAAGTCCTTGATTTCTCTTCTTATTTTTGGTCGGGGTGGCGGGATTCGAACTCGCGACCCCTTGCACCCCATGCAAGTGCGCTACCAGGCTGCGCTACACCCCGACTGAGCCTAAGAGTATAGCGTGCTTTTAGACCCCTCGGGAGGAATCAAGGAAAAATCAGAACAAAAGTTGCTCGCGAATGGCCAGCAACTCCGCGCGAACTTCGGCGACGCTGAGTTTCTCGGTGGTGTGCACGCGTACCACAGCCACTTCGGGCCGGACGGCCAGGGCCACGTCGCCGTCGTCGCCCTCTTCGACGGTCTCGAATTCCTCGAGCTGCGCGGCAGCCTGATCCGCCTCCAGCTTGAAGGCCGAGGCATCTGCGCGCATCACCGCCGCTTCGGTCAGCTGGTTTCGCGCACCGCTGATCGTGAAGCCCTGGTCATAGAGCAGATCCCGGATGCGGCGGATCAGCAGCACCTCGTGGTGCTGGTAATAGCGGCGATTGCCGCGCCGCTTCATGGGCTTGAGCTGGGTGAACTCCTGCTCCCAGTAGCGCAGGACGTACGGCTTCACGCCGCAAAGCTCGCTGACCTCACCGATGGTGAAGTAGCGCTTTGCTGGGATTGAGGGGAGCGATTTCTCCATGGAAATCAACAAGTTCACCGAAGGAGGTCAGACTCTACTCGAAGTCTTCGCCGGCGGTTGTATCACCTTGCACCAAACTCTTGAGCTTGTGGCTGGCGTGGAAGGTGACGACGTTGCGCGCCTTGATCGGGATGGACTCGCCCGTGCGCGGGTTGCGGCCCGGGCGAGGTGCCTTGCGCCGTATGTTGAAGTTGCCGAAGCCCGAGAGCTTGACGTCGTCGCCGCGCACCAGCGTGCCGTGGAGGATGTCGAAAAAGGCCTCGACCATGTCCTTGGACTCGCGCTTGTTCAGGCCGAGCTTGTCGAACAGCAGCTCGGACAGCTCGGCCTTGGTCAGCGTCGGCGTCTCCAGGCTCGGCAGGAGGACCGGGTGCTCTTGTGCGTTCTCGTTCATCAGCTTGTCTCCCCTATCCACGCAGGCGCGCGCCAAGCTCGCGACCCACGGCATCGATCACGGCGGCCACTGCCTGATCGACGCGCTCGTCGGTCAGCGTGGCCTCGTCGTCCAGCAGTTCCAGGCGCACGGCCATGCTGCGCTCGCCTTGCGCCATGTCGGCGTTGGCTTGAGCAGCAGGCTTGAAGACGTCGAACAGCCGGGCGGAACGGATCAGCCCTTGCGCGGCGGCGCCGGCCTTGCCGATGGCGCCGATCAGCGCGTCATGCGTGACGTTTTCGCCGACGATCAGGGCGATGTCACGCTGCACAGCCTGCTGCTTGGGCACGCCCTGGCTTTGCGGCAAGGTGCGGGCCAGCACTGCGTCGAGCGCGAGCTCGAACACGACCGGCGCGCCCGGCAGCTCGTAGCCCTGGCGCCACTTCGGGTGCAGCTCGCCAATCACGCCGATCTCCGCGCCTTCCAGCAGCACACGTGCGCTGCGGCCTGGGTGCAGGGCCGGATGCTCGGCCGCCACGAACGTCAGCGCGCGCGGCGCGAACAGCGCTTCCAGGTCGCCCTTGACGTCGAAGAAGTCCACGACGCGGTCGCGCTGGCTCCATTGCTGGGGCGCAGCCGGGCCATAGGCCAAGCCGGCCAGCCGCAGGGGCTGAGCCACACCCTTGATGCTGGTGTCGGTTTCCTCGACGGAGCCGTCGCGCAGGAACACGCGCCCAATCTCGAACACGCGTACGCGCGGCGCCTTGCGTGCGAGGTTGTTTCGCAGCACCTGCACGAGGCTGCCGATCAGGCTCGTGCGCATCACGGCCAGCGGCGCGGCGATGGGGTTGAGCAGCTGGATCGGGTTGGCATTGCCGGCCAGCTCCTGTTCCCAGCGCGCTTCCACGAAGCTGAAGTTGATGGTCTCGAAATAGTCGCGCGCGGCCATGGCGTGGCGCAGCGCATGGGCGGCGCGGCGCGACTCGCTAGGCACCTTCGCCACCACGGGGGCCAGCGGCGGCGTGGAGGGCAGGCTCGGGTAGCCCAGCACGCGGATCACTTCCTCGATCAAGTCTTCCTCGATCTGCAGGTCGAAGCGCCGGCTCGGCGGCGAGACGGTGATCGTGCCCTCACCTTGCGAGAAGCTCAGGCCCAGGCGTTCAAACACGCCCGCGCACTGCTCCTGCGTGACCGGCATACCAATGACCTTGGCGGCGCGCGCCACGCGCAGCGTCACGGGCTTGCGCTCGGGCAGCGCGACGACGTGGTCGTCCATGGGGCCTGCCTCGCCGCCACAGATCTCCTGAATCAGGGCTGTGATGCGCTCGATGTGCAGCACGGTCTCAGCCGGATCGACGCCACGCTCGAAGCGATGACCGGCATCGGTCGAGAAGTTGTAGCGGCGCGAGCGGCCCATGACGGCCTTGGGCCACCAGAAGGCCGCTTCCACATAGATGTTCTTCGTATCGTCGGACACGGCGGTCGCGTCCCCGCCCATGATGCCGGCGAGCGACTCGACCTGGCGGTCGTCGGCGATCACGCCGACGCTGCCGTCGACCTCGATGGTGTTACCGTTCAGCAGCTTGAGCTGCTCGCCCTTCTCACCCCAGCGCACGACGAGGCCGCCGTGGATCTTGTCGAGATCGAAAATGTGGGAAGGCCGGCCGAACTCGAACATCACGTAGTTCGAGATGTCCACCAGCGGCGAGACCGAACGTTGGCCGCAGCGTGCCAGGCGGTCGACCATCCACTGCGGCGTCTGCGCCTTCGTGTTCACGCCGCGCACGATGCGGCCCGAGAAGCGGCCACAAAGATCGGCGGCCTTGACGGCCACGGGCAGCATGTCCTGATGGCCCACCGCCGCCGGCGTGATGACCGGCGCCTTCATCGGCGCGCCGGTCAGCGCGGAGACCTCGCGTGCGATGCCGTCGATCGACAGGCAGTGCGCCAGGTTCGGCGTCAGCTTGAGCGTGAACAGCATGTCGTCCAGCTGGAGCTGCTCGCGGATGTCCCGGCCGATCTGCGCGTCCGCCGCCAGCTCCAATAGGCCGCCATGGTCTTCGCTGAGCTTCAGCTCACGGGCCGAGCACAGCATGCCGAAACTCTCGACGCCACGCAGCTTGCCCTTGCCGATCTTGAAGGGCTTTCCGTCTTCGCCCGGGGGCAGCTCGGCGCCGACGGTGGCCAGAGGCACCTTGATGCCGGCACGCGCATTGGGCGCTCCGCACACGATCTGCAGCGGCTCAGGCCCACCGGCGTTGACGGTGCACACGCGCAGCTTGTCGGCATTGGGGTGCTGCTCAGCCGTCAGGATCTCGGCCACCACGATGCCGGTGAAGGGCGGCGCCACGGGGCGCAGCTCTTCCACCTCCAGGCCGCTCATGGTCAGCAGCTCGGCCAGTTCTTGGGTGTTCAGCTTCGGGTCGCAAAAGCTCCGGAGCCAGGATTCTGGGAATTGCATAACTGTTTACTTGAACTGACTCAGGAAGCGCAGGTCGCCGTCGAAGAACAGGCGCAGGTCGTTCACGCCGTAGCGCAGCATGGCCAAGCGGTCGATGCCCGAGCCAAAGGCAAAGCCGATGTACTGTTCAGGATTCAGGCCCATGTTGCGGATCACCTGCGGATGTACCTGGCCCGAACCCGACACCTCCAGCCAGCGGCCCTTGAGCGGGCCGGTGTTGAACATCATGTCGATCTCGGCGCTGGGCTCCGTGAAGGGGAAGTAGCTCGGGCGGAAGCGAATCTCCATGTCGGTCGTCTCGAAGAACTGCTGCATGAAGTTCAGGTAGACGGACTTGAGGTCCTTGAAGCTGATGTTCTCGCCGACCCACAGACCCTCGACCTGGTGGAACATTGGTGAGTGCGTGGCGTCGCTGTCCACGCGGTAGGTGCGGCCCGGAGCGATCACGCGGATTTCGGGCATCACGCCGCCGGCATCGATCAGGGCGCGATGCTTCTTCACATGCTGCACCGCGTAGCGGATCTGCATGGGGCTCGTATGCGTGCGCAGCACGTAGCCGTTCTCGATGTAGAAGGTGTCGTGCATCGAGCGCGCGGGGTGGTCCTCCGGCGTGTTCAGGGCCGTGAAGTTGAACCAGTCGTTCTCGATCTCGGGGCCGTCGGCCACATCAAAGCCCATGGAGCCGAAGATGCCCTCGATGCGTTCCATGGCGCGCGTGATCGGATGCAGGCCGCCGGTGCCACCGTTGCGGCCGGGCAGCGTGACGTCCAGCGCCTCGGCCTTGAGCTGCTTCTCAAGCTCCGCGTCGGCCAGGGCCTGGCGGCGTGCATTCAGCGCAGCCTCGATGCCCTGCTTGAGCTGGTTGATCTCGGCACCGCGGGTCTTCTTCTCCTCGACGCTCAGGGCCGCCATGCCCTTCATCAGTTCGGTCACGCGACCGGATTTGCCGATGTAGCGGGCCTTGGCGTTTTCAAGGTCGGCCGGAGTGGCCGCGGCAGCAAACTCGGTTTGAGCCGATTGCAGCAGTTGATCGAGATCACTCATGTAAAAAACAAGGACTGTGCCCTTGCGTTGGAGACTCATATCGCCATTGGCGATGTGGAACCCGTAGGGCGTGTCGGAAACAAAAAAGGCCGACTACCAAGGTGTCGGCCTTGCAAGAAGCTCAGGTGCAGGCTGCCGGAGCAGCCTGCGAGTACTTTGCTTACAGCGCGGCTTGCACCTTGTCGAAGATGGCCTTGAAGCCAGCCGGGTCGTGCACAGCGAGATCGGCCAGAACCTTGCGGTCGATGTCGATCTGGGCCTTCTTCAGGCCGGCAACGAACTTGCTGTACGTGAGGCCCAGGCCACGGCTTGCTGCGTTGATACGAGCAATCCAAAGCTGGCGGAACACGCGCTTCTTGGTACGACGGTCGCGGTAGGCGTACTGGCCCGCCTTCATCACCGCCTGCTTGGCGATGCGGAAGACGTTCTTACGACGACCACGGAAGCCCTTGGCCAGAGCCAGGACCTTCTTGTGACGGGCACGAGCGGTAACACCACGTTTAACGCGAGGCATATGTTTCTCCTTGAGTTAAGTGGGATTACAGGCCAGCAAAGGGCAGCATCTGAGCGATGTGACCCATGTTGGTTTCGTGGACCGTGACGGCACCGCGCAGCTGACGCTTGTTCTTCGTCGTCTTCTTGGTCAGGATGTGGCGCTTGAACGCCTGACCGCGCTTGACGGTACCACCCGGACGGACGCGAAAACGCTTCTTCGCGCTGCTCTTGGTCTTCATTTTGGGCATGTTGATGCTCCTTTTAAGTTGTCCCGCAGGCGGTTGCGACGCAACGCTTTGGGGCCTGACGGTGACTAATGAGACGGGCCGATGACCAAATCGACCCATCCAACTCCATTCGGTTCTTAGCGCTTCTTAGGTGCAAGAACCATGATCATCTGCCGACCTTCGAGCTTCGGCATGTTCTCAACCACTGCCACGTCGGCCAGCTCGTCGCGGATCCGCTCCAGCAGGCGCATGCCGATGTCCTGGTGCGTGATCTCGCGGCCGCGGTAACGCAGCGTCACCTTGCCCTTGTCACCGTCCTCGGCGATGAAGCGGCGCAGATTGCGCATCTTGATCTGGTAGTCGCCTTCGTCCGTACCCGGGCGGAACTTGACTTCCTTGATCTCGATGACCTTCTGCTTGGCCTTGGCTTCAGCCGCGCGCTTCTGCTCCTGGTACTTGAACTTGCCGTAGTCCATCAACCGGCACACGGGCGGGTTGGCGGTGGCAGAGATCTCAACCAGATCCACATCCAGGTCGCCTGCCATGCGCAGCGCTTCTTGGATGCTCACGATCCCGATGGGTTCATTCTCGGGACCATTGAGGCGGACCTCGGGAGCCATGATTTCGCGGTTCAGCCTGTGCTTGCGCTCAGGAATCGCTCGACGATCAGCAAAAGTAGCGATGGTGGAAATCCTTCATCGGACCTGCAGGCAATACAGGCCCCAAAACAAAAGCAAAGCGCGCCCTGCAGCGACAGATCGGGAGCCGATCAGACCTTGTCGGTGATGGCTGCCTGGAGCTTCTGCTGGAAGTCTGCCAGGGACATCACGCCCAGATCCTGGTTGCCGCGGGCGCGCACCGCAACGGCTCCGTTTGCCTTCTCCTTGTCACCCACGACAAGGATGTACGGAACCTTTTGCAAAGAATGCTCGCGGATTTTATACGTGATTTTCTCGTTCCGCAAATCGGCCTTTGCTCTAACCCCTTGTTTTTGCAGCGAATTCACGATCTCCAGGGCGTAATCGGTCTGGTTGTCGGTGATATTGGCCACCACGACCTGCTCCGGAGCCAGCCAGGCCGGCAGGGCGCCGGCGTGTTGCTCGATCAGGATGCCGATGAAACGCTCCAGGCTGCCGACGATGGCGCGGTGGAGCATCACGGGCGTGTGGCGGGCGCTGTCCTCGCCCACGTACTCGGCGCCCAGGCGGCCCGGCATGGAAAAGTCCACCTGCATAGTGCCGCACTGCCACTGGCGGCCCAGAGCGTCCTTGAGCGTGTATTCGATCTTGGGGCCGTAGAAGGCGCCGTCGCCCGGAGCGATGATGAATTCCACGCCCGAGGCGCGCAGACTCTCCATCAGCGCGAACTCGGCCTTGTCCCAGACTTCGTCCGAGCCGATGCGGGCCTCGGGGCGCGTGGCCACCTTGTAGATGATGTCCGTGAAGCCGAAGTCCTTGTAGACCTTCTGCAGCAGGGCCGTGTAGTTCACGCACTCGGCCAGGATCTGGTCTTCCGTGCAAAAGATGTGGCCATCATCCTGCGTGAAGCCGCGCACGCGCATGATGCCGTGCAGGCCGCCTGTGGGCTCGTTGCGATGGCACTGGCCGAACTCGCCGAAGCGCAGCGGCAGATCGCGGTAGCTCTTGATGCCGTGCTTGAAGATCAGGATGTGGCCGGGACAGTTCATCGGCTTGAGCGCGTAGTCGCGCTTTTCCGACTCCGTCGTGAACATGTTGTCCTTGTACTTGTCCCAGTGGCCCGAGGCCTCCCACAGGCTGCGGTCCAGGAGCTGCGGGCCCTTGACCTCCTGGTAGCCGTTGTCGCGGTAGACGCGGCGCATGTACTGCTCCACCTCCTGCCACACGGCCCAGCCCTTGGGGTGCCAGAACACCACGCCAGGCGCCACCTCGTCGATGTGGAACAGGCCCAGCTCCTTACCAAGCTTGCGGTGGTCGCGCTTCTCGGCTTCTTCGAGCATCGTCAGGTACTTCTGCAGGTCGTCCTTGCTGGCCCAAGCCGTGCCGTAGATGCGCTGGAGCTGCTCGTTGCGGTGGTCGCCACGCCAGTAGGCGCCGGCCACCTTCATCAGCTTGAAGTGTTTGAGCTTGCCCGTGCTGGGGACGTGCGGGCCGCGGCACAGGTCCGTGAACTTGCCTTCGGCGTAGAGCGACACGTCCTCGTTCGAGGGGATGCTCTCGATGATCTCGGCCTTGTACGCCTCGCCAATGCTCTTGAAGTAGCTGACCGCCTCGTCGCGCGGCAGCACCGAGCGCGTCACCGCCTCGTCCTTCTTGGCCAGCTCGCTCATCTTGGATTCGATGGCGGCCAGGTCCTCGGGCGTGAAGGGGCGCTTGTAGGAGAAGTCGTAATAGAAACCGTGTTCGATGACCGGGCCGATGGTGACCTGCGCCTCGGGGAACAGCTCCTTCACCGCATAGGCCAGCAAGTGGGCCGTCGAGTGGCGGATCACCTCCAAGCCGTCGGCGTCCTTCTCGGTGACGATGGCGAGCTGGCTGTCCTTCTGGATCAGGAAGCTCGTGTCCACGAGCTTGCCGTCGACTTTGCCGGCCAAGGCGGCCTTGGCCAGACCGGCGCCGATGGAGGCGGCCACACCGGCCACCGTGACGGGCGCGTCAAATTCACGCTTGGAACCGTCGGGGAGTTGAATCGAAATCATGAGAAAAATCCTGTGCAAAAAGCAAAAAGCGCGGCCGGTGCCGCGCTTTGAGTCATAGAAAGACGTGAGCAGGCCGCGGCGACTAAACCCGAGTGGGGGTGGTCGTAGTTCGCGGTGTCATAACCATCGTGCCTTTCTCGCCCTTGTGGATTGCAGGAGTTGCGATTCTACAGCTGCTGGCGTGCGTGGTTGGCGCCGGCACCTGTAGGGGCCAACTCCAGGTAGGTTCGATAGGCCTGCTTCGCACGCGCGGCTTCTCCACTCTTGCTCAGCGCATCGCCGAGGTTGAGGTAGGCAATGGCCCGCGCCGGGTCGAGCTCGATGGCATTGGAGAACCAGCGCGCGGCCTCGGCAAAGCGCTCCTGCTTGAAGTAGACGAAGCCGAGGTTGTTGGCCGCCTGCGCAAAATCCGGGCGCAGCTTGAGCGCCTCGGTGAAGCCGGCCTCGGCTTCGGCATAGCGCTTTTCCTTGTAGGCCAGCAGCCCGCGATCGTTGGCCTGCTGGGCTGCCTGGCGCACACCCGGTGCCACCAGCGCCACGGTCTTGAGCGTCTGCTCCTTGCCCGCGAGGTCCAGGACCTTGACCTCGGCCACCTGGGCCGGCCGCCCCGGCGCGCCGGGTTGCACGCTGGGGCCCGCCGCATCGATCTTGGCGTTCAGCGCAATCGCTGCACCGCCGAGCTGCGAGGTGTCGTTGCTGATGAACTCCTGCTGCGCTGGCAGCTCGAACACGAAGTCACCGCCCTGCGAGCCGGGCAGGCTGCCGAAGCCGGGCGTCTGCGTAGACAAACTGGCCACGGCCGGCGCCACGTAGGCGGCCAATTCGGTCGCGGTGATGAGCCCGTCGCCATTCAGATCGGCCTTGCCGGCCAGGCCCTGCAGCAGGGTCCAGGTGAAAACTGAGTGGCCTTCCGGCCCGTCGTCGGCGACCTCTTGGTCGGCGCCGCCGGCCGTCAGCATCTGCCGCGCCGTGCGCCGGGCGTTGTCGCGCAGGTAGTTGCCGGCGCCACCGCGCGTGAGGCCCAGGCCGCTGTAGCAGGCGTCCATCACGAAGAAGACATGCTTGGCGCTCAGGCTCTCGGCGATGTTCTGGATCTCGCTCATGGAAATCGCATCGGTCGGCGTGTCCTTGGGGTCGGCATCCACGGGCACGATGTAGCCAACCTCGCGACCCGAGGCCAGCTGGCGCGTCGTGCCGTGGCCAGCGTAGTAGACGAAGAGCCGGTCGTTGCGCTGCATCTTGCCCTCGCCGAAGCGCTCGTGGAAGGTGTTGAGGATGCCGTTGCGCGTGGCCTCGCCGTTCTTCAGCAGCAGGACCTTGGATGCATCGAAACCCAGGCGTTCGACCAGCGTCTTGCGCACGTCCTCGGCATCGTGCACGGCGTGCTTGAGCTTGGGCCATTTGGCGTAGTCGTCGATGCCGATGATCACGGCCCAGGAGTCGGCGTAGCCCGAGGTCACGGGTTGGGCTTTCGCGGCATCGGCCTTGACGCTGAAGCCCTGCCCGTCCCAGGCGGCGAAGCGGTAGCCTTCGGCCACCAGCCGGTCCAGGATGACGGGCAAGGCCTTGACCGCCTGCGGATGGATGTCGTGGAAGAGCACGATGCCGCGACCCTCTTTGGCCACGGCGCGCAGCACACGGTCCGCCACGGAGCTTGGGACCGGGTCGGCCCAGTCCATCGAGTCAATGTTCCACATCACCGAGCGCAGCTGCGCTTCGCCGAGCACCTGCAGCCCTTCGGCATTGCGCGCGCCGTAGGGGAACCGGAAGATCGGCGCGCGATTGGCATCCACCGCACGCAGTAGCGCGTCGGTCTGAAGTACCTCGGCCTTCAGCGCTCCACCCGTCTCCTTGGACAGCTGCGCATGGCTGAAGCTGTGGTTGCCCACCGCATAGCCGTCGGCGACCAGGCGTTTGCTGATGGCCGCGCCGGGACCGAGCTTGGCATTGTGCTGCGCGTCCACCGAGCCGAGATTGCGCCCCACCTCGAAGAACGCGCCGGGCACGTCGTATTGCTTGAGCACGGCCACGATTTCGTCGGTGTAGATGGAGTGCGGGCCGTCGTCGAACGTCAGGGCAATCGTTTTGGGCGGCAGCGCATTGCCGAAGATCTCGCCTGGCGTGTCGTCCTTGGGCAGGTCTTGCGCCGCATAGGGCACGATGACGCCGAACTCCTTGAGCACCTGCTCGCGCGAGATCAGCGCCTGCAGCTTGGCCATGTACTCGTCCCACTTCTCGCGCTTGAGCACGATGCCGCGCGTGTCCAGGCCCGCGAAGGAACGGCTGATTTCCTTGTCGTAGTTGCGCTCGATCTCGTCCAGCGCATCGAGGTCTTCGCCGATGCGCTTGTGCAGCTTGACTACGGCCAGGCTGGAATCGCCGTTCAAGGCCGTGCGCAGGCTGAGCAGCGCCTGGCGAAAAGCCAAGCGGTCCGCGTCGAAGAGATCGGGCGCCGACTCCATGTAGTCGAGCGCGTCCTGCACCACAGCCAGGCGCCCGAGGCCTTGGGCAGCATCCAACAGACCCTGCGCCCGCTCGGCGATGCGAGCCTCGATATTGACCTTGTCATGGAACAGCGCCTGGCCCACCGCCAACACCTGCCGCGACTGTGCCGCAGGCAAGGCGTCGCGGCCATTCATCAACACGACGATCTGGCGCTGGCGCAGCAACAGGCTCTTCAGGTCGCCCTGCAGGGCCGCGCCCTCAGTTCCCAAGCGCGCATCGCGCGTGACGGTCGGCGCCACGGCTGGCGAGCGCCAATGCCAGGCCGCGGCGCCCGCCGCGAGCAGCAAAAGCATGGCCAATCCGGCCCAGACGAACTTGTTCTTAGCAATCGACACGCTTGAATCCTCCCTGCGGGAGCAAGCGTAACTGAGCGCGAAGGCGGACCTGCGAACTCAGCTCAAAGCGGCAGCGCGTCGATCGAAGGCTTTGCGCAGGCCGCCGCGAATTCGTCGCGCAATTGCTGCCCTTGCGCGACGGCACGCAACCAGGCCTTGGCGCGGCCCGCCACGTCCGTGCCGTAGTGCTTGAAGTCCTCGCGGTCAGGCAGCTTGGCCCGCGGCAGCTGGGCCACCCAGTCGGGGTGAGGGGCGAGCACGATCAGGTTGTCGAGAAAGGCGGTCGAGCCATGGCGGTGCTTGAGCGCCTTGTCAAGCCAGCCCGGCACGACCTGGCGCTGGAAGTGCGGGTACAGCACGAGGCCTTCGCCCATCGCCGCGTAGTTCAAGTGCAGGTGATAGTCGGTGATGCCGCCGTCCCAGTACGCGCCACGCGGCGCGCCAGGGATGTCGTGTACGGCCTTCAGCCAGAAAGGAATCGAGCAGCTGGCCAGCAAGCTCGCACGCACGTTGCCTTCGTCCAGCCCCACCTGGCGGCTGCGGAAATCGTTGAGCGGCAGCGGCAGCGGCGCGCGCGGATCGGAAAACACCACGCGCTCCAACCACGCTCCGAGCATGCGCCGGTTCAGCACGTTAGCCCCGAAGGCCGCCAAGTAACCCAATGGCGTACGGATGCGCCCTTCCCGACCCAGCACATGGCGACCGCGCGAGGTGAAGATATGCAGGCGCAGCTTCGGATGCGAGAGCACGAGCGACTCGCGACCACCGAAGACCTCGTCGAGCTTGGCCGAGAAGCCCCGCGTCACGGTGGCTGCATCGGGCATGCGGTAGGCGCCGTCGGGCGGCAGCTCGGGCTCGTCGTAGCGCTGATGCGCATACTCGTTGGCGAGGCGGTCGAACTCATGCTGCACGTCCGCGGCCGAGCGCGTCAGGCAGGCCGTGGCCATGCGCCAGGCGCCGATGGAGGCACCGACCAGATGCACCTCGTGATCGCCGCGCGGCAGCCAGTCGCCAAAGAGGTACTGATCCAAGGCGTTGAGCACCAGGCCCTTGGGGCCGCCGGCCGCAGCGGGAATGATGCGGACATCAGCGGGCGCGAGGCCGCGTTCGCGCAGGCGCTGACGCGCCCGCGGACCGGCGAAGATTTGCAAAGCGAAGGACATCCGCTCAGTTTAGGGTCAGCGTCAGAGCTTGGTCTCGAAGCTCAGGTTGTAGAAGGCTCGGCCTTGACGTTCGGTGAAACTGCGATATCCGCTGCCCAGCAGCGTGGCCGACTGCGTGTCCACCGGCGCGAGGTTGTTGACTGCGAAGCGCATGGAAGTCGTGCGGCTGAAGTTCCACTGCGCGAACGCGTCCAGGCCGCGGCTGCGCGACTGCACGAGCGACTGGGTCAGCGTCTGTGTCGTCGTGTAGCCCGGCGTGAAGACGTAGCTCGTGCCCATGTTCAGCGGCAGGCTGGTCATGCGATAGTCGGCGCCCATCGTGGCGGACCAGGGCTGCTGGCCGTCCAGGCGGTTGTCGGGCCCCGGCAGCGCCGCCACGCGGGAGCGGTAGTAGTTCAGACTGGCGCGCAGGTTCAGCGGCAGCTTGGGGTCGAAGGCGCCCGGCATCAGCTCGCCGGCGCGGCCCTTGACCTCGAGCTCGACGCCGGCGGTCTGAGCCTTGGAGAAGTTAACAGGGTGCGAGACCCAGCGCTGCACCGAGGACCAGTTCACTGTCTCCAGATCCGTCACGCTGCGGATCAAGTTGTCGACCTTGCGATAAAAACCGCCCACGCTGACCATGCCGCCGCCAGCCAGGTACTTCTCGTAGGCCAGGTCCAGGCCCGTGGCCAGCTCGGGTTTGAGGTTCGGGTTGCCGTAGCGGTCGGGTGCGAGCTGGGTGTTGGGCTGGCTCGGATCAGGGTAGAGGTTGTTGATGGCCGGGCGGGCCAGCAGGTCGTTCAGATTGGGTGCCTTGTAGCTGCGCGTCAGGCTGGCCCGCACGAGGTCGCGGCCCATGGGATCGGGCTTGAAATTGACGTGCAGCAGCGGCGTGGTGACGCTGCTTACGTTACTGCGGCCTGTGTCGCCTTCGCTGGCACTCTCGGTCTGGATGCGTTCGCTGCGCAGGCCCATATAGGCCGACCACTGGGGCGAGACCTCCCATTCGTCCTGGGCGTAGAAGGCCTGGCGCTGAATGCGGGCGGCGAAGGGCAGGCCGTCGATGCCGGGCAGCTGTGCCACGCCGTTGATGGTCACGTCGCGCAGCTCCTCGCGGCGGCGCCATTCGAGCTCCCAGCCCACCGAGAGGCTGTGCGCGTCGCCGAGCAGGTGGGCGTACTTGCCGCTCTGCGTGTAGCTGCGGTCCTGGTTGTTGCCCGTGGAGCTGCGTGGCGGGGTCGAGTAGGTCTCGTTGTTGAACGTGCCGTGCGCCTCCTGCACGCCGGCCTTGAGCTCGAGCTTGGCGTCGCTGCTGAGCTGATTTTGGTATTGCAGATTGCCGCGCAGCATCTGAAAGCTGCCGTAGTTGCGGGAGTTGGAGTCGAGGCTAGGCAGGCCGACGAGGTCCGAATTGGTGAAGCCGTTGTCGAAGCTCCACTGGCCCTTTTGCACAAAGCCCATCAGCATCAGCGACTGCTCGTCGTCGATCTTCCAGTTCAGGCGCGGCACACTGTTGAGACCGTGGCCGTGGAAGAGCGCCGTCTGCGTCTGGGTGGCTTGCGAGGGCTGGTAGTCCAGGCCGGGCATGTCCCGCGTCGTCGTGGAGACGTTCTCGCCCCGCCACTGGAAGACCGAGAGCGGCACCGAGAAGGACAGGCCCCCCTTCTTCTCCCCGTACGTGACGGTGGCCTGCGGCGTGGGGCGCTCGGCGTTGTACTGCAAGGCCATGCGCAGATCCAGCTGCGTGGTCTTGGGCGGATCCCTGAGGATGATGTTGATGGCACCGGCCACGGCCTGGGCGCTCTGGTCGGCCGTCGGGCCCTTGGTCACCTCGATGCGCTCGACCTGGGCGGGGTCGAGCTGATCCAGGTTGAAGCCTGGGGGCGCGGGGTCGCCGTTGATGAGGACGAGGGTGTAGCCCGAACCCAGGCCCCGCATGCGCGGCGCATTGCCCTGCATGGTCACGCCGGGCAGGCGCTTGAGCACGTCGGCCACATTGGTATCGCCAAACTTGTCGATCTCCTCGCGTCCGTAGATCTGCTTGGCGACCTTGGCCTTGCGCCGCATCTCGGTATCGCTTTGCGGACGGGCCGAGATCTCCACCCGGTCCAGCTTGGTGCCCGGACGCTGGGCGCCCTCGGACGGCGGGCCCTCCTGGGCTTGGGCAAGGCTGGCGACAAAGGCTGCGGCGGCCAGGGCGGTGATCTTGATTTTCTGCATGCTCAGGAGTCAGGGGGCTGCGGACAAAGTCGCGGATCTTGCCCGCCACGGGGTTTACCAGACCAAAGTCATGCTCAGCGAAGTGCGAGGGACGCACCCTTCCAGGCCGGATCGGACCAGCGCTGGAAGGCGCCCAGTTGGCTGATATCGGGTGCCTGGCGCTGAGGGGTGAGCGTGCCCAGATCCAGCACTGCGAAGCGGCGGCTGGCGTAGCGGCCTTCGGCGCGCGACTCCTGCGCCACCAGCAGCTGCTTGCCGCCGGGCACCCAGCCGGCGAACTCCACATAGCCCAGACCCGGCGCGGCGGCCGCGGGCGGCAGGACTTGCAGTGTCCACTCGCCACCGGCCTTGGCCAGCACCCACAGCTCGCGCCAGCCGTCCAGGGTTTGCACGGCCAGGGCCAGTGCATTGCCCTCGCGGCTCAGCGAGGCCGAAGCGAGCGAGATGCGGCCGAAGCTGCAGCGGCCCAGGCCCTGTCCCTTCGGATCGGTCAGCGTCAGGCAGCGCTCGCCAGGCGTCGCCCCATCTTTCAGCGTCAGCTTGAGGCTGCCCAGCGAGCGTTCATCGGCCGCGGGCTGCGCCGTCCAGCGCACCGCGTTCACGCGCATGGCAGTGTCGTTGTAGTCAGGCATGTCGTCCTCGGCGATCTCGGCCGGCTCGAGTTGCGCGAAGTCGGCCAGCGCGGCCTTGGCCAGCTCGGCGTCGCCTCGCGCGAAGGCGCGGCTCGCAGCCACCGCAGCGCGGCGCATCAGCACGCGGTTCTTCTCGAAGGCAGACAGGCCTTGAAGCGGCGCGTGGGCCAGCACCTCGGCGCGCCAGTCATCCAGCGAACGCGCCTCCTGCGGCGTGGCGGTGCTGCTGCGGCATTCGGGCCGGGTCAGCGCCAGGGCGGCGCGAGCCCGCATCGTGGGTGCGCCGGGCAGGCTCAGCACCCGGCGAAAGGCGTCGCCGTCGTAGCACAGGCGCACGCTGCCATCGGCCTGGGCATAACTGTCGAATCGCAGGCCATAGCGACTCGCAAGGTCGAGCAGACCGGCGCGGCGCGGCGTGGTGTTGGCGGCGATGCGCTGGCCCAGCGTGCCGAGCGCGTCCAGCACTTCAGCCCCAGGCTCGGCGGCCAGCTCGCTGCGAGGGGCCGCCTGGATGTAGGCCGCAGCGAGCGCCAGGCCCAGGCCCTCGCCGCCGTCCTGCGGCAGGGTCAGGCGCAGCTGCGCGAGCAAGGTGGGCGCGTCGGTGGCGAGCGGTGTGGCCTGGCTCTTGCGGACGTAGCCGCCGCGCTCGCGGCGATAGTCCCAGACCTGGTAATAGTCCAGCCGCTCGTCGCGGATCTCCAATACGTCGCCGCGCTGGAGCTGGGCCTGCTGCGGGGCGCTGTCGCGGGCGCCGGCGCGCATGCTTGCGCCTTCCTGCAGGACCAGCGCGGTCGGGGCTGCATGGGCGGTCTGCACGGCCGTGGCGATCACGGCAACGGCGAGGATGGCTGTATAGCGCTTCATGGCTTACTCCGATTGCTGGTTCTGCGCTTCCGGCTTCGGCGCCGCGGCTTGCGCAACGGCAGCATTGCCGAGCAGGCCCGACCCAATGAAGGCCCCGCTGACCGAGGGAGGCGCGATGATGACCTGTACCTTGTCGCTGAGCTTGTCGGCCAGGGTCTTCTGCACGAGCAGCGGATGCTGGGTCAGCAGCACGCCCTCGCGGGCCATACGCTCAGCATCGGCCTTGCCCACCTGAGTCAGGCGGTAGACCTCGGCATCGGCCAGCTTGTTGCGCGCATCGGCTTCCGACTGGGCCTCGATCGCGCGCGCTTTGGCATTGCCCTCGGCCAGCTTGATGCGCTGGGCGTTGGCGGCCTCGGCCTCGAGCGCGCGCTGCTCGATCTGCTTCTGGCGCAGCGGCAGCACATGCTTCATGGCCTCCTCCTGCGCTCGCGCGGCGATGATCTGCTCGCGCTCGGCGGCCTCGGCCTGGACCTCGCGGCGTGCCTTGTCGGCCTGCGCCTCGAGCTCGTTTTGCTTGACCTGCTTGGCCTTGAGCTCCAGGGTGAACTGCATCTTCTCGCTGGCCAGACCCTCGGCCAGCAGGCCGTCCATGCCGCGGCGGTAGTCGGCCGGCAGGTCCACATGGCCGACCTGCAGGCTGCGCAGCTCGATACCCTGGCGGCCCAGGCGCTCTCGCAGCGCTTGGGAGACCTGCTGCTCGATCTCCGTGCGCTTGGCCGAGAAGATCTCGCGCACCGTGTGCTGGGAGATGACCGGGTAGATGCTGGCCTGCAGGGCCGGCGCGATCAGATCTTGCTCGATGTTCTCGGGCAGGCTGCTGGCCAGGGCTGGCAGGCGCTTGTCGTCCACGCGCCAGGCCAGGGTCAGGTCCAGGCCCAGGGAAAGGCCTTCGAGCGACTGCAGAGCGCCCGAGCCCTCAGCGCGGGCCAGGCTGGTGGCGTGGTAGACGCGGTCTTGCGTGGGCAGGCTGCGCACCTCGTGCACGCCGGGCAGCATGAGCAGGCGGCCCTCGCGCTCGAGGCTGGCGTGGCCGGTGAACAGATTCGTTCGCACCGCCACCTCCCCGCGTGGCACCGTGTAAAAAGGGGGATGGCGGACCAGCCCATAGACGGCGCCCGCGGCCACGGCCAGCAGGGCCAGGCGCGGCAGGCCGCGGCCGACACGTTGCCCTAGCGCAGGCAGGCCGGCGCCGATGCGGGACGGGATGTTGCGGATCGAGTTGGGGATGTTCATGAGAGCCTCCGGGGTTAAGGTGGACTCATGATTCCGCCCCGTGGCGCGAGCGCTCAATGCCGGCGCCGAGCGAATCGCTTCCGAGGTGCGGAAGAAAGCTTCCGAGGCGCAGGGCCCGGCCCAACCAATAATGCCCGCCATGCCTCGCATCGCCATCATCGAAGACGACCGCCCCACCAGCGAGCAGCTCGCCGGCTGGGTCCGCGCCGCACGACCGGAGCTGCAGATCGACCAATGGTTCGACCGCGACTCGGCCGAGGCCGCCCTGGAACGCGAACGCTACGAGCTCGTGCTGCTGGACATCGAGCTCGGCCACGAGCGCCATGCCGGGGTGGCCCTGATCAACGCCATCAACAAACGCCACGCGGGCACGCCCGTGCTCGTGGTCTCGGCCATGCCAGCCGCGATCTACCGCTCGATCATGAAGGCGCTGGACGCCTGGGACTACCTGCAAAAGACGGCCTTCAGCGAGGCCGAGTTCATCGAGACCTTTCTGGACATGCTGCGCACAGCCCGCTCGCGCCAGGGCAGCGCCCCGGCGGAGGCGGCACAGGACCTGCATCTCGACCCGCTGTGGCAGCGCTCGGCCGTCTGGCGCGGCCAGCGCATCAACCTGCCGCTGACGGCCCAGCGCATTCTCGCAACGCTCTACCAAAAGCGCGGCCAGGTCGTGGCCTACGAGGAGCTGTTCGAGGTGGTCAAGAGTGGCCGCAGCAAGGACAACGTGCGCAAGCATGTGGCGGCCATTCGCGAGGCGCTGCGCGATGCGGACCCGGAGTTCGACGCCATCGAGAACGTCCCCATGCGAGGCTTTCGTTGGACACGGTGACCGAGCTGCGCCTCGGCCTCGCCGCGTGGCGCAACCGCCTGCTGGTCCACGCCGTCTTCCTACTCCTGGCCCTGGCCACGCTGGCCCTGGCCATCACCCTGCTGCGCGAGGAGAAGGAGCGCGCCTACCAGCGCTATGCCCAGGGCTTTGCGCAGTCGCTGTCCACTCTGGCGGCCAAGCTGCGCCATCCCACGGGCCAGTTGGCCCTGCTCAACCCCGAGGCGGGCAGCGGCCCGCTGCTGCTGCCTTTCTCTGCCATCGACTTCGACGACCCGAGCAAGACGCGCAGCGCGGTTGAGATGTCGGGCTGCGCACGCCAGTACGCCGACGGCACGAGCCTGTGCCTGGCGGTGGGCAGCAATGCCTATGCAGGCGGCTTCGTCTACGCGGTGGGCAGCCTCGATGCGCCGCCGCTGGTCGAGCGCGAGCGCGGCCAGCTTGAGCTCGGCGGCGTGCACAGACTGCGCGTGAGTCTGCACTACCGCGGCCAGGGGCAAACCTGGATCGCGCCCTTCGAGGCCATGGCACCCGGCAGTTGGCAGCAGCGCGGCCGCCTCACTGGCTTTGAGAACGTGGGCGGCGACGTGCTGCCTCGCCACGCCTTGCCCGACCGCGACTTCCGCGGCTGGATCTGGCGCGAAGGCCCTTGCGTGCACGAAGGTGGCGATGAAGCGGCCTGCGCGCGGCGCAGCTTCTTCTCGCTGCGCCTGCCCGTGGCCGCGCTGCGTGATGCGCTGACGAATCAGTACAAGCTCGTCTGGCCGCCCCGCGATCTCTCGCAGATGGCCTTGCGCATCGAGCTGCTCGCGCCACAGGGACCACCGCTCTTCGATAGCGCCACTGAGGCCCACCTGCCGCCGAGCCTCATGAGCCTCGAGGACGACCTACAGCCGGGCGAGGTGCTGACGATCAGCCTGGGCGGCAAAGCGGTCGCGCGTCTGAGCGGCAAGGCACAACTGGACGAAGCACCCTCGCCCTGGCTCACGCGCCTGATCCGGCGCCTGCCGCTCAAGGAGTCCGAGCCCACCCTGCTCGCGCGCGAGACCGTGGCCACGCCGCTGGGACGCTATGAGCTGAGCCTGAGCGGCGACATCAAGAGCGTGGACCGGGCCTTGAGCGCGGGGGCCGCGCGCGTGTCCTGGCTCGTCGGCGGCATGCTGCTGGCCATCTTGCTGGCCTGGCTCGTCATCGCGCTGGGCCTGATGCGGCGCGTCGCGCGCCTCACGCGCCGCGCGGCGGCGGTGTCGTACAACATGCAACCCGCGCGCATCGACGAGCGCATCGGCAACCTCGATGTCACCGATCTGCGCGGCACGGACGAGCTGGGCATCCTGGCCGGCACACTGGCCGACCTGCTGGCCCGCGCCAAGCTGGCGCTGCGCCGCGAGCAGCTTCGGGCCGAGCACGAGCGTGACATGTGGCATGCCGTGGGGCACGAGATCATGTCGCCGCTGCAATCGCTGCTGGCCCTGCACGCCGACGAATCCGATGAGAACCGGCGTTATCTGCTGCGCATGCAGCAGGCCGTGCGCGTACTCTATGGCACGGCCAGCCCCAGTGAGGCCCTGGCCGCCGCGCCGCTGCAGGCCCAGCCCATGGACCTGGCTTTCTTCGCCGCCCAGCTGGCGGGCAACGCCCATTACGCGGGCATCGCCAAGGTGCTGCTGGAGCCGTGGAACGAGGGAGCGCTGATGGTCAACGCCGACGAGTATTCGCTCGAGGACGCGCTCGCCCACATCCTGCGCAATGCCGACCGCCACCGCGAGCCCGGCAGCACAATCACGCTGCGCCTCACGCGCGACGCCGCCAATGCCGAGCTGCGCATCCACAACCGCGGGCCCGCCATCCCGGCCGCCATGCTGGAGCGCGTCTTCGAATACGGCGTGTCCACCGCCGAGGCCGCCGAGGGCCAGGGCCGCGGCCAGGGCCTCTTCGTGGCGCGGAGCTACCTGGCCAAAATGGACGGGCGCATCGAGGCCGTGAACGAAGACGGCGGCGTGAGCTTTGTGATCTCGCTGCCGCTGCAGCCCTGAGGGTCCTCAAGAGTGCGGCGTCAGCCGCAAGTCCTGAAAGTCGAAGCTGAAGTCGGTCAGCGGAGAGACCTTGTCCATGCGCACCTCGCGGATCTTGCCGTCGGCGTCGAAGGTGAAGCTGACAAAGGCATCTGCGTTCAGCTTGCGATGGCGCCAGCGCACGATGAAGGTGTCGTGCTGCCAATGCTCGAGGTCGCCGAGCAGCTCGGCCGTCTTGCTGAACTGCATCTCCAGGCCATGCGCGCCCTGGCGGATCATGACGTCGCCGTACCAGGGATCGCTGTAGGTGCCGGCGTATTTCTCCAGCGGCAGCGAGGGCTTGCTGTCGGCCGCGCGCGCCGCCACGTGCTTGCTCCAGCTCTGCTCGGCATCGCCCTGCGACTTGGCGGTGGCGGCCGTGTAGGCGGCGAGCCAGTCGTGGTCGCCGCGCCCCAGCAGCATGTCCAGCGCCTCGTAGGTTATGGCGTTGTAGGCTGCCGAGCTTTCCGCTCCCGTCAGCACGACCACGCCAAGTTTGCGGTCCGGCAGCAGAGTCAGGCGCGAGACTTGGCCCGGCCAGCCGCCCGTGTGCCAGGCCATGCGCTCGCCCGCGTAGTCGGACAGCACCCAGCCTTCGCCGTAGCCCGAGAAGTTGGGCATGGCCGGCGCCAGTTCTGGCACCGCAGGCTTGTTCACCGGGATGGGCGTGAGCATGGTCCACATCTCGCGCTGCCGGTCTTCGCCGAAGAGGCGCTTGGCCGATTCTCCGCTGCCCGAGATCACGCCGTGTGCGAGCTGCAGCTCCATCCAGCGTGCCATGTCGTGGGCGCTGGCATAGATGCCGCCGGCGCCCGAGACATTGTCCCAACTCACCGTCTCCACCGGGAGCAGCTCCTTGCGGTCGAACTTCTCATGGCCTGTGGCGACGTTGTCGCCCGGCTTCAGCTCGATGCTGTTGTAGCGCGTCTCCGTCATGCCCAGCGGATCGAAGATGCGCGACTGCAGAAACTGCCGGTAGCTCATGCCGCTGGCCTGCTCGATGACGAGCTGGGCCACGCCGAAGAGGATGTTGTCGTAGGCATAGCGCTCTCGGAAGCCTCCGCTCAGTGGCACGTCCTTGAGCCGCTCGGCCACCTCGCGCGTGCTGTAGCTCGAGGGCGGCCAGTAAAGCAGGTCGCCCGCGCCCAGACCCAGGCCGCTGCGGTGCGCGAGCAGGTCGCGGATGCGCATCTCGCGCGTCACGTAGGCATCGCTCATGCGGAACCAGGGCAGGTGGTCGATCACGCGGTCCGTGGTCTTGAGCTTGCCGTCTTCCTGCAGCATGTTCAGCGCGGCGGCGGTGAAGGCCTTGGTGTTCGATGCGATGGCGAACATGGTGTGGGCATCGACCTTCTCGGCCTTGCCCAGCTCACGCAGGCCGTAGCCGCGCTGCATCAGCAGCTTGCCGTCCTCAACGATGGCCACCGACAGGCCCGGCACCTCAAAACGCTGGCGCACGGCCTCGACGAAGGCGTCGAAGCGCGCCAGGCGTGCGGCGTCGGGCACTTTCACGGCAGCAGGCTGGGGCTGAGCCAGGACGCCACTTGGCGTGACGCCGCCAAGCGCGATGGCCAGCGCAAGAACGAGATGGGGGGCGCGCATACCGGCTCTCCGAAAAAAAGCGTGAGTATGGACCCGGAGCGACCGCGCGGCCGGGCTCAGTCTTCCTTCATCTGCGCTGCCTTCGCGATGGAGCCGAGCCGAGCCCTCTCGGCGGCGAGGAACTTGCGGAAATCCTCGCGGCTGCCGCCCGTCGGATCAATGGCCAGCGGGATCAGGCGCCCGCGCAGCTCGATGGATTTCAGCGCCTGGTTCACGGCGGCGTTGAGCTTGTCGAGGATGGGCTCGGGCGTGCCCTTGGGCGCGAAGATGCCGCTCCAGTGGCCGATGACGATGTCCGCAAAGCCCTGCTCCTGCGCCGTGGGCAGGTCAGGCAGTGCGGCGATGCGCCGGCTCCAGGTCGAGGCGATCGGCTTGAGCCGGCCGGCCTTGATCTGCGGGAGCACGACGGGGCTGCCCTCCGAGGTGGCGTCCACCTGCCGGCCCACCACCGCGCCCATGCCTTCGGAGCCGCTCTTGTAGGGAATGATCTGCATCTTCGCGCCGGCGCGCAGCTTGAGCATCTCGGCCACGAAATGCGGCGTGCTGCCGGTGCCAGCCGTGGCGAAGTTCAGGCCCTCGCCCTTCTTCGAGGCCGCGATCAGGCCCTTGAGGTCCTTGATCGGCGAGTCCGCAGGCACGACGATCACCGAGGGGCTCACGGCCATCATGACCACGGGCACCAGATCGGTCTCCTTGTAGGACATGTGCGAGCGGATCATGAAGTTCGTCATCACGCCGGCGGCCGGCGCGAGAAAGGTGTAGCCATCGGGCGCCGACTTGGCCACGAATTCAGCGCCCAGCGCCGAGCCCGCACCGGGCTTGTTCTCGATGACGATGGTCTGGCCCAGCACCTTGCTCGTGGCCTCGGCCACCGCACGCGCCACGATGTCGTTGGAGCCGCCGGGGCCGAAGGGCACGATAAAACGAATGGGCTTGGTGGGCCAGGCGTCTTCAGCGTGTGCCGTGGCGGCGATGGCCGCCAGCACGGCAAGAGCGAGTCGGGCGAGGGTCCTGCGGGTCATGAAAGGCTCCAGTCATCGGTGAACGGCTGGATGCTAGAGCCTCTCGGTAGGTTCACAGGGCAAGATGCCCACTCTTGAGGCGCCGCAACACGAAGCTGGACTTGCTGTGCCGAATGCCAGGGATCTTGTAAAGCTGCTCGCGCAGCAGGCGCTCGTAGTCGCGCGTGCCCTTGACGGCGATGCGCAGCACATAGTCGTAGTCACCCGAGACGAGGTAGGCCTCGAGCACCTCGGGAATCGCTTCGAGCTGGCGGCCGAAAGCTTCTAGCGCGTCTTCGGAATGCGAGTCCAGCGTCAGCTGCACGATGAGCTGGTCGGGCACGCCCGCGAGCTCGGCGTTTACCTCGATCGTGTAGCCCTCGATGACGCCAGCCTCCTCCATGCGCTTGATTCGCGCCCAGCACGGCGAACTGCTCAGGCCCACCTCGGCACTGAGCTCTTGCAAGCTGGCGCGCGCGTTGCGCTGCAAAGCGCGCAGGAGGGCCAGGTCGTAGCGGTCGAGCTTGATTTCCTTGTCCATGAACCATCGGCAGTAATATTTGCCATAACTATTCATAGTTTCAGCAAACAAAGCAAACATTTCTGCAGGGACCGACAGACACTGGCCGGATGAATGCCCTGCCCGATTGGCTGCCTTGCGCTGCCGCCCCGCCCGTCGCTCGCAGCGGCGCGCAAGTCCTGCTCGACACCCTGGTCGATCTCGGCGTGAACCTCGTTTTCGGCTATCCCGGCGGCGCCGTGTTGCCCATCTACGACGCCCTGCACGGCGAGGAGCGCATCCGCCACATCCTCGTACGTCACGAGCAGGCCGCTGTCCACGCAGCACAGGGTTATGCGCGCAGCACCGGCAAAGTCGGCGTCGTGCTCGTCACCTCGGGCCCAGGCATGAGTAACACGACGACGGGCCTACTCGACGCCATGTCCGACTCCATTCCCATCCTCTGCATCAGCGGCCAAGTGGCCCTGCCCGCCATCGGCACCGATGCCTTCCAGGAATGCGACGCGCTGGGCATCAGCCGCTCCGTGACCAAGTGGAATGCCCAGATCCGCACGGCTGGCCACGTGGAGGCACTGGTACGCCAGGCCTTTGAGGTGGCCAGCAGTGGCCGGCCCGGTCCAGTGCTGCTCGACTTCCCCAAGGACTTGCAGCAGCAGGCTGCGGTGCAAACGCCCCTGCCTTCGCCACGTCCGGCCAAACCAAGACCGCGGCCCCCAGACGAGGCGCATATGGCACAGGCCGCTCAGCTCATCGCCACGGCCGCGCGGCCCGTGTTCTACGGCGGCGGCGGCCTCATCAATTCGGGTCTGCAGGCCTGCGCCGATTTCGCGGACCTCGTCCGCCTGAGCGAGGCCCCTTGCACGCTGACGCTGATGGGCCTCGGCGCCATCCCGGCGTCCAGCCCGCAGTGGCTCGGCATGTTGGGCATGCACGGTACGCTGGAGGCCAACCTCGCCATGCATCATGCCGACCTCATCGTCTGCGTCGGCGCCCGTTTCGACGATCGCGTGACGGGCCGGCTCGACAGTTTTGCGCCCAACGCGAATGTCATCCACCTCGACATCGACGCCGCCTCCATCCACAAGGTCGTGCGCGCCGATCTGCCCTTCGTTGGCGATGCCGGCGAACTGCTGCAAGGCCTGATCGCCGCACTGCGCCGCCAAGCGCCAAGGAGCGGCCGGCTCGACGCCTGGTGGCAGCAAATCGAGGAATGGCGCCGTCAGGATTGCCTGGGCTTCGAGGACACGCAACCGTCCATTGCCCCGCAAGCCTTGATGCGCCGTCTGCGCTGGCAGCTCGAAGGCCGGGACGCCATCGTCGCCACTGACGTGGGCCAGCACCAGATGTGGGCCGCCCAGCACCTGGCCTTCGAGACGCCGCGGCGCTGGCTCACCTCCGGTGGCGCCGGGACGATGGGCTACGGCCTGCCGGCTGCCATTGGCGCGCAGCTCGCGAATCCGGGCAAGACTGTCGTCTGCGTGAGCGGCGATGCGTCCATCCTCATGAACATCCAGGAGCTGGCCACCGCACGCCAGCACCGCACGCCCGTCAAGGTCGTGCTGTGCAACAACGCCCACATGGGCATGGTCAGGCAGTGGCAGCAGCTGATCCACGGCGAGCGCTACAGCCACAGCTACAACGACTGTATGCCCGACTTCGTGGCCGTGGCGCTGGGCTTCGGCTGGCGGGCCGCGCGGGTGGACTCGCGGGACACGCTCGACGCGGCGCTGAGCGAATGCCTCGCCTGCGAGGAGCCGTATTTCCTTGATGTGCGGGTACGGGCGCAAGAGAACTGCTTTCCGATGATTCCGGCGGGACGCGGGCATCACGAGGTCATGCTCGGCACGAAGTCACCCTGACCTGATCCGAGCCGGGCCATCGCGACAACGCCCACGCGCCTCCTCGTGCGCCATTCCCACAAGTTATTGCTCGCAATCAAGCTTGTATGGCGGACCTGCAACAAACGCTCCAGCACCCTAGGTGCGGCGGACCTTTCGTCCCTTGATGATCGATTGCAAGCTGCATGTGAACTTTTTCACGGCGGGCTGCTGTAGTCGCTGTATTGGGTCGGAAATCGCTGAACAGAACTGACTGGAGAAATCCCTGATGAAATTGAACGCACTCGCCCGCAGCCTTGCGCTGCTCGGATTGGGAAGCTCGGTGATGGGCCTGGCCCACGCGCAGGACGCTACGGCGCCGGTCCAGAGGATGGACAAGGTGGAGATCACCGGCTCCAGCATCAAGCGCGTGCAAGACGAGGGCATGTCGGCAGTGCAGGTCTTCAAGGCCGACGATCTCGTGAAGATGGGCATCACCAGCGCCGAGCAGTTGGTGGCCACGCTGAGCTCCAACGGCGCCGGCATCGACAACATGACCACCAACCAGGGCGGCGACTTCCTCGGCAGCACAGCCGACCGCGCGCACAACAACGGCGCCTCCGGCGCCTCGCTGCGCGGCCTGGGCGCCCAGTACACGCTCGTGCTGCTCAACGGCCGGCGCGTGTCAACGCACGGCCTGAGCGGCAAGTCGGTCGACCTGAACTCGATCCCGATGGCCGCGGTGGAGCGCATCGAGATCCTCAAGGACGGCGCGTCGGCCATCTACGGCACCGACGCCATCGGCGGCGTCATCAACTTCATCCTCAAGAAGGAAGTGCGCGGTCTGGAAGTGACGGCTTTCACCGATCGCACGCAGCACGGCCACGGCAACATTTCGCGCGGCTCGCTGCTGGGCGGTGCAGGAGATCTCGCCAAGGACGGCTTCAACCTTTTCGCGAGCCTGACCTACGACACCAACGACCGTCTGCGCGGCGAAAACCGCAGCTTCGTCAACGGCTACCAGCCGAGCCGCGGCCTCTCGCCCGACACCACCGGCACGCCCTACGCCACGATCGTCACGGCGCCGGGCACGGCGCTGCCCTACCCCACCTCCGGCGTGGCGCTGCCCGGCGGCACCCAGGTCTACAACCGCTTGAACCCGCTGGGCATGCAGGGCAAGTGCGAGACCGTGCCCGATATGCATCCGTACCGCAGTGACGTCATTGGCTTCCCCACCAGCGCCCTGGGCTGCTCCTATGACTACGGCCGCGACTGGAGCCTGATGCAGCCGGTCGACCGCACCAACCTCGTCAGCCGCGCGACGTTTGCGTTGACCCCCGAACACCTCATCTTCGCCGAGGTGGTGGCCTCGCGCACCAAGTCGGCGGTGGAGTACACGCCCGTGCAGCCGACCGGTGGCAACTACGCCGTCCCGGCCAGCAGCGCCTACTACCAGAACCTCGCGCTGCTGTTCCCCACGCTCTTCAAGAGCACGAACACCGACCCCACCGACACGCGCGTGTTCTTCGACGCCACCAAGCCCGAGCGCATCCGTTGGCGCTGCCTGGAATGCGGCCCGCGCCAGCAGAACACCTCGACGGACGCCGATCGCGCACTGCTCGGCATGGAGGGCACGCTGAGCAACTGGGACTACAAGCTCGGCCTGTCGACCGCGCGCAGCTCGGGCAACACCGTGCTGGGCGACGGCAATATGTACATCGACAAGTTCAAGGCCGCGATGCAGAGCGGTTTGATCAACCCCTTCCTTCTCCCCGGCCAGACGCAGACGCCGCAGGCCCTGGCCCTGATCGACGCCGCCAAAGCCACCGGCGCCAAACTCTACGCCGGCACCGCAGCGGTCTCAGAGTTCGATGGCACCATCTCGGGTGACCTCGCCAAGCTCCCCGCCGGCCCGCTGGGGGCTGCCGTGGGATTCGATGTGCGCCGCGAGACCTACCGCTTCAACAGCGATCCCTCGTCCACCGACAACATCTTCGGCGTGGGTGCCCCTGCAGGCCTGCCCGAGGTCGGCCGCAACATCAAGGCGGTGTTCGGCGAGCTGGCCGTGCCGATCGTGAAGGGTCTGGACATGCAGCTGGCCGCCCGCTACGACCACTACAGCGACTTTGGCTCAACGACCAATCCCAAGGTCGGCCTGCGCTGGCAGCCGGCGCAGCAGCTGATGTTCCGCGGCTCTTACTCGACGGGCTTCCATGCCCCCGACTTCGACCCGCTCTACGGCGGCGCCAGCAACAACAGCTTTAACAGCGACATCAATGACCCGCTGCTCTGCCCGGGCGGCGTCGGCAAGGTCGGTTGCGGCATCCGCCCGGACATCAACACCGTGAGCAACCCCAACCTGAAGCCGGAGAAGTCCAAGCAACTCTCGCTGGGCGTGGTGTTCTCGCCGGCGAGCTGGCTGACGACGAGCGTGGACTTCTGGCAGCTGCAGCTGACCGACAAGATCGCCGCCCTGTCCGGCCCGACCGTGATCGATCAGTACGCGCAGTACAAGCAGTACGTCCAGCGCGATCCGGTCACGAACGAGATCATCGCCGTCAACGCACCCTACCTGAACCTGGCCGGCGACAAGGCCAGCGGCGTGGACCTGAACATCACGGCCAATTACGCGAATTCGTACGGCCGCTGGCTGTTCACCTTCGACGGCTCCTACCTGGGCAGCTACAAGAGCCGCTACCTCAGCAGCGACCCCTGGACCGAGCGCGTGGGCACCTTCGGCGACGCCAACTTCGGTTGGGACCTGCACCTGCGCTGGAAGCACGCACTGAGCCTGACCTGGGCGCAAGGCGACTGGAGCGCCACGATGAACCAGACGTACAGCAGCGGCTACCAGTCCGAGCAGGACGGCTATGGCGCGGGCTTCAACCCCATCGGCGCACCAGCGCGGGTCAGCAGCTACACGCTGTATCACCTCTCGGCCAGCTACACAGGCTACAAGAACCTGACGCTGACGGCGGGCATCAAGAACCTGTTCGACACCAAGCCGCCGTACTCGTCGCAGGACGTGGACAACGTGGCTGGCGCCGGCTGGGATGCCCGTGTGGGTGATCCGCGCCTGCGTTCGTTCACGCTGCGCGCGAGCTACAAGTTCTGGTAAATCCAGAGGAGCGGAGGGCCTGCGGGCCCTCCGCCATTCATTTCTTGAGCAGAGCCCTCAGCTCGTTCCCGGCAATTCTGAGCTGCTCAACACTGCGGCGGCCACGAGAACGAGAAGCAAAGTGCAGGCCTCGGCTCGAAGGACCAGGAGCAGCCAGCGATGTCCGCCCCCCTGGTCCTGTGCTTGCAGGCGCGGCAAGCCAACGAAGCGATTCAAGCCACCTAGGGTGGCCGCCACGGCGACGAGAGCCAGCTTGACAACGAGCGCATGACCGTACGCCGAGTCGATGTAAGTCCCGAGTGAGCCGGCGTCCATCCATCCTCGCCAGATCTTGAACAGTCCGCTTGCAAGAATGCCTGCGATGGCAACCGTAGCCGTGCTCGACATCTTCGAGACCCAGCGCCACACATCGGATCGATCAGCAGCAGGCAGGGCTTCGCTCGGAATCATCAGCCGGGCTCCTGCGATCACGACGCCGACCCAAAGGCACACGAGCGCCAGGTGGATGGCGTCCACAGCGACATCCACCGTGAGGTCGCCTTGGCTTGCGGCGTGGGACACGGCACTTCGCGTCACGACGAACACGCAGACGCCCGACAGTCCGGCGACGAAGAGAACGAGCTTGCGCGCGCCGACATGGCTCACGCGCAGGAACCCCGCAGCGGCCAGCCAGGCGAACAGCCCGACGAGCGCGGCATGGCCGTAGTGGGTGTGGGCGAGCAGAGCACCCAAGGCAGCGCCCGCCGCGAACAATGGCGACTCACTCATGGCCGCAGCTTCGAACCAGAGCGAAGCGCCCAGGCCGATCAGGCCGAGCAAGAAGCCCGTTTGCCGCGCCTGCGCCGCCTGCGCAACCACCCCGGTGGCCCAGGCCGAGCGTCGCCCCTCCATCCATAGCTCGGACGCGAGCGAGCTCATGACCAGCGCCAGCCCGAGGTGGATGGCCACGAGGTCGGCCCTCATGAGCAGGGACAAGGCGCCGTCAAGCATCACTTCACCGTGAAGCGAATCTCGCCCTTGGTGTGGTGACCATCGCGCCCCATCGTGTTCCATTGGACGCGGTACTCACCGGGCGCCAGCTTGGGCAGGGGCTGGACGAGGGCCTTGTCGTCGCGCGGATCGGCGGCAATCTTGTCGGTGACCACCGCGGCGTTGCCGGGGCCGATGAGCTTGATGCTGCTCATCGCAATCTCGACAGGCTCGTTGTACTTCAGCCGCAGCTCCGTCGGAGCGGTGGCGAGCGCGGCGCCATCGGCGGGATTGGAGCTCTGCAGCTTCGCATGCGCGAAGGCCGGCGATGTCGCCAGCGATGTCGCCAGCGCAAGCGTGCTCAGCGTGAGGAGGTTCTTCATGTTCGCCCCTTTCAGTGGGAGTTCAATGGCCTTCATGGCCGCCGGGTTTGCGAACCCGCAGCGTCTTGTCGTCGGCTTGGGGCTGCACCGCGCGCGGCACGGCATCGTCGTCTTCGGCCGTGTATTCGCGGGCCACGGTGCCTGCGGGATGCTTGAACCAGCCGGGGTCGCGGTACTCGCCCGCACGGACCCCGTCCCGCACCTTGACGACGCTGAACATGCCGCCCATCTCCAGGGCGCCAAACGGACCGTCGCCCGTCATCATCGGCAGGGTGTTCTCGGGTATAGGCATCTGCATCTGCGCCATTTCGGACATGCCGCCCGAACCCATGGGCATGTAGTCGGGGACCAGCTTGGAGATGCGCTCGGCGACCGCCCGCTGATCGACGCCGATCAGGTTGGGGGCCGTATGCGACATTGGCCCCATCGTGTGGTGGGCCTTGTGACAATGAATGGCCCAGTCTCCTGCAACGGCGTCGAACTCGATGGCGCGCATCTGGCCGACGGCGATGTCCGTCGTCACCTCCGGCCACCTAGCGGACTTCGGCACCCAGCCGCCGTCCGTGCCCGTCACCTCGAAATGCGGGCCATGCATGTGGATCGGGTGATTGGTCATCGTCAGATTGCCGATCCGAATCCGCACCCGGTCACCCGAGCGCGCGACCAGCGGATCAATGCCGGGAAAGACGCGACTGTTCCAGGTCCACATATTGAAGTCCGTCATCTCGCTGGTGCGCGGCGTTGCCGCACCTGGATCGATCGCGTAGCTCGCTAGAAGGAAGGCGAAATCACGGTCCACGCGGAACTGGTGAACGTCCTTCGGGTGGATGATCAGCAAGCCCATCATGCCCATGGCCATCTGCACCATCTCGTCGGCATGCGGGTGGTACATGTGCGTGCCCGGCCGCTGCAGGACAAACTCGTAGACGAAGGTTTTGCCGGGCGGAACATGGGCTTGCGTGAGGCCGCCCACCCCGTCCATGCCGCTGGGAACGAGCACTCCGTGCCAGTGCACCGTCGTGGGCTCGGGCAGCTTGTTCGTCACGAAGATGCGCACGCGGTCGCCTTCGACGGCCTCGATGGTCGGTCCGGGACTGGAACCGTTGTAGCCCCACAGATTGGCCTTCATGCCGGGGGCGAGTTCGCGCACGACGGGCTCGGCGACGAGGTGGAACTCCTTGACGCCGTCCTTCATGCGCCAGGGCAGGCTCCAGCCGTTGAGGGTGGCCACTGGGTTGAACGGTCGGCCGTTGGGGGGCGCTGGCGGCGGCTGCATCGTCGTCGCAGTCTGAATGGCCGCCTCGGGCAGCGAAGCAGCCCCGGTGCGGCTGACGGCAGCGGCGCCCAGCATCGTCGCGCCGGCGGCCTTGATAAAGTTTCTTCGGTGGGTCATGGCGGGTTTTCACGGATTGGGGGGTGATGGGCTGCCCGACGCAGATACGGCTCCGGCGAGCGCGGACTGCATGCGGCTCTCAGCCAACCAATAGTCCCGGGAAGCCTTGACGGACGCGGTCACGCTTGCGACCTGTTCGCGCGCATCGGCCAGCAGCTGGAACACGTCGATGAGCATGCCGTTGTAGCGCAGCAGGGTCTCGTCGGAGATGCGTTTTCGCAGCGGCACGACTTCATCGCGATAGCGCCGGGCGAGTTCGTAAGCGTTGCGGTAGGCGGCATCGCTCTCGCGCAGCTGCGAGCGCGCGTTGTTTGCGATCGCCGCCGTCCGGTTGACGGACTGCAGATACTGGGCCTTCGCTTGCGCGCGCGCCGCGCCGCCGAAGTCGAAGAGCGGGATGCTGAATTGCACTTCAGCCCCGCGCTCCGGCGGAGAACCGTGCTGACTCTTGCTCTGCCAGCCTGCATTGATGTCGTCAACGAAGGCCGTTGCGCGCGTCAGGCCCAGCTCGAGCGCCAGCGCCTCGGTCTCGCGCCGGGCCATCTGGACGTCCAGCCGCTGATCAAGGGCCGCCTGCTCGGCATCCATGATCCGACTGGGCTGCTCTGGCAAGTCGGGCAAGCGTTCCGGCAACAGGAGTGCGGAGGGCCGGTCGCCCAGGCCGAGTGCACGCAGCAGTCGTTCGCGCGCGGCGAGCGCCTGCTGCTGCGCCCGAGTGAGGTCCGCGCTCGCGTCAGCGTAAAACGCCTGTTCACGCATCTGATCGAGCCGGCTCAGGTTGCCGGCCTGCGCCATGCCGCGTGCGAGCTCGCTGGTGGCGTCGGCCGCCTCCTTGACCTGTTGCGCATACGTCGCGAGTTGCGCCGCGGCGACGGCGTCGAAGAAGGCTTCGCGGGCCTGCGCGGCCGTCGCGACTGCCTCGCCGGCGGCCTGGTACTGCGCCCTCTCGAACCGCTGCTCGGCAAGCTTCGTCCGTGCCGGCAGCGTCAGCAGGCCCAGCAGGTCGAACATCACCGACCGATCGATCTCCAGCGCACCACCGCCAGCAACCCTCCCCAGCGAGACCAAGGGATTGCGCAGACGGCCCGCGCGGACCAGCTCCGCCCCGGCGATGCCCAGATTGCCAAGCTGTGCCTGCAGGCTGCGATTGTTCAACAGGGCAAGCTCCACCGCGGCGTCTGCAGACAAGGGCGCCCCGAGCAGCTCGGCCACGCGAGCCTGCGCGGCTGCGGCGTCCTGGTCGTCTCGTTGGTAGGTCACGGCATGGCCGCTGCGCTCCTCGGTCAGGCGAGACACGCGGTTCATGCCGCCATCGCTTGAGAAGGTGGCACAAGAGACCAGCACGAGGCTACTGGCGACGACAAAGGCCGATCGGATCATCGGGGACCTCCCTGATGCGAAGTCATCTGACATTGCAGCCCTGCGTTGGCTGCGCGATCGCTCGGACCGCAGGCACGAGCGCATACCGGCCTCGCGCGGAGGCCTCGAGGGGTCAGATACTTCGGGGCGGACGTTCCTGGCCTTCGGACACGTAGGTCGGGGCCAAAGCCTGGAAGGTCGGAAACGTCGCGGCCTGTTCATCGGGCGGGGGAAGCGTCGGCGCAAACGTCGCGAGCATCGGGGTGGCCGAGCAGCAGGACGCGCACAGATTGCATTTGCCGGCAGCACCGTGGTCGTGATGGTGCATCGAGACTGCAGCGTCCGCGTGCCTGTGCACCGCACTTACAGCGCAGGGTACAGCCGCCGCCACGGCTCCCCGAACGGGGATCAGCACGGCGAGAAGCAGCAGGAGCCAGATGCGCAGGGTCTTCACGAGGCGCAGAGTATCACCGGAAACTCAGCGCGAGCCAGCCGCCCCGGCGCGCTTCAGGTGCAAGGCTTGTAGTTCAATAATGGGCCCCCTCATCGCGAATGGAGCACCCATGCACTTGCTTCGCACACTGGCTGTCGGGCTGCTGCTCGCGACCCGGGTCACCCTCCCCGTCGGTGCGGCCGAATCGCAGCCAGCAACGCCGCCAAGCGCGGCGTACACCCCTGGCCTGGGCGAGTTCATGAGCACCATCCAGCTTCGACACGCAAAGCTTTGGTTTGCCGGCAAGGGCAAGAACTGGGCTCTCGCGGCCTACGAACTGGACGAGCTCAAGGAAGCCTTCGAGGAAGTCGGCAAGTACCAGCCCGCGTTCGACGGCAAGCCCATCGCCAAGCTGATCGGGCCGATGACCGCGGCGCCCATCGCGCAACTTGAACACGCGATCCAGGCGAAGGACATGGTGGGTTTCAGCAAGGGATTCGACGCGCTGTCTCACGCATGCTCGGCCTGCCATCAGGCCACCGAACACGGCTTCATCTTGATCCAGCGACCCGTCTCTCCACCGATGACCAACCAGCGTTACGAGCCTGCCCGCCAGCCATGACTGCCTTGCACGAGAATGAGGCGCTTCACGGCGATGAGCTTCAACACCCAGAAAACGCATGGGCGGTCTTTCTCGTTTTCCTTCGCCTGGGCCTGACCTCGTTCGGCGGGCCGATTGCCCACCTGGGCTACTTCAGGGCGGAGTTCGTGGATCGCCGACGCTGGCTGAGCGAACGCAGCTACGCCGACCTGGTGGCCCTGTGCCAATTCCTGCCGGGGCCCGCCAGCAGCCAGGTGGGGCTGGCCTTAGGCCTCATGCGGCGCGGCTACGCAGGCGCGCTGGCCGCGTGGGCAGGCTTCACGCTGCCGTCAGCCCTGGCGCTCATTCTTTTCGCGCTCGGCATCTCTAGCCACGCCAATGCCCTGGCGCCGGGGGCGCTGCATGGACTCAAGGTCGTGGCGGTGGCCGTGGTGGCGCAGGCGGTCTGGGGCATGGCCCGGAGCCTTTGCACCGACGTGCCTCGCGTCACGATCATGACGGTGGCCACTTGTGCTGCCTTGCTGCTGCCGACGGCGCTCGGCCAACTGGGTGTGATCGGCGGGGCGAGCCTGGCGGGCCTGGCCCTGTTCCGACCGGACCCCGCCCAGGATCACGAGCCGCTGCCGCTGGCGATCGGCCGGCGTGCCGGCACCGTCTGGCTCGCACTGTTCTTCGTCCTGCTGCTGGGCCTGCCGGCGCTGAGCGGGGCCGTGGCGTCGCAAGGCGTGGCCGAGGCAGCAGCCTTCTATCGCTCGGGCGCCCTGGTCTTCGGTGGAGGGCACGTGGTCCTGCCCCTGCTTCAAGCCGCCGTCGTGCCGCCGGGATGGGTGAGCAACGACGCCTTTCTCGCGGGCTATGGCGCAGCCCAGGCCGTACCCGGGCCGCTGTTCACTTTCGCGGCCTTTCTCGGTGCGTCAATGAACACGGGGCCCTCAGGATGGCTGGGCGGATTCATCTGCCTGCTGGCGATTTTTGCGCCGTCCTTCCTGCTCGTGGCCGGTGCCCTGCCGTTCTGGGAACGTCTGCGCGGCAACCGGCGAACGCGGGCAGCGTTGATGGGCGTGAATGCGGCCGTCGTGGGCTTGCTGCTGGCAGCGCTCTACCAGCCTGTCTGGACCAGTGCGGTCCTTCAGCCTCGCGACTTCGGCCTGGCCGTCGTGGCCTTCGTGGCGCTGACGCAATGGAAGCTCCCGCCTTGGTTCGTGGTGGTGGCCTGCGGAGTCATGGGCTGGATGCTGGGTGCCTAGGTGACCGCGCGGCAGAAGATTTGCGCCAACGACAGGTCCCCGGCTTCGTCGCTAGTGGTCATCTCGGCGGGCTGGTTTGATTGCCGTCGCGTTTTGATCGTTGCGCTGTCTGTTTCGGTCCTTTGGATTCGCTCCTTGCAT
>JAFALK010000009.1 GCA_019234295.1 Roseateles sp.
GCATGCCTTAATGAATAGGCGATGAATGCCAATAATTCAAGAAATTTAGTGTCTACAAATCAGACACCGAAATCCAATGCAAAACAGCCTGCCTCATAGGTGAGAACAGGCTGTCAGAGCTCGAGAATGGGCCGGAACTTCAGACTAAACCTGCAAGGCTCGAAAGAGCGAGAGCTCAATGCCAGCCTGAGCGATTGGCGGTCATGTCGGGACTCGGAGCCAAGCGGACTGCTCCCAGGTCTTCACGCGCGACACGTTAAAGAAGACCAGAGCCTCAGGCTACGAAAGATTCGTCACACCGATATTCACATCACGCAACATAAGCAACGTCAGATTGCTTCTTTTGTATTCGCATGTCCAATCGATAAGGTCCGCAGTCCTCTGTAACGCATATAGGGACTGCAACTTCATGGCATCGAAGCACAAGGGACTCTCCAACATCTCGTCCATTGCCCTCGCAGCGGCAGCTGCGCTTGGCGCAAGCGCACAGGCCGATCCGGCACTGCCGACTGAGGCCACCACCCTGGACAGTGTGATCGTGACAGGCACGAGAACTCTGGGTACCAAGGCCAGCGAAAGCACCTCACCGATCTCGATCATCAGCGCGGATGAGCTGCAGGTGACGGGCCAGCGCAATGTGATCGACGCGCTGGCGCGGCTCGAGCCCAGCTTCGTGGCGCGTGCGTTGGGCGGGGACTATGCCAACATCGTTCGTTCTGCGACCTTGCGGGGCCAGGGTCCGAACCAGACGCTCGTTCTCGTCAATGGCAAACGCCGACACACGACAGCTTTCATCTCCACCAGCGGCGGGCTGACCTCGGGTGCCGCTGCGGTCGACCTGGACCAGATCCCTGTTTCCGCCATTGATCGCATCGAGGTCCTGCGCGACGGCGCCGCCGCGCAGTACGGCTCCGATGCGATTGCCGGCGTGATCAACATCATCCTGAAGAATTCCAAGACCGAAGGATCTCTGGACGTTTCCTACGGCAAGTTCCACAGCAGCGACATCAACCCAAACGGCTTGGGCGACGGACGCACCCGCACGATTGCAGCTGCCAAGGGATTCAAGCTCGACACCGACGGCTTCCTGGATGTCAGCGTCGAGTGGCGGGACAAGGCCCACACCAACCAGACAGGTCCTGAACAACGCACGACGGTCATCAACAAGTACGCCAGCCGGATCATTGGCGATGCAGCGTACGAGCTCGGATCCCTCGCGATCAATGCCGGCAAGACGGTGAGCCCCGACATCGAAGCCTATGCCTTTGGCACCTTCAGCACTCGCAACGCCGACTCCTATCAGAACCAGCGCTTGCCGAACAACCCGGCATTTGCATCGCTCGTCGCCGCGGGCATCTACACGCAGGGCTTCGAGCCTCGGGAGACGATCTCCGAGCAGAACCGATCGGCATCGTTCGGCCTGCGCGGTCACTTCTGGGGCGAAGGTCGCTGGGATGCCAGCATCACCGCAGGAGGCGATCGGATCGACCTGGGCATCGACAACACGGTCAACGTCAACCTGTTCAACGACACCGGCAAGAGTCCGTACAGCGCAAGCATCGGCCAGTTCTCGAACAGGCAGACCACCGTCAACCTCGACTTGAACAAGCCGGTCGAAGTCGGTCTTGGCCACCCCTTGGAGTTGGCCGGTGGCCTGGAGTTCCGCCAGGAGAACTATGGCATCAAGGCGGGTGATTTCGCCTCCAGCTACAAGGGCGGCACGCAAGCCTTCGTCGGCTTGACCGATCACGATGCCGGCAACCACGACCGGCATGTGCTGGGCGCCTATCTGGATGCCGAGTTGCGGCCCGCCGAGAATCTGCAGTTCGGCGCGGCCCTGCGCAGCGAGCATTACAACGACTTCGGCAGCACCACCACAGGCAAGCTCAGCGCCCGCTGGGACCTCAGCAAGACCTTCGCGCTCCGCGGCACGGCAAGCAACGGCTACAGGGCGCCCAACCTGGCAGAGCAGTATTTCTCATCCACGCTGGTCACGCCGACCTTCACTTATGTCCAACTGCAGGCGAATTCGGCGGCGGCGAAGCTGGCCGGCGCACAGGATCTGAAGCCCGAGAAGTCAGACAACATCAGCGTGGGCCTGGTTGCCAATCCGGCGCGCGACCTCCAGTTCACGGCCGATGTCTATCAGATCCGTATCAAGGATCGGATCGTGCTGAAAACCGGCATCACGGGAGCGCCTGCCGCGCTGGCCATTGCAGCTGCGGGCATCGTTGCGCAGCCGGGCACGTCGGCCTTCTATGCCAACTACTTCGCCAATGGCATCGATACCACGAGCCAAGGCCTTGATCTCTCGGCCCAGACGCGCAGCGACTTTGGCTCGCTCGGCTTCGTCAAATGGTCACTGGCTGGCAATTTCCAGAAGGTCAAGATCGACAAGGCTGATCCGAGCTTCAACCTCGGCGTGCTCAGCCCGCTGACCGATTCAACGCCCAAGCACAAGCTCGTCGCCACGGCCGACTATGGGCTGGGCGCCTTCACCGGCACGCTGCGCATCACCCACTTCGGCCAGACGCACCAGTGGACGGCCGACGGCTTGACGGGTGGCGCGCCCTGGCACGACGAAGTCGTCAAGCCGGCCTTCATCGTGGACCTGGAACTCGGCTACGAGTTCAGCGACGGACTGCGCCTGGCCATCGGCGCCAACAACCTCGCCAACAAGCGGCCCCAGCAGGTGCCGATTGCCACAGCCCTGCCCACCGGCGGCCAGCTACTGCCGGCCTTCTCGCCGTACGGCATCAACGGCGCCTTCTATTACGCCAACGCGAACTGGCGCTTCTGAGCCCGCGGGCGGCGCGTTCCGCCCCGTTCCATCGAATTGCTCCCTCCAAACATGAACTCCAACACCCCCTCTCCTCGTCGCCCCTCCAAGGAACAGTCGCAGTCTCTCCGTGATCGGCATCGCTTAAGCACCGTTGCACTTGCCTTTGGCGGTGCGCTGGCTGGCAGCAGTTGCATGGCCGCGACCGCCGCGGCAATTGAAGCCCGGGAGCAGCTTGCCTCCGTCGATCCTGCGAACGTGCTGGACTCGGTCATCGTCACGGGCAACCGCGGCTATGCACGCACGGTGTCCGACAGCCCCGCCCCCATTGACGTGATCAGCGGAGAACAGATCCAGAAGCTGGGCGGCAACACCGCATTGCGCGACGCGCTGGCGCAGCTGTTGCCGTCCTTCCTGACCACCACGCAATCCAGCCTCTCGGCCGACAGCATCGCGCGCCCGGCCGGCCTGCGCGGCTTGAGCGGCGCGCATGTGCTGGTGCTGGTCAACGGCAAGCGGCGGCACAACAGTGCCATCGTGAGCCTCGCGCCCAACAACCAGAGCAACGGCTCCAATCCCGTGGACCTGGATCTGATCCCGGTCAGCGCCATCGACCATATCGAAGTGCTGCGCGACGGTGCAGCGGCGCAGTACGGATCCGACGCGATCGCAGGCGTCCTGAACATCATCCTCAAAAGCAGCAGCCAAGGCGGCAGCAGCGACACAACGATCGGCGCGCGCCACAAGTACGACAACGGCGGCAAGGACAACGGCAGCACCGTCCAGCAGACGCTGGACTGGGGCCTGGCCCTGCCGCGCCAGGGCTATCTCAACCTCGCGGCGGACGGCAAGTACCAGCAGGCGACCGTGCGCAACACCGACGCCACGGGCGCTTTCTACTACCCCGTCAATGGCCAGGCCGATCCGCGCGAAGCCACGGTGAACAAGAAGGTCTACGCCGGCGGGCTCCCCGAGATCAAGGCGCTGAACCTTTCCTACAACGCCGAGGCGCCGGTGGACGACACGCTGGCCTTCTACTCGTTCGGCACCGTCAGCGCGCGCGACGGGCGCGTGGGCCAGAACTTCCGCCGGCCCAACTCGCTCAACATCATTCCCTCGCTCTACCCGGACGGCACTGCGCCGGTCTACACGCTGAGCGAGCGGGACTTCCAGCTGGCCGGCGGCGCGCGGCTGGAGTCGGCGGGCTGGGCCTGGGATGTCAGCAGCACCTACGGCGTCGACCATGTGCAGAACGGCTCCGACCACACGCTGAACGCCTCGCTGGGCCCGACGAGTCCCACGAGCTTCAACACCTTCACGGGCAAGTTCACACAGTGGACCAACAACCTCGACGCCACGCGAGGCATCGACGTCGGCCTGAAGAAGCCCTTGCAAACCTCGTGGGGCCTTGAGCATCGGCAGGAGAAATACGAGACTGTCTCGGGAGACCCGCTGTCCTACCAGTTCGGCGCTTATGTCTTCCCCAGCGGCCCGCTGGCAGGCAAGCTCGCCACCACGGGCGCACAGGGTGCGATCACCGTCACGCCGGGTGACGAAGCGCACCTCAAGCGCAGCAGCTACGCCGCCTATGTGGACTTCGGCCTGAACCCGTCCGAACACTGGTTCGTCGGCCTGGCCGGCCGCGCGGAGCACTACGACGACGGCTCCGGCAACACCACCAGCGGCAAGCTCGCCACGCGCTACGAGTTGAGCTCACAGCTCTCCTTGCGCGCCACGGTCAGCAACGGTTTCCGGGCGCCGGCGCTGACGCAGGCCGGCTTCGCCCAGACGTCCAACCAGTACAACATCGTCAACGGCGTCAACCAGTTCGTGCAATCGAAGTCGGTGCAGGTCGGCTCCGCGCTCGGCCAGGCGCTGGGAGCCAGCACGCTCATGCCGGAGAAGTCGCGCAATCTGAGCCTGGGCCTGAGCTACACGCCGATCAAGCTGCTGAGCCTGACCGTCGACGCTTACCGGATCGAGCTCAAGGACCGCATCGCCCAGACCGGCTTCCTGCAAGGCGCCGCCGTGAATGCACTGCTCGTGGCGAACGGCTTCCAGGCCGGCCAGTCGATCAAGTACTTCGCCAATGCGATCGACACGCGCACGACTGGCGTGGACGTGGTGGGCGACTACACGCAGGACCTGGCCTCCGCCGGCAAGCTGCGCTGGTCCTTGGGCTACAACTACAACAAGACCAGCATCACCCACATCCGCGACAACCCCTCGCAACTGGCCGGGCTCGGCCTGACGCTGTTCGACCGTGCCGCCCAAGGCGCGATCACCCACTCCAACCCGAGGTCCAAGCTAATCCTGGGCGAGAACTGGCGCAACAACGATTGGGAAGTCAATCTGCGCGAGACGCGCTACGGAGGCAACCAACTGCTCAACGTCAACCCGATCTACGACCAGGTCTACGCGGCGCGCTGGTTGACGGACCTGGAGGTTGGATACCGCATCGGCGGCAAGGCGACACTGTCCGTCGGCGCCAACAACCTGTTCAACACGTACCCGAGCAGGAACACGGTGCCCGACACCAACGGCTTCCCGCCATATTCGAGCATCTCGCCTTTCGGTCTGTACGGAGCGTTCTACTACACCCGGTTGAGCGTCGTGTTCTGAAGCCGCGGCCTGCACCTCACTTCCAGGCGTAGGCCAGGCCAACCAGGGTTTCCTTCAGGCTGACGTTGGCATTGCCACCGCCAAAGCCGCCTGGAGGATTGCCCGGCGGAATGGAACCCTGGCCGCGCACGGTGTGGGCCGGCGCGAAGCCGACGAAGGCACTGATCTCGTCGCCTTGCTGGTGCAGGGTCGCGCCGATCGACCAATATTGCTGGACCACGCCGGGTGCCAGCACATTGAAGAAGGTCTGATCGTTCGGCACGGGCTGGCTGTTGTGGCTGAAGCCGGCCCGCAGTTCCAGCGCCTGCGTCACTCGATGGCTGATCGCCAGCTTGTAGACGTTGACGTCCCTCCAGCCGAAGCCCGGGCCATTCGAAGCCCCGAGCGGCACGCCTTGCAGAAGCACCGCCAGCGAGTCGCCGACGGCAGCCACGGCGCTGTAGCGGATGTGCTGGTAGTCGGCACCGAAGCTCCACTGCGCGTCTGGCTGAAGCTTGATCCCGACACCATAGGATTCCGGCACGTCGAAGCGGCCGCCATCGGCGAACAGGCCGCTGTACTTGCTGAACTTGCCATGGACCTTGGACGCCCAGCTCGCCCCAAGGGTCACGCTCTCGGAGACCTTGCCGGTCCAGCCCAGCCGGAAGCCCACACCGGTGGAGCTGTCGTTTCCTCGGTCGCTGACGTTCGACGGCGTGGCCGAAAAGCCGGAGAACAGGCCGATGCCCTTGGCCGAAAAGCGTTGGTACGCCAGGTTGAGCGCCAGACCGACATTGTTGACGGCGCTGAGCTTCCACGCCACCGACGGCGACACGAACAGCTGTTCCAGGTTGACGCCAGCCGCTCCCGTGGCGCCAAAGCGGCTGTAGGGATTGGCGGGGTAGTCCGTGTTCATACCGCCATTGCCATAGACGGCCACGCCCCAGGCCAGATCGTCGGAGAGCCGCTTGCTGTAGCCGAACTCAGGCAACCAGAAATTGCGCTTGCCGTTGCCGCTGTAGCTGGCGTCCGCGCCGAAGGCGTTTCCCTCGATCTGCGCGCTGCGCTTGGGAGAGAACCAGGTCAGCCCGAGGTCGATGCGATCACCGACGTCCAATGTGCCGGCCGGATTGCTGGCCGCTGCCAACGCGTCCTGGGACCAGGCCAGGGCGACACCTGCCTGCCCTTGGGCCTTGACGCCGAAGCCCTGCGAGAAATACCCATCCGTCGCCCATGCCGGAATCGGTGCTGCGACGGCAAGCAGCGTGAGGGCGAAGGTGCGGGCGGAGTCTGTGCGCATGTGAAGTTCCATTGACGAAAGATCGCCGGAATCTACCGAGCACGGCGCCCTTCATGAACGAAGGGAAACGCAAATGCTCATGCGCAAAAAGTTCGCCCGTAGACCGTCTACCCGTGCTTCAAGCCGCCTGCAACGCGGGCGCGCGACCCAGCGCCGGTGCGATCAGACGTGCCGCATCCTCGATGATCTGCGCGTATTCCTCCGTGCGGAAGTCGTAGGGCAGTTCCAGTCGCAGTTCGCTGACCAGCGGCAGCACGGGATCGCGGGCGAGCGTGCTGAGAATCTCGTCCGCACTGCCCACCAGGTCCCGGGCGACCAGCGTGCGGCGCTCGCCTTGGGGCGCGAGCGTGCGCGCGTGCCGGCTGGCGGCGAACTCGTGGTAGCGCTTGCGCGTCGCGGCGTCAGCGCTGTCGGTCGGAATGATCACGCGGCCGAGCGCGACGCGGGGCGCGCGCTCCGCGCTCCAGCTGCTGCGGAAGAGCTCGAGCTGCTGCGTCTGCGCGGTAAAGAAATCGTCGGTCTTTTCGCCAGTGCTGATGTTGCCGATCAGCAGGTTGAAGGCCTTGCGACCCGCCCATTCCGCCGAGTACAGCGAGCCGCCGCCATACCAGATCCGGTCGCCCAGTCCAGGCGCGGAGGGATGCAGGCGCGCGCGCTGCCGGCCGGCCGGCGATTCGATCCACGCGTCCTCGCCCAAAAAGTCGCCGCTCAGGCTTTCGCGCAACCGTGCCACGCGGCGGTGCGAGAAGTCGATGGTGTCGGGGTTGGCGTCGAGCAGCCGGTTGCCCAGCAGCGCCGCGTACGGCGGCGGCCCAGCGCTCACCCCCACCTGCAGGCGGCCGCCGAAGAGCACGTCCACCGTGGCCAGGTCCTCGGCCAGGCGGAAGGGGTTCTCGTAGCCCATCTGGATCACCCCCACGCCCAGGCCGATCCGGCGTGTGCGCTGTGTGGCGGCGGCCAGGAAGGTGGAGGCCGAGGATACGCCGCGCTCCAGGTGCCGCTGGCGAACCCACGCGCTGTCGAAGCCCAGGGCTTCAGCGCGGGAGAAGAGCTGGAGCGTCGCTTCCAGGCCGGTGGCCGGATCGCTGTCCACATAGTTGCCCGGGATCAGCAGGGCGAGGTGTTGAATGCTCATGGAGTCAGAAGCTCGGGAGGCCGAGTGGGTTGGTTTCGGATTGGGCGACGGCTTCTTGGGAAAGGCCCCAGCGGGCCAGCGTCTGCGCATACTTGCCGTTGTGGATCAGCGTGTTGGTCGCCGCAGTCAGCGCCGCGGCCAGGCCGCTGCCCTTGCGCGTGGCCACGGCCACGTCGGCCTTCAGCGGCCAGCCGGCGTTGACGGTACCCACCTCGCGGGTCTTGCGCTCCTTGGCGGCCAGATAGGCGAGGGGACCATGGGGGTTGAAGTGGGCATCCGCGCGGCCTGATTCCAGCGCCAGCTTGGCCGCGACCAAGTCGTCGAAATACAGAAGCTCGACCGGCTTGCGGCCGGCTGCGATGTTGAGCTTGTTCCATTCGAGCAAGATGCGCTCCTGGATCGAGCCGGAGCTGGTGATGATCTTCAGCCCGGCGATGTCCTTGGGCTCTTTGATCGAATGGATCGGGCTGTCGTTGCGCACGAAGAAGCCGTGCAGGCCCAAGCGGTAGGTGGAGAAGTCGAACTTGCGCTTGCGCTCCTCGGTGACACCGACGTTGGAGATCACTGCGTCGTACTTGCCTGAGACCAGGCCCAGCGGCCAGTCGGGCCAGGCCACCGTGACGAGGTTGAGCTTGAGTCCCAGCGCCTCGGCCAACTGGTGCGCGTGGTCGGCGTCGGCGCCCACGATGGTCTTCGCGTCCGTGGCATAGGTGGAAGTCGGCGGCACAGCGGCGGCGATCGCCACGGTCAAAGTGCCGGGCGTGACGAACTTGAAGTCCTTGGGCAGCGCCTGGATGGCAGCCGGATCCCGGTCGGCATGGATGCGGTCGGCTTGGGCGGGCGTGAGGTCGATCTGCCCGAAGGCTTCGGCGTGTGTCTGGGCCTGAGCCCAGGCCGACAGCGTGAGCACGGCGCCCAGCGCGACTGCGGCCAGTTTCCACGGCAATGGATGCATGTATGCGGACCTCATTTCTTTGGCAACCCAGGCGGGTTGGTGCGCGACTGGGCGATCGCTTCGGATTCCAGGCTCCAGCGGCTCAGGGCCTTTGCATAGTTGCCGTTCTGGATCTGCGCGTTGATAGCCGCAGTAACGGCCTCGGCCAGGCCCGAACCCTTGCGCGAGGCGGCCGCAATCTCGGCCGTCAGCGGCCAGCCGCCGGGGAAGGTGCCGACCAGTCGCGTCTTGCCATCGCGTGCTTCAAACGCGGCCCAGCCGTTGGGCGCAAAGTGCGCGTCCGCACGGCCGGACTGCAGTGCCAGGCGCAGCACCACCGGATCTTCGTAAGACTGGAACGCCACCGGCTTCAGGCCTGCAGCGATGTTCTGCTGATTCCAGCGCAGCAAGATCTGCTCCTGATTGGTGGCGGAGGAAACGATCACCCTCAGGCCCGCCAGATCCTTCGGATCTTTGATCGACCTGATCTTGCTGTCGCTCTTGACGTAAACACCCAACTGGTCGTTGCGGTAGGTGGAGAAGTCGAACTTCTCCTTGCGCTCCTCGGTCACGGTGACGTTGGAGACGACCAGGTCGTATTTGCCCGACTGCAGGCCCAGCGGCCAGTTCTCCCAGCCCACCGCCACCAGTTCGAGCTTGCGGCCGAGGCTGTCGGCGATCAGCTGCGCGATGTCCGGCGCGTTGCCCACGGGCGTCTTGTTGTCGGTGGCGTAGTCGCCGAAGGGCAGCACGCCCACGGTGGTGGCCACGAGCAGCACGCCGTCCTTGGCGAACTTGGCGTTCGGGCCCAGCAGCTTCAGGGCCGCAGGCACGGGTTGCGAGCGGGGGCGCGATGCTTGCTCGGGGCTCAGGTCCACCGGCGGTGAGGCCGGCGCCGCTGTGGCCAGCAGAGACAAGGCGAGGCTCGCCGCAAGGAGCAGCGTCTTGCAAGAATTCTTTGGCATGGTCGGTGTTGAGGTGGAGAAGCGCTAGAGGACCTTGTCGAGGAAGGCGGCGGTGCGCGCGTGCGACGGCGCGCTGAAGATCTGGTCCGGGCGGCCGATTTCGAGAATGCGGCCTTGCTCCATAAAGACGACGGTGTCGGCCACCTCGCGTGCAAAGCCGATCTCATGCGTGACGATCACCAGCGTCGTGCCCGAACGGGCCAACTCCTTGATCACGTCCAGCACTTCTCCCACCAGTTCTGGGTCGAGAGCCGAGGTGGGCTCGTCGAACAGCAGCACCTTGGGCTTCAGCGCCAGGGCGCGCGCAATTGCCACACGCTGCTGCTGGCCGCCCGAAAGCTGGCGCGGGTAGGCATCGGCCTTGTTTTCCAGACCGACGCGGGTCAGCAGTTCGCGGGCCAATTGCACGGCCTCGGCGCGAGGCAGGCCACGCACGGTGACCGGGGCCTCGATCAGGTTTTCCAGCACAGTCAGGTGCGGGAAGAGATTGAAGTTCTGGAAAACCATGCCGACATCCGCGCGGCGGTGAAGCACCTCGCTCTCCGGCAGCTCGTACAGCGTGTCGCCCTGCTGGCGGTAGCCGATCAACTCGCCGTCCACGGTGATGAAGCCCTGGTCCACGCGCTCCAGGTGGTTGATGCTGCGCAGCAGCGTCGACTTTCCCGAGCCCGAGGGGCCGAGGATCACCGTCACGGCCCCGGCCGGCACGGTGAGCGAGACCTGGTCCAGCACGCGCACGGCACCGTAGCTCTTGCTGACGCCGTGCACGCTGACCTCGCCGCCACGAACGCGGCCTGCAGCCCAACCCGGCGCGTCCGTTTTGGTTTCGTTCGACGCTTGCGCGGCCACTTCGACCGGCGCCTTGGCTGACGGTGCCGCAAGGCGGTCGCGCTTCAGCCGCTTGAAGAAGGAGTCGGGCTGGTTGCGCAGCGCACCGCGCGCGTAGTGGCGTTCGATCTGCTGCTGGACGAGCGTCAGCACCGTCAGGATCACGAGGTACCAGACGGTGGCCACCATCAGCAGCGGGATCACCTCCAGGTTGCGGCGGTAGATGATTTGAATTGTGTAGAACAGCTCGGGCAGCGCCAGGATGTAGACCACCGACGTGCCCTTGGCCAGGCCGATGATGGCGTTGAAGCCGTTCGGAAGGATGGAGCGCATCGCCTGCGGCAGGACGATCCGCAAGGCCTGACGGCGGCGCGAGAGGCCGAGTGCAGCAGCCGCTTCCTGCTGTCCCTGATCGACCGAGAGGATGCCGCCGCGGATGATCTCTGCCGAGTAGGCCGATTGGTTCAAGGTCAGGCCGATGACGGCCGCCGCAAAGGGCCCGAGAAGCTGCGTGGTCGGATAAGAGAACCAGGTCCAGCCCGTCAACGGCACGCCGAGGGTGATGGTCTCGTACAGGTAACCCAAGTTGTTGATCAGCAGCAGCAGCACGATCGGCGGGATCGAGCGGAACAGCCACACATAGCCGAACGACAGGCCAGACAGCAGCGGCGAGCGCGACACCCGCGCCAATGCCAGCAAGGTGCCAAGCGAGAAGCCGAGCGCCGCGCCCAAGGCCGTCAGCAACAAGGTGCGCGCCAGGCCCGCCAGCACAGCCTCGTCGAAGAAATATTGCGCGAAGACGCTCCAGCCCCACCGCTCGTTCGTCAGCACCGAATGGAGTACCACGCCGATCACGAGGATCGCAAACACGGTGCCAGCGGTGCGCCAGGGGTAGCGCGCAGGGACCACGCGCAGGCGCGAATAGTCGGTGGGGGCATGCACGTTGCTGTGCGGGGTCAGCGAAGGGAGGTCGGCGGCAGACCCTTCGATGGAAAGCGTGGCGGAGGCAGAGGAAGTCATCGCAGGCTCAATTCCGGTTGTTGGAGCGACGGCGCCGCACTCAGGCTCACGGGCAGCGTCAGGTGCTTCTCGAAGGGCAGGCTGCGCAAAGCTTCCAGATCGGCATCGGGCGCATAGAGCGCCGTGTAGCCGTGCTGCAGATAGAGGCCAACGGCTTCGGGTTGACGGAATCCCGTCGTGAGGAAGAAGCGCCTGTAGTTCTGCCGCAGCGCCTGCCTTTCCAGCTCGGCCAGCAGCCGCGATGCCAGACCCTGACGACGCAGGCGCTTGTCCGTCCAGACGCGCTTGACTTCGGCGGTGTGCGGATCCGGATGGCGCTTGAAGGCGCCGCCGGCAATCGCGACGCCCTCGCGCATCAGCAGAACGAAACTGCCGCCCTGCGCGGGCGTGAACAGCGCGTCCGGATAGCGCGCCATCTCGGCCTCGGCCGATTCTCCAGCTTGTCTGAACAGTTCGCCGTAGCGACTCTCGTACTCGTGGCTCAACTCGTCGACCAGCGGCTTGGCGCGCGGGTCGGCCGGCACGGTATAGACGAACTCTTCCTGAAAGCTCATGTGCTCTCCCTCTTGAAGCGACTCAGGCCAGATAGCGCTCGGCCAGTCGCGCCCAGTAGGTCGCGGCCGTCGCCAGGACTTCGTCGTTGAAGTCGTACTTCGGGCTGTGCAGCGAGGCGCTCTCGCCGTTGCCGATGAACAGGTAGCTGCCCGGGCGCTTCTGCAGCATGTAGGCGAAGTCTTCGCTCGCCGTGCGGGCCCGGAAGTCGGCGTCGACCTTGTCGGCACCGAGCGTCTCCAGGGCCACCTCGCGGGCAAAGGCGGTTTCGGCCTCATGATTGATCACGGCGGGATAGCCCCATTGGTAGACGACCTCCGCGGACGCCCCGAAGCTCGCCGCCTGCGACTTCGCGAGCGCGGGAATGCGCTGGCGCAGCACTTCGCGCACCTCGGGGCGGAAGGAACGCGCGGTGAGCTTGAGCTCCACGCTGTCCGGGATCACGTTGGCCGCGAAGCCACCATGGATCGAGCCCACCGTGACCACGCCCATGTCCAGCGGATTCACGTTGCGCGACACGATGCTCTGCAGCGCCGTGATCAGATGTGCGCTCACCACGATCGGATCCACCGTCTCCTGCGGTTGAGCGCCATGGCCGCCCTTGCCATAGACGGTGATGGTGGCCTGGTCGACCGAAGCCATCGCCGGCCCGGCCACGCAGCCGAGATGCCCGGCATCAACGCAGGGCCAGTTGTGCATGCCGAACACGGCATCCACCGGGAAGCGCTCGAACAGCCCGTCAGCAATCATCTTCTTCGCGCCGCCGCCCATCTCCTCGGCCGGCTGGAAGATCAGCTGCAGCGTGCCATCGAACTCGCCGTGCTTTGCCAAGTAGTGGGCTGCCGCCAGCAGCGAGGCCGTGTGGCCATCGTGCCCGCAGGCGTGCATCACGCCTTCGTTCACGCTGGCATAGGGAAGGCCCGTCGCTTCGACGATCGGCAGCGCGTCCATGTCAGCGCGCAGCCCCAGGCGCTTCTCGCCACTGCCGCGCCTCAGCGTGCCGACCACGCCCGTGGTGGCGATGCCGGTCGTCACCTCATACCCCCAGGCGCTCAGGCGTTCGGCCACCAGCGCGGCGGTGCGGGTCTCCTTGAACGCCAATTCGGGATGCTGGTGGATGTCGCGGCGCAGGGCGATGAACTCATCGATGCCAGAAGCGATCACGCGCCCGATGCGATCGCTGGCCTCGCGCGCCAAGGTCTGTGCCAGCGACGGTGCCTGGTTGAAGACGCGTCCGTCGTCGGCTCCCATCAGGCGGCCTCGGCAACTGCGGGTTGCGCGTCCGCCGAGCTGTAACGGCTGGCCTTGCGCGGCAGACCGAGGTGCTCGCGCAACGTGGCGCCGGCCAGCTGGCGGTCGTAGCGGCCGCGTGCTTCCAGTGCGGGGATGACGAAATCGATGAAGTCCTGCAGACCCTGCGCCTGCACCGGGAAGCCGAGGATGAAGCCGTCGACCGCTTCCTCGTCCACCCAGCGGATGATCTCTTCGGCAATACGCTCGCCGCTGCCCACGAACTGCGAAGCCGGCGTGGCGGATTCGAAGGCCACCTGCCGCAGCGTCAGGCCCCTCTCCTTGGCATTGGCCTTGATGCGGTCGGTGGTGGACTGGAAGCTGTTCTTGCCGATGTCGCCCAGCTCGGGGAAGGGGCCGTCCAGCGGATATTGGCTGAAGTCGTGGTGATCGAAGAAGCGGCCCAGGTAGGCCAGCGCATCCTCGATGCTCAGCAACTCGCGGATCTGCTGGTACTTCTCCTGCGCCTCTTCGTCGGTAGCGGCAACCACGGGCCCAATGCCGGGGAAGATCTTCACGTCGTCCACCGCGCGGCCGTGCACCACGGCGCTGTTGCGCACCTGATTGCGGAACTTGCGCGTCTCCGCAAGGTTCGGCGAGTGGGTGAATACCGCGTCCGCATATTTACCGGCCAGCGAGATGCCGGCCTCCGAGGAACCCGCCTGGAAGATCACCGGCTGCCCTTGTGGAGAACGGCCGATGTTCAGCGGCCCGGCCACCTTGAAGAAGCGGCCCTCGTGATCGAGCGTGTGCAGCTTGGCTGGGTCGAAGAACACGCCGGTCTCGCGGTTGCGAATGATGGCGTCGTCGTCCCAGCTGTCCCACAGGCCCTGGGCAACCTGCAGGTACTCGTCCGCAATCTCGTAACGCAACGCGTGGTCGGGGTGCTCGCGGTTGTAGTTCTTGGCCGATCCTTCCAGAGGTGTCGTCACCACGTTCCAGCCGGCGCGGCCGCCGCTGATGAGGTCCAGCGAGGCGAACTGGCGAGCCACCGTGAAGGGGTCGGAGTAGCTGGTGCTGACCGTGCCGGCCAGGCCGATCTTCGTTGTGCTCGTGGCCAGCGCAGACAGGATGGTCAACGGCTCGAATCGGTTCAGGAAGTGCGGAATCGACTTCTCGTTGATATAGAGGCCGTCGGCCACGAAAGCGAAGGCGATGCCCGCGGCTTCGGCCTTCCTCGTCGTCTCCACGATGAAGTTCAGATTGACGCTGGCGTCGGCCGGGCCCGCAGGATGGCGCCACGAATTCATGTGGCCGCCGGCACCATGCAACATGATGCCGAAGGTGATGTGGCGGGTGGGGGCGTGGGTCATGGCTTGGATTTCCTTTGAAGGTTCAGTTCGCGGCTGCGGGCACCAGGGCGCCGGCCAGCAGTTCGATGGAGGTGAGTCGGGCGGCGTAGTCGGGGACCGGCATCTCGACGAGGAACTCGTCAACGCCGTGGCGCTCGTGCAATGCATCCAACTCTGCGCGCACCTGTTCGGCAGTCCCGGCGATGACGTGGGGCGTCAGCAGCTCGGTGCGGTATGCGGTGTCACCCACGGCATGCGCGAATTCAGCGGCAGCTTCCTGCGTCGGCAGGTTGACGCTCTGCCCCGTGGACAGATGCAGCTTGACCATCTGCTTGGCTCCGGCGAGCCTTTGCGCCTCCTCTTGCGTCTCGGCAACAAAGGCGAACAAGGCCAGCAACGGCGATCGACCGCTGGCTTCGCGGAAGACCCGGAGCGAACGCGACACGTTGACCGGATCACCATTGAAGTGCCCTGCATAACAGAAGTCCCAGCCCAGGCGGGCCGCAGTCTCCGCGCTACCCGTGCTCGCGCCCAGCAGAATGCGTGCCGGTGGCAGGGGTGGAACCGGGTGAGCGATAGCGCCAGCCAGCGGGTGCTCTTCGGGCAGTGAATCGTCCAGGAAGTGGCCGAGCTCAGCGAGCAGGTCATCGAAGGCCGTCGGCCTTTGCTTGTCATGCCGCGACTGGAGCGCACGAGTCGTCGCTGGCAGGCCACCGGGTGCCTTGCCCACACCCAGGTCCACGCGGCCAGGTGCCAGCGAGGCCAACAACTTGAAGGTCTCTGCGACTTTGAAGGGGCTGTAGTGCTGCAGCATCACACCGCCAGAGCCCACGCGAATACTGCTGGTGCGAGCCAGCAGATACGCTATGAGGATCTCCGGTGCGACACCCGCCAGTTGATGGTTTCCATGGTGCTCGTTCAACCAGAAGCGGTAATAGCCCAAGGCTTCAGCACGCTGCGCCAGTTGCGTCGTGCGATGCAGGGCCTCGGCCGCTGTGGAGCCTTGCGGAATGAGGCTCTTCTCGAGGAGTGAGAGTCGGTACGTCATGGGCTGAAGCGAAGCGAGGCGTGATCGAACTTGATAACTGCGGGGTGCATGTGCGTGTAGATATGGGTGGGTGTTCGGCCCATTCTGGTTTCAACATTCACCGCACAGAAGCTCGTTCTTCGTATGTTCATATGCAGTGGCGCCGTGAGCAAACCGCATATGCATCCGCTTATTTCGCATTCGGATCCTGGCGCCATTCCTCATAGGCTTGGCCCACCGATTTCTTTGAAAGGTGATGCGTGAGTCGTGATCGATTGCTGCTGTTCCAGCCTGGATTTGTGGACGAAAAGCACCCGGGGGAAAGGTTCGTCTGCCCTCACGGCCTGTCCATCGAAGGCCTTCTCTCATCTGCGCCTGATCGTGCCGCCCGGCTAGACATCGAACGTCTGCCGTACCCGCGCCCAAGACCCGTCGTGATCGATGCGCTGGACGAACACCACCAGGGATTGCCAGTACTTCTCCTGGGCGACGAATACCCTGTGCCAGAAGATGCGAAGGTGCTCGGTTCGCAAGCCTTCGTCACCGACACGCAGCGCATCCTGTCGCTGCTGGCTGAACGGCATGGCTTTCCAAAGGTGCATTGACCGGTCATTGCGGGACCCACTCGCAAATCACTGAGCGCCGGCATTTCCTCGCGCGCTCTGGAGGACCGATCCCGCAGCCTACGCTGTTGCGCTTCATTGAAGCTGCACGCTGGCCCCCATTGCTTCGCTCATGGACCTGCGTGTGCGCAACGCACTGTCGGAACGCAGGTACCACGGCAGCTACCAGCGGATCGCGGAGCTGCTGGCCTACCTTCAGCTTCCCGCCGAAAACCTTCACCGATTCTTCGAGCAGGTCGCCTTGAGCGTGATGGTCCGAAATGGCGACGGTCACTTGAAGAACTTCGCGGTGACGTATGGCAAAGGCGAGGCGCCGTCACTGTCGCCGCTCTTCGACGTGGTGACTGCTGCCGTCTACACCTACACCCGCTACGTGGGTGACATCGAACACACAGATCGAACGATGGCGCTCAAGCTCTTCGCAGGCAAGCACCACTCGAAGGCTTACCCGACCACCGAGGAACTGATGCGGTTTGGCACAGAGGTGTGCGGTGTGGTGCGGCCTGGGTCCACCCTGCAACGTATTGCGCAGGCCATGCAGGAGACGCTAGACGATGCGAAGGGCGACTCGCGAATTCCTGCTGACTTGTTGGCCAAGATGGAGCCGGTTTGGCAGAACGGCATGACATACGCACCTCGGGAGCAGCGCTCCGCTTGAGAACTCGCATCGAGTCGCAAGGCCGTCGCCGAAGATCCTCTTGCCGGAAGTGCCGTCGCTCAGATGTCCAGCACCTGGCGTTTTGCATCGACCGGTTGGATCCGCGGTTGCGTCCCGCCGATCACGGCGGCCCGCTGCTTGCACAGCAATGGTGCAGCGACGCACCTGATATTGCACCCTTGCATTCGGTCGGGCATGTCCCCCCCCCCCTGCGCTCCAGTCGAATCGCATCAAGTGACATCCTGAAGCCGTCCCCGTTTGCTGGCCCAATTGTTGCTACTGGAGTTGAAAGTATTACGTTTTATCAATTTCGTAATAATTTCAAATGAGGAATGACTGATGGCAGCAAGTTACTGGTCTCGGCGCTCGATTGCCGCGGCGGCCCTGTTTGCTTCGGCGATGTTTTGCGTCACGGCGCAAGCAGCCCAACCCTTGAAAATTGGTTATAGCGATTGGCCTGGATGGGTGGCCTGGCAGATTGCCATCGACAAGGGATGGTTCAAGGAAGCGGGGGTGGAGGTGCGTTTCGAGTGGTTCGACTACTCGGCCTCGATGGACGCCTACACCGCCGGAAAACTCGATGCGGTCAACATGACCAACGGCGATGCCTTGGTCACCGGCGCGGGCGGGGCCAAGAGCGTCATGGTGCTGGTCACAGACTATTCCAACGGCAATGACATTCTGGCCGCCAAGCCAGGCATCAAGACGGTGGCAGATCTGAAGGGCAAGAAAGTCGCCGTGGAACGCGGCCTGGTGGAACACTTGCTCTTGCTCAATGCGCTGAAGAAGGCAGGCCTGACGGAGTCCGACGTCACCTTGGTGAATGTCAAGACCAATGAAATCCCACAGACACTTGCGGCCAAGGACGTGTCCGCGGCGGGGGCCTGGCAACCCATAGCGGGCGAAGCGCTCAAGGCGGTCCCCGGTGCCAGGGCCATCTACACCTCCGCCGACGAACCCGGCCTCATTTACGACGTGCTTGCGGTCAATCCCGCCAGTGCGAAGGCGCGCCGCACCGATTGGCAAAAAGTTGTGCAGGTATGGGGCCGCGTAGTGGCGTATATCGAAGATCCCAAATCCCAGGCGGACGCGGTCAGGATCATGGCGGCCAGGTCGGGCGTCAGCCCCGCCGAGTATCTGCCCTTGCTGAAGGGAACGAAGTTGCTCAGCCTGGATGCTGGCAAGAAGGCCTACATCAAGGCCGCAGGTTTCGGCTCCCTGTACGGATCCACCAAGATTGTTGACGCCTTCAATGTGGCCAACCAGGTCTACAAGGCGCCTGAGAAGTTGGACAGCTATATGGACCCGTCCTTCACCATCGGCCCGTAAGCGCGGCGAGCCAGCAGGAGGTCGTATTGGCCCCGCCTGTTTTGAGCTGCAGCTGCGCCCTCATTCGCATCATGCTTCGACGCCTTGATGGTGAGCCCCCGTGTCTTTGGCGCCTCCAAGCGTCTGGGCGGCGATCCGCGTGTGTTGGCGATTGACGTGCGCCAGATTGATTGCAAGATTGGAAATGGAAGAATGGCCCAAACCGAGAAACATGGTCCTGTCCATCCTTGTCAGCTTCCGGCTGGGGATGCACCCGCATTGGCGCCACAGGCCTGGATTTCTCGCCCTGCGCAAGCCCTGGCGGGCAGCGGCACCGGCGCACTGGCGGGGCTGACGTTCGCGGCCAAAGACAATATCGACGTGGCAGGGCTGCCTACCACAGCCGCCTGCCCAGCATTCAGCTATCGGCCGGCAGAACACGCTTTCGTGGTGCGCAGGCTGCTGGATGCGGGTTCATCGCTGCTGGGTAAAACCAACCTGGACCAATTTGCCTGCGGGCTCAATGGCACGCGGTCGCCGTACGGTGTCGTTCCCAACGCATTTGACCCGCGTTACGTGTCGGGCGGGTCCAGTTCCGGCTCGGCCTATGCGGTGGCGACCGGCCAAGTCGACTTTGCTCTGGGAACCGATACCGCCGGCTCCGGTCGCGTGCCGGCCGGGCTGAACAATATCGTGGGATTCAAACCCAGCAAGGGGCTGATCAGCACCCGGGGCGTGGTGCCCGCGGCGCAGAGTGTCGATTGCGTGTCCATCTTCGCACGCACCGTCGCTACAGCCGCCCGTGTCTTGCACGCGGCCATGGGCTACGACGCTTTGGACCCCTATTCCCGGCGCCTGGAACTAGCCTCCAGCCCTTTGCCGGCACGATTTCGCTTCGGCGTGCCATCCGAGTTGCAGTTCTTTGGTGACAAGGCCGCGGAAGATGCGTTTCAACGGGCGATAACGCAATTGCACGAGCTGGGGGGCGCGCCCATCATCATCGATTACGCCCCACTCGCCGGTGCCGCAGCCTTGTTGTACGAGAGCGCGTTGGTGGCCGAGCGCTACGCCGCAGTGCGCGACTTCTTTGACGCGCACGAGGACCAGGTGCTGGAGCCTGTGCGGGGCATCATGGCCAGCGGGCGTGGCCAAAGCGCTGCCGACGTGTTCCAGGCACAAACGCGCTTGCGCATCTTTGCGCAGCAGGCCGCAGGCATCTGGAACGATATTGACGTCTTGCTAGTGCCCACGGCACCCACGCACTACACGATTGCCCAAATGCAGGCCGACCCATTGGCGCTGAATCGCAATCTGGGCGTGTACACGAATTTCGTCAACCTGCTGGACTATGCCGCCATCTCGGTGCCCAGCTCGATGCGCGCTGACGGCCTTCCCTTCGGCATCACTTTGATTGGCCCCTGCGGTAGTGATTGGCAACTGGCTGAACTGAGCCAGCGTTTCCACCACGCCAGCGGATTGGCGCAAGGCGCTCTCGGTAAGCCTTTGCCAGCCCCCCAAGCCATTGCGGGCTTGCAGTCAGACCCTATGACCGCAATCAAAGTAGCCGTGGTCGGCGCCCACCTGTCCGGCATGCCCTTGAACCTGCAGTTGACTGAGCGCCACGCCGTTCTGGTCGCCCGCACCGAAACGGCGCCGGATTACAAGCTGTTTGCATTGCCTGGCACGTTTCCGCCCAAGCCTGGTCTGCTGCGGGTGGCACCTGGACTGGGTACGCGAATCGCAGTCGAAGTCTGGGAGATGCCGCTGGTGCATTTTGGCTCCTTCGTCGCCTTGATCCCGGCGCCGCTGGGCGTGGGCACACTGATGTTGAGCGATGGCAGCACCGTCCAGGGTTTCATTTGCGAACCACAGGCGCTTGAAGGTGCGCAAGACATCAGCGCCTGGGGCGGCTGGCGAGCCTACATGGCGTCGCGAAGCCTGGATGGCACACCTACACCATGATGAAGTTTGTGATTCCACTTGGCCGCCGGGCCGCCCCATCCCGACGCGCCTTGCTCACGCTGTGCTCCTTCCTGATTCCCATCCTGATCTGGTGCCTGTTCAGCTATGTGCCATTCATCTGGCATCCCAAAGTCATGGTGAGCGATCCCGGCGGCGTGGACTATTTCAACCCCGGCACGCTGGTGGACAAGGACGAGTTTGAAGACCAGGCGGGACAGATGAAGGCACAAGGCCTGGCCGTGCCTCGCGGCCACCCGGCCAACCCGGTGTACCTGCCTGCTCCGCACGTTGTCGCCAAGGCCTTTGTCGTCGCTTTCAGCACTGCGCCGCAGACCCGCGACGGCGTATGGCTGCACGAAAGCCTGTGGCACAGCATTCAAATCATCTTCTGGGGTTTTGTGCTGTCGTCTCTGGTGGGTGTGCCGCTGGGCGTGCTCACCGGCACCTATGTCACGTTGGCACGCCTGAGCGAACCGTTCATCGAATTCTTCCGCTACCTGCCGGCTCCGGCCTTCGGCGCGCTGGCAGTAGCCGTGCTGGGCATTTACGACGGGCCAAAGATTGCCATCATCGTCATTGGAACCTTCTTCCAGCAAGTACTGGTGGTGGCCAACACCACGCGCAAGCTCGACCCGACCATCGTGGAGGCAGCGCGCACCCTGGGCACGCGTGGACGCTTAATCACCAAGGTGGTCGTGCCGGCCATCTTGCCCGATCTGTACCGCGACCAGCGCATCCTGCTGGGCTGGGCGTGGACCTACCTCATCGTCGCCGAATTGATCGGCACCAGCTCCGGCATCACCTGGTACATCACCCAGCAGGCGCGCTACCAGCACTTCGAGAACGTGTATGCCGCCATCATCATCATCGGCATGATCGGGTTTGGCAGCGATCTGGGCTTCGAGCGCCTGGGGCGCAAGCTCTTTCCTTGGCATGTTGCACAAGGAGACAAACGATGACTGCTGCAAGCCCGAAGCTCGACGAAGGCGCACTGGCCTATCTCGAGCAGACCGACGCGGTGCGACAGCGATTCAAGCGCATCAAAGAGCGCGACGTCGTGCTCGAAGTCCGCAAGCTGCACAAGACTTTCGAGACACCACAAGGCGCGACCGAGGCACTGCGCGACATCAACTTCAAGGTGCATCGGCGCGAATTCATTTGCGTGATCGGCCCTTCCGGATGCGGCAAGTCCACGCTGATCCGCATCCTGGCGGGACTGGAGCGGCATTCCAGCGGCGAAGTGCTGCTTGACGACAAGCCAGTGACAGGTCCTGGGCGTGACCTGGGAATGGTGTTTCAGGGCTACTCGCTGTTTCCGTGGCTCACGGTTAAGCGCAACATCATGTTCGGTCCCCAGATGAGCGGCCAGAGCACTGGCACGGCCGAAAGTCTGGCGCGAACCTGGATCGATCTGGTCGGCCTAACGCAATTTGCAGACGCCTACCCGCACCAATTGTCCGGCGGCATGCGACAACGTGTGGCCATTGCCCGCGCACTGGTCAATCAGCCCCGCATCCTGTTGATGGACGAGCCCTTTGGCGCGCTCGATGCACAAACCCGAAGCCGCATGCAAAGTCATCTCCTGGACATCTGGAAGAACATCGACCTCACCATCCTTTTCATCACCCACGATCTGGACGAGGCCATCTATCTGGCTGACCGCATTCTGGTGTTGAAGCCCCATCCCGGCGAGGTACAGGAACTCATCGAAGTGCCGGTTCCGCGTCCGCGCGCGCCGGCGCAATTTGGCAGCCCTGAGTTTCGTGCGGTGAAGGCGCGTCTGGAGGCCTTGATACATCCCCCGCATGAATTGGACTCCGCCGAAGACACGGTGGCCTTCGCAAACATGATCCGCTTCACCGACGTCGCGGACGATGTGGAGTAAACGATTCATGAAAACGGCAAACGTCTGGGCGGCACATGACAAGCGATGACAACACCACGGTCAGCCGCATCAGCATCTCTTTGCCGCCGGCGTTGCTGGAAGAGTTGGACCACATGGTGGCCAGCCAGGGCTATGGCAGCCGCTCGCAAGCCATTGGCGACATGGTCAATTACCAGTTGGCGGAACACAAGCGCAAGCTCGGCAACGACATCATGGCCGGCACCATCACCCTGCTGTACGACCGCAGCACCCGAGGCCTGCAAAAGAAACTGGCGGACATCCAGTTCCAGCACATCGACGAGGTGATCAGTTCCCTGCACGTGCACCTGACGCACAACCAGATGATGGAAGTGCTACTGATCCAGGGCCACGCCCACAAGTTGCAGGCCATTGCAAACGAAGTGACCACGCTGCGCGGCGTCTTGAGTGGCCGCCTGCAGCTGCTGGCCGCCATCATCCCCCAGATTCACGTGCCCGCCGAAGACCAGTGAGAGGACGCAGAGAGATGACAGACCCTATCCAGCCCGCTGTTGACGCCACGCCTCATTGGCGCAACTTTGCGCCCGACCTGCCCGCCGACAAGGTGATGTTTTCCGAGCTGGTCCCTGGCGGCGCCCACTGGTCGTATACGCTTCCCCGTGGCACCACGCTGCGCATGGTGGCGCTGGAAGATGGTGCCAATCTGAGTCTCGTGCTGTATTCGGCTGCAGAAAAGCTGGAACGCTACAACATGCCCGATTCGCTCAAGGCCCAGCACACGGCCCACTACACGCGCGGCCATGTGCTGATGAGCGACATGGGGCGTGCGCTGGCTTCCATCACCGGCGACACCGTGGGCTGGCACGACCCGCTGGGGCTGCTGCTGGACGATAGCCGGATGGCCAAGAAGTTCGCAGCGCTGCCCTACCAGGCGGCCCGCAACGGCATGCACCGCAGCGGCCGCGACGGACTGCTGACCGAAATCGCCAAGTACGGGCTGACGAGACGGGACCTGATTGCCCCCGTGAATTTCTTCTCCAAGGTCACGGTGAACGAGGACGGCCAGTTTGAATTTGTTGCCGGGCACTGCAAGGCGGGCGACCACGTGGACCTGCGCCTGGACATGAACGTCATCGTCGCCTTCTCCACGGCGCCTCACCCGCTGGACCCCAGCACCACCTACAACGCGAAGAAAGTGGGCCTGGCGCTGTGGCGATCCGGCCCGGCCAAGGACGACGACTACTGCCGCAGCTTTCGTTCCGAAAATGCCCGCGCGCTGCACAACAGCGACGTCTTGCACATGCTCTGAGCCCACACCATGACTGCCAAACGAATCCAAGAGAGCACGCTGGCACCGCAGCACAGCGTCCTGAATCACACGGTCCCTGCGGGCGAGCCGTATCTTCTGGGCATTGCCAAGGGCCAGACCGTTCGCATCGTGGACCTGGAAGGAAATCAGGCCGTGGATGTGATTTTCTACAACCGCCACGATCCTTCAGAGCACTACAGCGCCACGCAAACCTTGATGGCCCAAGGTGGCATTTATCTGACCACGGACTCGGTGCTTTACAGCGATGAGGGCAACCCCATGCTCACCATCGTCGCCGATACCTGCGGGCGTCACGACACGCTCGGCGGTGCCTGCGCCGCCGAAAGCAATATGGTGCGCTACGCGCTGCAAAAAAAATTCATGCACAGTTGTCGCGACAACTTCCTGATCACGCTGCAACGGGCAGGTCTGGACCTGGCCAAACGCGACCTGGTGCCCAATGTGAACTTCTTCATGAACGTGCCGGTGACAGCGTCGGGCCAGCTGACCTTTGCCGACGGCGTATCCGCGCCTGGCAAATACGTCGAACTGCGCGCCTTGATGGATGTCTGGATGCTGGTCTCCAATTGCCCGCAACTGAACAACCCATGCAACGCCTACAACCCGACGCCCATTCAATTGCTGGTGTGGAATCCCGCTTGAGTGGCAAGACCATCAACCTCGTTGCCGGACGACCGGCCGCGCTTTTCCTAATGATGTGGGACGACCCCGACTCGGTTTGCCATGTTCAAGAAAGTCCTGATCGCCAACCGTGGCGCCATTGCTTGCAGAATCCAGCGCTCGCTCGGAAAGCTGGGAGTCAAGTCTGTGGCCGTGTACTCCGAGGCCGATGCCGCCGCGCGCCACGTACTGGAGGCCGACGAAGCCTATCTTCTTGGTCCGGCGCCGGCGTCGGAGAGCTACCTCGACGCGCAAAAGATACTGGCCATCGCACAGCGTAGCGGGGCCCAGGCCATCCACCCCGGCTATGGGTTTCTTTCCGAGAACCCCGATTTCGCGCAAGCCTGCGAGGCGGCAGGGATTGCCTTCATCGGGCCTACCGCCGCGCAGATGCGCGCCTTTGGACTGAAGCACACCGCGCGCGAACTGGCCCAGCGCAATGGTGTACCCATGCTGCCGGGCTCGGGCCTGCTGGCCGACGCACAGCACGCTCAACGCGAGGCTGAGCGCATTGGCTATCCGGTCATGCTCAAGAGCACTGCCGGCGGCGGCGGTATCGGCATGCGCCTGGTATGGGACAAGGCTGCACTGGCCGACGCGTTCGCCGCCGTCGATCGGCTGGCCCGTGCCAATTTCAAGGAACCCGGCATCTACTTGGAAAAGTACGTGGAGCACGCGTGTCACATTGAAGTGCAACTCTTCGGCGATGGCCAAGGCGAGGTGATCGCGCTGGGTGAGCGGGATTGCTCCGTGCAGCGGCGCAACCAAAAGGTGATTGAGGAAACGCCGGCGCCTGGCCTGTCCAACAAGCAGCGCAAGCAACTGCTAGACATCGCCGTCAAGCTGGGCCGCGCCGTGAATTACCGCTCCGCCGGCACGGTGGAATTCGTGTACGACGTCAGCAGCGGGAGCTTCTATTTTCTGGAGGTCAATACGCGGCTGCAAGTGGAGCACGGCGTGACCGAGGAAGTGACAGGCGTTGACTTGGTTGAGTGGATGGTCCGCCTGGCCGCGCACGAGTTGCCGGACCTGCGCAGTTTGAAGGTGCGCTCCAAAGGCGCGGCCATGCAGGTGCGCGTTTATGCCGAGGATCCGAACAAGAACTTCCAGCCCTCGGCCGGCCTGTTGACATCGGTGCGCTATCCGAGCGGAATTCGTGTGGATGGGTGGGTGGAAAGCGGTACGGTGGTGCCACCACACTATGACCCCATGCTGGCCAAGCTGATTGCGTTTGGACGCAATCGAGAGGCCGCTCGCAAGAAGCTGCTGGTCGCTATCCATGACAGTGAGATCGCCGGCATCGAGACCAACCGCGCCTATCTGGCCCAAGTGCTGGCCTACCCGGACTTCATCGCGGGTAAGCAGACTACTCATATGCTCGCGGGGCTGCACTACCAGGCCAACACCATTGACGTGCTGGAGCCGGGCTTGCAGTCCACCGTGCAGGACTGGCCGGGCCGCCAGGGCTACTGGAACGTGGGACTGCCGCCTTGCGGCCCGATGGATGCCCTCTCCCATCGACTTGCCAACCGCCTGGTGGGCAACCATGAGTCCGCCGCTGCCTTGGAGCTGACTGCCGCAGGCCCCACTTTGAAATTCAATTGCGACGCGGTGATCGCAATGACCGGTGCGGCCATGCACGCCACACTGGACGGTCAGGCGCTGGCGCCCTGGAAAGCGCATCCGGTCAAGGCCAACAGCGTGCTCAAGCTGGGAGCCATCGTCGGGGCCGGGTTGCGCGCCTATGTGGCGGTGCAAGGCGGCCTTCAGGTGCCGGAATACCTGGGCTCGAGATCCACGTTCACACTGGGACAGTTTGGCGGCCATGGTGGACGCGCCCTGCGCACAGGCGACGTGCTGCCCGTTGTACCGGCTCACGCCGAGAGCCTTGCCAGTGCCGCCAGACGCCGGGCGCTGTCGCCCCGCTTGCGACCCCCAATCACTCACGATTGGGAGATTGGAGTGCTGTACGGCCCGCACGGCGCGCCGGAATTTTTCACAGACGACGACATCAGCACATTTTTTGCCACTGGCTGGGAGGTGCACTACAACTCGTCGCGCACCGGTGTCCGCCTGATCGGGCCCAAGCCTCAGTGGGCGCGCCGCGACGGCGGCGAAGCAGGCTTGCACCCCTCCAACATTCACGACAATGCCTACGCGATCGGTGCGGTGGACTTTACGGGCGACATGCCCGTCATCCTCGGGCCGGATGGCCCCAGCCTCGGCGGCTTTGTCTGCCCGGCCACCATTGTCCAGGCGGAACTGTGGAAGCTTGGCCAGTTGAAGCCGGGCGACCGCGTTCGCTTCAAGCGGCTCACGCAAAGCCAGGCCAACGCCATGCAGCTTTCGCAGGATGGCGCAATCGCCGCCCTGGACAAGCCCGCTTTCGTCACGCTGCCCTTGCGGCACAGCGCCTTGAGCACACCGGTGGTGCGCCACCTGAAGAAGGAGGGCGAAAAGCCGGATTTCGTGATCCGCCAGTCGGGCGACGCCAATCTGCTGATCGAGCTGGGCCCGCTGGTGCTGGACCTGGAACTGCGGCTGGGCGTGCAAGCGCTGATGGATGCGCTGCAAGCCGACATCGAGGCCGGGAGGACCCAGGGCGTGCTGGACCTGACCCCAGGCATACGCTCGCTGCAAGTGCATTTCGATCCGCGCCGAATCACCCAGAACCAGCTGATCGACAAGATCGTTGCGCTGGAGGAGGCCTTGCCTGACCTGGACGATATGGAGGTCGCATCACGCATCGTTCACCTGCCCCTGTCCTGGGATGATTCGGCCACGAAACTGGCGATTGAGAAGTACATGCAGTCAGTGCGCGCCGACGCGCCCTGGTGTCCCAGCAACATCGAGTTCATACGGCGCATCAACGGACTGGAGACATTGGCCGACGTCAACAAGATCGTGTTCGAAGCGAGCTATTTGGTCATGGGGCTGGGTGATGTCTACCTCGGTGCACCCGTGGCCACGCCGCTGGACCCGCGCCACCGGCTGGTGACCACCAAGTACAACCCGGCTCGCACCTGGACCCCGGAGAATGCCGTGGGTATCGGCGGCGCCTACATGTGCATCTATGGCATGGAAGGCCCCGGCGGATACCAGTTTGTCGGGCGCACCGTGCAGATGTGGAACCGCCACAAGAAGACGAAGGATTTCAGCAAGCCTTGGCTGTTGCGATTTTTCGATCAGGTTCGTTTCTATCCGGTCAGCGAAGAAAAGCTGGTTGAGCTCAGACGAGACCTGCTGACGGGCGAGTTTCGACTGCAGATCGAGCCCACCCGGTTTCGCCTTCGTGACTATCGCGCGTTCCTGGCGAGCAATGCCAGCGCAATCGCCGCATTCAAGAGCAAGCAGCAAGGTGCCTTCGAAGCGGAACGCGAACGCTGGAGCGCTGCCGGCCAGGAAATGGCGGTGATCGACAGCGACCTCTTCGCAGCCGAGCCCGACAGCAAGCTGGAATTGCCAGCGCACGCGCAGCCCGTGGTGACACCAGTGTCAGGCAGTGTTTGGAAGCTCGACGTCCAGCTGGGTGAGCAGGTCACAAAGGGCCAGACGCTGATCACCGTGGAGTCGATGAAGATGGAGTTTGCACTGACGGCCCCATGCGCTGGAACGGTCACGCATATCTTTTGCAACGAAGGCAGCGGTGTGTCGTCCGGCCAGGACTTGCTACTCGTCTCTGCGCAGCCTTGAGAGCGAAGGGGCGCGCCCAATGCGCAGCTTTCGCATCAGTTTCGTGCAACGCACCAAGACACGCCTGCATATGGTGCTTATTCTTTCCATGTAGCCCGAAAAGGCGGCTGTGGCCCGGCATAAACGCTTCAATTTTCCTGGCATAGGAATTGCTGATCACATGGCGGGAAGCGACTGGAATTTTCGCCAACCGAAGGGGCGCTAGGGTTCCGATCGAGCACAGCTGGCATGTGCTCGGTGCTGGTCCAAGAGCGCTCGGCCTCAAGTGCGCTCGACCGCATTCAGGTTCCACGGCGGGACAAAAGCCCGGGAGATTACTTCGTGTTTCGAGGTGGTTTCCCAAATTTTTGTCACCCTTGCCTTGGACCTCCATATGCTGAACTCAATCTCGATGCGCCGGGTCAATCCTGCTAAGTCTTGCGTACCGACCTCCCCGCCGTTCGCATTGCGCAAGCTGACGGCACTATCACTGTGTCTTGTCGCCAGCGTGGCCTGGTCTGCCGAAGCCGAAGTCGCCGACGGCGGTGCCGACGCGACGCAAGAGCAGGACAGGCTGGAGGCGGTGGTCATTACGTCTCAAAAGCGCATTCAAGCGATTCAGACAGTACCCGTGAGCGTCTCGGTGCTGAGCGGCAAGGAGCTGGCGGCCCAGCACATCGACAACTACGACGATCTGAGTCGCGCTGTGCCGGGTGTGTCGTTCAATTCAGTGGGTGCCAACGAAGGCCTGACCAATGTCACCATCCGCGGCGTCAGTTCTACATCGGGCTCGGCCACCGTGGGGCTGTACCTGGACGACGTGTCCATCACCACCAAGAACTTTTACGACTTCGCGGCGCAACCCAAGTTCTTCGACCTGCAAGGCATCGAGGTGTTGCGCGGACCGCAAGGTTCACTGTGGGGGGCAAGCTCTGAGGGCGGAACGATACGCTTCATCCCTGTGCAGCCTGACATGACCGCGCAAAGCAGCCAGGTGAGCATCGAGACTTCAACGACCCAGCACGGCGGCATCAACTATGGTGCCAGCGCCCTCTTCAACACGCCGGTGAAGGATGATGTCTTCGCGCTGCGCGGAAGCATTTATTCCAACCACGAGAGCGGCTACATCGACCACTTCGATCAGAAGGGCAACCTGGTCAAAAAGGGTGTCAATGACGAAAAGGTGACCAGCTTTCATCTGTTGGGCAAGATCACGCCTAGTGACGAACTCACCATCAAGCCCGCCGTGTTCTACCAACTGAGCAACACGGGCGACAACTCAGCCTTCTATCCCTCAATGGGCCTGCACCAGCAGAACAAGCAGGTCAGGGAAAATGGCCGTGACGAGATGGCCTTAGGCAGCTTGTCTATCCAGCAGAACTTCAAGGCCTTTGACTTCACTTCGGTCACCGGTGTCTTCAAACGCCAATTCGACCGACAGGAAGACGGTACTTACTACAACAGCACCGTCTTCGCGCAGGCCTTTCTGGACCCCCTTTACCCGAACTACCAAGCGCAAAACGACGCCATCATTGGCAACCTGGCCTCACCGGTCAAGATGAAGACCAATTACCGTCAGGTCAGCCAGGAGTTCAGGCTGTCCTCGCCGGAAGGGGGCAAGGGCCCTGTCCAATGGGTGGCCGGTGTGTACTACGCCGAGCAGTCGATTCACAACACCGACTTCCAGCAAATACCCGGCATCAACACAGCATTCCAAAGCATCTATGGCATGCCGATGGAGCAGTCGCTGGTGCAAGGCGCCTATGGCGCGCCGGGGCTGCAGTTATTCCCGAACGACATTGACGAGTCGGACGACAGAACCTATCGCGAAAAGCAAACCGCCATCTTCGGGCAGGTCGACGTCGATCTGCGACCCGATTGGCACATGGGGCTTGGGGCCCGTCTGGTTCACGCGAACGAAACCTTCGTCTCCACCGAAATTGGTTTCTACCAGATCGGCAACATCAGCCCTTACAACCAATCGGCCAGCTTCAGCACGGTAACGCCGAAGGCGACCCTGAGCCACGACCTGGATGAAAACCACAAGATGTACTTGTCCGCCGGAGAAGGTACACGCCTGGGCGGCCCCACGGGTCCCATCGTGTACGGGCCTACGTCGGTTTGCGCGAGCGACTTTGCCGCCATCGGCCAAACCTCGCAGCCGACCAAGTTCAATTCCGACAGCTTGTGGACCTACGAGGCCGGTTCAAAGAACGTGCTGGCCGATGGGCAGGTGACTTTGAATGCCGCCGTCTTTCACACCGACTGGCAGAACATCCAGCAGCAAATCTATCTGCCGACCTGCGGCTACTACTTCACCTCGAACGTGGGCAATGCAGCCATTGACGGCGGCGAGCTGGAGCTGGCTGCACTGCTGACCCGCAACTTGGCCTTGAACATGACCCTCAGCCGGGAGAATGCCAGGGTCACCAGTTCAAACAACCCAGCGACTGTGGCGGTAGGTGCCCATTTGATCGATGTTCCGGATCTGACCGCGACACTCGCCGCCACCTACGGTTTTTCGTTCGGCGACGGCACAAGAGTCAGTGCGCGCGCGGAATATGCCTTTACCGGGCATTCGTATGGCAGCTATCAAGTCTCCAATTCCAACTACTACAACCCTGCCTACGGCGTGCTCAATCTGAATCTGATGTTTACGCTGAAGGACTTTGAAATTACGGCATTCGCAAAGAATGCACTGAACAACCAAACCATCATCCAGCGGCCGGAAATCAACACGGTCGTGGAAGGCTATACCGTGCGGCCCAGAACCATCGGCATGAAGGTGACCGCGCATTTTTGACACCGGCAGCACCGAAGCCTCGGGCAAGCGCCTCAAAGCCCTTGAGGCCGAGATTTATCGCATTGTTGTGGGCATCCGCATCCATCGGCATCAGCCAGGCATTGCAGCATCGGCTAGCTGCCGCGGAAACCGAGCGGTCAACATAGCGGACCCGGTTGGAGAACATGGCCAGCGCCTGGCATTGGCTCTTCTCGTCCACGTAGATGACCTGAGCCTTGCTACAACGCACCTGAATGTTCGACCACTTTAGTGGCGGCATCCAGGTGCAAGTACTCGACGCGGTTGCGCCCGAGTGCCTTCGCTTGGTATAGCGCGCGGTCGGCTTGCTGTACCAGTGCCATCGGATCAGTGCTTGCCGACGCGCCTGTGTCAAGGCGCACACTGGAGGCGCCGATGCTGACACTGACATGGCCCAGCGGGCTGTCAAAATTCTCGATCTGCAAAACCTCGACGGCGTGACGTAGTCGCTCGGCAAGCAGTTCGATGCGGGTCGCGTCGACGTCCCAAACCAGGGCCATGAATTCCTCGCCGCCCCAACGTGCAAGCACATCGTTGCCACGTGTCAGTTGGGCCTTTAGCGCCTGAGCTACCTGACGCAAACAATCGTCGCCGCATGTATGACCGTAGCGGTCGTTCAGCCGCTTGAAATGATCGATGTCGATCATCAGCACCCCGACCGAGCGCGCTGAATCCGAATCGCGGCGCCACAACTCGGGCAGCGCATGGTCCAGGTAGTGACGGTTATATAGACCAGTCAATGCGTCAGTCAAGGCCATGATCTCCAACTGACTGCCGCGGTCAATGTGGCTGATCTGCACTATGGCACTGCGTAGCACGTAGCCCAAAGCCGCCAGCAACACGGCGGATGCGCCCAGCACGTAATCGAGGCGAATCAACATCAGTGCCACGACGAGAAGGCCACCTGCCAGTGCCATCGGCGCCAAGGTTCGCACGACGCCGATCATGCGGGCGCTGGGGACGCGCTGCGATTGCGAGCTCGTGCTGCGCTCGCTCAAAATCCACAGCAGAACGAACGCCACCGTCACAATGGAAGCGTACTCAGGCCCGAGTTCCGGTTTGCCGGCGAAAAAGTGATTGTTGATGAAAGCCATCGCCAAGTAGAGCCAAGTGTGCAGCGTCAGTGCACCAAAAAGCGCTCGCTCATCAGCCCTTGCTGCCGCCCACCAACGGATCAGCGAGCCGAAGGCAATGACCAGGTTCTGGATATCAATCAGCCGGACCATTTCGGCCACGCCAGCATCGTCAGGTAGTCCGCGCGCAGTCAGCAAACCCCAAGTCACAAGAAAATAGCAGCAACCGAGCGCGAGCGCCAATACCGCATCGATACAGCGCGCCAGCACGTGGCCCTTGTATTGCCAATCGCCAGAGAGCAGGAATGCGATCGGCACCGCAGACAGGTGAAAGGCCAGCATCGTGCCGCGCTGCATCTCCTCAATCAGACCCAACAGCCATTCGTTGCGGAAGTTGGCGGCGGCTCCAATGCTCCAGATGAGCATAGCCAGCGCGCTCAACAACCAGCCTTGTCGGGCGAATCCTTGTTCGCGCCGACTGCGCCGCCACAACGCCCATGCTGCGCAGACCGGCGCCGCCACCATAGCAATCAAGGCAACGGGCTCACGCCACGCTGGCACGAATGCCAGCAGCATCGCCTGAATCAAGAGGAAAAGAATCGGGCCCGCTCGTGGCAAGTGGTCATTGATCACGTCGATCTTCGTTCTGCATGTAGCCCGTTGGCCATATGAAGCATATCGCGTGTTCGCACTGTCGAATCTATGGATGCCGCGACGGCATTTGCTGGCATTGCAGCGTTGCAGCGTTGCAGTGAAGGGTGCGTCTGCGATGCGCTCCCGGATGCCCACAGCCCATCGGCGAAGGCTGATCGCGCCCTTGGAAACCGTGCTGTGCCGCCGCCAAGTTTCGAAATCACGCGCTGCGCACGGCATCATTCGCGCAGCGAGGTTCGCAACGAGTTGTGCCGATCATCCTTAGCTGGACCGGGGCCCCAGCGACACTGCAACGCTACTGGTTAATGCGACGCTACGAGAGGAATATGAGGCTCTTCACGCGGGTGTCAACGCCGCACGCCTTGCCCTGGTGACAGCGCTAAGGACCACTGCCAAGCCCAAGCTGCTGGTCATCGACGAACTCGGCTACCTGCCGTTCGAGGCCAACGCGGCGCACCTGTTCTTCCAGCTCGTGAGCCGACGCTATGAGCGCGGCGCGACGCTGCTGACCAGCAACCGTTCGGTCGCGGAATGGGGTGGCGTCTTCGGAGACGCAGTGGTCGCCACCGCCATCCTGGACCGACTGCTGCATCACAGCCACGTCATCACCATCCGCGGCGACAGCTACCGGCTCAGGGCCAAACGCAAGTCCGGTCTGGTCAAGGACCACACCGCGCTCGCCACTGCAGCTTGATCAACCCAGGGGGTCAATTCTGAATGTCGTCAGGGTCAGTTCTCGATGTCGCCTGACAGCCGACCGAGTTGGGGCGCCTGTTGGGACTTCGTCCAGTGAATCCAAAGTACGTTAGCTACGACGGCGCAGATTTTCCCGTGCGCCCGGATCTCTACAGGCCCGAGGGCAAGCGCAGGCGGCCAAGACGCAAGATCGGCTAGCAGGCCTTGCAGAGAACCCGGCTTCTCGGCCCAACGGTCACCCGGTATCGGGCCATTGATCATTGGAACTATGGATCCTCGTCGGAGGGCACGGAGCGCAACGGTCATTTCGAGCCGAAACAGATTTCCGCTGGGCACAGGATGGGCACGAAATGGGCACAGCGTGGGCACAAAGCAAAAACGCCAACCTCACGGTTGGCGTTTGATGCGTCGTAAGTCGCTGGTACGCTTACGAAATTCTGTGGTTGCGGGGGCGCGATTTTGCATTTGGAGACGGCAGGACGCTCCATAGCCTTGCATTGGTGCCCCGATGGTCGGGGCTGCGTAGCAGATGCTGTCCATGGTCGCTGGCCGGCAAGAGCAACGGCGCGGTGCTTTCCGCTCCTCACAGCCACTCAACGCCTGGCACAGGCTATCGCCTCAGATCGATGATCAGGGGCCCGTCCAAGGCCTGCATGATGGCAGAGGCTGGCTGGCCATGGGCGAGCAGCTTGGCCATGCCGTTCATGGCTGCCGTGATGTGGCGGAAGTATTTCTTGTAGCTCGGGCACAGGTAGTTCAGGCCGGGCTCGCCATCGGGTGTGGTCGCGAAGCGATTCTTCGGGCACTCCCCATGGCAGGCAAACCGGTAGTCGCAGCGGCGGCAGTACGCTGGCAACGCGGTTTCCTTGGCGGCGCCAAAGGCCTGCTGTCGAGGCGACTGCATAAGCTCTACCAAAGAGTCGCGGCGGATGTCGCCCAAGTGGTAGTCCGGATACATGAAGTGGTCGCAGGAATAGACGCTGCCGTTGTGCTCGACGATGGCAGCCTTGCCGCAGCGCGGCGCGAACAGGCACACGGTTGCCGGCAACTGGCACCACGCGGCCAGTGCCCATTCGAAGTTCATCACATGGATCGACCCGACGTCGTGGCGCACCCACTCATCGAACACCGCGATCAGGAAGTCACCGTAGGCCTCGGGCTCGACAGTGTGCTGCGTCACCGCCGCGGGCCCATCCGTGGGCGAGCTCGGACGCGACAGAAACGGCGGCGTACCAAAGGTCTGGCCGAGCGCGATCGCCGCAGGGCCGGGCAGCCGCTCGACGACGGGGTTGAACTGGATGAAGCGCACGCCCTCGTCCTTGAGGAAGCGGTAGACCTCCAGCGGATGCCGAGCCACGTCGCGCGCCACCGTCACCAACACGTTCAACGCAACGCCGTGCTGTTGCAGCAGGCGAAGGCCGCGCATCACGGCATCGAAGGACGAGCGGCCCTGCTTGTCCAGCCGGTACAGATCGTGCACCTCGCGTGGCCCATCCAGGCTCAAGCCCACCGTGAAACCTTCGCGCGCCAGAAACCGCGCCCAGGTCTCGTCGATGAGCGTGCCATTGGTCTGCAGCGTATTGCGGATGCGTTTGCTCGCAGCCCAGGGCCGCTGCGCTGCCACCACGCGTTCGAAGAATTCCACGCCCAGCAAGGTGGGCTCCCCTCCTTGCCAGGTGAATTCGACCTCGGGCGTCGTCTGCGCCTCGACATAGGAGCGCACATAGGCCTGTAGCACCTCGTCGGACATCCTGAAGCGATGCCGCGGCTCGAACTGATGCTCCTTCTCCAGGTAGAAGCAGTAACTGCAGTCGAGATTGCAGATCGGCCCCATGGGTTTGGCCATGAGATGGATGCCCTGAACCGGCGCTGAAGCGCCAGCGGCGTCGGGCAAGGCGGTCTGGTTCATCGGTAGACGATGTGAACGTCGTTGATCTTACCGCTGAAAGCAAACGGCGCCTGCTCGAAATAGTCCAGCGACACGGGCGATCCCAGGTCACGTCCCACGTCGAAGGTCTCCGTCGCCGTGAACAGCATGGGTACGGTAAAGGGGAGCTCGGCCTTGCCCACTTCGTGGCCATCGACGCTGAGCGTCACTTCAGCCGGGCCCGCGCGCCGGCCCGAAGTGAGCTTCAGGTCGACATCGATCGCATGATGGCCCGCCGGTAGGGCCTTGGGCGTGCTCACCCGGGTACGCACCAGCCCCTGGCCGTTGTACTCATAGCTCAGCACGCCGTTCTTCACATAAAGGCTGATGCCGCCTGACACGCCGCCCATGGCGTACAGCACACCGTTCGCGTTCGGCCCGAACTCGGCGTCGACCGTCACGCGGTTGTCGCGCGAGCGGATGTTGGGCGCCATCACCTCGGGCAGGCGCGTCGTGTCCGCGCCGAAATGCCATTGCGTGCCGGAGGGCGCCTCGTGGCGCGGGTGTAGAGCCTCGGACAGCGCCTCGCCCAGCGGATACACATTGTTGGCCCGAGCATCCTCGTCGAACTTGCGCTTCAGTGCCGCGAGTTTCTCCGGATGCTCCGCGGCCAAGTCGTGCGACTGGCTGTAGTCGTGCTTCAAGTCGTACAGCGCCCATTGGTCATCCTGTGGATTCCACTTGAGCCAGCCCAGGTGATCGCCGAGCCATGGGTTGTGCAGCAGGTAGGAGAGCTTGCCCGGCCATGAGATCAATCCCGACAAGTCCGCGACCCAGGGCTTGCGCGGGCCGAACACCGAGGCGATCCAGCCGTCGGCGTATTCCGCGCGGCTGCCCAGGATCTCGAAATACTGCTGCGCCTTACGTGTGGGCGCCGTCGGCTGGTCGAAGGTGTAAGCCATGCTCACGCCGTCCAGCGGCATCTGCGCCACGCCCGCAACGCTCTTGGGCGGATCGATGTGCAGCAATTCGTAAATGGTCGGCGCGATGTCGTCGACATGGTGGAACTGGGTGCGCACGATGCCGTCATGCTTGATCTTCGCCGGCCAGGACGCCGCCATGGCCACGCGCGTCCCGCCGAAGTATCCGGCCACCAGCTTCGTGCCGACGAAGGGGCTTTCGCCGGCCCAGGCCCAGGCCGCGTTGTAGTGCTCGGCCACCTTGGGGCCGCCCAGTGCCTGCTCGCCGCCGTACATGTCAGCCAGCGCCTTCATGTTCTGCTCCGGCGTGGTCGTGATGCCGTTGAGCCCAACCAAGTCGTTGATGGATCCGCGCATGCCCTCCGCAGAGGCGCCGTTGTCGGAGAACACATAGAAGATCAGCGTGTTGTCGCGCAGGCCCAGCCGCTCGAGCTCGTCGATGACCTTACCCGCCTGCGTGTCGGTGTGCTCCAGGAAGCCGGCATAGACCTCCATCAGCCGCGCCTGGAATCGACGCTCCTGCGCGGACAGGCTGTTCCAGGCCGGCATCTCGGCCGGTCGCGGCACATTGACCGTGTCGGCCGGGATCCAGCCCATGGCCTTCTGGCGCTCAAACGTCTGCTGACGGTAGGCATCCCAGCCCGCGTCGAACTTGCCCTTGTACTTGTCGGCCCATTCTTTGAACACCTGATGCGGCGCGTGCACGGCCCCCGGCGCCCAGTACATGAAGAAGGGCTGCTGGGGGGCCTTGACCTGGTGCTCGTCCAGCCACCTGACGGCCTGCGCCGCGAGATCCTCGGTCAGGTGGTACTTGGGGTCGTTAGGCGGTTCGATCGGATGGGTGTCGTTATACAGGCGCGGGTGGTACTGGTCCGTCTCGCCACCCAAGAAGCCATAGAAATGATCGAAGCCGTAGCCCGTGGGCCAATGGGTGAACGGGCCCTTGGGCGAGGTCTCGTCCGGCGGCGTGTTGTGCCATTTGCCGAAGGCCGCGGAGGCGTAGCCCTGGCCGTGCAGCACCCGCGGGATCGTGGCCGCGCTGTCGGGGATCAGGCCGTTGTAGCCGGGCGCATCCGTCGAAATTTCGGTGATCGAACCGTTGCCGACGTGGTGGTGGTTGCGCCCCGTGAGCAGGGCGGCCCGGGTGGCGGAGCTGATCGCTGCTGCATGGAAGGCGTTGTACTCGATCCCGGTCTGTGCAACACGCGTCAGCGTCGGGGTATGAATCGCACCGCCCACCGTGTCGGACTGCGCGAAGCCCGCATCGTCGAGCATGATGATGAGGATATTGGGCACCTTCTGCGGGACCGGTGACTTGTTTTGCGGAACCGGCGCCATCTTCGTAGACGGCGCTTGCGCCGCATCGGCCAAGCCAGGTGCGGCCAGCATGATGCCCAGGGCCACGGCCGTGAGCCTGCCCCCTGCGGATGCCCTGGCAGGCGTTTTACGAAGGCACGCCATGCGGCCTTCAACGCCGGGGCGGGATAAGCTTGTGCGTTTCACGCGAACTCCTGTTGGATGCGCCGGCCGCCGACTGGCATTCCGCCGGGGTCGCCCGCGGAGCCGTGGCGCCATTGACGACGAATGGGCGCCATCGTCCGCGATGCCGGCATGAGAGCGCAATGTGCAATATCGCCAGCCCCCAGTCATTTCGGGACATCCAAGGGTTGGTCCGCACGCGAGTCGAGCGCACAGGCGGCCCACCTCACCTCGAGTCTCGCCCTGGGAAATTCCCCGAGTTGGCGGCAGTTGACATCCAGGTGTCGAACACGGACTGGCCCAGGCTAGGTAGGATCGACCGTTGTTCGAATTTCTGGAGTCAAGACATGAACAAGCGTGATGTGGTGGTGCTGGGCGCCGCGCGCTCCCCCATCGGCAGCTTCGGCGGTTCGCTGGCCGACATCGAGCCGGCCGAGCTGGCCGGTACGGTGATGAAGGAGGCCGTGACGCGCTCCGGCGTCGATCCCAAGTCGATCCACTACGTGACCGTGGGCAATACGCTGCCGACCGATAGCCGCTTCGGCTACGTGGCACGCGTCGCCTCGATCCAGGCTGGGCTCCCCATGGACTCTGTCGCCATGGGCGTGAACCGACTGTGCTCCTCCGGCTTGCAGGGCATCGTCACCACCGCGCAGAACATCCTGCTGGGCGACTGCGACTACGGCATCGGCGGCGGCGTGGAAGTGATGAGCCGCGCGGCCTACCTCTCGCCCACCATGCGTTCGGGCGCGCGCATGGGCGACGTCAAGATGATTGACGCCATGACGGCCATCCTCACCGACCCCTTTGGCGTGGGTCACATGGGCGTCACCGCCGAGAACCTGGCGGCCAAGTGGGGCATCACCCGCGAGCAGCAGGACGCGCTGGCGGTCGAGTCCCATCGCCGCGCAGCCGGCGCCATCGTCGAAGGGCGCTTCAAGTCGCAGATCGTGCCCATCGTGCGCCAGACCCGCAAGGGCGAGGTGGTGTTCGACACGGACGAGCACGTGAAACCGGGCACCACGATCGAGACGCTGGCGAAGATGAAGCCCGCCTTCCAGAAAGACGGTACCGTCACCGCCGGCAACGCCTCCGGCATCAACGACGGCGCAGCCTTCTTCGTGCTGGGCGACGCAGCCGTGGCAGCCTTGCACGGCCACAAGCCCATGGCGCGGCTCGTGTCGTACGCTGTGGCGGGCGTACCAAACGACGTGATGGGCGAAGGTCCCATCCCCGCCACGCGGCTGGCCCTCCGGAAGGCTGGGCTGCGCCTGGACCAGATCGACCTGATCGAGAGCAACGAAGCCTTCGCGGCCCAAGCGATCGCAGTCGCGCGCGGGCTGGAGCTCGACATGGGCAAGACCAACCCCAACGGGGGTGCCATCGCGCTGGGCCACCCCATCGGCTGCTCAGGCGCGTTCATCGCCACGAAGGCGATCTACGAGCTGCAGCGCACGCAGGGGCGCTACGCGCTGGTGACCATGTGCATCGGCGGTGGGCAAGGCATCGCAGTGGTGTTCGAGCGAGTCTGAGATCGCCCGACGCCGCCCTCGGTCAGGCCGAAGCGATTCGTCCCAGCCGAGCGTGAACGATGGCTCGTGCTTCCGCCATGATCCGGCCCATGAGTTCCTGGACCGTGGGCACATCGTGGATCAAGCCCGCCACCATCCCGCAGGACCATGCACCAGCGTCCATCTCGCCGTCCTGCATGATCCGCGGGTAGACGCCCACCACCTCCTCGAGGATGTCGTCGAAGGTCACCGCGGCGCCAAGTCGGCGCTCCTTATCCAGAAGGCGCTCGACCGCCGCGTTGTTCAACACGCGCTCGGTGTTTCGCAGCGGGCGCATCACGAGCCGGGTGTCCAGCTCGCTCGCCGCGACGATGGCCTGTTTGACCTTGTCGTGAACGGGAGCCTCCTTTGTCGCGATGAAGCGCGTGCCCATGTTGATGCCTTCGGCGCCCAGCGCCAATGCCGCGACCAGCGAACGCCCATCGGCCATGCCGCCCGAGGCAACGATTGGAATACGCAATTCTTCGGCTGCGCGGGGCAACAAGATGAAGTTGGGTACATCGTCCTCGCCCGGGTGGCCGCCGCATTCGAACCCGTCCACGCTGACTGCGTCGCACCCGATGGCTTCGGCCTTCCTCGCGTGTCGCACCGAGGTGCACTTGTGGATTACCTTGATGCCATGCTCCTTCAACGTGGCCATCCAAGGCTGCGGGTTGTTGCCCGCGGTCTCGACGATCCTGACGCCCCCCTCGATGAGGGCCCGGATGTAGCCGGGATAGTCGGGCGTGGTCACCGTCGGCAGAAAGGTCAGGTTGACGCCGAAAGGCTTGTCGGTCATTTCGCGGCAGCGTCGGATCTCGCGGGCTAGCAGGTCTGGCGTGCGCTGGGTGAGCCCGGTGAGGATGCCCAGGCCGCCGGCGTTGGACACCGCCGATGCCAGCTCGGCCAGCCCGACGTGGTGCATGCCGCCTTGAATGATCGGATGCTCGATGCCCAGGAGTTCGGTGATACGTGTCTTCATGCAAAGGGAGTGACTTCGTGGAGGAGTGGCCGGGGCAAGCCGGCACCGTGGCAGGCATTGAATCCGATGGAGACGCCTGCCCTCTCGGTGCAAATACTGATTTGTCCCCAATAGACCGTTGCCTGTCCTGAAGTGATATCGGCGGCGGCAGGCCCGTTGCCGATGATGGGACCGTGAATTCCACAGCATCTCCCGCGCCCCCATGAACGACGGCACGATCCAGTCACCGCGATCACCGATCGACCCCTGCGTCATCGACGCCGAATCGGTTCCGTGGATCCCTCTCCCCGCGTGCGGCGACGAGGTGATGGTCAAGTACTACAAGCTTGACCCTGTCGGCGGCGAAATGGTGCTGCAGCTGCGGGCTCCTTCGGGTGCAATCGTGCCCGAGCTGCAGCACTCAGGGAGCCTGCTCACGTACACGATTGAGGGGCGCTGGAAGCTCGCGGGCGCTCGCTGGATCGCCGGTCCTGGCAGCGTGGTGTGCGCCCCCGCAGGAAGCCGCCACTCCCCCGCCTGCGTCGTCGGCGAGGAGTGCGTCATCACCATGCACATCGTGGCGGGAACGGTCGTGATGTACGACCGGAACGGCAGCGTGCTGGCCGTCGAGAACTGCCAGACGGCCCTGGCGCGCTACGCCGCGTACTGCGAGCGCTCAGGCATCTTGCCGCGTGACCTCGCCACGCCTTGTTGAACCTTCCCGTCAGAAGCCAACCGGCCAGACTCTTTCAGAACGACCCGCAGAATGAAAATTTCGGATTTCAAAGACAAGATTGTCGTCATTACTGGTGCAGGCTCCGGCATTGGCCGCTCGACGGCGCTGGCGTTTGCGCGACAGGGTGCCCACGTCGTGGCGACCGACATCGCGGAGCAGGCATTGATGGCTGTCGAGCGCGACATCACTGCGCTGGGCGCGCGCTGCCTGGCTCAAAGGGTGGATGTGTCGAATGCCGACGACATGCGAAGCTTTGCCGACCGTGTACGGCGCGACGTGGGCATTCCGCATGTCATCGTCAACAACGCCGGTGTTGCCTATCTGGGCCGCTTCATCGACAGCGACCTTGAGCACTGGAGGCGCCTCATGGACATCAACGTGATGGGCGTCGTCCACGGCTGTCATTTCTTCCTGCCGATGATGATCTCGGCGGGCGGCCCGCGCCGGATGATCAATGTAGCTTCCTCGGCGGCCAACTTTCCATCCCCGTCCATGGCCGCCTATGCGGCTTCGAAGTACGCCGTAGCTGGATTCAGCGAGGTCCTGAAGATGGAGCTGTCCGAAACCGGCATCGGCGTCATCACGGTCTGCCCGGGCGTCATCAACACGCCCATCGCCAAGCCGAGCGGTCGCAACACCGCGCCGACATTCACCCCCGAGCAGATCGACCGGCTGCAGAACTACTACGCATCCGAGGGTTGCTCGCCCGACCGCGTCGCCGAGGCCATCGTCCGCGCCGCGCGCCGCGGCGGCGACATCGTGCTGGTCGGCCCCTATGCGCGGCTGGTCTATCACGCCCGCCGGCTGTCGCTGCGACTTGCACGCAAGCTGATGCTCGACGGCGCTCGTCGGATCGGCCTCTTCTGAGTCTGACACCGGGCAGCGCTTCAGTACGCCTTATTCCACGCTGCCCACGGGCGGATGGCCATCGGCAAGTTGCCGCTGGTATTCGCTTGGCGCCACGCCGATCACGCGTCGAAACGCGCGGCTGAAATTGGCTGAATCACTGAAGCCCAGGTTCAGAGCCACCTGGGCCACCTTCGCCCCGGGCTCGCCCAGCAGCGCGCAGGCTCTTTCGAAACGCACCTGCTGCGCCAGATCGCGGAACTGCAGGTTTTCCTTTTTCAGGTAGCGGTCTATCGTGCGCGACGATACATTCATGCGGCGCGCCAGTTCGGTGCGCGTGACCAGGTCGCCTTGAACCTGGCGCAGCATCATGGTCACGTAGTCGCCCCAGCCGGTTTCGCCGGCAGGCGGGCGCTGTCCAAGCGCCGTGCATTGCTTGTCAACATCCTCGACGACACGCGCGTCGGCCAACGGCAGTGGACGGTCGAGCCATTCCGCATCCATCACCACTCGCACGCCCGGCAGAGCGCGCTCCTCGAAGTGGAAGCGGACCGGGGCCAGCGCCAGGTAGCGCGTCACGTGCGGCGGCTCCGGCATCGAGAGGTAGATATCGTAGGCTGGGCTGGCATCGCCTAGCAGGAGCTGGACCTGGTTCTGGTGCGCCATGGCAAGTCCCTCGTAGTAGAAGCGCAGCGTCTCCAAGGGCATGCTGAACGATGGCGTGTAGACCACCTCGCCGCGCCGGCCGGTGCGGTGGTAGCGCATGGTGAAGGTCTCGATCATCAAGTGGTAGTGGCGCGTCACGAGCTTGAGCAGCTCGTCGATGGTGCGCACGCTGAGCATCCCGTAGCCGAGGATGTCGTGCGAATTCATCTTGATCATCCGGCCGAACTCGAACCCAAGATCGCTGCGGCCGGTGATACGCCGCACCGACGACACGAAGGCCTCGACGTCAGTCGGAAGCAACGTGGCGTCGCGCGTCCTCACGCGCTCCTCCTCGAGCCCGGCCATGAGCATCAACCTGGCGACGTCGGTGCCCTGGCGCTTCAGGGCATCGAGCAGCAGGACGATGTAGCGGGCTGGGACCCGCCTGGACGGAGCGTTCATGCGCTGGCTTCAGATGTGTAGTGACAGGGTCCGGAGTGATGGCACCGCAGAGGCCAGGACTCTAGTGCGCAGCTGGGCATTGCGGATGCGAGGGCTATCACTGATTTGTCCCAAATTGACAGGCGACTGTCTTTGTCAAACATCGTGTGCCGACGAATCGGCCCGGATGATGCCTATCACCGCAATGAGCGGCGTCAGGAGCCGGCACGGGAATCGATCCTAGCCCTCTCGGGTGGTGCGAGTCCAGCGCCGCCCGGCCGCGCCGCCACGTGCACGGCTCGGTTCTTTCAATGACTACAAAGGAGACATTAGTGTCCCGTTTCGCTCTGAAATTTCCTCGCGGCACATGTGGGCTCCGCGCAGCCCCGATTGCGCTAGCTGCCACGGCCGCGCTGGCGGCGCTCTCTCCGGCGCGCGCAGCCGAAATCGACACCGGCAACCCCGACGTGGTGCTGCGCTGGGACAACACTCTGCGCTACAACCTCGGCGTGCGCACGCAGGCCCAAGATCCGGCCATGCTGGCCAACCCGAACTACGACGACGGCGACCGCAACTTCGAGAAGGGCAAGCTCGTCGCCAACCGCCTCGACTGGCTCAGCGAGGCCGACCTCGTCGTCGACAAGAAGTTCGGCGCGCGCCTCAGCGGCACCGGCTGGATCGATGGCGCCTACGGCCATCTGTCCGACAGCGTCGCCGCCACCGCGAACACGCTCGACGCCAACGGCGCGCCGGCGCCGGGCCAGCTCTCGCCCTATGCCAAGCGCTTCGCCAAGGGCCCCTCGGGCGAGCTGCTCGACGCCTTCGTGTTCGCCAACGGCCAGCTCGGCGACACGCCGGTGAGCGTGCGCGCCGGCCGCCACACTGTGTTCTGGGGCGAAGGCCTGCTCGGCGGCTCCGCCATCCACGGCGTCTCCTACGGCCAGTATTCGCTCGACCTGTGGAAGGCCCTGGCCACGCCCGGCATCGAGCTCAAGGAACTCTATCGCCCGCGCAACTCGGTCACCGTGCAGGCCCAGCCGACCACCGAGCTGAGCCTCGCGGCCCAGGCCTTCCTCGACTGGGAAGCGGCGCGCTACCCCGAGAGCGGCAGCTACCTGACCGTCAACGACGCCCTGCTCAAGGGCGGCGATTCGCTCGTCGCCGGCCCCAACCAGCGCCTGCTGCAGACGCCGGTCGGCACGCCGTCCAAGACCGGCGACTTCGGCGTCTCGGCGCGCTGGAGCCCGCAGTGGCTCGACGGCACCGCCGGCCTTTACCTGCGCCGCACCTCCGACATCCAGCCCCAGCTCGCCGTGCTGCCGGCCGTGGCCACGGTGCCGGCCTCGGCCTGCGGAGCGCTGGGCTTCACGCCGCTGGCCGCGACGACCTGCTACATCAACCCGGCCGCCGCGACGCTGCCGCAGATCCTCTCCGGCAAGGTCGGCCAGTACGCGGCCTTCTACGGCCATGGCATCGACATCCTCGGCCTGAGCCTGAGCAAGGAAGTCTCCGGTGTCAGCGTCGGCGCCGAGCTCAGCGTGCGCGAACACATGCCGCTGCAGAGCATCCCGGTGACGGTGCTGCCAGCGCACCTGGTCAACCCGGCGGCCGGCCAGGTCGCGACCACGGCGCTCGACGGCGACGCCCCCGGCGCGCGCGGCAAGACCGCGCATGGCGTGCTGACCCTGATCGGCATCGTCAACAAGACGCCGCTATTCGACACCGCCAACTGGCAGTTCGAGGCGGTCTGGAACCGCTGGCTGAGCGTCGAGCAAAACGCTGCCGCCTTCAAGGGCAGCGAGACCTACCGCCACGGCGAGGACGGCGGGCTCACGCCGCTGGCCGCCGGCCATGGCGCCAACGTGGACGCGGTCACGCGCGACTACATGGGCCTGGCGCTGAACTTCACGCCGACCTGGTTCCAGGTCCTGCCGAGCGTGGACCTGTCGCTGCCAATCAGCTGGTCGGGCGGCGCGATGGGTAACTCGGCCGTGCTCTCCGGCGGCAACAAGAACGCCGGCTCCTTCTCGCTCGGCGTGGCCGCCGACATGCAGTCCCGCTACAACCTCGCGCTGCGCTACGTGGGCTTCTACGGCGGCTACAGCAAGACCGCCACGGGCATGGTCGACGTCACCAACGGCACCAACGCCGTGCTGTCCGACCGCGGCCATGTGCTGCTGACCTTCAAGACCACGTTCTGACCTTTTTCAGGAATCCGACCATGAACCACAAGACTACCCTGTGGGCGGCCTGCCTGCTCGCGCTCGGCGCGATGCAGGCCGGCGCCGCCGTCCCGGCCGACGAGGCCAAGCAGCTCGGCAGCAACCTCACCCGCTTCGGCGCCGAGGTCGGCGCCAATGCCGACAAGAGCATCCCCGCCTACGACGGCGGCGTCGCCGTGCCGACCGCCTACAAGAAGGGATCGGGCATTCGCCCCGATCCCTATGCCGTCGAGAAGCCGCTCTACTCGATCAAGGGCGTCGACGCCGCCAAGTACGCGGACAAGCTCACCGCCGGCACGCGCGAGCTGCTCAAGAAGTTCCCGAGCATGCGCGTGGACGTCTACCCGACGCATCGCTCGATCGCCTTCCCCAAGTACGTGCTCGACAACACGGCCAAGAACGCCACCTCGGTCAAGACCACCGACGGCGGCCTGGGCCTTGAAGGCACCTACGCCGGCATCCCCTTTCCCATCCCCAAGACCGGCGCGGAGGTGATGTGGAACCACGTGCTGCGCTTCCAGGGCCCGACGCAGTTCACCAAGTACGACTCGATCAATGTGGACTCGGCCGGCAAGGCCGTTCTGGCCACCTCGGGCGAGATCTATGTGGACACCCCCTATTACGACGCCAAGCGGACGGCCGCCTCGGCCGACAACGACGTCTACTTCCGCACCAAGATCACCTACACCGCGCCGGCCCGCCGCGCTGGCGAGGCCCTGCTGGCTCAGGACTACGTCAACCCGATGAAGTACGGCCGCAAGGCCTGGCAATACCTCCCCGGCCAGCGCCGCGTCAAGCTTGCGCCCGATATCGCCTACGACACGCCCAACCCAGGTGCGGCCGGCGCCTCGACCTATGACGACGCCTGGGTCTTTAACGGTGCCATGGATCGCTACGACTGGAAGCTCGTCGGCAAGCGCGAGATGATCGTGCCCTACAACGACTACAAGCTCGCCTACGCCAAGGATCCCTTCGCCGCCGCCACGCCGGGCCACCTCAACCCTGACTACGTGCGCTGGGAGCTGCACCGCGTCTGGGTCGTTGAGGCCACCCTCAAGGAAGGCAAGCGCCACATCTACGCCAAGCGCACGTTCTACGTCGACGAGGACTCCTGGTCTGCCGTAGCGTCGGATGAATACGATGCGCGCGGCAGCCTATTCCGTGCCGGATTCATCTACCTGAACTCGGCCTACGAGATTCCGACGCCCGCCACCAACGCCCAGGCCTTTTACGACTTCACCAGCGGCGGCTACAACGTGTCCGGCCTGCTGGGCGCCTACGAGATTGGCCTGAAGTTCATCGACGCGATGCCTGCAACGCAGTGGACAGCGGACGCGCTGGCCGGCTCCGGCGTGCGATGAGGCGATTTGCAATTGTCTTCGCCGCGGCGCTGCTGACAGGCGGCGCCGCTCTGGCCGACGAAGACCCGCTGGACCTGCCATCCCAACCGAGCGAACTCGCGCCCATGCGGCCCATCACCGCCATCGCGCGGGCCGGCGACAGCGTCGTTGCGGTTGGCTCGCGGGGTCACGTGCTGCGCTCGAGCAACGGCGGTGGCAGTTGGACCCAGTCCCCGCTGCCCCTGAGCTCGGACCTCACGGCCGTGCAGTTCGTCAATGCGAAGACCGGCTACGCCGTCGGCCACGACGGCGTGGTGTTGCGCAGCGACGACGGCGGCGCCTCCTGGCGCAAGCTGCTCGACGGCCGCGCGGCCAACCAACTGCTGCTCGCCCACATGCGCTCGGTGGCGGAGGCCGGCGGCGAGACCGGACAACGGCTGCTTGCCGAGGCGCAGCGCGATGCCGACGCGGGGCCGGACAAGCCCTTCCTAGATCTCTTCTTCACCAGCGCCGAAAAAGGCTTCGTCGTCGGCGCCTACAACCTGATCTTCCGCACGGTCGACGGCGGAAAAAGCTGGCAGCCCTGGTTCGATCGCACCAACAACCCCAAGTTCTTCAACCTCTACGCCATCCGTCCCTGCGGCGACTCGCTGTGCATCGCGGGCGAGGCCGGCCTGCTGCTCAAGCTCGACGGCAAGGCTCAGCGCTTCCAGGCGCTGGCTTCGCCTTACGAGGGCAGCTTCTTCGGTCTGGTGGCCGCCAAGGCGGGCCTGATCGCCTTCGGCATGCGCGGCCACGCCTACCTGAGCAGCGACGAAGGCCGCAGCTGGCAGCCGCTCGACACCGGCCTGGGCGCCAGCATCACCGCCGGGGACGCGCTTCCGGACGGGCGCGTCGCGCTCGTCGACCAGGCCGGCAATCTGGCCCTGAGCCGCGACGGCGGCGAGAGCTTCACGCGCACGGCAACCCAGCCGCCCGCGCCCCTTTCGGCCGTGGCCTTCAACGGGTCCGCGCTGGTGCTGGGCAGCAGCCGCGGCCTAGGCACCCTCGATATTTCCAAGATCAAGCCATGAGCACCCCAGGGGCCGACGCCGGCCACATGCCGGTCATGCGCGAACTGCGCGACTTTCCTCGCGAATCGGGCAATCTTCTGGAGCGCGCGGTGTTCAACCACCGCCGTTTGGTGCTGCTGGCCTGCCTGATCGCCACCCTTGCACTGGCCTTCTTCGCCACGCGCGTGCAGCTCAACGCAAGCTTCGAGAAGATGATCCCCACGGATCATCCGTACATCAAGAACTACCTGGACAACCGCAGTGAGCTGCGCGGCATGGGCAATATGCTGCGCGTGGTGGTCGAGAATCCTGGCGACGACGTGTTCGATCCGCGCTATCTCGACGCGCTCAAGCACATCAACGACGAGCTCTACCTCGCTCCCGGCGTCGACCGCGCCTGGGTCAAATCGCTGTGGATGCCGGCCGTGCGCTGGACCGAGGTCACCGAGGAAGGCTTCCAGGGCGGCCCGGTCATGCCCGACAACTTCGACGGCTCGCCCGACAGCGTGCGGCGCCTTCGTGCCAATGCCACGCGCGCCGGCCTGGTGGGTTCCCTGGTAGCCAACGACTTCAAGTCCAGCGCCATCATGCTGCCCCTGCTCGACCGCATGCCCGATGGCGGCCGGCTCGACTACTGGAAGCTCTCGGCCACCATCGACGACATCCGCGTCCGGTACGAAGCGGGCACGGCCGCCGACGGCAAGCCCGGGGGCGTGAAGATCCACGTGATCGGCTTCGCCAAGATCGTCGGCGAGCTGCTCAACGGGCTGCACCAAGTGATGCTGTACTTCGGCGTCGCCGCGCTGATCGCCGCGGCCCTGCTCTACGGCTACACGCGCTGCCTGCGCTCGACCGCGCTCGTGCTGGCCTGCTCGCTGGTGGCGGTGCTGTGGCAGATCGGCCTCGTCGCGGCGCTGGGCATCGAGCTCGATCCCTACTCCATTCTCGTGCCCTTCCTAGTCTTCGCCATCGGCGTGAGCCATGGCGCGCAGAAGATGAACGGCATCATGCAAGACGTCGGCCGTGGCACGCATCGGCTCGTCGCCGCACGCTACACCTTCCGCCGACTCTTCATGGCCGGCGTCACGGCCCTGCTGGCCGATGCGGTGGGCTTCGCCGTACTGGTGCTGATCCCCATCGCCGTGATCCGCGAGCTGGCGCTGACCGCCAGCATTGGCGTGGCCGTGCTGGTATTCACCAACCTGATCCTGCTGCCGGTGTTGCTGAGCTTCACCGGTGTGAGCTCCGGCGCGGCGGCGCGCAGCCTCAAGCTCGAGGAGGCCCAGGCCGAGGGGCGGCGCGGCGGCCTGTGGCGCTGGCTCGACCACTTCGCCGAGCGACGCTCCTGGGCCACCGCGGCGGTGGTGGGCGCGGCTGTACTGGTCGGCGCGGGCTATGCGGTGAGCCTCAGGCTGCAGGTCGGCGACCTGGACCCCGGCGCGCCCGAGCTGCGCCGCCACTCGCGCTACAACCTCGACGACGCCTTTGTCGCCGCGCATTACGGGCTCTCCAGCGACGTCTTCGCCCTGATCGTGAAGACGCCCAAGGAAGGCTGCCTGCGCTATGACACGCTGACCCATGTAGACCGCCTGGCCTGGGAACTTCAGCAACTTCCCCAGGTGCGCGCCACCGTCGGCCTGCAGGACGTGGTGCGCCAGATCACGGCCGGCAGCTTCGAGGGCAACCCAAAGTGGCTGACCATCAGCCGCAACCAGGACGTGCTGAACTATGGCGCTCAGCAGGCCACGGTCAACAACCCCGAGCTCTTCAACACCGAATGCTCGGTGATGCCGCTGATCGCCTACCTGACCGACCACAAGGCCGCGACGCTGGACGCGGTGCTGGGCACGGTGGAGCGCTTCACGCAGGCCCACCCGAGCGATCCGGCGAAGCTGCAGATCCTGCCCGCGGCCGGCCCGGCCGGCATCGAGGCCACCACCAACATCGTCGTGAAAGAGGCCAACCACACGATGCTGCTGTACGTCTACGCGGCCGTGATCGCGCTGTGCTTCGTGACCTTCCGCTCCTGGCGGGCGGTGCTGGTCGCGGTGATTCCGCTGGCCATCACCTCCATCCTTTGCGAGGCTTTGATGGTGCTGCTGGGCATCGGCGTCAAGGTCGCCACGCTGCCCGTGATCGCACTAGGCGTGGGCATCGGAGTGGACTACGCGCTGTACCTGCTCTCCGTCCAGCTCGCCGGCCAGCGTCGCGGGCTCCCGCTGGCGCGCGCCTATGGCGACGCCGTGATGTTCACCGGCCGCGTCGTCGCCCTTGTCGGCGTGACCCTGGCCGCAGGCGTCATCACCTGGGCCTTCTCGCCCATCAAGTTCCAGGCCGATATGGGCATCCTGCTGACTTTCATGTTCGTCTGGAACATGGTCGGCGCCCTCGTCCTGATCCCCGCCCTCTCGCATTTCCTACTGGGCGACAAGCATTTCAAGGTACGCACATGAACGGACAGATGCAGCAGCCGCCGCTGCTGATCTCGAACCTACTGATACACGCGGAACGCCATCATGGTGAGCAGGAGGTCGTCTCCCGTCGTGTCGAGGGCGACATCCATCGCACCACTTACCGCGAGCTGGCGGCGCGTGCGCGGCGCATGGCCAACGCGCTCAAGACCCTGGGCATCGGGCAGGGCCAGCGCGTCGCCACGCTGGCCTGGAACGGCTACCGCCACATGGAGCTTTACTACGCAGTCTCGGGTTCCGGCGCCGTGCTGCATACGCTGAATCCGCGCCTGCATGCGGACTGGCTCGTCTACATCATCGAGCATGCCGAAGACCAGATCGTCTTCTTCGACATGAGCTTCCTGCCGCTGATCCAGGCCATCGCGCCGCGCCTGAAGTGCGTGAAGACCTTCGTGGCCCTCAGCGATCCGGACAACATGGCCGGCACCGACCTGCCAGGCCTGCTGTGCTACGAAGACCTGATCGCCACCCACGGCGACCAGTTCGACTGGCCCGCGCTCGACGAGAATGCGGCCTCCAGCCTCTGCTACACCAGCGGCACCACCGGCAATCCCAAGGGCGTGCTCTACAGCCACCGCTCAACGCTGCTGCACGCTTTTTCCGCGGCGCTGCCAGACGCGCTGAACTGCTCGGCCCGCGATGCCATCCTCCCGGTGGTGCCCATGTTCCACGTCAACGCCTGGGGGCTGCCCTACATCGCGTGCATGGTCGGCGCCAAGCTGGTGTTTCCCGGTCCATCGCTGGACGGCAAGTCCCTGTACGAACTCTTCGAGACCGAAGGAGTCACCCTGTCGGCCGGGGTGCCCACGGTCTGGCAGGCGCTGCTCGCCCATGTCGAAGGCAAGGCACTGAGTTTCTCGACGATGAAGCGCACAGTGATCGGCGGCTCGGCCTGCCCGCCCGCCATGATGCGCGCCTTCCAGGACAAGCATGGCGTCGCGGTCCTGCATGCCTGGGGCATGACAGAAACGAGCCCACTGGGCACGATCTGCACGTTCAAGCCCTCGCAGCTCGCCCTGTCGCTGGAAGAGCGCTATGCGATCCAGGCCAAGCAAGGCCGCGCCGTGTTCGGCGTCGACATCAAGATCGTCGGCGACGACGGCGCGGAACTGCCGTGGGACGGCCAGTCCAGCGGCGACCTGCTGGTGAGAGGGCCATGGGTGGTTTCGGAATACATGCGGGGCGAAGGTGGCAACCCGTTGCGGGACGCCAATGGCAAGAGCTGGTTCCCCACGGGAGACGTGGCAACGATAGACGCCCATGGCTTCATGCAAATCACCGACCGGGCCAAGGACGTCATCAAGTCCGGCGGCGAATGGATCGGGTCCATCGATCTCGAGAACATCGCCATGGCCCACCCGGCCGTGGCGATGGCGGCCTGCATTGCCGTGCCGCACCCGAAATGGGACGAGCGTCCGCTACTCGTCGTGGTGAAGAAGACCGGCGCCCAGCTCACGCGCGAGGAACTGATCTCGTTCTACGACGGAAAGATCGCCAAGTGGTGGACGCCCAACGACGTGGTCTTCGTCGACGCCATTCCGCTGGGTGCGACGGGAAAGATGCTGAAGCAGCGCCTGCGCGAGCAGTTCAAGGACCACGTGCTGCCCGCAGCCTGACAGAAACCGGAGATACCTTCCATGAATCGATACCGCATCACCGCGTCGACCTTCGGCGCGGCCCTCCTTGCAGCGGCCTCGTGCGCCCAGGCCGGAACGATCGCCGGCACCGTGACAACCGCCGGCCAGCCGCTGGCCGGCGCCATGGTGACCGCCTTCGACGGCGCGCAGAAGCGCCGCGATACCGTCTACACCGACGCGCTGGGAAATTACACGCTGAACGTCGACTTCGGCGGGAAGTTGACCCTGCGCGCGCGCGCGCCGTATTTCAAGGACGCCACGCAAGACATCACCCTCGCTGTCAACGCGAAGGCGACGCAGGTATTCAATCTCGAGCGCCACAGCGTAGCCGAAGAGTTGTCGGTCAGCCTTCCGGCCTCTGCCCACCTGACCACGCTACCTTGGCCCAGCCACGACACGCGCGCCGCTTTCATCAGCCAATGCAACTATTGCCATCAGGTTGGCAATGCCCTGACGCGTGCGCCAAAGGATGAGGCGGGCTGGAAGCAGACCGTGACCCGCATGGAGGGCTACTTCGCAGCGCTCACACCTCAGGAGGAAAAGGACATCACCCAAGTGCTGGCCAAGGGTTTCGATGGAAAGCCGGTCGCGGCCAAGGAGCTGTATCCCTCCCAGCCCGAGGTGGCCAGCGCGAAAGTCAAGGAATGGGTCGTCGGCGACGCCATGAGCTTCATTCACGATGCGGACGTCGGCGAGGACGAGCGCATGTACGGATCGGACGAAGGGCACGACCTGATCTGGGTGTTGGACCGATCAACGGGGCAGATCACGCAGAACAAGCTTCCGGATATCGATCTGCCCGAGGGCGGAGTCTTTTCCGGCGTCCAGCTGCCCATCGGCGTGTTCACCGGCAAGCATGGACCGCACAGCATGGCGCAGGCCAAAGACGGCAAGTTTTGGATCACCAACGCACTTTCTTCCACGCTGGCTTCCTTCGATCCGGTAACGAAGAAGTTCAAGCTCTACGAACTGGGACGTACGCATCTATATCCGCACACGGTCCGCATCGACAAGGAAGGCATCGTCTGGTTCACGATCACGGCCTCCAATGAGGTGGGGCGTTTCGATCCGAAGACCGAGAAGTTCACGGCCATCCAGCTCCCTCACGGCTTCTGGCAGGGGGTGACCGACTACATGTTTCCCTACATCCTCAAGATCGGATCGCTATTCCCGAAGCAAAACTTCCAGCTTGGCGTGGCACATCATCGCTGGGCAAATGTGGGACGGGGCGCCTTCGCGTTTCCCTACGGCATCGACGTGAATCCGGTGGACGGTTCGATCTGGTACGCGAAGTTGTACGCCCACAAGATCGGCCGCATCGATCCCAAGACATTGGCCATCACTGAATACGACACGCCGCTAAAGGGACCGCGCCGCCTGCGCTTTGACAAGTCGGGCATCCTGTGGATCCCCTCCTTCGATGAGGGTGGCCTGATGAAGTTCGATTCCAAGACCGCTCGCTTTCAGACCTTCAAGCTGCCCTTGCTGGCCCACAACGAGTACGAGGTGCCCTACGCGCTGAACGTGCATCCGAAAACCGGCGACGTCTGGATCACCTCGAACATGTCCGATCGCATCTTCCGCTTCGACCCCAAGACGGAGACCTTCGTCACCTACGCGATGCCCACGCGCGTGACTTGGCTGCGCGATCTGGTGTTCGCCAAGGACGGCGGCATCTGCTCAAGCTCCTCGAACCTGCCGGCGTACGGCATCGAAGGAGGACTGGCGTCCTTCATCTGCCTGTATCCCGATGGCGAAAAACCCGTGACCACTGCCTCGGTCGCGAAGAACTGAAAGGGAATCAGCCATGCAAACCTTCCTGATGGTCGCTCTGATCGTCGTCCTGATGTCACCGCTGCTGGTGTTCTGCGGCCTGCCCCTTATCGCCGCGGCGGTCCTGTTCCACCGGCTCACGCCGCTGTGGCTGGGCGAGCGCAGCCGCCGATTGATCGCCTGCGGCATTGCCGCTCTTGGCGTGGCCCCGGCCTTTGACCAGTTCTGGATGCCTAAGAACATCTACCTGTGCTGGCTGGACGGTGACTCGGTAGAGCCTTGGTTCGCGCTGGCCTCGTTTTTCGTCACGTGGCTTGTGGTGACGCTGATCACTGCCGTGCCGTTCCGCGGCCGCCGTCAATACGCATGAATCATCGCAACGAGGAGATGACCCAATGAGCGACAACACCTTCGATGCCGACATGCCTGCACGAATCACCCACGTCTTCGCAGCGCAGGAGCGTGCGTTCCATGCGCACCCGTCTCCGAGTGCCGAGGAACGCCGCTCGATGCTGCGCGCGCTGAAGAAGCAGCTGTCCCGCTACCAGGACGTGCTCGGCGAGGCGATCGAAGCGGATTTCGGTGCACGCGCGCGCTCCGAAACCAAGATGCTGGACATCCTCCCGACAGTCCTGGAGATCAACCACGCCATCCAGCATCTGTCGCGCTGGATGAAGCCGAGCAGGCGATCGACCGAACTGCTTTTCCTCGGCAATCGGCTGCGCGTGTGTTACCAGCCCAAGGGCGTGGTCGGCGTGATCGCCACTTGGAATTTTCCGGTCTACCTTTCGATGGGGCCGCTCGCCGCCGCCCTGGCTGCGGGCAATCGCGTGATGGTGAAGATGCCCGAGACGACGCCGGCCACCAACGCGGTGCTCAAGCGCATGCTGGCCGAGGTATTCAGCGAAGACCAGGTGGCGCTGGTCGGTGAAGAACTCGGCGATCCCGCCACCTTCACCGCGCTGCCCTTCCATCACATCGTCTTCACGGGATCTCCGGCGGTCGGACGCATCGTGATGCGCCAGGCTGCCGCCAACCTGACGCCGGTGACGCTTGAGCTGGGCGGGAAATCTCCGGCGCTGCTGCTGCGGGACTATTCGGTGCGCGATGCTGCCAAGCGCATCGTGCACGGCAAGGGCACCAATGGCGGCCAGATCTGCGTGGCGCCCGACTATGCGCTGGTTCCTCGCGAGAGCCTTGCCGAGTTTGTCGAGGCCGCCAAGCTTGGATTCGAGAAGCTGTACGGCCGCTCGACCCAGGGCAACCCGGACTACACCGCGGTGGCGAGCGAGCGGCATGCGGCACGCATCCGGAGCCTGCTCGACGACGCGCTGTCCAAGGGTGCGCAAATCACTCCGTGCGCCTCGCCGACCGCTGGCCGGCAGATGCCGATCCACATCGTCACTCAGGTCACCGACCAGATGGCGCTGATGAACGAAGAGATCTTCGGCCCCATCCTGCCCGTTGTCCCCTACGACAGCGTGGAGCAAGCCATCGACTACATCCGCGCTCGCCCGCGGCCGCTAGCTTTGTACTGCTTCAGCCACGACACCTCCGCGCGAGAACAGGTGTTGTCGAACACGCACTCGGGCGGCGTCACGATCAATGACTGGGGTTGGCACGTCGTCAACCACGATGCGCCCTTCGGTGGCATCGGCAACTCGGGCATGGGCAACTATCACGGCAAGGAGGGCTTCCGGGAGCTCTCGCACGCTCGCACGGTGTTCAGGCGCCGGCGCTGGTTCCCCATCGACCTGTTCTACCCGCCGTACGGCAATCTCGTCCAGCGCCTGTCGCTGGGGCTGTTCATCGGTCGCGGCGATTCCAGCCTGAAGGCTCGATAAATGAAACCGCCCCGGAAACATCATGAACAGCTTGCTGACACCCAAACGCATCACCGTCAACGGACTGGCGTTCAACGTCCTCGTTGAGGGAGAAGGCCCCGACGTGCTGCTCGTCCACGGTTTTCCGGATTCGCACGACGTATGGCGCAAGCAGATCCCTGCCCTTGTTGCGGCCGGCTATCGCGTGATAGCCCCCGACACCCGCGGCTGCGGTGACTCCGAGATCGCACCTGGCGTGAGCGATTACGGGCTCGGCATACTGGTCTCGGACCTCGCCGGCATCCTCGATGCGCTGGGCATCGACAAGGTGCGCCTGGTCGGCCACGACTGGGGCGCGGCGATCGGCTGGGCTTTTTGCATGCGTCATCCGCAGCGCGTCGATCGCTATGCAGCGCTGTCCGTCGGCCATCTGACGGCTTATGCACGCGGGTCTCTGGTCCAAAAGCTCAAGGCCTGGTACGTGCTGATGTTCCAGCTGCCCGGCCTGGCCGAGTGGGTGATCCGCGCGTGGAACTGGCGCTTCTTGCGCGCCTTCACCGGGTTCGCGGAGGAATGGCCGGGCTGGCGCCGCCGCGCCGAGCGCCCCGGGAGGCTGACCGCAGGTCTCAACTACTACCGGGCGAATCGAAGCCTGGTGCTGGGGCGCCGCCTGCCCGACGTGCCCGTGCCCGTGATGGGCGTCTTCAGCACCGGCGACCGATTCCTGGACGAGCGCCAGATGATGGACTCGGCGCGCTATGTGCGCGGCCCGTGGCGCTACGAGCGCATCGAAGGCGTCTGCCACTGGCTCCAGTTGGAAGCCCCTGAGCGCGTCAATGCGCTGCTGCTGGACTTCTTCCGCTGACCCCATCGCCCCAACGCAAAGGACTTCATGAAAACCTCACGCCTCCTCCCGCTGCTGGGCGCCGTGCTGCTTGCATTGATCGGCTTGGTCTGGCTGCAGCAGTCACCGGGCCTGTGGCGCGCACCGCTCACGGCCGCCGAGGTGGGCGCCTATTTGCGCCGCATCGATGCCCAGGTGCCGCTACGCCCCGAGGAGAAGGTCGCCATCCTGGAGCGCGTCAAGGCATTTGGCGAAGCCGACGACGGGCGTCCCGTCTACATGCTCAACGTGATGCGCTTCTTCGACCAGATTCGGCCGATGGCTGGCGGACCGAACTTCGAGGGCACGCCAGTCCAGGCCAATGCGCTCTACGAGGAGGCAGCCACGAAGCTGCTGCTCAAGAACGGCGGCTATCCGATCTACGCAGGCAACACCGCCGAGCCCAATCTCTTCAGCACCGACGCACCTCTGGACCATTGGAGTCGCGTGCTCGTCGTGCGCTACCCGAGTCGGCGTGCGTTCCTGGAACTGCTCGCCGATCCGGCCTACGGTCCCATCGCGCCCTACAAGCTGATGTCGCTAGACCTGATGCTCACACCCACCGAAGTGGAGATGGTCGTGCCCGAACTGCGCCTCGTGACAATCGTGCTGGCCTTGCTCGTGTTCATGGCCGCCGGCTGGTGGCGCGCCGCGCGCCGGGGAACCCGCGCATGAAGGCCGTCGTCTGCCAGAACCGCGAGCTTTCGCTCGTTGATCTGCCCGAGCGAGAACCGGGTGAAGGCCAGGTGCTGGTCAAGGTGTTGCGTTGCGGCATCTGCGGCTCCGACCTACACGTTCGCCAGCATTGCGACCACTGGGGCCAGCTGATGGCGCGCAGCGGCTACCGCGGCATCAGCAGCAGCGCCGCGCCGGTCGTCTTCGGCCATGAGTTCAGCGCCGAGGTGATCGAGCACGGCCCGGGCACCACGCGCAAGCTCCGGCCCGGCACGCCGGTCGTCGCCATGCCGCTGCTGCGCCGCGGCGCGGAGATCGACATGATTGGCCTCTCCGAGCAGTCGCCGGGGGCCTATGCGGAACGCACGGTGGTGCAGGAATCGCTGATGCTGCCCATCCCGAACGGACTGGCGCCGCGCGTGGCCGCGCTGACCGAGCCCATGGCCGTGGGCTGGCACGCGGTGCGCCGCGGCGAGGTGAAGAAAGGCGATGTAGCCGTGGTGATCGGCTGCGGCCCCGTGGGCCTGGCCATCATCGCCCTGCTCAAGGCACGCGACGTTCTTACCGTGATCGCAGCCGACTTTTCGGCAGGCCGGCGCCAGCTCGCGCAAGCGTGCGGGGCCGACCGCGTCATCGACCCGCGCGAAACTTCGCCCTATGCAAGCTGGGAAGCATTCGGACACGTGCCCGATGTTCCCGCAATGTTCGAGCTGGGACTGTCCACGCGCGAAAAGCTCGGCAAGTTGCCCCTGCCTTGGTGGCAGACTTGGCGCCTAGCCGAAGGGCTGGGCCTGGCGCCCAAGCGCCCAGTGGTCTTCGAGTGCGTGGGCGCTCCGGGCGTGGTGCAGAGCGTGATCTCGGGCGCACCGCACTATTCCCGCGTGGTTGTGGCCGGCGTGTGCATGCAGAGCGACCATATTGAACCTTCGATCGCGATCAACAAAGAGATCGAGCTGCGCTTCGTGCTCGGCTATTCGCCGCTGGAGTTCCGCGACGTGCTGCACATGATGGCCGAAGGCCGCGTCCAATGCGAGCCGGTGTTGACCGGCGAAGTGGGCCTAGCCGGCGTCGACGCCGCCTTCACGGCCCTCGGCGATCCGAACCGCCACGCCAAGATTCTCATCGACCCCTCCAGCGCGACCGCGCTGTGTTATGAGAGCAATATCTTTAGCTCACGTTGATTGGTAATAGTGGGTGGTTGGCACCAATTGTGATTTTGAGTGGTTTACCGGCCAATGTTGCACGCCACCAGGCTAGAGTCTAGGCACCACGCAACCCCGCCTGAGGCCGAAAGATCCCGACACGACCGTTCATCACGCTCGGAAGATGCGACCGTTGGGCCGTCAGCGCTTGGATGCGTCACCGACTGGGCGGTGGCGGCCGACCTCGGCACACCGCTAGCCTTGTTCTGCGCGACATTGCGAATCCGCGGCCATTAAGCATGTGCTGTTCCGGGACGCAATGGAATCGCTGGCGGGTCTGGCACCCATTCTGTGCCGGTGGGACCTAGCCGGATCAAAGACCTTCGGACTCTCCGCCATGGCCACTGCGCGGCAGCGCCGCGCCCCGATTCCAGGCCTCCCGGCCGCCCGTCATCTTGCGAGCGCGAGCACCGACGCGGAGTTCCCCAACGACATCGGTAGCGGCGAGCGACGAGCGGCGCCTGGCATCGTCGTCCGCCGGGTTGGAAGGCGTCGTCGGGATCGCCATGCTTTGCATAGTTACAGGCTCTGCGGGAACTTCATCATCACCTGGTCGCTGGCTCGGAAGCGCCTGAGTTGATATACGAACCAGTACGTCACCTCGCGGTGCCCTGATAAGCATCGATCGGAGCATCGATCACGCGGGTCTTGTAGGAGTAAGTCAGGGGGCTACCGAGGAGCGGGCGCATCCATCTGCACTACCGGGGAGCGCCCCGATTGTCCCGAATTGACTGCAAGATGTCTGGTACGAACCTTGCCGCTGCGACTTTGACGACGCACAGTCGTTGTCCATGATGACAGCCAGCACCCCTTTGAACCAAATCGCGTTCTCGGTCATTGATTTGCGCGTTACTGAGCGATGGTTTCGCGAAGGAATGGGCTTCGTGCCCGCCGGCGGCAGCCGCCTGATGATGAGCTCGCCGCTCACCCAACTTGTTCAGGGGTTGCCTGGCGCGGCCTCGAACTGCTGGTGGCTGGTGGGCCTCAATCCGTGGTTTCAGATCGAGATGTTCCAGTTCTGCCGTCCGATGGCGAAACTCATGCCGGATGACGCGAGACCGTGCGACATCGGATATCGACGAATCGGTGTGTGGGTGGCTGACTTCGACGCAGCGCTACGTCGCCTGGCGGTGCTTGGCACTCAACCCATCGGACCAACCCTCGGACAGATGGGGGACCGCCGTGCTTGCGTGCGCAATCCGGACGGCGTCTTCGTCGAGCTGCTGGAACGAGACCCGCTTCCGCATGCGCAGCGGGCACAGCGCAAAGGCTGCACAGCCGCTATGCGATCGATAACGCTGTCGACGCCAGATCTGGCGCGCAGTGTGGCGACGTTCCAATCCATCGGTGGACGCGAGCCCCTGTCGACGGAGCTGCATGCACCTGAGCACGAAGCCCTATGGAATCTGCCAGGAGCGCACCGCAAGAGCGCGGTGCTGGAATGCGGCGACATATTGGTCGAGGTCGTGCAGTACCTCGACCCCGCGGGCCAACCGTGGCCGTCGGGATATCGAATCTGTGATCAGGGCATCCTCAACGTCGCCTTCGGTGCACGTACCAAGCGCGACCACACGGCGATCTACCAGCGAGCCCTCGCTGTGGGCGCGCGTCCCAATCATCGCCCGATACACCTCCCGGGCGCTGGTGTCGTCTACGTGAACGATGCCCTTGGGTTTTCTATCGAGATTCTTTGGATGTCGATGCGCGGGGACAAGCAGTGGGGCTTTGTCCAGATGCCCATCGATAAGCGCCCTTCGCCCGACAGCCATCAGGTCGAGGCCAGCGTCGAGATTGAGGCACCCTTGGAGGAGGTATGGGCGACCCTCAACGATCCGGACCGGATGGACGCCTGGATCGGCTTCGAGAGCGTGCGTGTACAGCGTGACGGGTTCTCCTCTCGCAACGGGCGTGGCAGCGAGCGTCTGATGCGTGGCACGCCAGGCGTCGTCGTAGAGCAGGTCGTAGCGGTAGATCCAAAGCGGTGCATCCGCTATCGTGTGATACAGGGTTCGCCTTTCATCTACCACCTGGGCAACATCGAATTGGGCGAGACCGGAAGGGGACACACGCGAGTGGCGTGGTCCATCCGCTTTCGATCCAAGGTGCCTTTCCTAGGCGGTTTCTGGCATCTGCTGCTTCAGCGATTGCTTCACGGAATGCTCCGCAAGGGGTTGAAGCCGTACGTCGAACACACGGTCCTGGCATCGACGCAGGCGCGCTGAGGGATGGAGACCGCAGCACAGTTCGCCGACTGTGTCGCATTCATCACCGGAGGCAGTAGCGGTATCGGGCTACTGGCGGCGACCGAGCTCTCTGCCGATGGCCGGAATGTTTTCCCAGTCTCGCAATTCGCGCTCCAGTAGGCGGCGGTCAGCGTTGCGACGGACGAGAGCGTCGATCGCCCGACGCTTGAGAGTCTTGATCTTCATGGCTGGCGCCGCGAAGCCTGCAGCGGCCCATCGTTCTGCGGTGAACGGTCAAGCGAGCAGTACGCCCTCAATGTAGCCTTCAGTCCGTCCACGTCACCGAATGCAGGCTCCAGCCGGATGACAATCCCTTTGCGGCTTCTCGCCTTCGGTAACTCGAGCGTGGCAATCTTGTTGCCCTGGTGGTCGTTCACGACTTCCGTTCTTCCCGCTCGGCTTGCCGTGGTCTGGGTCACATTGCAAAGGCGTTGAAAGATGAACTCGGGGTCGATAGCCTTCGAGGCCGATGCGAGCTCTGCCGCTCTCGCATAGACGCCCTCCTCGTCTGCGGCGATGGCTTCGTGCAAAGCTGCCCCCCAGTTGACCTGGATGTCCTTCGGAGACGCAAAGGCCTTCAGTACGCATTCGGGCAGCTCCGCCAGCCTCAAGGCCTTCGCCATGCCAGAAAAATCCTTGACTCCTAGCGCGTCTGCAAGTTTTCGGAGCGACGTGGAGCGGAACCGTGGCATCTCTCTGGCAGCCTTGTATTGCTTGCCGCGCTCGAGCGGACTGAGATCGTTTCGGCTCAGGTTTTCAGAGAGCATGCGAAGCATAGATTCGGCGTCGTCGGCCGTGACCAGGTGCGCAAGGACCTGGAGTCCGAGTGGTCTTGCCCCCGCATAACCGGACACGGTCTATGCGCTGGTTGACGCGCTCCCGATCTGGGCGGCGCGCTGTTGATGTTGCCTGAACTCTCTGGGCGACCGCATTTTCAGGCTCGAGTGCGGATGCACGTTGTTGAAGTGCTCGAAGGCCGCGGGTAACGGCGCATCACAGACTTGGGCAAACTACCCTGGCCTCTAGCCTGCGCAGCGGTCCTAATGCGGTCGGCGCCTTGAAGCTTTGGCGCTCATGTGATATCCAATAAATTGGGCGTTCTGTGCCTTGCTGAATGCAGCCCGGCTGCTTACTTGAAATCGCGCGGCACAGGTGATATGCAATATGGGAACTCATGCACAAGCCCGATGCAACGCTCCCTGCAACACCAACACCATCAAGAAGATTTGGCCCTCGAGTCGCCGTTCCCAGATCGCCACGGAGTGGGCATGGCTCCCGCTTCGGAACACACCAGCTTCGGCGGCCCCGCCAGCGAAATGTCGTCGGGACTGACCACTGTCATTCGAATCCTCGCGATAGCCAACGCAAGACGCCTTTTGGATTCCCAGAACTCTGAGCAGTCCTATCGCCATCACGAATTCGATCGACCGACAACATGCGCCGCACAGCAATCTACGCTCGATACTCAACCGACAAGCAGAGCGACAAGTCGCTGGATGACCAATTCGCACTCTGTGACCATTATGCGAAGGCCCAAGGCTTCCGCGTAGTTCTCCGGCTCGGTGACCATGCTGTCTCTGGAACCACACGCATCGAGTCCCGCGCCGACGGGCGCCTCTTGGCTCAAGCGGCCGTTCGCCGCGATTTCGACATTCTTTTGGTCGAAGGGCTAGACCGACTGACGAGAGACGGTGTCGAGCAGGAGAGCTTTCTTCGTCGCTTGGAGCATGATGGGATCCGAATCATCGGCGTCTCAGATGGCTACGACAGCGACTCGGCATCTCGCAAGCTGAATCGCGGTTTCCGAAGCATCATCAACTCCGTCTACCTTGAGGACCTGAGCAAGAAGACCCATCGGGGACTCTCAGGTAAGGTGCTGCGCGGCATGGCAGCTGGCGGCGCGGCATTCGGATATCGGTTGGTCAAGGGGCCCGAGGGCAGCGCGATCGAAATCGACCCGGCTGCCGCATCTGTAGTGCAGAGGATCTTCAATGACTTCGCCAGCGGGCTAAGCCCGCAACGGATCGCCCACGGCCTCAACGCAGCGCGCATCCCCTCGCCTCGCAACGGGGCTTGGTCCGTGTCCGCCATCTACGGAAGTCCGAAAAAGGGAGCGGGCATCCTCAACAATGAGCTCTACGTTGGCCAGCAAATCTGGAATCGGAGCCAATGGCTGACGCATCCAGACACTCGCGACCGCGAGCGCAGAGAGCGGCCGCAGTCAGAGTGGACCATCATCGAACGCCCCGAACTTCGGATCATCGACGACCACACCTGGAATGCTGTGCGAGCTCGAGTCGGACGGAGAAAGGCCGCTCAGTCCAAGGGCGGTCGTCCGCCCCGGACCATGTTCGGTGGCCAACTGCGATGTCCTTTATGCGGCGGCGCGATGATTGCGGTGAACGGTCGCTCGTACGGCTGCGGAAAGAGGAAGGACCGGGGCCCCACCGTTTGCTCCAACGGCGCTCTTGTGCCACGCAAGCAGGTTGATGCTGGACTTCTAAACGTGGTTCGGCATGAGGTCATGGCCCCTGCTGCGAAGGCCCGATTCGAGCAAACCTTACGCGACGCCCTTCATGCTGAAACGACGGCGCGTCAGGACAAGGCACGAATTGCTCAACAGGAGGCGCGCCTCAAGGATTTGTCCGGCGAAATTGCCCGCATCGTTGATGCCATCGTCAAGATCGGCATGAGCGAAGCGCTCGGCAGCCGATTGAAGCGCCTCGAAGAAGAAAAGTTGCAACTGGAGGCAATGGTCCTGTCGCAGAACTCCGCACAAGTCGACGTCGAGGGCATGGTCGAGGAGACCATGAGGTCCTATAGCGCGGTGGTCGCCACGATAGAAGTCGCCCTGGCCGGCGACATCATGCTGACTCGGGAAGCCTTCTCCAAGCTGCTGGGGCGCATCACGCTGTCCGTTAACGACGATGGATCCGTCTGGGCCGAGTTTGAAAACAAAACAGCCCGACTACCTTCCGGTGTCGGGCTGCCTGCGTATTTAACCGTGGTTGCGGGGGCAGGATTTGAACCTACGACCTTTGGGTTATGAGCCCAACGAGCTACCAGACTGCTCCACCCCGCGACTGAAGCTAGCAGTATATACGAATATTCAGGCTCTGCCAAACGAGCAGCGCACTTTCTTCTTAGGCGCCCGCGTTCATCATCGGCGCGGTGGCCCCTTGCGAGCCCGCAGTTGGCGGGCAGTAGTTGCGTACGTAGTCGCCATGGGCCGGCATCTGCGCAACAGCGCGATTGACCTTGAGCTGGATGTCGCCGAGGAAGTCGGCGAGCTCGGCCCGGCCCATCAGGTCGGCCACCGGGTGGTAGCTGCGCGGCGCGATGCCCTGCCCCATCATGACCTGGATCCAGGAATTCTCTGCAAAGAGCTCGTCGCTCGAGCGGAACACGCGCGCGGTGTCACGGAAAAGTTCGATGCGATGGCGCAGGCTCGCCGGCACTTCCATCTCGCGCACGTGACGCCAGAGATCGGAGTCCTGGCGATTGTTGACGTGGTAGTGCAGCACGATGAAGTCGCGGATGTGCTCGAGCTCGCGCTGCGACTGGCGGTTGAACTCCTCGACGTCCGCCAGGCTGATGCCGCCGGCCGGGAAGATTTGCATGAGGCGGATGGCGGCGCGCTGGATCAGGTGGATGCTGGTGGATTCCAGCGGCTCGATGAAGCCGCTGGCCAGGCCGACGGCGATGCAGTTGCGCTCCCAGGTCTTGTGGCGCTGGCCGGGCAGGAACTTGAGCACGCGCGGTTGGATCAGCAACTCGCCCTCGACGTTCTTCTTGAGCACCTCGGGAGCATCTGCGTCGCTCATCTCCTTGCTACTGTAGACAAGACCATTGCCCACGCGGTGCTGCAGCGGGATGCGCCATTGCCAGCCGAAGGGGTGCGCGATCGAGCGCGTGTAGGGCCAGGGCTCGCGCACGGCCGCGGTCTGCACCGCGACGGCGCGGTCGCAGGGCAGCCAGTGCGACCAGTCCTCGTAGCCCACACCGAGGGTCTCGCCGATCAGCAGGGCGCGAAAGCCTGTGCAGTCGATAAAGAGATCGCCCTCGATGCGCGAGCCGTCCTGCATTTGCAGGGCGGTGATGTCGCCATCACGGCCTTGCGGGCCGTCTTGCAGCACGGCGGCGATCTTGCCTTCGATGCGCTGCACGCCGCAGGCCTCGCTCAGCGCACGCAGGTACTTGGCGTAGCGGCCGGCATCGAGGTGGTAGGCGTAGTTCAGCCCGTTGCGCTGCAGGTGTGCGAAGCGGCCGGCAAAGGCCGCGATCGTCTCGACGTTGTAGGCACGATATTCCTGGGCGATGCCTTCGCTGCGGCCCTTGAGCCAGAAATGCTGGAACCCGGCGCTCCAGTGGTCAATGCCGGTGATGCCGAAGGAATGGAAGTAGTCCTGTCCGACGTCCCGCCAGCCCTCGAAGTTGATGCCGAGCTTGAAGGTGGCCTGCGTAGCCGCCATGAACTCCGACTCGGTGATGCCAAGCAGGTTGTGAAAGGTCAACAGCGCGGGAATCGTGGCCTCGCCAACGCCGACGGTGCCAATCTCTTCGGATTCGACGAGGTGAATGTCGAGCTGCTTGCCGAGCAGCTTGCTCATCAGCGCGGCCATCATCCAGCCGGCGGTGCCGCCACCGGCGATGACGATGCGGCGCATGGGCTTTATGGAGGGATTCATCGTTTCAGATTGCTCAGCAGTTGGGCGCGCGCGCGGCGCGAAAGCGTTTCGTCGATGGGACCCAGCAGGCCTCGGGCCTCAGCCGGGATGTGCTCCCAGGTGCTCGCGTCCGCGCCGAAGATGAAATGTTGGAAATGGTGTTGCCAGATCTGCCGCTCCCGCTTCGGCAAGTCGCGCAGCGTCATCAGGGCCAGGTGCAACGTATTGAGCGGCGAATCGACATGCGCGGGTGTCTGCCGCCACCAGGCGTTGATCAGCAGGTTGATCGGCTCCAGGCCCTCAACGTGGTGGAACCACATGCTCGGGATGAAGACGGCGTCCCCGGGCTCAAGCTCAGCCTGCTCGGCCGCCTCGAGAGCGCGCGCGAAGCGCGGGAAGCGCTCGAAGTCCGGCGCCAGGAAGTCAACGAGGCTGACAGGCTGGCCGGCCGGCGTCGGGTCCAGCGGGCCCATATAAAGATTGCCGATCTGCTCGGGCGGGAACAGTGTGAAGCGGCGGCGGCCGGCAGCCACGATGGCCAGGTTATCGGGCAGATCGTAGTGCGCGGCGATGCGGCTGCGATTGCCCAGCCACAGGCTCACAAGCGCCTCGCGCTCGCCGAGATCCAGGCGATTCACGTCGAGGAAACCGGGCAGCACGGCCTCGACAGTCGTCGAGCCCACGTAGAGGGTCGGCCCGTCGGCTGCCGTGGCCAACCCGAGCAGCCCCATCAGCACCTGGTCCAGCGTCGCCACATGGCGGGTGAAATTGAAGCTGCTGAGGCTTTCGTCGGCATAGAAGGCGCGGCCGCGCGCCTCGGGCAGGATCTGGAACAGGCCAATCTGCATGCCGCGATAGAAGCCCATCATATGGTCGGCCACGGCACGGTCGGACCGGCGCGCCGCCTGCACCACCGGCCAATGCGCGAAAGCACCGCGCAGCAAATAGGGGCGATCGGCGCGCAGCAGCTCGTCGGGCAGCACGTCGGGATCGACGTCGCCGGGCCAAATCGGGACGGACTTCATGCTCAGACGCCACCGAGATGGCGCCGGCGATGGCGCGCGGCCAGGTCCTCGAAGCGCGACAGCGAGGCCAGCTGCATGTAGATGGGCAGCAGGTGGCCGTCGCGCTGCAGGCTCTCCAGCACGGTGCCCGGCAATGCGGCCAGGCGTTCCTCGTGCACGGTATGCAGGCCCGACAGTCGCGCCTGGGCGCCGTCACCAAGGGTCACGTCGAGCACGAAAGGTTCGAGCAGTTGGTGGCGCATCAGCACTTCGATGAAGGCCGGCAGTGCCTGCGCCTGCGCGTGCAGGTGCTCGAGCAGGCCGATCATCCGGTCGAGGTACTCGCTGTGGCCGCCATGCGGCATGAAGACGGCCGAGCCCACCTCGCCCTCCTCCGGACGCACGATGCGCGGGCTGTCCAGGTCCACATGCAGCTGCAGCTGCTCGCCGTGGTGACCGATCATGAACGGGTCGCGCTGCGCTGCCATGGGCAGCACGGAGGCATCCCAAGCGCCGTCCTTCAAGAACAGGTTCTGGTCAGGCTCGAGGCCGAAAAGCGCGATGGGCTGGAAACCGCCTTCCACGAGCTGGAAGACGATCGGGTAATGCGCCTGCAGCTGGCGGAACTCGGCCGGCAGGGCCAGGGCCGACTGGCGCGCATCGCCGGTGGCCGCGGAGTGGCCACCGTGCACGCGCAGATGGCGGTGGGTGACGTTGTCAAGCAGGACGGGACGCGTCATCGTGGAAAACCGGTCTGATGGATGTGGTCGATCAAGGCGCGATGACCAGGCAGCGCGGGGACGAATCGGCGCGCCTGGCGGGCCGCTTCTTCGAAGCATGCCTGGCCCGTATGGAGCGTAGCGGCAGTGACCGGCTGCGGCTCTGGGCGAAACCCCATGCCGTACAGCACGTACTGGTAGCTGGCGGCGGGGAAGATCTCGTCGATGCGGCCGAAGTCGTGGCGCGCCGGCGCACGCAGCCGCCACAGCGGCAGCAGCTCGCGCATGGACGCGGGCCAGCTGGCCGGGTCGCGGTGCAGGCGCCAGTAGTCGCTGTCCTCGCGACGACTCAATGCGTAGTGCAGCTTCAAGAAGTCGATGACGCGGGCCCAGCGATAGACGAAGTCCTCGTTGTAGCGGCGCGCCACGCCGTCCATGACGTCGCGCCTCAGTGGCAGCTCGTTGCACAGGCGCGCGGCCGACTGCTCCACCAGGGCAAGGGCCGAGGCCTCCAGCGGTTCGATGAAACCGCTGGAGAGGCCGATGGCCAGGCAGTTGCGCACCCAGAAGCGCTCGCGGTAGCCGGGATCGAAACGGATCGGTCGCGGCGCATTGCGCTCGGCCGGCGCGCCGGTGGCATCCAGATAGGCGTGCAGGGCGGTCTGCGCCTCCTCCTCGCTGGCGTGCGAGCGCGAGTACACGCAGCCGACGCCACGCCGCGCAGGTAGGCCGATGTCCCAGATCCATCCCTTGGCCCAGGCCGTGGCGATGGTGCAGGAGGCCAGCGGTGCGTCGGGCCGCGCATAGGGCACTTGCAGGGCCAGAGCTGCATCGTTGAAGAGCACCTCACGCTCGCTCTTGAGCGGCACGCCGAAATGCCCGCCGATCAGCAAGGCGGTCATGCCCGAGCAGTCGACGAAGAGGTCAGCCTCCAGCAGGCCGTGCGCGCGGGTCTGCAGGCCGCGCAGGTCGCCGTCGTCCTGCGTCAGCACGGCATCGACATGATCGACGACGTGCCGCACGCCGAGCTGGCCGACCGCATGCTCGCGCAGCATCTGGCTGAACAGGCCGGCATCGAAGTGGTAGGCGTAGTTCGCCACGGCGGCGAATTCGGGCGTCTGTTCCTGCTTGGGCGCGCGGCCGGCCTCGCAGACCTGTACGGCCGGACTGGCCAGGTCGGCGAAGGGGCGCTCGCCCGCAGCCAGCCAGGCCGGCACGAGGTCCACGTCACCGTGGCCGACGGGCAGCGTGAACGGATGGTAGTAACGGTCACCGTCTGCGGCATCGCGGCCGTGAATCCAGCCGTCGAAACGCGAGCCCTGCTTGAACGAGGCCTGGCAGTGGCGAATGAACTCAGTTTCGGACAGGCCAATGCGACGTAGCGTGTCGCGCATCGTCGGCCAGGTGCCCTCGCCCACGCCGATCGTCGGCACCTCGCTTGACTCGACCACGGTGATCTGCAGGCCGCGCGGGCCGTGCTCGGCGGCGAGCAGCGCCGCCACCAACCAGCCCGAGGAGCCGCCACCCAGCACCAGGATCCGCCGCACGAGATCAGTCACTTCGGCTTTTCTCTCAAGAAGAAGCAGGAGGAAAAAAGGGCCGCGCAAGCGCGGCCCGAGATTGTCGCAGCGGGACCATCCCAGTCCTGCGAGGAGACAGCATCAGAACTTGTAGCGCGCGCCAATCATGAAGCGACGGCCCAGCTGTGTCACCGCGCCCACCTGCTGCACGGCACGCATATGGGTGCGCGTGTAGGCGTCGGTCAGGTTGATGCCTTCGAGCTGCATGGACAGGTTCTTGTCGAAGTTGTACGAGAAGCTCGCATCCCACTGTCCATAGGGCTCGGTGTACTGCGGCTGCGCGCCGTCAGTGCCGCCGTAGGCCGCCGAGAGGTACTTGCCACGCCAGTTGTAGGCCACGCGAGTGCTGAACTTCTCGTCTTCGTAGAAGGCCACGAGGTTGCCCGAGTCGCCCAGGCCGACCAGGGAGGAGCCGGTTTGGTCGCCGACGACGGCGTCCTTGTACTTGAGGCCGGAACGCACGCGGGTGTAGTTCACCGCACCGCCGAAGCCGTTGCGGAAGCTGTGCTGCAGGTTCAGCTCCACGCCGTTGAGGCCCACCGTGGCCGGGTTGTTGGACGGCGTGGACATCATGAAGTGCAGCAGCGGATCGCCGGGCTGGGCCGTGATTGTCTGCGCCGCGACGTTCACGCCCGGCGCAGTCGGATAGTTCGTGAAGATGTAGTTGCGAATGCAACCCGAATCGGACTGCTGGCAACCGGAGGCCACTGCAGCCTGGTACATCGCGCTGCCCACCGGCGTGTGCAGGTTGAAGGGCGTGGCGTCGATGACCGTCTGGGTGATGTAGTTGACGATCGACTTGTGGAAGTAGCTCGCCGAGATGTAGCTGGCCTTGGCGTAGAAATATTCGGCCGAGAAGTCGATGTTGTTCGACTTCAGCGGCTTCAAGCCAGGGTTGCCCACTGCACCGCTGCCGCCGTTGATGCGAGCCAGGCTGTTGAGCGTCTCGCCGCCTTGGATCGAGGCCCAGCCCGGGCGGCCGATCGTCTCGCCGTAGCTGACGCGGAGCTTGATGTCGGGCGTGACGTCGGCCGCGAGGTCGATGGACGGAAGCACGTAGTTGTACTGGCCCGAGCGCGAGGAGTTGGTCGAACCGTTGAAGGTGATCGGAATCTCGTTGGCGGAAACCCAGGTCACCGTGGTCGGGGTCGCTTCGCTGCTCGGCGACGTGACCTTGGTGTGCTCGTAGCGCGCACCGACCGAGGCCTCGAAGGGAATGCCCCACTCCCACTGCCGGTTGTACTGCAGATAGGCGGCCTGCGACTTCTCGGTCGTGTGGAAATCGTTGATGAAGTTCCACGAGGCCTTGAGCAGCGCGTCGCTACCCAGGTAGTTGATCGCGGCGTTGCGAATGTCGTCGAAGTTGAAGACGAAGAAGTTGTTGTACAGCGCCGCGCTGCCCGAGCCCGGGATGCGGCTGAAGTACTTGCTGACCTGGTCGACGTGGAAGATGTTGTCCGGCACGACGGACGGGCCGCCCGATGCGTTGGCGCCCCAGGTGTCGCGCTGCACGTTGGAGAAGGCCGAACGGTTTTTCACATCGGTCAGGGCCGCGCCGAAGTCCAGGCCGCTGTCGGCGTCGATCTTCCAGTTGCCCTTGAGCTGGAACTGGTCGATCTGGTCGCGCTGGTAGCTGTTGCTGAACACCGTGCCCTGCAGTTCCTCCAGCGCCGGATTCAGCGGCGCGTTGGCGATCGTGAGGACGGGGAACTTCTGGCTGAAGTCCACCGAGGTGTCGCCGCGGTTCATGGACGCCGTGCCCATCACCACGCTGGTACCCAGCGGATCGTCTGCGCCGGAGGTGGCAGTGGAGTGATGCGCGTCGAACTCAAAGTTCAGCGCGTTGCTAGCCTTCCAGGCCAGATTCAGGCCCAGGGACTCGTTGTTGTTCTTGGTCTTGACGCGCGAGGTGCCCATCGCCACGTCGGCGCCGCTCATGTGCTCGCCGTAGACGAGCGGTGTTGCGATCGGCCCGCTGGTGTAGGAGCCGAACTGACCGCCGAAATTGAACCAGGCGGAGAGATCGTTGCGGGTCTGGCGGAACTTTTGCTCCGACATCGTGTAGTCCAGCGTGGCGACCAGGTCCTTCATCGGCTTGGCCTGCAGCACGAGCTGGCCGTTCAGGCGCTCGCGATGGATGCCGGTGAAGGAGTAGTTCAGGTTCTGCGGCACGTTGTAGATGTCCGTGGCAGTCGGACGGTTCTTGATCTCCGGCGAACTCGCAGGCAGGCCACCCCAGGTGTTGGTGTTGTCGGCCGTTCCGGGGAAGGTATGCCAGCCGCTGCTGACGGCAGCTTGGTTGTAGCCGGAATCGCGCACCTGGTAGGAGCCGATCAGCGCGATGCCCAGGGTGCCGTCGCTGTTCTGCGTGCTGTAGATACCGGAGATCTCGGGCGTGGCCTGCTTGCCTTTCTCGGGGGCGGGCAGGCGCTGGGCAGACTGGTCCTTGACCAGCTTCACGCCGAAGCTGGCGACCGTGCCCTTGTTGTCGAAGGGACGCGGCGTGCGGATATTGATGGTCGCGCCCATACCGCCCGTGGGGCTGCTGGCGCGGCTCGTCTTGTACACCTCCAGGGCCGATACGCCTTCGGCGGCGAGGTTGGAGAAGTCGAAGGAGCGCGAGTTCGGCGCGCTGCTGTCGACGTTGGAGCCCGGCATCTGGCGGCCGTTGAGCAGCACGAGGTTGTAGTCCGGACCCATGCCGCGGACGGTGACCTTGGTGCCCTCGCCGTTGTTTCGGTCGATGGACACGCCGCTGATGCGCGACATAGCCTCAGCCAGGTTGGTATCGGGAAACTTGCCGATGTCCTCGGCCACGATGCCGTCGACCAGGCCGTGTGCATTGCGTTTCAGGTTGACCGAGGTCTCGAGGGACTGGCGGATGCCGGTCACGACGACAGTGTCGAGCTGCTGCGTCGGCACAGCATCCTGGGCCTGGGCGGCGGCGCCCGCGAACAGCAGGCCACTGGCCGCCGCCAGGCGCGTGAGACGAAGGGAGGGGCGGGTCGTTCTCATTCGCATGTCTCCGTTTGTGATCCTTGAGTCGTGCCGCAAGGTGGAAGCGATTGTGAAAGCGCTTTCATTTTGAGCCGACGGGATGCCGATGCAATCACCTTGGCGACGCATGTCGCCAGGGCAAGGCTCGACTTATTCTGATCGGGTTACTGCGCGTACTGCGGAACTGCGGGGCGCACAGGCGGCGCGAAGGGCGCTGCCTTGCAAAGCACTGAAAGCGCTTTCAGTTCATGATGCGCGCTTGGAGGACGCCAAACCACATGGTTTTCCCCTAACGCGCGACATCGGCGCAACTCAACGCAACTGTGTCGCGCGGGCGCGCAGGCTAGCGGCGGACGCGCGAATGCTAGGTGCGAACCTTGGCGCGGTCCTGCTGCACGACGCCGTCCTGAGAGCGTCGGCCTTTGCCCGGCCGCAGGTACGGCCGGCCCTGGCCCGCCGGCGCGCGCCGAATCAGCGCGAGATGCGGCGGGTAGAGTCGCGCAGCAACAGCTCTGGAGGCGGAGGCGTGGCGCGCGGGGTCTCTCCCCTGAGCATGCCCAGCATGGCCTTGGCGGCCTCGGCGCCGATCTCGTAGACCGATTGGCGCACCGTGGTCAGCGGAGGCACCGTGTAGCGGGCCATGACCACGTCGTCGAAGCCCACGAGGGAAATGTCGTCCGGCACGCGCAGGTTTCGGCGCGAGAGGCCCAGGGCGGCGCCGAAGGCCATTTGGTCGTTGCAGGCGAAGACCGCCGTGAAGCGGATGTTGTGGTCGATCAGGCGATTCACCGCCAGCATGCCGCTGGCCTCGTTGTAGTCGCCGGGCACGATGAGTTCGGGCTCAATCGGAATGCCGGCAGCCGTGAGCGCGTCGACGTAACCCTGATGCCGGTCCACGGCATCCTCGTGGATCATGTCGCCGGTGATCAGCGCGATGCGCCGGTGCCCCTGCTCGATCAGGTGCTGGGCCGCAAGGCGCGCACCAGTGCGGCTGTCGAAGGCGAAACTGAAAAGCCGCGGTCCCTGCAGCTGCCGGCCGACCACCACGATTGGCACGGTGTCCGACATCTGGAGCAGTTCCTCGTCCCTGATGCGCCCGGCCAGCACGATCACGCCATCCACGCGCCGTGCCAGCAAGGTCTGCAAGGCCTTGCGCTCGTCTTCCTCGTGCCAGTTGCCGCTGACGAACAGCGGCACATAGCCGGCGCGCTCAAGCTCGCGCTCAATGCCCAGCAGGGCCTCGCCATAGAAGGGGCTGCTGATCACCTGGGTGACCACGCCGACAGACAGCGTTCGGCCGCCGGCCAGGCCGCGCGCGACCGGATTGGGGCGATAGCCGAGCTCGCGAATAGCGCGCTGCACGGTCTCCTGCTTGGCCTCGCTGACCGTGGCCGTGCCGTTGAGGATGCGCGAGACCGTGCTCGGCGAGACGCCAGCGAGTTTCGCCACCTGCTCCAGCGTCACCACCGAGTCCACAGGTTTTGAAGGCGCTTTCTTTTCGCTGTTCATTTGGGAGCCGAGTGTAGGCGTCAATTCCTAGGGTTTATGCGGCTGCAAGCGCCTTCTGCCGACTTGCACAATTTTGAAAGCGCTTTCAAGACATCGCCTTGTCCTTGGGACGCGCGAAAATGACATGCGACAAAACTTAACCCCGACCCGCCGCCACCTGCTCGCCGCTGCTGCGCTCGGTCTGGGGCCGCTCAACGCCGCGCGCATGGACGGTGACGGTATCAGCGAGCTCGGCATCTCCTGGCACGTGCCCCTGCCCCCGCTGCAGCCAGCGCTGGGCACGTTGGACTTGTTCACCTTCATCGGCTCATTGAACAACTTCCTGCAGCCGCGGATCGTGCTGCGCAGCGCCAACCAAGGCGCCCTGCCGCCGGCCCTGCGCAGCCTGCAGAGCTCGGTCAACACTGAATGGGGTGAGCTGACGGCCGGATCGGCCATCGCCCCCCTGCTCCCGCCCATTGTGCTGGCCCTGTCTTCGCGGCAACTCATCACCAGACTGAGCACGGGCACCGTCAAGTAGAGATCGCCATGTCCAAGCTTCCCCTCCATCACCGCTTCCCCAAGGACTTCGTCTGGGGTGTGGCCACGAGTTCCTTCCAGATCGAAGGCGCCGCGCATGCCGACGGCAAGGGCGAGTCGATCTGGGATCGCTTCTGCCGCCAGCCTGGCGTGATCGCCGACGCGTCAAACGGCGACGTGGCCTGCGACCACTACAACCGGCTCGAGGAGGACCTGGACCTGATCGCCTCGCTCGGCGTCAACGCCTACCGCTTCTCCATCGCCTGGCCGCGCGCGCAGCCGCTCGGAGAGGGCGCGTGGAACCCCAAGGGCCTGGCCTTCTACGAGCGCCTCGTCGACGGGCTGCTCCTGCGTGGCATCCGCGCCTACGCCACGCTCAACCACTGGGACCTGCCGCAGGCCCTTCAGGACAAGGGCGGCTGGGAGAACCGCGACACCGTGCATCGCTTCGTGGACTACGCGCGCCATGTGAACGCCGCACTCGGCGACCGCTGCGCCGCCATCACCACACACAACGAACCCTGGGTCGTGGCCGTGCTCGGCAATGAACAGGGCGTGTTCGCGCCGGGCATCAGGAATCGCAAGACCATGCTACAGGTCTCGCACCACCTGCTGCTGAGCCATGGCTTGGCCGTGCAGGCCCTGCGCGCCGACGGCGCGCGCAGCCAGCTCGGCATCGTGCTCAACCTCGCACCGCAGATGCCGGCCACGGCCATGCCGGCGGACGTGAAGGCCGCGCACCAGGTCGACGCGCGCAACCGCCGCTGGTATACCGATCCGCTCTTCAAGGGACTCTATCCGGAGGAGGTGCTCGAGGAGGTCGGCGCGGACGCGCCTAAAGTCGAGCCCGGAGACATGGCCGTCATCCAAACGCCCATGGACTACCTGGGCATCAATTACTACAGCCGGGGCGTGGTCTCGGCGGACGGCAAGGACTGGGACGCCAAGTCGCGCGGACTGCCGGTGTCGGAGATGGGCTGGGAGATCTATCCCGAAGGCCTGCGCGATCTGCTGTGCCTGCTCCACAACGACTACCCGAACCTGCCGCCCATGCACGTGACCGAGAACGGCGGCGCCTTCCCCGATGCGAAGTGGGTGGACGGCCGGATCGAGGACCTAGACCGGCTCGACTACCTTCAGACCCACATCACGGCCGTGGCCGATGCCATGGACCAGGGTGTCAAGGTAGTGGGCTACATGGTCTGGAGCCTGATGGACAACTTCGAGTGGTCAAGCGGCTACCTGAAGCGCTTTGGCATCGTCCACATCGACTACGACACGCAGAAGCGCACCCCGAAGGCCAGCGCGCATTGGTATCGCGACTTCCTGGCCTACTGGAAGCGATGAGACAAGGACGCCAACGAGGAGACTCCATGACGATGATCGCACCCGCCCCCAAGCCCTGGAAATCCGCTCTGACCTTGCTGGCCCTGTTGGCCGGCTGTGGCGGCGGAGGCGGCGCCAGTGCGGCGCCTTCTCCGGCTCCAGCGCCTGCCCCAGCCCCAACGCCCGCTCCGGCCCCGGCGCCGTTGCCCACGAGCTGGAGCCTGGTCTGGAGCGACGAGTTCAACGGCGCCGCCGGCGCCGCGCCTGACAGCAACAACTGGAACAGCGAACTCGGCAACGCCGAGGTCAACGGCTGGGGCAACCACGAACTCGAGTACTACACGGCCGCCCCCAAGAACGCCTGGCAGGACGGCAACGGTTCCCTGATCATCGAGGCGGACAAGACGCCCAACGCGGGCCCATGCTGGAGCGGCACGCCATGTGGCTACACCTCGGCGCGGCTGCAGACCAAGGGCAAGGTCCATTTCCAGTACGGAAAGCTCGAGGCGCGCATCCAGTTCCCCGGCGGCCAGGGCATCTGGCCCGCCTTCTGGGCCCTGGGCGAAACCGGAGACTGGCCCGCCAGCGGCGAACTCGACGTGATGGAGTACGTGGGCAAGACACCGCTGTCCGTCTACGGCACGGCACACGGCCCGGGCTACTCGGGTGCCAACGGCATCGGCAAGCCGATGACCAGCACCACGCCCTGGGCCGGAGACTGGCACACCTACACGCTGATCAAGCAGCCCAACCTGATCGTCTGGCAGGTGGACGGCGTGGAGCTCCAGCGCCTCACGCCAGCCTCGCTGCCGCCCGGCGGCACCTGGGTCTTCGAGCAGAACTTCTTCGTGATCCTCAACCTCGCCATCGGGGGCGACTGGCCTGGCTCGCCCGATGCGAACACGGTCTTCCCCGCGCAGATGAAGGTGGACTGGGTGCGGATCTACAAGGGGAACTGAGTGCCCTCGCCTGTCAGGCGTCGATGCGATCGCCGGCTGCGTCGAACCAGAGCAGCTTGGACGCATCGAAGCCGTAGGGCAGGCGCTCGCCATCGGCCGCCTCGCGCTGACCGGGCAGCACAGCCGTGACGGTCGTACCGGCCGCATTCATCCAAAGGACATGCTGGCTGCCGAGCGGCTCGACAAAGTGGCAGCTCGGCCTCAAACGGCTGGCCGGCGCCGAAGCGGATGTTCAACCCTTTGACGTGGACGCGAGTCACCTGCGGTCTCCCCTTGATCCGCTGGTCTCCCACGAGAACATCGCCTTGGCAAAAGTGCTTTGAAGGCGGATTCAACCCTGCGTACCGCCATGCAACCGGCGGCCTCGAAACAGGTCTCAGAGACCCGCAGCAGTCAGCGAAGTGGTGAAGGTGGCGGCGTCCTGGAAGCCCACCACGCGCGAGCCGCTTTCCTGGCCTTGCGCATTGAAGAAGATCGTGCCCGGCGGGCCGAAGAGGTTGAAACGCTTGAGCAGGGCTTTGTCGTCGACCGTGTTGGCCGTCACGTCGGCCTGAAGCAGCAGGGCCTGGGACAGCTTGGCGCGTACGGCCGGGTCGGTGAAGGTGTCGCGTTCCATTTCCTTGCAGGACACGCACCAGTCGGCATAGAAGTCGAGCATCACCGGCTTGCCGGCGCTGGAGAGCAGGACGTCGAGTTCGGCCACGCTCTTGACCTTCTGGAAGTGCAGCTCGCCGCCGGCTTCTGCCTTGGGCGCGCCCGCGCTGCCCATCGCGAAGGCACCGAGCGGCTTGAGCACATCGGTGCCACCCTGGGCCGCGCCGATCAGCTGCGCGCCGCCCCACACGAGGGCGATCACGGCGAGCGACTTGCGCAGCCAGGCCGCTGGACTCTTGGAGGACGTCGATTCGAAGAGGCCGAACATCGCCGCGGTGCCAACCAGCAGACCGCCCCACAGCAGCTGGGCCACGGCCAGCGGCAAGATCGGCTGCACGGTGTAGAGGGCGACAGCGAGCATGAGCAGGCCGAAGGCATGCTTGATCGCCTCCATCCACATGCCGGCGCGCGGCAGCAGCTCGCCGGCCGAGGCGCCCGTGATCAGTAGAGGCACGCTCATGCCCCAGGCCAGCGCGAACAGGGCGCTGCCGCCGAGCACGACGTCGCCGGTCTTGCCGATGTAGACGAGCGTGGTGGCGAGCGGGCCGGTCACGCAGGGGCTCACCAGCAACGCCGAGACGGCACCCATGACGAAGACGCCGACGAACTTGCCGCCCGGCAGCTTCTGAGAGGTCTCGGTGAGCCGGCCCGACAGTCCGGCCGGCAGCTGCAACTCATAGGCGCCAAGCATGGACAGGGCGAACAGTGCCAGGGCCAGGCCGAAGACGCCGAGCACCCAGGGGTTCTGCAGCTCGGCCGCCAAGCCGCGGCCGGCCAGGGCCGCGGCGACGCCGAGCAGGGTGTAGACCACGGCCATGCCGAAGGAATAGCTGAATGCAAGCCCAAAGCCGCGCGCACGGCTGGTGGCCGCGCCGCTGCCGACGATGATGCTCGAGAGGATCGGGACCATGGGCAGGACGCATGGCGTGAAGGCCAGCGCCAGGCCGATGCCCAGGCAGGTCCAGACCAGCGGCCAGAAGCGGCCGGAGCCCAGCGCGGCGGTGAGCTTGTCGCCGCCGCTCGCCGTTGTGGGAGCAGCCGCCTCGGGCGCGGCCGGGCTGGCGGCGGGGATCACCGTCGTAGCGGGCGATGCAGACGTGGCGAGCGGATCGAGCGTGTCGATCTTTTTGACCGAACCCTTGGCGAGATCGATCTCCCACAGCGTCGTCATCGGCGGATAGCACAAGCCCTTGGCCGCGCAGCCCTGACCGACCAGGGTCAGCTTGAACAGGCCGTTAGCGCCGCTGACCGGGATGCGGACAGCGAGCTGCTTGTGATAGATCTCGACCTCCTTCTGGAAGGTCTCGTCGAACTTCTTCTCGCCCGCCGGCATCACCGGTTCGCCCAGCTGCGCGCCCTCGGCGCTCGCCTTGAACTGCTCGCGATACATGTGATAGCCGGGCTCAATGGCCCAGGCAGCCTCGACGGTCTTGTCGTCAAGAGTGCGCACAGAGAGCTTGAAGGCCTGCTCGGGATCGAGGAAGTCGTCGGCACTGGCGGGAGCCATCTGCACGGATAGCAACAGCGCGAGGAAGAACGTCTGGAAAATGCGGATCATGGGGCGGAATTATCCGGGCAAATAAAAAAAGCCAGCGCGAGGCTGGCTTCTTGTCCGACGTGCTGAGCTTATTCGGCTGCGGGCGTTTCGCCTTCGGCGCGGTCCACCAGCTCGACATAGGCCATCGGGGCGTTGTCGCCGACGCGGAAGCCCATCTTCAGGATGCGGGTGTAGCCGCCCGGACGAGCCTTGAAGCGCGGGCCCAGTTCGTTGAACAGCTTGGTGACGATGTCGCGGTCACGCAGGCGGTCGAAAGCCAGACGGCGGTTCGCCAGTGTGGGCTCCTTGGCCAGAGTGATCAGGGGCTCGACAACCTTGCGCAGTTCCTTGGCCTTGGGGACCGTGGTCTTGATGGCTTCGTGCTGCAGCAGCGAGACGCACATATTGCGCAGCATCGCCTTGCGGTGTTCGGAGGTACGGTTCAGCTTGCGGAGGCCGTGACGGTGACGCATGGTGCTATTCCTTTCAAAACTATGTAATACCGGCAGCCGTATCAGGTACTGCCGGGTGCACCGGATGAGGTTGGTCAGCGCCTCATCCAAACTTCTTCAAAACACGAGACTGACCTTCTCGCGGAGGTGGCCAGTCAGACTACAACCGGCCATGAAATCAATCAACGCTTGTCGAGACCTTGGGGCGGCCAGTTCTCGAGACGAGCACCCAGGGTCAGGCCACGCGAAGCGAGGACTTCCTTGATCTCGTTGAGCGACTTGCGTCCCAGGTTCGGGGTCTTGAGCAGCTCGGTCTCGGTACGCTGGATCAGGTCGCCGATGTAGTAGATGTTTTCGGCCTTCAGGCAGTTGGCCGAACGCACCGTCAGCTCGAGCTCGTCGACCGGGCGCAGCAGGATCGGATCGAAGCTGCTGGAACGCTGGGCCGGCTGGTCGAACGCATCGACCAGGTCCGTGCCTTGCAGCTGGGCGAACACCGCGAGCTGTTCGACGAGGATCTTGGCCGAGGCACGGATCGCTTCCTCGGGCGAGATGGCGCCGTTGGTTTCGATCTCCATGACCAGCTTGTCGAGGTCGGTACGCTGTTCGACGCGAGCGTTCTCGACGGCGTAGCTGACGCGCTTAACGGGCGAGAAGGAGGCGTCGAGGACGATGCGGCCGATGCTCTTGGTCGGCTCGTCGCCGTAGCGGCGCAACGTGCCGGGCACGTAGCCGCGGCCCTTTTCGACCTTGATCTGCATGTCCAGCTTGCCGCCTTGCGACAGGTGGGCGATGACGTGCTCGGGATTGATGATCTCGACGTCGTGCGGGCACTGGATGTCGGCGGCGGTCACGGGGCCTTCGCCCTCCTTGCGCAGGACCAGGGTCACTTCTTCACGATTGTGAAGGCGGAACACCACGCCCTTGAGGTTCAGCATGATGTGAACCACGTCCTCTTGCACGCCATCGATTGCCGAGTACTCGTGCAGCACGCCAGCGATCGTCACTTCCGTCGGCGCATAACCCACCATCGAAGACAGCAGCACACGACGCAGGGCATTGCCCAGGGTGTGACCATAGCCGCGTTCGAACGGTTCCAGCGTGACCTTGGCGCGGTGACCGCCCAGGGGCTCCACATTGATGGACTTGGGTTTGAGCAGATTTGTTTGCATGAGGTCTTTCGTTTCAATACCCTCGGTTCGTTACACCGATAAGGCTGAGGACCAACCGGGTGCTATGCAGGCCACCCGGACGAGGAAAAGCCGGCCACGCCCAAAGACGCCGCCGGCCACAACACACGATTAACGCGAATACAGTTCGACGATCAGCGATTCGTTGATCTCGGCACCGAATTCGTCACGGTCCGGCGTCTTCTTGAAGATGCCTTCCAGCTTGGCGCCGTCGACCTGGACCCATGCCGGCAGACCGATGGACTCGGCGAGCTTGAAGGCGTCCTGGATGCGCAGCTGCTTCTTGGCCTTTTCACGCACGGCGACCACGTCACCGGCCTTGACCAGGTAGGAGGCGATGTTCACGACTTCACCGTTCACGGTGATGCCCTTGTGCGAGACCAACTGGCGAGCTTCCGCACGCGTAGAGCCGAAGCCCATGCGGTAGACGACGTTGTCCAGACGCGATTCCAGCAGCGTCAGCAGATTGGCGCCAGTCGAGCCCTTGCGGCGCTCGGCTTCAGCGAAGTAGCGGCGGAACTGGCGCTCCAGCACGCCGTACATGCGCTTGACCTTCTGCTTTTCGCGCAGCTGCAGACCGAAGTCGGAGGTGCGCTGACCCGAGGTGCGACCGTGCTGGCCGGGCTTGGTGTCGAACTTGGCCTTGTCGCTGATGGAGCGGCGGGCGCTCTTCAGGAACAGGTCGGTGCCTTCGCGGCGGGAAAGTTTGGCCTTCGGGCCGAGATAACGTGCCACTTTGCGTGTCCTTGTTCAATCTGACGCAACCTGAGACGAAGGTCCTTGGCTGCGCGAGTCCGGCCTGGTTGTTATGGGCTCGAACGGTGGGCTTATGAAGTGAATCACTTCAGCGAAACAGCCGACGGGCACTCACGTACCAGTCGGCTTTGATTGAATCAGTGATTATTACACCGATTCGAGAAAACGCAAAATCAGATGCGGCGACGCTTCTGGGGGCGGCAGCCGTTGTGCGGCACGGGCGTCACGTCGGAGATCGAGGTGATGCGAATGCCCAGGGCAGCCAGGGCGCGGACCGAGGACTCACGGCCAGGGCCGGGGCCCTTGATCTTGACGTCCAGGTTCTTGATGCCCTGCTCTTGCGCAGCGCGGCCGGCCACTTCGGCTGCGACCTGGGCTGCGAAGGGGGTCGATTTGCGCGAGCCCTTGAAACCCTGACCACCCGACGAAGCCCACGACAGGGCGCCGCCCTGGCGATCGGTGATCGTGATGATGGTGTTGTTGAACGACGCGTGAACGTGGGCGATACCGTCGGCAACGTTCTTGCGAACCTTCTTGCGAACGCGCTGGGCAGCCGAGTTATTGGGTGCTTTTGCCATATAAACCTTTCAAGCCTTTCAGCGGATCACTTCTTGCCGGTGGCCGCGGCCTTGCGCGGACCCTTGCGGGTACGGGCATTGGTACGCGTACGCTGGCCGCGCATCGGCAGGCCACGGCGATGACGGAAACCGCGGTAGCAACCGAGGTCCATCAGACGCTTGATGTTGATCGACATCTCGCGACGCAGGTCGCCTTCGATGGTCAGGCGGCCGACTTCTTCACGGATCTTTTCCAGATCAGCGTCAGTCAGATCCTTGACCTTCTTGTCGAGGGGAATACCGCAAGCGTTGCAGATCTTCTGCGCGGTCGTACGGCCAATGCCGTAGATCGAGGTCAGACCGATCTCGGTGTGCTTTTGGGGCGGAATGTTGATACCAGCAATACGTGCCATTTGCGTTCTCTCTCGCTATTTGTCGTCGCGCTGCAAATCAGCCCTGGCGCTGCTTATGGCGCGGGTCGGTGCAGATCACACGCACCACACCCTTGCGGCGGATGATCTTGCAATTGCGGCACATCTGCTTGACGGATGCCGAAACTTTCATGGTCTGCTCCTTGGCCTACTCTTTAATGCTCTAACGCGTCCGGGGACTTTTAAAAGCTCACTTCGCCCGGAACACGATGCGAGCACGACTCAAATCGTAGGGCGTCAGTTCCACCGTCACCTTGTCTCCCGGGAGGATGCGGATGTAGTGCATGCGCATCTTGCCCGAGATGTGACCGAGGACCACATGCCCATTTTCCAGCTTCACACGAAAGGTGGCGTTAGGCAGATTCTCGAGAATCTCGCCCTGCATCTGAATGACGTCGTCTTTCGCCATGCCTGTTCGTGTTCGTCTGGTTGTAAATTCAGTTGATCAGGGTCCGGCTTTTCAGCCGGCCTTGAAATTCGCCTTCTTCAGCAGCGACTCGTACTGCTGACTCATCAGATAGCTCTGCACCTGGGCCATGAAGTCCATCGTGACGACCACGATGATCAACAGGGACGTGCCACCGAAATAGAACGGAACGTTGTACTTCAGGGTCAGGAACTCGGGCAGCAGGCACACCGCGGTGATGTAGATCGCGCCGGCCAGGGTCAAGCGGGACAGGATCTTGTCGATGTGCCGCGCCGTCTGTTCGCCAGGACGGATGCCAGGAATGAACGCTCCGCTCTTCTTCAGATTGTCCGCAGTCTCACGGCTGTTGAACACCAAGGCCGTGTAGAAGAAACAGAAGAAGATGATCGCAGCGGCGTACAGCATCACATAGATCGGCTGACCCGGGTGCAGGGCATCGGCAACGTCACGCAGACCATTCTTCACCGTCTGCATCCAGCTTCCGCTGTTGTCCTGCGCACCGGTCTTCACGAACCAGCTGACGATGGTCGTCGGCAGAAGGATGATCGACGAGGCAAAGATCGGCGGGATGACGCCCGACATGTTCAGCTTCAGCGGCAAGTGCGACGACTGGCCACCATAGACCTTGTTGCCGACCTGGCGCTTGGCGTAGTTCACCAGAATCTTGCGCTGACCACGCTCGACGAAGACGACGAGATAGGTCACGGCCACGACGATGGCACAGACGATCAGGAAGGAGATCGCCGTCATGCCGCCGCTCTGCACCAGGCTGCCCAAACCGCCCAGCGCGCCGGGCAGACCGGCCGCGATACCGCCGAAGATCAGGATCGAGATCCCGTTGCCCAGGCCGCGCTCGGTGATCTGCTCACCAAGCCACATCAGGAACATCGTGCCGGCCACCAAGCTCGTCACCGCGGTCAGGCGGAAGCCAAAACCGGGATTGATGACGAGGCCTGCCGAGCTTTCCAGCGCGATGGCGATGGAAAGGCTTTGGAACAGGGCCAGGCCCACGGTGCCGTAGCGCGTGTACTGCGTGATCTTGCGACGGCCGGACTCGCCTTCCTTCTTCAGCGCCTCCAGGCTCGGTACCACGTACGTCATGATCTGAAGCACGATGGAGGCCGAGATATAGGGCGTGATGCCCAGCGCGAAGACGGTGAAGCGTGACAGCGCACCGCCCGAGAACATGTTGAACAGGCTCAGGATGCCACCTTCCTGGCCTTTGAAGAACTGCTGCAGCTGGGCCGGGTCGATGCCGGGCACGGGGATATGCGCCCCGATGCGGTAAACGACCAGCGCCAGCAGCAGGAATACAAGCCGGCGACGCAGGTCGCCGAACTTGCCGCTCTTGGCCAGTTGATTGGGATTGGTAGCCACTGTGCCGTGTGTCCGATTTAGGCTTCGACCTTGCCGCCGGCTGCCTCGATGGCCGCCTTGGCGCCCTTCGTGGCGATCACGCCCTTCAGGGTGACCTTGCGCGAGATGGCGCCCGACAGGATGACCTTGACGGTCTTCGTCAGTTCCGGCACCAGGCCCGTGGCCTTGAGCGTCAGCACGTCGATCTCGTCACCGGCCAGGACTTGCAGGTCCGACAGGGTGATCTCGGCGTTGTACTTCAGCGATTGCGACTTGAAGCCACGCTTGGGCAGGCGACGCTGCAGGGGCATCTGGCCGCCTTCGAAGCCGACCTTGTGGTAGCCACCGGCGCGCGACTTCTGACCCTTGTGACCACGACCCGCAGTCTTGCCGAGGCCCGAGCCGATACCGCGGCCGACGCGACGCTTGGCGTGCTTGGCGCCGCTGGCGGGCTTGATGGTATTGAGTTGCATCTTCAGTCCTTCGATTCGAGCGAGTGCTTACAGCACCTGCACGAGGTAGGCGATCTTGTTGATCATGCCGCGCACTGCCGGCGTGTCTTCCAGGGTCTTGGTGCTGTTCAGCTTGCGCAGGCCCAGACCGACCACGGTGGCACGGTGGGAAGCGCGGCAGCCGATGGGGCTGCGCACCAGCTTGACCGTGAGGGTTTTCTTGTCAGACATTGGTCTCTCCAGATCGGCGATCAGTTGAAGATTTCTTCAACCGTCTTGCCGCGCTTGGCAGCGACTTCCGACGCGGTGGTGGAGCGCTTGAGCGCGTCCAGCGTGGCGCGGACCATGTTGTAGGGGTTCGTCGAACCGTGGCTCTTGGTCACGATGTCGGTCACGCCCATCACTTCGAAGACAGCGCGCATCGGGCCGCCGGCGATCACGCCGGTACCGGCTGGAGCCGGAGCCATGATGACGTGCGCAGCGCCGTGCTCACCGACCACGTTGTGGTGGATGGTGCCGTTCTTCAGCGAGACCTTGACCATGTTGCGGCGAGCCGATTCCATGGCCTTTTGCACGGCGACCGGAACTTCCTTCGCCTTGCCCTTGCCCATGCCGATACGGCCATCGCCGTCGCCGACCACCGTCAGTGCGGCGAAGGACAGCGTACGGCCACCCTTCACGACCTTGGTGACGCGGTTGACCGCGATCATCTTTTCCTTCAGGCCGTCGTCGTTGCCTTCAGTCTGCGCGCGAGCTTGAAACTTTGCCATTTCGTATTCCTTTGTGCGTCAGAACTGCAGGCCAGCTTCGCGAGCGGCTTCTGCCAGTGCCTTGACACGGCCGTGATAGGCGAAACCAGCGCGGTCGAAGGCGACCTTCTCGACGCCGGCGGCCTTCGCCTTCTCGGCGATGCGCTTGCCGATCACGGTCGCGGCAGCCACGCTGGCACCCTTGCCGTCGGCGCCCAGTTGGGCACGGATTTCCTTTTCGGCGGTCGAGGCGCTGGCGAGCACCTTCTGGCCGTCTTCGGAAATGACGCTGGCGTAGATGTGCAGGTTGGAGCGGAACACCGTCAGGCGCGCAACGCGCTGGATGGCGATGCGGGCACGGGTCTGGCGCGAGCGGCGCAGGCGCTGTTCTTTCTTGGTCAGCATGTTCCGGCTCCTTACTTCTTCTTGGTCTCTTTGAGGGAGACCTTCTCGTCCGAATAACGGATGCCCTTGCCCTTGTAGGGCTCAGGCGGACGGAAGGCACGAACCTCGGCAGCGATCTGGCCGACGACCTGACGATCGGCGCCCTTGATCAAGATCTCGGTCTGGGTGGCGCACTCAACCTTGATGCCGGCGGGCATGTCCTTCACCACGGGGTGAGAGAAACCGATCTGCAGATTGAGCTTCTGACCTTGAGCCTGGGCACGGAAACCCACGCCAACCAGGTTCAGCTTGCGCTCGAAACCCTTGGTCACGCCGCTGACCATGTTCGCCACGAGAGCGCGCACAGTGCCGCTCATGGCGTCGGCATCAGCCGAGTCATTGGCGGGCGTGAAGGTCAGCTTGCCAGCGTCGTTCTTGACGACGACGAGCGGATTCAGCGTACGGCTCAGGGTGCCCAGGGCGCCCTTGACGCTGATTTGTTCAGCGCCGATCGTGACGTCCACGCCTTGCGGCAGGGCGATCGGCATTTTTCCAACGCGGGACATTGTCGTATCTCCTTGCGCTTAGGCGACGTAGCAGAGCACTTCGCCGCCGATACCGGCCTGACGTGCCTTGCGGTCGGTCATCACGCCTTGCGGCGTCGTGACGATCGCCACACCCAGGCCATTCATGACCTGAGGAATGTCGTGGCGGCCCTTGTAGATGCGCAGGCCGGGGCGGCTCACGCGCTCGATGCGCTCGATCACCGGACGGCCGGCGTAATACTTCAGCGAAATCTCGAGTTCGGGACGGGCGGCTTCGCCCTTGACCTCGAAACCATCGATGTAGCCCTCATCCTTGAGGACCTTGGCGATCGCGACCTTCAGCTTGGACGACGGCATCACAACGGCGGTCTTCTCGACCATTTGCGCGTTGCGGATGCGGGTCAGCATATCGGCGATAGGATCACTCATGCTCATTGCGATATCTCCTGATCGTGCCGATTACCAGCTGGCCTTGACGACACCGGGGATGTCGCCCTTGAAAGCCAGTTCACGGATCTTGTTACGGGCCAGACCGAACTTGCGGAACGTGCCGCGCGGACGGCCAGTCAGTTCGCAACGATTGCGCTGACGGGTCGGGTATGCATTGCGGGGCAGCTTTTGCAGCTCCAGACGGGCGAGATAACGCTCCTCGTCCGACTTCTTGGCGTCATTGATGATCGCCTTCAGTTCCGCATACTTCTTGGCGAACTTGGCGACCAGTTGTTCGCGCTTCAGTTCACGTTGAATGAGAGAAAGTTTAGCCACGAATCACCTCAGTTCTTGAACGGGAACTTGAACGCGGCCAGCAGGGCCTTCGCTTCATCGTCCGACTTCGCAGTCGTCGTGATGCTGATGTTCAAACCACGCAGAGCATCCACCTTGTCGTAATCGATTTCGGGGAAGATGATCTGTTCTTTGACGCCGATGTTGTAGTTGCCACGGCCATCGAACGAGCGACCGGAGATACCACGGAAGTCGCGCACGCGCGGCAGGGCGATCGTGACGAAGCGGTCCAGGAATTCGTACATTTGGACGCCACGCAGGGTGACCATGCAGCCGATGGGCACGTTCTCACGGATCTTGAAGCCGGCAATAGCCTTCTTCGACTTCGTGACGACGGGCTTCTGGCCGGCGATCTTGGTCAGGTCGCCAACGGCGTGGTCCATGACCTTTTTGTCGGCAACAGCCTCGCTAACGCCCATGTTCAGCGTGATCTTGGTGATGCGGGGCACCTCCATGATCGACTTGTAGCCGAACTTTTCGGTCAGGCTGGGCACGACCTTTTCGCGATAAAACGCTTGCAAACGAGCCATGTCGGACCTCTTAAGCCTTGATCTCTTCGCCGGTCGACTTGTAGACGCGCACCTTCTTGCCATCGGCGAGGAGCTTGATGCCCACGCGGTCGGCCTTACCGGATGCGGCGTTGAAAATCGCCACGTTGGATTGATGAATAGGCATCGTCTTGTCGACCACGCCACCGGTGGTGCCCTTCATGGGGTTGGGCTTGACGTGCTTCTTCACGACGTTGACGCCCTCCACCACGAGGTGTGCGTCATCGACACGCTGCGACACAACGCCGCGCTTGCCCTTGTCGCGGCCGGTCAGCACGATGACCTGGTCGCCTGTACGAATCTTGTTCATGGCAGTACCTTTGCTCTTCAGAACAGTGCTTAGAGCACCTCGGGAGCCAGCGAAACGATCTTCATGAAGCGCTCGGTACGCAGCTCGCGCGTCACCGGGCCGAAGATGCGGGTGCCGATCGGCTCCAGCTTGGCGTTCAGCAGCACGGCGGCATTGCCGTCGAACTTCACGAGGGAGCCGTCCTGGCGGCGCACGCCCTTGGCCGTACGCACGACCACAGCGCTGTACACCTCACCCTTCTTGACGCGCGAACGCGGGGCGGCTTCCTTGATGCTGACCTTGATGATGTCGCCAATGTGGGCATAACGACGCTTGGAACCACCAAGCACCTTGATGCACATGACGGACTTCGCGCCAGTGTTATCCGCGACGTCAAGTCGCGATTGCATTTGAATCATGTCTGTCCCCAACTTGATCGATTCAGGCAGCTTCCCGAATCAAGCAGTCTTGGGCCCGTTGACCGTCCACCCTGGAGAACCCAGAGCGCCCGGCAGTGTTGGGCGGAACCCGAAAGCCTTAAACACGCCACATGGCGCGCCAGCACTTCCGGCGAAGCATTAGATTGTGCACCAGGGATTACGCCAATGTCAAGCGCTACCCCTGGATTATTTTCAGAATCCGTTGGTGCCGGCTCAGGCAGCCTTGGCCTGGGCCAGCATCGTGGCGGCGTCGCTGACCTCGAACTTGCCGGGACCCTCGACGTTCAGTGTCTTGACCACGCCATCCTTGACCAGCATGGAGTAGCGCTGCGAGCGCAGGCCGAAGCCCTTGGCCGTCAGGTCGAGCACCAGGCCCGTGGCCTGCGCGAAGGCGGCCGAGCCGTCAGCCATCATGCGAACCTTGCCCGCAGTCTTCTGTTCGCGACCCCAGGCGCCCATCACGAAGGGGTCGTTCACGGACACGCACCAGATTTCGTCTACGCCAGCAGCCTTGAGATCCTCGGCCTTGGCCACATAGCCCGGCACGTGCTGGGCTGAACAGGTCGGAGTGAAAGCGCCCGGCAGGGCGAAGATGGCAATGGTCTTGCCGGCGGTCAGCTTCTCGATATCAAAGCTGTTTGGGCCGAGCGAGCAGCCTTCGCCCTCGATTTCGATGAACTCCTGCAGCGTGCCCGCGGGCAGCTTGTCTCCGACCTTCAACATGATGTTCTCCTGGGGAATCAGAAATGAAAAAAGCCGGCTGCCGGTCGCCCGGCCTGCCGGCCTTTATGCAGCGGAGCAGAACTCCGCCGACATGATCAGACCTCTTGGGCCTTCTCGACCAGGCGGGTCACGACCCAGCTCTTGGTCTTGGAGATCGGACGGCCTTCGGCGATCTCGACCACGTCACCCATCTTGTACTCGCCCTTTTCGTCGTGGGCGTGGTACTTGCGGGAGTGAGCCACGATCTTGCCGTAGAGCTCGTGCTTGGAGCGACGCTCGATCAGGACCGTGACGGTCTTGGCGCGCTTATCGCTGACCACGCGACCGATCAGGGTGCGCGTGTTCTTGGTTTGAGCTTCAGTCATTTCGCGGCTCCCTTCTTCTCGTTGAGCACGGTCTTGGCGCGCGCGATGTCGCGACGCGTCTTGCCGAGCACCGAGTGGTCGGTCAGTTGCTGGGTTGCCTTTTGCATGCGCAGGCCGAAATGGGCCTTGAGCAGGTCGGTCACTTCCTTCTCGAGGGCAGCGACGTCCTTGCCACGCAGTTCAGATGCTTTCATGGTGTTCTCCACTCAGGCGATCACAGGCCGACCTGGCGCGCGACGAAGGTGCAACGCAGGGGCAGCTTTGCAGCAGCCAGCGTGAACGCTTCGCGAGCCAGAGCTTCCGGAACGCCATTGATTTCGTAGAGCACCTTGCCCGGCTGGATCTCAGCGACGTAGTACTCCGGGTTGCCCTTGCCGTTACCCATACGGACTTCGGCAGGCTTTTGCGAGATGGGCTTGTCCGGGAAGATGCGGATGAAGATGCGACCACCGCGCTTGATATGGCGCGAGATTGCACGACGTGCAGCTTCGATCTGACGAGCCGTCAGGCGACCACGTTCAGTGGACTTCAGGCCGAAGTCGCCAAAGGACACGGCGGCGCCACGAGTGGCCACGCCGGTGTTACGGCCCTTCTGCTCCTTGCGGAATTTGCGACGAGCGGGTTGCAGCATGTTTATTCTCCTTTGGTCTCGCCAGCAGCAGGCGCGGCAGCAGGACCAGCCTTGCGGACCACGCGGCCACCAGCGGGACGTGCGCCGGCCGGCTTGTCGCCAGCGGGTGCGCCTTCATCACGACGGCCACGGCCGGCGGGGGCGCCAGGACGGGCGTTGCGACGCGGGCGGCGGTCGTCTTCGGCACCTGCGGGGGTGTTGATCACCGGAGCCTCGCCGTTGGCCAGGCGATCACCACGGTAGACCCACACCTTCACGCCGATCACGCCATAGGTCGTCTTGGCTTCGGAGAAGCCATAGTCGATGTCGGCCTTCAGGGTGTGAAGGGGCACGCGGCCTTCGCGGTACCACTCGGTACGTGCGATTTCGATGCCGTTCAGACGGCCGGCGGACATGATCTTGATGCCCTGAGCGCCCAGGCGCATGGCGTTCTGCATCGCGCGCTTCATGGCGCGGCGGAACATGATGCGCTTTTCCAGCTGCTGGGTGATCGAGTCGGCGATCAGCTGAGCATCGATTTCGGGCTTGCGCACTTCTTCGATGTTCACGGCCACCGGCACGCCCAGACGCTTGGTCAGCTCGGCCTTCAGGTTCTCGATGTCCTCACCCTTCTTGCCGATCACGACGCCCGGACGAGCCGAGAAGATCGTGATGCGGGCGTTCTTGGCGGGACGCTCGATCAGGATGCGCGAGACGGCGGCATTCTTCAGACGCGTCTTCAGGTAGTCACGAACCTGCAGGTCTTCGGCCAGCATGCCGGCGAAGTTCTGGTTGTTCGCGTACCAACGCGAAGCCCAGTTGCGGGTGACAGGAAGGCGGAAGCCAACCGGATGGATTTTCTGTCCCATAGTCTTCCTTGCGCCTTAATTGCCGACCGACACGAAGATGTGGCAGGTGGGCTTGCTGATGCGATTGCCGCGGCCCTTGGCGCGAGCCGAGAAGCGCTTCAGCGTGGTGCCTTGCTCCACATAGATCGAGGTGACCTTGAGTTCATCGATGTCAGCGCCGTCGTTGTGCTCGGCGTTGGCAATGGCGCTTTCCAGCGCCTTCTTGATGATCACGGCAGCCTTCTTCTGGGTGAATTCCAGGATGTTGAGCGCCTGGTCCACCTTCTTGCCGCGGATCAGGTCAGCCACCAGGCGACCCTTGTCGCAAGAGAGGCGGACGCCGCGAACGATTGCTTTGGTTTCCATCGTCTGCATCCTTACTTCTTCCCGGCCTTCTTGTCGGCCGGGTGGCCCTTGAAGGTGCGGGTGAGTGCGAATTCGCCCAGCTTGTGGCCGACCATCTGGTCGGACACATAGACCGGTACGTGCTGCTTGCCGTTGTGCACGGCGATCGTCAGACCGATGAAATCGGGGAGGATCGTCGAGCGACGCGACCAGGTCTTGATCGGCTTCTTGTCTTTGATGGCAATTGCCTTCTCGACCTTGGCCATCAGGTGGTGGTCAACGAAGGGGCCCTTCTTCAGCGAACGAGTCATGGCCTAGCCCTTACTTCTTGCGACGCGAAACGATGAACGTCTGCGTGCGCTTGTTGTTACGAGTGCGGAAGCCCTTCGTCAGGGTGTTCCACGGCGACACGGGGGCCTGACCCTCGCCGGTGCGGCCTTCGCCGCCGCCGTGCGGGTGGTCAACCGGGTTCATGGCCGTACCGCGAACGGTCGGACGGATACCCTTCCAGCGGATCGCGCCGGCCTTGCCGTACTGGCGCAGGCTGTGCTCTTCGTTGGACACCTCGCCGATGGTGGCGCGGCAGTCAATGTGGATGCGGCGGACTTCACCCGAGCGCAGGCGGACCTGAGCGTAGGCGCCTTCACGGGCCATCAGCACCACCGAGGTACCGGCCGAACGGGCGATCTGCGCGCCCTTGCCCGGCTGCAGTTCCACGCAGTGGATGGTCGAACCCACGGGGATGTTGCGGATCGGCAGCGTGTTGCCGGCCTTGATCGGAGCCTCGGCGCCCGACAGCAGGGTCGAACCGATTTCCAGACCACGGGGGGCGATCACGTAGCGACGCTCGCCGTCGGCGTAGCACACCAGAGCGATGTGGGCCGTACGGTTGGGGTCGTACTCGATGCGTTCAACCTTCGCCGGGATGCCATCCTTGTTGCGACGGAAATCCACCACGCGGTAGTGGTGCTTATGACCACCGCCCTTGTGGCGCATCGTGATGTGACCGTTGTTGTTACGGCCGGAGTTCTGCTTCTGGGGCTCGACGAGCGAGGCTTCCGGAGCACCCTTGTGGAGGTGCTTGTGCACCACCTTGACGACGCCACGGCGGCCGGGCGAAGTCGGCTTGACTTTAACGACAGCCATTACGCAGCCTCCCCGGAGAAGTTGAGCTCTTGACCTGCCTTGAGGGCGACATACGCCTTCTTGACATGGTCGCGGCGGCCAGCACGGCCACCAAAGCGCTTGGTCTTGCCCTTGACGTTGACGACCGAGACCGACTCGACCTCGACCTTGAACATCAGTTCAACAGCGGCCTTGATCTCGGGCTTGGTGGCATCGCGCATCACCTTGAACAGCACTTGGTTGTGCTTCTCGGCAACCGCCGTTGCCTTTTCAGACACGATCGGGGCGAGCAGCACGGAGGCCAGACGGCCTTCGGAATACTTGGTGGTCATGCCAGCATCTCCTTGAGTTGCTCGACAGCCGCCTTGGTCACCAGCACCTTCTTGTAGAAGACCAGCGACAGCGGATCGGCGTAACGCGGCTCGCAAACCAGCACGTTGGCCAGGTTGCGCGAGGCGAGAGCCAGGTTGTCGTCCACGTTGTCAGCGATCAGCATGACCGAGTCCAGGCCCATGGCCTTGAACTTGGCAGCCAGCAGCTTGGTCTTGGGCGCTTCGAGGTTGATCGAATCGACCACGGCCAGGCGGCCTTCGCGAGCCAGCTGCGAGAGGATGGCGGCCATGCCGGCGCGGTACATCTTCTTGTTCAGCTTGTGCGAGAAGTTTTCTTCCGGCAGGTTCGGGAAGATACGACCGCCTCCGCGCCACAGCGGCGACGAGGTCATACCGGCACGAGCGCGGCCGGTGCCCTTCTGGCGGAACGGCTTCTTCGTGGAGTGATTGACTTGTTCGCGGTCCTTCTGGGCGCGGGTGCCTTGGCGGGCGTTGGCTTGATAAGCCACGACCACCTGGTGCACCAGGGCTTCGTTGTAATCGCGAGCGAAGACGGTGTCAGGAGCGTCCACCTTGGAGGTGGCCTGACCCTGTTCGTTCAGGAGCTCGAGCTGCATCAGTTGGCTCCCTTCTTGACCTTGACCTTGACGGCGGGGCGAACGACCACGTGGCCGTTCTTGGCACCCGGCACAGCACCGCGGACCAGCAGCAGTTGACGGGCTTCGTCAATGCGCACGATGTCCAGGTTCTGCACGCTCACGGTCTCGTCGCCCATGTGGCCGGTCATCTTCTTGCCCGGGAACACACGGCCCGGATCCTGCGCCATCGAGATGGAGCCCGGGACGTTATGGGAACGGCTGTTACCGTGCGAGGCGCGCTGCGAGCTGAAGTTGTGGCGCTTGATCGTGCCAGCGTAGCCCTTACCGATCGAGGTGCCTTGCACGTCGACCAGTTGGCCTGCTGCGAACAGCGTCACCGGCACCTGGGCGCCGGCCTTGTATTCGGCGGCGACTTCGGCGGCAACACGGAATTCTTTGAGGATTTCGCCGGCTTCGACACCCGCCTTGGCGAGGTGGCCAGCTTCCGGCTTGGTCACGCGCGATGCTTTGCGCGAACCGAACGCCACTTGGATGGCGCTGTAGCCGTCAGTCTCTTCGGTCTTGACCTGGGTCACGCGGTTGTTGGACACGTCCAGCACCGTCACAGGGATGGCGTCGCCATCGTCCGTGAAGATGCGCATCATGCCCACCTTGCGGCCCAGCAATCCGAGACGATTGCTAAGACTCATGTTTCTTCTCCAAATGCCTGACATCGATTGGTCAGGCTGACTTGATGCACCGCCGCGGGTAAAGGCTTTGGCGGTGCGCTTAAACCC
>JAFALK010000029.1 GCA_019234295.1 Roseateles sp.
TGTGGCGCTGCTGGCCTCTTTCGGCAATCTTGCGAGCTTGCATTGCGGACTTTCGCCGCGTCTTGCTGGTGTACGCTATGCGCCCGTCAGCCGAAATGCCCCTGGCTGCATCTCGATGCAGTAGTGCGCCCATCTTCATCACAATGAACCGTCGCCATGTCGCGGGCCTTCTTGCAAGCAGCCTTGTCGAGTTTCCGTGGAGCGCCAGCGGCGCCGAGCCTCTGGGCATCGCGTATTTCACGGGATCTGCCCGCTCCAAGATCGGCGCGCTCATCATGGTGGAGGTCTATCGGCAGGCGGGCATCGCGACCGTACCGGTGTCGTATCCGGGGGCTCGCAATCTCGTGGCGGCCGAAGCCAGCGAGGTCGTCGGCGAGTCAGTTCGGGTCTACTCGTATACGGATGCCCATCCCCTGCTGACCCGGGTCGAACCCGCCGTCACAGAGTGGACGACCGTGGCCTTTTATCGGACCGGCGGCAAGGTCCGAATTCAATCACCGATGGACTTGCGAGGGCTGGCCGTGGGCTACACCAAGGGCACCCGGGCTTGCGAGGACCTGGTCCGCGACCTCGAGCTCAAGGACGTGCAGGTCACGGCATCACCGGAGCAACTCTTTCGCATGCTCATGCTCGGCCGATTCGATGTCGCGCTCGAGGGCGGGACCAACGGCGCACTCGTGATCCGCCGGGACCACCTGAGCGGCCTGGCCTCCTTCGAGCTCAACCGCTTGCCGCTGTATCACGTCCTCAGCCCCAAATACAAGGCTTGGGCCCCGATGCTGTCGGAGATCATCACGCGGATGCGCGCTTCCGGTGAGTTGGCAAGAGTAGCGGCACAGGCCGAGCAGGCCGTGCTGTCCAGCGACGAAATTCCGTAGCCGGCGCCGCCTCAGTCTACGGGAGCCGAGGCCTCCACCAACGATACAGCAGCAAGCCGCCGGCCCCGAGCAGAACCAGGCTGATCAGCACCATCTGCAACTCAAGCGTGGACCTGTGAGTCCTGACCTCCTGCTCCAGCGCTTCGGTGTACGTCCGCGCGGCGTTGACGGCCTCCAGCACACCCATGCGATGCACCTCGTAGACGGGCTGCAAGACCTCGCGCAGAACCTGGCGCGCCGCCTGCGCATCGGTCTTGTCGATCGCCGCCATGAACGCGCCGTTGAAGATCTTGAAGTACTGGGCAGCGGACTTCTGCACCCGCGTCGTCATGACCTCGCGCAGCGCATCGGGCAGCGCGACCTGGCTCCAATACCTCTGGCGGCTCTCGAACTCGGCCTGAAGCTCCGCCACCCGTGCACGCACGACCAGCAGCCTGCGGTCGTCCCGCGACGAGAGAGCGTCCACCAGTTCATGCGCCAGCTCATGGGCCTCGACGACGAACAAGGGCGGCGGCAGGAGATCCGCCACCAACGCGTGGCTGTGGTCGATCTTCTCGTACAGAGGGCCGCCGATCTGCGACTGGCTCAAGAGTCTGTCGTTCAGGACGAGCAGCCCCAGCATGAGTGCGATGGTGAGCAAGATGGAAGCGGGAAGCCTGAAATTCGTCGACATGCCGAGTTTCCGATGCTGAGCGCCGGGACAGCCTGCCGCGGCAGGAGCAGCTTAACGGAACGGCTCACGCTGCGCGACCGTCGGCACCGATCGGGCCACGCACCGGCACGCAGATCCTGAAGACGGTCCCGACGCCGACGCTTGAGTCGATCTCGATGCGCCCCCCGTGCTTCTGCACGATCGAGAAGGACAGCGAAAGGCCTAGCCCCGTGCCCTTGCCCACCGGCTTGGTGGTGAAGAAGGGTTCGAAAACGCGCCGCTTCACCTCGTCCGACATGCCACAGCCGGTGTCGCGCACCTCGACGAAGACCCAGTCGTCTGCGGCCCAGGTGCTCAGCGTGATCGTCCCGCGCTCGGCAATGGCGTGGGCGGCGTTGACGATCAGGTTCATGAAGACCTGGTTCAGCTGGGCCGCGATGCAGCGCACCGGCGGCAGCGTCTGGTATTGCTTGCGCACCTCGGCCTTGTACTTGACCTCGTTCATCACGACGTTGAGGGTGGAATCGAGGCCGGCGTTGAGATCGGCGTCCTGCCAGTCCGCGTGGTCGACGCGCGAGAAATCCTTCAGGTCCTGCACGATCTTCTTGACACGCGAGAGGCCCTCTTCGCTCTCGTCGAGCAGGTTGGGCAGATCCTCCTGCACATAGGCCAGCTCGATCACCCGGTCCACGCGCGCGATTCCCTCCCGCACCGGCGCCGGCAGCTCCTCGGGCGGCGTGCGCGTCAGTTGCGCGACGAGCTCGAACAGGGGCTGCACATAGCCGCGCAACACACCCAGGTTGGAGCTCACGAAACCGATGGGGTTGTTGATCTCATGCGCCACGCCGGCGGCCAGCTGGCCGATCGAAGCCATCTTCTCCGCCTGCAGCAGCTGGTTCTGTGCTTCCTCGAGCCGGATATTGGTCTGCTTGATCCGCTCATAGTTGAGCTGCAGCTCCTGCTCCACGCGCCGCATCTCGCTGCGGTCCTGAAACATCCACCAGGTACCCGCGCCCGGATCGGAGCGGTTGGCGACGTAGGCGATCAGCTGCACCCACAGCTCGCGCCCGCCCAGAGTTCGCATGGCCATTTCATGCGTCAGCGACTCGCCGCGGCCCAGAGTGGCGATGGCCACGTGACGGAAGTTCTCGAACTCGGCGTCGTTGCTGAAGAACAGCCGCGTCGACAGGCCCGAGGGCGCGCGGTCGCCGATCTCGAACATGGCGCGGAATTTGTGGTTGGCACGGACGATCCGCCCGTTGGCAATCGCGGCAATGCCCACCGAGGCGTTCTCCAGGAAGGCCTCCAGCTCGTGGTGCGTGTTGAGCAGCTCGGCCGTGCGGTCGAACACCATGTTCTCGAGCTCCTTGCGGTGGCGCAGCAGCTCGTCCTCGGCCTCGTGGCGCTGGGTCACGTCGAGCAGCGTTTCGATCGCGCCGATGATCTGGCCTTGCGCATCCAGCAGTGGCGCGGCCGTGAACTGCAGCCAGCGTCCGCCGTTGCCGAAGTTGGGAAAGAAGGATTCCACCTCGTAGGCATTCGCGATGGTCGGTGACGGCACGCAGCTCCCTTCGTAGAGCATCGAGGACTCGCGAGTGATGCTGCCGTCCACGATCAGGTCGGCCAGCAGGGGCTGCTCGCGCTGGTAGAAGACCAGGCCTGCGTCGCTGCGGCCGATCACCTGGGACGCCGGCGTACCGGTGAGCTGCTCGCAGGCGGTGTTCCAGTGCGTGATGCAATGATGGGCATCGATCACGAAGGTCGCCACCGGCGTGCCCTCGATGATTTGGTGCAACACGCGCCCGATCTGCAGCAGACTCGTCTGCACGAGCCGGATGTCGCTCAAGTCCTGGCAGGTGAAGAGCGCGAGGCGCTCTGCGCCCGCCGACAGCGGCCGCGCCGTCACTTCGACCACGCGGACCACGCCGCTGCCGGTCTGCATCTCGAACTCCGTGGACGGCAGCTCGTCGTCGCTGTCGATGCAGCGCTGGCCATACTGACGCAGGCTCTCTCGCGAGGCCTCGACCGCCAGTGCGTCAAAGGGCTTGGCTTGCAGCTCGCACAAGGGAAGGCCCAGCAGGCGCTCGCAAGCGGCGTTGGCATGCAGGATGAGCCCACCACCGTGCACCAGCAGCGGCACCGTGACGGCCTCCAGCACGCGCCGCAGCTCGACACCGACCGCCGCCGCATCCATGAGCCGCGCGCTGTTCATAGGCGGACGTCTCCTGGGTCTTCGAGGATGAAGGATCCGTCCTGCCCCCATTTCACGCGAGTGAGCCCGGGCTCCATCCGCTCCAGGCGACGCAGTTCGGCGTCATGGGCGCTGAGCAGGCCTCGCTGCAGGCGCACCTCGTCGGCCAGGCGCTGGTTCTCGAGCGTGAGCTCGCGCAGGCTGAGCGCCTGCTGGATGGCACTGAGCAACTCGAAATCCGTCCACGGCTTGGACAC
>JAFALK010000008.1 GCA_019234295.1 Roseateles sp.
ACATCCAGACCGACGAAGAACTTGATACGCTCGTCCATGGCTCGTCTCCTTCTCTTGCGTCTGGCCCGTCCAGTCGCATGTGGCTCGGCACACCTAGGTGCGCAACCCACGTTACCGGAGACGAGCCTCTTACGCCTTGCTAGCAGCCATGATGTCTAGCAGATCGAGACCGCGTTCAGCCGCGCCTTCCGCCGCGAGTTCGGCCTTCCGCCAGCGTCCTGGCGCAAGCAGCGTGCCGGCGCACAGCACAGCACAGCACAGCACAGCACAGCACAGCGCATCGCATCGCATCGCATCGCATGCGCATCGCAGCGGGAGTTTTGTGCCTCACAATCGCGGCCACCAAAAACGAAGGGGACGCGATGAGGCGCTTGATGCGTTGGCTGGGCTATGGCCTGGCACTGGTGTTGCTAGCCGCTGCTGGCTTGATCGCCTGGGACCGGCTGCAGCAGCCGCTCGAGCCGGACGCACAGGCGCTGATCCATCAGGCCGCGCAATACAAGGCCCGCATCCAGCGCGATGAGTTCGGCGTGCCGCACATCAGTGGGCCGCGAGACGTAGACGTGGCCTATGGCCTGGCCTGGGCCCACGCCGAAGACGATTTCGCCACCATCCAGGAGGTGCTGCGCGCTACGCGCGGCACGCTGGCCGCCGTGAAGGGCAAGAGCGCGGCGCCGACCGACTACCTGGTCCAGCTCTTCGGCGTGTGGGACGCCATCCAGGCCCACTACGAGACAGACCTGCCCGCCGATGTGCGCGCCGTCATGCAGGCCTATGCCGACGGCCTCAACCACTACGCGGCCCTCCATCCCGACCAGGTCGAGCGCGGCACGCTGCCGATGACGGGCCGCGACATCGCCGCCGGTTTTGTCTTCAAGTCGCCCTTCTTCTTCGGCATGGAAGACCAGCTCCGCCGGCTCACGGCCGCGCCCAAGTCCGAGGCGCCGCCGAAAGGCTCGAATGGGCTCGCCGTGGCGCCCTCGCGCTCGGCCGACGGCGCAACCCGCCTGCTCGTCAACTCCCACCAGCCCTACACAGGCCCGGTCGCCTGGTACGAGGCCGTGCTGGAGAGCGGCGAAGGCTGGCATGTGGCCGGCGGCTTCTTCCCGGGCTCGCCCTTCATGCTGCACGGCCACAACGAGCACCTCGGCTGGGCCCACACCGTGAACAAGCCCGCCAGCCTGATCACGATCTACAAGCTCACGCTCAAGCCCGACGACCCCGACCAGTATCTGCTCGACGGGCAGTGGCGCAAGTTCGATGCGAGCGAGGCTGCGCTGCGCGTCAAGCTGCTCGGCCCGCTGGCCTGGACTTTCCACCGCCAGATCCTGCACTCGGCCCACGGCCCGGTCCTGAAGACCGACAACGGCGCCTACGCCTTGCGCTGGGCCGGCATGGGCGAGGTGACGCAGGCCATGCAGTACTTCCGCGAGGACAAGGCGCGCAATCTGGACGAGTGGAAGGCCGCGCTCGCACTCAACGCCGTGCCCAGCCTCAACTACATCTACGCTGACGAGAAGGGCCACATTGGCTTCGTCTACAACGGCAAGTATCCGGACTTGCCGCCGGATCTGGATGTTGGCAAGGACCTGCCCGGCGACCAGTCGGCCCTGATCTGGCATGGTTACCTGCCGGCCAGCCGCGTGCCGCAGGTCTGGGACCCGAAGTCGGGTTTCGTCTTCAACAGCAACCACACACCGCTGCACGCCACCGGACCGCAGGACGATTTGCAGGAAGGCGACTTCCCGAAGAGCATGGGGCTGGAGACCCACATGAACAACCGCGCGCTGCGAGTGGAGGAAACCTACGGGACCGACACCGCCATCACGGCCGAGGCCTTCGAGCACTACAAGTACGACCTGCGCTACAGCCCCCAGTCCGAGGTCGTCGCCCTGGTCGAAGAACTGCTGGCGCTCAAGAGCGCCGACCTCACGCCCGCGCAGGACCTGCTGCGCCGCTGGAATCGCAGCGCCGACCAAGCCAGCAGGGAAGCGCCCATCGTGCTGCTCACGGCCTACAAGGTGCTGGCCTACCACGGTCCACGCCTGATGGCCGCCGAGCCAGCGCTGCGCCAGAGCATGGTCGAATTGCAGAAGAGCTTCGGTCGGCTCGATCCAACCTGGGGCGAGGTGAACCGGATCCGCCGCGGCAGGGTGGACCTGGGCATCGACGGTGCGCGCGACACCTATCGATCGGTCTGGGGCGAGCCCGCCGCGGACGGTCGGCTCAAGGCCAATGCGGGCGACACCCTGATCATGTTCGTCGAGTGGGACCGCAACGGCCGGCTCAGCTCGCGCAGCGTCCACCAGTTCGGCAGCGCAACGCTGGACGTCACCTCCCCGCACTACGCCGACCAGACGCCGCTCTTCGTCAACATGAAGACCAAGCCGGTGCTGTTCACGCAGGAACAGTTGGCCGGCCATGTGCGTGCAGACTACGCGCCGGGAACTCGTTAGCGCTTCTGCAAGCTCCCTGACGGCGAAATCTTTATTACAGGTCCTACAGTCGGCACGGCAGTAGTCAGGTATTCAAAGCCGGACTCGCCAGAGCCCGGCGCATTGGCAAGCATTTCCCATACCAAAGAGGAATCACCATGCTCGGGAACTTGAGGATCGGCCCACGCCTTGCCATAGCTTTTGCGGGCGTCTTGTTGATGCTCGTGATCGTGGCCGTGACGGGCTTTGTGGGCGTCGGGCAAGTCCACGCGGGGCTGAAGACGGTCTACGAAGACCGTACCGTCTGCCTGGGCCAGCTCGGCGAGATCGACCACCTGGCGCAGCGCACCCGCATCCTTCTGTCCGACGCCATGGAAGCCAAGGCGCCGGACGAGGTTCAGCGCCAGTTGACCGAGCTCGACACGGGCCTGCAGCGCAGTGATCAGGTCTGGAAGGACTACACCTCGACCTACCTAACGCCTGACGAGCAAAAGCTAGCCGACGTCTTCGTCCCGGCCTATCAGGCATTTGTGCGCGATGGTGTGCAGCCGCTGCGCGAGGCCGTGCGCAGCAGCCAAGCGGAACTGGCGGGCAAGATTTATCACGAAAAGCTCGTACCGCTATCAGCGCCGGCCGTCGCGTCATTGGGTAAATTGATTCAACTGCAGATCGACGTGGCGCGCGAGGAGTACGAGAAGGCCAATGCCACCAAGGCCTCGGTGACCTGGACGACGGCCATCCTCAGCACGCTGGCGCTCGTCGTCGGGATCGCGCTGGCGGTGGTCATCTCGCGCTCCATCACAGTGCCAATCGGGCAGGCGGTGCATGTGGCCAAGGCGGTGGCAGGCGGCGACCTCAGTTCCGAGATCGTCGTGCAGGGCAAGGACGAAACGGCGCAATTGCTCGAATCGCTGCGCGAGATGACCGCAGGCCTGGTGGAGATAGTGTCCAAGGTGCGCAACAGCTCCGACTCCATCGCCACCGGCTCAGCCGAGATCGCCACGGGCAATGCCGACCTGTCCCAGCGGACCGAGGAACAGGCGTCCAACCTCGAGCAAACCGCGGCGTCGATGGAGCAGATGAACGCCACGGTGCGCAGCAATGCGGAATCGGTGCGCCAGGCTGGCGAGCTGGCCGCAAGCGCTAGCGGCGTGGCCGGCAAGGGCGGCGAGGTCGTGGGCCGCGTGGTCTCGACCATGGAGGAGATCACGGCCAGCTCCAAGAAGATCAACGACATCATCGGCGTGATCGACGGCATCGCCTTCCAGACCAATATCCTCGCCCTGAACGCCGCAGTGGAAGCCGCGCGCGCTGGCGAGCAGGGTCGCGGCTTCGCGGTCGTGGCCGGTGAGGTGCGTACCCTGGCCCAGCGTAGCGCCCAGGCCGCCCGCGAGATCAAGGCCTTGATTGCCCAGAGCGTGGAGACGGTCGAGCGCGGTTCCAGCCTGGTCGACGAGGCTGGGTTGACCATGGGCGAGATCGTCAACCAAGTGGAGCGCGTGGCAGCCATTGTGAATGCCATTGGCACTGCGACGAACGAGCAGATGCAAGGCATAGGCCAGGTCAGCGAGGCCGTGACCCAGCTCGATCAGGTCACACAGCAGAACGCAGCGCTGGTGGAGGAATCAGCCGCGGCGGCCGAGAGCCTCAAGCACCAGGCAGCCAGTCTGGCCGAGGTGGTGCGGGTCTTCAAGCTCAGGGCCTGAGCCTTAGTGCCTGAGCCTGAGCGCCAGAGCCTCATCGCCAGAGGGTCTCGAGGTACTCGAAATTCCAGGTCTTCGGGTCCTCGCGGCCGATGATGCGGTCGCTGCCATCGCTCAGGTCGATCAGCTTGGGCTGCACGGGCGCGCAGGCACGTATGGAATAGAAGACCTTGACCCGTGGCGCCAACAGGTTTGCCGCGCTCTGATTCACAACGACGGCCAGGCGCTGCGACTCCAGCCGCACCAAACTGCCCACAGGGTAGATGCCCAGACTCTTGACGAAGGCCTGGAACACCAGGGGATCGAAATGTCCCTGCCACTGGGCCATTCGCTGCAGTGACAGCGAGGGGTCCCAGCCGGCCTTGTAGACACGATCGGAGGTAATGGCGTCGTACACGTCGCAGACGGCGCCCATGCGCGCCAGCAGGCTGATCTGGTCGCCCTTGAGCTTGCGTGGATAGCCCGAGCCGTCCACCTTCTCATGATGATGCAGGCAGACGTCCAGCGTGGAAGTCGGCACGGCAGCGCTGGCGCGCAGCAGTTCGAAGCCGCGCTCCGGGTGCAGCTTGATCACGGCGAACTCGTCGTCGCTGAGGCGGCCCGGCTTGTTCAGCACATCGGCCGGCACCAACATCTTGCCCACGTCATGCAGGAGGCCAGCCAGTCCAGCTTCGCGGGTCTGGGCCTCGTCCATGCCGAGCTGGCGGGCCAGGGCGACCATCAGCGCGCACACGGCCACCGAATGCATATAGGTGTAGTCGTCGCTGGTCTTGAGTCGCGCCAGACTGATCAGCGCCGCCCGATTTCGCGCCACCGAGTCGGCCACCTCCTGCACCACCGGCAAGCATTGCTCGATATTGACGGCGCGGCCCATGCGCACCTCATTGAACAGCGAGACGACCGCCTGGCGCGAACGGTTCATCACCTGGGTCGCGCGCTCGAGCTCCTCGGCCAGCTCGACAGGGACCGTGTCTGAAAACGTCGCCTCCTCTTCATCGGCCGCGAGCGGCTCGCCGGCCACCTCTGGCACCTCGGCCATCTTGGCCACCTCAGCCACCTCGACCTCGGCGGCCGGATCGCCCTGCGCCACATCGGCGCCCCTGCCCACATCGATCCAGATGCCGGGCACGCCGCTCCTGAGCAGCGCCTCCAGATCGGCAGGATCGCGCAGCAGGAAGCGGGTTTTCCAGAAGGGGTGAGAGAGCCACGGTCCCTCCAGAGAATGGAGGAACATGCCCAGCCGGGCATGGCGGGTCAAGATCTTCTTCAGCACTTGGCGAGTATCGCCCCGGCTGCCCAGCAGGCTGCGCTGCGTGACCAATCCGCAACGACAAGAGGCCCTCACAAGGGCCTCTTCTTCGGTGATTCCGGCAGCGCTTACTTGCCGTGGAAGCGCGACTCCGGCACCGTGGCCAGCTCACTGGGCAGGCTGGAGATGTAGTTCGCCAGTTCTTGCAGATCCTCGTGGTTGAAGTCCTTGAGCTGGCCGGCCATGATGGCGTTGTCGCGGCCCACCAGCGGCTTGGCGCTCTGGTAGGACTTCATCACAGCGAAGAGGTAGTCGGCATGCTGACCGGCGAGTTTGGGCTCGGCGCCGGTCAGGGGCTTGCTCAGGTTGGCGCCATGGCAGGAGGTACAGGCGCCCTTTTCGATCATGGCCTTTACCTTGTCGCTCGGCTGCACGTCCGGGGGAACGGCGGCGCCCTTGCCGAGTTGCTCGTAGAAGGCGGCCACGTCGGCCATGTCGGCCTCGGTCAGCGAGCCGGCGATGCCGCGCATGGTCGGGTGCTTGCGGTCGCCCTTGGCGTATTCGCCGAGCGCGGCCACCAGGTACTTGGCGTTCTGCCCCGCGATCTTGGGCACCTTGTAGACCTCGGGGAAGCTGGCCTGGTAGCCGGGGATGCTGTGGCAACCCTGGCACATGGCGACCTTGCCCTTGCCGGCTTCGGCGTTCTGGGCAAGAGCGGAGCCGGCGCCAAAAACAGCAGCCAGCGCGAGTGAAATCTGCAGCAGTCTCTTCATGGTCCCGAGGGTTCTCTTTGTAAAGGCTGGCGGATTATTGCACCGCCTATACTGACTTTTCGCCCTGCTTCCCCCGGCCCTCTCCCCGTAGAAACCATGAAATTCCAAGGTTCGGACCAGTACGTCGCCACCCCCGACCTGATGCTCGCCGTCAATGCCGCGGCCACGCTGCAGCGCCCCTTGCTGATCAAAGGTGAACCTGGCACCGGCAAGACGATGCTGGCTGAGGAGGTCGCCAAGGCCCTGGACATGCCGCTGCTGCAGTGGCACATCAAGTCCACTACCAAGGCCCAGCAGGGCCTCTACGAATACGACGCCGTGAGCCGGTTGCGCGACAGCCAGCTCGCCGATATCGAAGGTTCGGCCAAGGTTCGCGACATCGAGAACTACATCGTCCAGGGCGTGCTGTGGCAGGCCTTCGATTCCGAAGTCCCGGTCTGCTTGCTGATTGACGAGATCGACAAGGCCGATATCGAGTTCCCCAACGACTTGCTGCGCGAGATCGACCGCATGGAATTCCATTGCTACGAGACGCGCAAGACCATCAAGGCCCGGCATCGGCCCCTGGTCTTCATCACCTCCAACAACGAGAAGGAACTGCCGGACGCCTTCTTGCGCCGCTGCTTCTTCCACTACATCAAGTTCCCTGACGCCGAGACCATGGCCCGGATCGTGGACGTGCACTTCCCCACACTCAAGAAAGACCTGCTGGCCGCTGCGCTCAATAGCTTCTACGACGTGCGCAACCTGCCCGGCCTGAAGAAGAAGCCCAGCACCTCGGAGCTCATCGACTGGCTCAAACTCTTGCTGGCCGAGGACATCCCCGTGCACGCCCTGCAGGCCAAGGACGAGAAGGTCACCATCCCGCCGCTGGTCGGCGCACTGCTCAAGAACGAGCAGGACCTGAGCCTGTTCGAGAAGCTGGTGTTCATGCAGGGGCGCAATCGATGAGCCTTTGCCAACCCGTCGAGCTGAGCGGTACACATGCGCGGCTGCTTCCTCTCTCCCCCGCTCACGAGATCGGCCTGCAGGACGCCTGCTGCGATGGCGACCTCTGGAAGCTCTGGTACACGCGCGTTCCTGCCCCGCATGAAGTAGCGGCCGAAATCCAGCGCCGTCTCGGCCTCCAGGCCCAGGCCAGCATGCTGCCCTTCACGGTGCTGGACGCGGCCGGCCGCATCGTCGGCATGACCAGCTTCATGAACATCGACAACGCCCACCGCCGCGTCGAGATCGGCTCCACCTGGTATGCGGCCAGCGTGCAGCGCAGCCCGCTCAATACGGAGTGCAAGCTGATGCTGCTCAAGCACGCCTTCGACGACCTCGGCTGCATCGCCGTTGAGTTCCGCACCCATCGCCTCAATCAGCAGAGCCGCCGCGCCATCGAGCGCCTGGGCGCCCAGCTCGACGGCATCTTGCGCTCCCACATCCGCGGCCCGGACGGCACCTTGCGCGACACCGCCGTCTACAGCATCACCGCCGCCGAATGGCCCACCATACAGACCCATCTGCAATGGCTGCTCGCAAGACCGCGCTGAAACCGTTTGACGTTGAGGCGCTCTGGGAGCTCGATCGCATTGGCGTTCCCAGCCTCTCGCCCGACGGCGCCCAGGCCGTCGCCTCGGTCACGCGCTACTCGATGGCGGACAACCGCGGCGCGAGCAGCCTGTGGCTGTTCTCCACACTCGGCGGCGAGCCGCGCCGCCTCACCTTCGCCGGCGACAAGGACGGCCAGCCGCAATGGAGCCCCATGGGAGACCAGATCGCCTTTATCGCGCGTCGCGAGCAGCAGGGCGAGAAGGACGAGGAACCCCAGCTCTACCTGATCGCCCCCGACGGTGGCGAGGCCCGCGCCGTCGCCCCGGTGGCCACCGGCATCGAAGCCTTCAAATGGTTCCCCGACGGCAAGCGCATCGCCTTCATCTCCTGGGTGTGGCCCGAGCTCAAGGGCGCGGCCGCCCAGGCCCGGGCCATGAAGGAGTTCCGAGCCCGCAAGGAGAGTGGCTACGTCACGAGCGAGGCCAGCTATCGCTGGTGGGACCGCAGCCTGCCCATGGGCCGGGTGCCGCACCTGCACGTGCTGGACCTCGCCAGCGGCAAGGTGCGCGACCTGTTCGAGGGTCGCGATCTCGAGCTCACGCGCAGGGATCCCGATGCGAACTGCTTCGACATCTCGCCCGACGGGCGGCGCATCGTCTTCTCCTTCGACCCCGCCGCCGAGAAGCGCTGCGACGATCGATTCGCCCTCGGCGAGATCGAGGTGCGCGCCGGCGGCCGCCACCGCACCCTGCTTCTCGACAAGGACTGGGATTTCAGCGCCCCGCGCTACAGCCACGGTGGCAGCCATCTGGCCTTTCTCGCCAGCCACCAGGGCCTCAAGTCCACCATGCCCACCCAGCTGGCCGTGCTCGACCAGAAGGGCCGCTGGGCGGTTTTCTCCGAGGCCTGGGACCAGGCCGTCAACGCCCCGCTCCTCTGGACCGAGGACGACGAGGCCGTGCTGTTCAATGCCGAAGAAAAGGGCCGCCGCCACCTCTGGCGTTTTGACCTCGCCCTGCGCCAGGCCGACGTCGTCTTCGAGGGCGGCAACGCGACGAGCTTCGCCGCCGGCGCCGGCGTGGTCGTGGTCAACCACGACCGCCTCACCCACCCGCCCCGCCTCTCGGCCCTTGTCGGTGATGTGCAACCGCAGCGCATGGAGAGCTTCAACGACGAGCTACTGGCCCGCCACCGCTTCGGTCCCCACGAAGAGACCTGGATCAAGGGTGCGCAAGGCGATCCGGTCCAGCTCTGGCTCAACTACCCACCCGGCTTCGATCCGAAGAAAAAGTTCCCGCTGCTGCACCTGATCCACGGCGGCCCGCACACCGCCTTCGGAGACAGCTGGCATTGGCGCTGGAACCATCAGGTCTTCGCCGCCCAGGGCTATGTGGTAGCCAGCGTCAACTACCACGGCTCTTCAAGCTTTGGTTATGCCTTCCTGGACTCCATCACCCACCGCTGGGGCGAGCTGGAGCTGCAGGACGTGCAAGCTGCCACGAGCGCGCTGCTGAGGAAGCCCTGGGCCGACCGCAAGCGCGTTTTCGCGGCGGGCGGCTCCTACGGCGGCTACATGGCCGCCTGGATGAACGGCCACGTCAAGCCAGGGCGTTATGCCGCCTACATCTGCCACGCCGGCTGCTTCGACTGGCAGGCCATGTTCGCCGACGACTGCTACAGCGGCCACGCCCGCGAGCTCGGCGCCTGGTACTGGGACGATCCGGCCAAGATCGCCGCGCAAAGCCCGCACGCCTTTGCCCGCCACATGAAGACGCCCACCCTCGTCATCCACGGCGCCCAGGACTACCGCGTGCCCGACGCCCAGGGCCTGGCCTACTACAACACCCTCAAGGCCCGCGGCGTCGACGCACGGCTCCTGTGGTTCCCCGACGAGAACCATTGGGTGCTCAAGCCGCGCAACAGTCGGCTCTGGTACGGCGAGTTCTTCAGCTGGCTGCGGCGCCACGGTGGTGCCGGATAATCGATCAGTCATGCTGATCCAGTTTTTCCAGACTCTGCGCGCCGCCAAGTTGCCGGTCTCGGTGCGCGAGTTCCTGACCCTGCTCGAAGGGCTGGAGGCCGGCGTGATCGGCGGGCGCGAGGGCGAGCCGCCACCCCGCATCGACGACTTCTATCACCTCGCGCGCGCCACGCTCGTGAAGGACGAGGCCCACTACGACAAGTTCGACCGTGCCTTCGCTGCCTACTTCAAGGGCGTGGAACTGCTGACCGATTTCGCCAAGGAGCTGCCCGAGGACTGGCTCAAGAAGCACCTCAACCTCGAGCTGACGCCCGAGCAGAAGGCCGCCATCGAGGCTATGGGCTGGGACGAGCTGATGAAGACGCTCAAGGAGCGGCTCGAGGAGCAGCACGAGCGCCACGAGGGCGGCAGTCGCTGGATCGGCACAGGCGGCACCAGCCCCTTCGGCAACGGTGGCTACAACCCAGCCGGCGTGCGCATCGGGGGCAAGGGCGGCAACCGCTCCGCCCTCAAGGTCTGGGAGCAGCGCGCCTACCGCGACTACGACGACCAGCTCGAGCTCGGCACGCGCAACATCAAGGTCGCCCTGCGCCGCCTGCGCCGCTTTGCGCGCGAAGGCTCCGAGCTGGAGCTGGACCTTGACGACACCATTCACAAGACCGCAGCCAACGCCGGCATGCTGGACATCCGCATGCACCCCGAGCGGCACAACAAGGTCAAGGTGCTGCTGCTGATGGACGTGGGCGGCACCATGGACGAGCACATCCACCGCGTGGAGGAACTCTTCAGTGCCGCCAAGAGCGAGTTCAAGCACCTCGAGTTCTATTACTTCCACAACTGCGTCTACGACTTCGTGTGGAAGAACAATCGCCGCCGCTTCGCCGAGAAATTTCCGACCTGGGACATCATTCGCAAGTACAACCGCGACTACAAACTGATCTTCGTCGGCGACGCAACCATGAGCCCCTACGAGATCTTGCAACCCGGCGGCAGCGTGGAGTACGTGAACGAGGAGCCTGGCGCCGAATGGCTCGCGCGGCTCACCAACGCCTTCCCCAGGTACGCCTGGATCAACCCCGAACCGGCAGGCGTCTGGCAGTACCGCCAGAGCATCGCCATCGTCCAGCAGCTCATGCACCAGCGTATGTTTCCGCTCTCGCTGTCCGGTCTCGAAGGGGCGATGCGACTTCTCAGCAAATGAGGGGCCTGAAGGGCCTCCTTCTCGCCGCCGCGCTGCTGGGCTCGCGTGCGCAGGCGCTGGAATTGCGGATCGAAGCACCGAGCGCGCTCAAGCCCCTGCTGGAGCAGCACATGGACCTGGCGCGCGTCCTGCGCGAGAAGGTGCAGCTGACCGAGCTGGAGATCGAGCGCCTCTCGGCCGAAGCCCCCGCGCAGGTGCGCGAGCTGCTGCAGACCGAAGGCTATTTCGATGCCAAGGTCAGTACCAGCCGCGAGGGCGACACCCTGGTCTTCACCGTCGATCCCGGCCCTCGCAGCCGCATCGATTCCCTGAGCTTCGAATTCAGTGGCGAGATCAAGGATCAACCCCTGGGCGCGCAGCTGCGCAACAGCTGGGGCCTGCCGGTGGGTCAGGCCTTCACCCAGGCCGCGTGGAGCACCGCCAAGCTCGAATCGCTGGCCCGCGCCCGCGATGAAGGCTATGCCCGCGCGAGTTGGGAAGACACCGCCGCCAAGGTCGACCCGGCACGCCAGGCCGTGAGTCTGGCACTCGCCATGGACAGCGGCCCGCTCTACCACCTCGGCGAGCTGCGCATCGAGGGCTTGACCTACCAGTCGGCCGAGATCGTGCAGCGCCTCGCGGGCTTCAAGCCGGGCACGCCCTACTCCGCCCGCCGGCTGCAGGACTTCCAGGAGCGCTTGCAAAAGACCCAGCTCTTCGACGGTGCCAGCGTGGAGTTGCAGCCCGAGGACGACAACGCGGCTGCGGCGCCGGTGCTGGTGCGCCTGCGCGAGTCGCCGCGCCAGCAGGCCACGCTGGGCCTGGGCTACCACGCCAACACCGGCCAGGGCGTCACCCTCGACTACCTGAATCGTCGGCCTTTAGACCTGCCGATACGCGCCCGCAGCAAGCTGATCTTCAGCCGCGAGCAGCAGGCCGGCGAGCTTGAGCTGAGTTCGCATCCGCAGCCGGACATGGCGCGCAACCTGGTCTCGGCCCGCGTCGAGGAGGACCGCACGGGCCAGGAGGTGCTGACCAACACCAGTTTTCGTGTCGGCCGCGTCTGGGAATACCAGGGCGCGGGCCACGACGAACGCTTTGTCTACTTCGAGGGCCTGCGCGCCTTGCAGACCACGGGCCTGGGCCGCGACACCTCCAACGCCCTCAGTGCCAACATCCAGTGGACGCGCCGCCGGCTCGACGACCTCGTCCTGCCAAGCCAGGGCTTGCAGGGCCTGCTGCTGATTGGCGCCGGGGCGGCCCAAAGCAGTTCGGCCAGCACCGGTCCCTTCGGCCGCGGCCAGTTCAAGTTGCAGGCCTACGACCGGCTCCCCGGCAACTGGTACGGCACGGCCCGCATCGAGCTCGATCAGGTGCTGGCCCGATCCGCAGTGGGCGTGCCGCAGGCCCTGCTCTTCCGCGAGGGTGGCGACGACTCCGTGCGAGGTTATGGTTATCAGGACCTCGGCCCGCGCGTTAATGGCCAGGCCGTGGGCGGCCGCGTCGGCGCCGCCGGCAGCGTGGAGGCGGCCCACGCGCTCTCGCCTGACTGGCCGCTCGTCTGGGGCGCGGCCTTCGTCGATGCAGGCAACGCGGCCGATCGCTGGAGCAGCTTGCGGCCGCAGTGGGGCGCCGGCCTGGGCCTGCGCGTGCGCAGCCCGATCGGGCCGTTGCGGCTGGACGTGGCGCGCGGCTTCCAGGCGCATCAGTGGCGGCTGCACTTCTCGGTCGGGGTGGTGCTGTGAAGAAGCGCTGGCTGCTGCTCGCCGCTCCCGTCTTGGTTGCTCCGGCGCTGTTCGCGGCCTGGGCGCTCGACACGGCTGGCGGCAGCGCTTGGCTGCTGCAGCACATTCCCGGAGTGGAGGTCGACGCAGCGCAAGGCGCGTTGCTCGATGCTTTTTCGGCACGCCGGGTCGATCTCAGCTTCGGCAAAGACCACCTTCGCATCGACGGCCTGCGTTGGGCCAAGCCGCGCCTGCGCTGGAACTCGCTGAGCTTCGCGCGCCTGGAGGCCGACGAACTCGCCCTCGAATTCGCGCCCTCCACCACGCCGCCCCAGCCGCCGGACAGCCTCGCCCTGCCGCTCGGCATGAAGCTGGACGTCGGCGAGCTGCGGCTGGCGCGACTGCGCCAAGGCAGCCTGCTGCTGCAAGATCTTCGCGGCCAGCTGAACCTGGGGCCGACCGAGCATCGCCTGCGGCTCGATCACCTGGGCTGGGAGAAACTGAGCCTCGCCGGCCTGGCCAGCATCGCCACCACGGGCAGCCAGGCCCTGCAGGCCCGACTCGAGATCAAAGATCCGGACTGGAGCGGGCAGCTGCTCGCGAGCGGCCCCTTGCGCGAGTTCGGGCTCGACACGAGGCTCGTGCAGAGCGGCCAGAAGCTGGAGGTCTTGGCCAAGGTGCAGCCCTTCTCCACATGGCCCCTGACGGGCCTGCAGGCTCGCGCGCAGGGGCTCGATCTACATGCCCTGTCCGGCAGACTGCCGCACACGCTGCTGGACGGCGAAGCACAGCTCAGGACGAGCGGGTGGAGCGATCCCGCCCGCTTGAAGGCCGAGATCCGCAACAAGGCGGCCGGCCGCTGGGACCTGGGCGCCCTGCCCGTGCAAAGCCTCCAGCTCGACGCCGAGGCGCGCCCCGACGAATGGCAGCACCTGCAGCTGCGCCGCTTCGAGGCGAAGCTGGGCAAGGCCGGCCAGATCACGGGCCATGGCGAGATCGAGCCGGGCCAGCGCTGGAAGCTGCAGGCCCGACTCATCGACATCCAACCCGAGCAGCTCGACGGCCGCGCTGCCGCCCTGCCCCTGCAAGGGCAGGTGGAGCTGTCCAGCGCCGCAGGCCAGCCGCTGGCGCTGACGGCAAGCCTCAAAGGCGCTCAAGCCAGCTTGGACTTCGCAGCCGCCATCGACGGCGAGCGCCTGCTGGTGCGCCGTGCCTCGCTCAGCGCCGGCAAGGCCAGCGCCAGCCTCAGCGGCGAGTTCGCGCACGCGGCCAAGGGCTGGACCTTGAAGGCCGACGCGCAACTCCGCGACCTTGACCCACACACCTTTTGGTCTGGCATCGCGAGCACGCAGCTCAGCGGCGAGGGCCACGCGCAGCTTCGCGCGGCGGACGCCCGCCAATGGCCACAGGGCCAGGCCCGGCTGCAGATCCGGGGCCTGCTCGACGGCGATTTCGGCTATGCAGACGGCGCCTTGCAGGCCCGGCTCACGCGGGGCAGCAATCTGCTGGAGGCCAAAGGCCAGCTCGCAGGCACACCCCAATCGCCGCAGATCGAGGCGCAGGGCCGGCTGGATGCGCCCCGCCTGTCCGAGTTCAACACCGTGCTCCCCTTCCTAGACCTGAAGCAAGAGCTCCAAGGCGGTGCCCAGGGCCGCCTGCAAATCGGCAGCAAGGGCCTCGACAGCGAACTGAGCCTGCGCGACGTGAAGCTGGCAGGCCAGACCCTGCGCGAAGCCAAGGCGGTGCTGCAAGGCACGCTCGCGCAGCACCACGCCAGCCTCACGGCGGCGGGCCTGCTGCGCCCACCAAACAGGACCCAATCCTTGGCCGGCAATGCGCGCCTGTCGTTCGACGGTTCGCTGGAGGCCGGGCGTTGGTCCGCGCGCCACCTGAGCCTGCTCGCCCGCCCCGAGGATCCCAAGTTGCCGGCCATGATCGCCGCCGACGATCTGGCTCTGACACTGGACTTCAGCGCGGCGCAGGCCCCGCTCGCGGCGCGCTTGGAGCCGGGCAGCGTCGAACTCGGTGGCGCGCGCTGGCGCTGGAGCCGCCTCGAATGGCTGGCGCCGCGCCAGGCTGCGGGCCTGCCCGAGATCCACGCCGCGCTCGATCTTGAACCGCTGGCCTTGGCCCCCTTGCTCGCCCGCTGGCAGCCCGATTTCGGCTGGAGCGGCGACCTGCGCGTGGGCGGGCACATCAAGATCGACAGCCGCGAACGGCTGAGCGTGGACGCGCGGCTCGAACGCTTGGGCGGCGACCTGAACGTGACCGACGAATCGCAGCGCAGCAAGCCCCTTGGCATCACCACGGCCAACCTGCAGCTCAGCGTGCAGGACGGCCTCTGGCGCTTCAGCCCGGAGCTGGCCGGCAGTGGCTGGGGCCGCCTGGGGGGCAGCGTGAGCTTGCGCACGGAAGCCTTGTGGCCCACGCTGCAGTCGCCGCTCGCCGGCCGCCTCCAGGCCCAGGTGGCCGAGCTGGGTACCTGGGGCGCGCTGCTGCCCGCGGGCTGGCGGCTCGGCGGCCGCTTCGAGGCTGCGCTGGACCTGGGCGGCGCCCTGGGAGCACCGCGCATCTCGGGCAGCGCCCAAGGGCAGGATCTTTCGGTGCGCCACATGCTCATGGGCGTGGACCTTGGCAAGGGCGAATTCAAGCTCGCCTTCGACGGCGACAGCGCGAGGCTGGAGCACCTGAGCCTGACCGGTGGCGAGGGCCGCGTTGAAGCCAGCGGCGAGGCCCGCCTGGGCGAGAGGCCCACCGCCTCGCTGCAGCTCAAGGCGCAGCGCTTCACGGTCATTCAACGCATCGACCGCAGCCTCGTGGTCACCGGCGATGCCCAGCTGCACCTCGCCCCGAAGGAGCTTCAGCTCGACGGCCAGTTGCGAGCCGACTCAGGTCTCTTCGACTTCTCCAAGGCCAACGCGCCCACGCTCGGGGACGACGTGCAAGTGCTGAAGCCGGATGCGCAGGCCCTGCCGGTGCAGGCCGCCACGGCCGAGGCACCGCGCAAGCTGCGCGTCAAGCTCTCCCTGGACCTCGGCCGGGACCTGCGGCTGCGCGGCCGTGGCCTCGAGACCCGACTTGCCGGCACGCTGGCCTTCAACCACACAGGCACCAAGCCGCAGCTGAGCGGGACGGTACGCGCCGAAGGTGGCAGTTATGCCGCTTACGGCCAGAAGCTCGACATCGAGCGCGGAGAGGTCGTTTTCACCGGCGCCTTTGACAACCCGCGCCTGGACATCCTCGCCGTGCGCCCCGACGTAGACACCCGCGTGGGCGTGCTCATCACCGGTACGGCGCAGGCGCCGCGCATCCAGCTCTACTCCGAGCCCGACATGAGCGATGGCGACAAGCTCTCCTGGCTGCTGCTGGGCCGCGCCCCCGACGAGTTGGGCCGAGCCGACACCGCCCTGCTGCAGCGTGCCGCCCTGGCCCTGCTGGCCGGCGAAGGTGAGGGCAGCGCAGCCAAGCTGATCAAGCGACTGGGGCTGGATGACATCTCCGTGCGCCAGACCGACCAGACCACCAGCGAAGGCGACGTGAAAGACACCATCGTCCATGTAGGCCGCCAGCTCTCGCGCAACTGGTACGTGGCCTACGAGCGCAGCCTCAACGCCACCACGGGTAGCTGGCAGCTGATCTACCGCCTTGCGCGGCGCTTCACACTGCGCATGCAGACGGGGGACGACAATGCCGTGGACCTGATCTGGCAGTGGCGCTGGTAGGGCCCATCTCTGCAGGCCGTCCAATGTCGGCGCAGTTCAGGGCGCTGCCGGCAACTCGATCCGGTAGTCACCCGGCTCCACGCAATAGCGCAGCAGCCAACCGCCGCTGGGGCCCAATGACGCCTGTCCGGCCGGCACTTGCGTGGCGAACGCCCTGACGGCGCCGGTCATGTGCGTCTCATGCGGCTCGGCGGCGCCCGGCATCCACAGCGTCAGCTTGCAAGCGGCTGGGCCGACGGCACCGCGCCATTGCCCGCGCAGGACCAGCCTGTGCCCCTCCTGGCTCAACTGCGCGCCCGCAGCCGGCACGCTGCGCAGCGCGGCCCGGCTCAGCGGGCCGGCGATGGCGCGCTGCGTGCCGATCTCCTGCATCTGTGGGCAACGCCACTGGCGCAGATTGCCGGCCACGGGGCCCGGCCAAACATGCGGATCGCTGCAACCCTGCTTCCAGACCCAGAAAGCCGAACCGATGTGCTCGGCCGCCTCGGCGGCGAGCTGGCGGTCCAGCAGCGGCGCCTCGCGCTCGGGCGACTTGAAGAAGCCCCATTCGCCGATCCACAAAGGCATGCCGAGCCGGCGCGCCGCGGCCAGCGCCAACTCATAGCCGTGTTCAATCGAGACGAAGTTGACGCCCAGGTCCTGGTCGGAGGTGATGGACTCGTTGTAGAGATGCGGGGCGAAGACGAGCTGGGTATCGCTCGTGAAGTCGCGCGGCGGCAGGTTGTCCAACCCGAACCCGCTCCAGAAGATGCTCGGCTCGATGAAGACCGGATGCGCATAGCCGCCCGGCTCGTGGCCTTCAGCCGCACGGATCGCGGCGATCGCGCGGGCATGGTAGTTGGCGAGCAGCAGGGTCGAGGCGATCGGCGGCGTCTCGGCGAAATTGGGCTCGTTGAGCAGGTCGTAGCCGACCACGGTCGTGTCGTCGGCGAAGGCGCCGGCCAGCGTCGCCCATGCCTGCACGAGATGGCCTTGGATGCCCTCGCGGTCCATGTAGAAGGACTGGAAGGCCCGCGAGACGTTGGGGGCCATGTCGCGGCCGGTGACCTGGCAGGGATCGGTGCCGTCGGTCAATGTGGCCCAGGCCGGCGCCCCGTCCCAGCCGGTCATCGGATCGGCGCCAGGGCGGCAATGGGTGCCGGCCGGCGCGTTCACATGCACGCCCCAGCCGTCCTGGTGCACGTCGAGCAACACGTAGACGCCATGGGCGCGCGCCCAGTCGACGGCCTGGCGGATGCGCGCCAGATAGCCGACCGAGACCTGGCCCGGTTGCGGTTCGAGCAGCGACCAGGACAGCGTCAAGCGCACGACGTTCATACCCAGCGCCGCCATGTCGGCGAAGTCCTGCTCGACAAGTGGCAGCGCACTCGGCAGGGCCGGATCGCGCCGAAAATATTCGCCGAGCTGGTTGACGTTGACGCCATGGAGCACGGCGATGGCGCCCTGGGCGTCAACGAGGCGCGGGCCGCTCTCGGTCGTGGCCACATGCAGCGGCGCCAGGCCCGAGGCCTGGGCCGGCAGCTCGGATGCCGGCAATGCCGGCAATGCGGGCGTCTGAGCGTCAAAGCGGCTGGCCAGGCCGGCCGTGATCAGCAGGGCCACCAGCCACAGTCCCCAGCTCGCGTGGGGCCAGCGGCGAACGCGAATCAGCCCGGCCAGCCAAGTCGCCAGCGCCGCCAGCAAGGCCAGCACCAGGGCGAAGCCGCCAGCCTCCAAGGCTCGCGCCACGAAAGCCGGCACGGTCCAGAGCTCGCGACCCGCGGCGCTCGAGGCATGGGCAAGACTCAGGCCCTGCACGATCAGCAGCAACAGGCTCGCGGCCACGCTGGCGCAGCCGGCCGACCACAGACGCGCCGCCAGCGGCAGCTGCGCGTCTCGGCGCAGGCCGAACAGCCACAGCACGGCGCCGACCAGTGCCAGCCCGACCAGGGCCTGCCAGACACCGGCCGCCGGCGTCGGCGCGATCAGGAGTTCGCCGGCATAGGCATAGCCGAGCGGCGAGCCCTGCCACCAATGCGCCGCCAGCCAGGGGCCGAGCAGAGCCAGCAGCAGCAGGGCAAGTTCGACGCCAAGCCCAACCGGTACCGCCTCGGTGTCTGCAGGCCGCTGGCGGTCCTCGATGCGCGGCGCGGCGCAGGCGCCCACCAGCGCCGGAAGCAGGCCCAGCAGCGCCATCTTCATCACCGTGTAGCCGCAGCTCCAGAGCACAAAGGCGAGGCTCGAAGCGATCGGCAGCACATAGGTCTTGTTAGAGACCATGGGCGTCAGCAGGGCCACGCCCGTGATCACCGTGGCCCCGGCGCTGGCGAGCAGGATCACGGCCCAGAGCTTGAAGCCTCGACGCCACCACGCCTGCTTGGGCAGCGAAAGCACGGCGCGGCCGCCGGCCCAGGCCAGGCCCAGCAACAGCGGGAGCTGCACGACATAGGGCAGCCACCACCACCAGAGCGCGATCGGGTGGCCGGTCCAGCCGATGGGCGCGAACAGACCCGAGGGATCGGCCGCGGCGCCAGCGATCAGCACCAGCGCCAGGACCAGCAACATCGCGCGAACGCCGAGCGCGGGTGAGCGCTTCATCATCACGCGAGCTCCGCCACAGCCGGCTTGAGCGCAAGGACGACGCTGCGCTTGCCAAGCGTCGGATGGCGCGCCGTCAGCGTGACGCGGCCCGGCTGCTCGCCGGCGCGGACCCAGACGGCGCCGAGGCCGCCGACGAGCGCGAAGGGCGCGTCGCCGATCAGGGTGGCCGGACCTTCGAGCTTGAGCTCGATCGCGCCGGTGGCATAGGGCTTGAGCTCACCGAACTCGTCGGTGACGCGGAAGACGACGCGGGTCAGGTCGGCACCGTCGGCGATCAGCTCACTCGTGTCGGCGCGCAACTCGAAGCCGCGATCGACCGACTTGCCTGACCAGCGCCGCTCGATCACGACGCGCCCGGCCATCAGACCCTCGACGCGCAGGTCGCGGTCGGTGTCGTTGGCGGCCTTGTAGAGATCGATCGTGAACGGCGGGTGGCGCAGATGCGGGAATTGCGCGCGGTCGGGCGCGATCTCCTGGATCAGCTGATTGCCGACGTAGACGCGCAGCGCTTCGCAATTCGAGCAGAACATCACCTGCTTGAGCCACTGGTAGTCGTCAGCCGTGCACCAGTGGAAGGCCGGCTCGAGCACAACCTCGTCGGAGGGCTCGCACTGCGAGCGGTAGAAGCCGGCGGCCGGCTTCATCTCGCGGAAGATGTCGGAGACGCCGTGATAGCAGATATGGTCGCCGGCGCCGAAGTTGCCGTGGGTGTTGTAGTCGAAGGCGCACCAGCCGAGGCCGCCCGCGTAGCGCGGATCGGAAGCGAGTTGGTCGTGGATGCGCGCGTGGCGCAGCATGTGCTCGGTCAGCCGCGCCGCGTTGTCGGTGGACTTGGTCGGAAAGGTGTGGCCGACGAACTCGGTGTTCAGGTAGGCCGAGTGATTGGGGGCCTTGAGCGGGAACTCGAAGTCGTTCATGGTGAACACATCTTCGAGGAATTCCGACTCCTGGAAGTAGCGGATGCCGCAAGTCGGCCGCGTCGGGTCGAGCCGGCGCGCAAGTGCGTTGGTGCGCGTGTAGAAGTCGTGGAAGTCGCGCGACTCGTTGATGCGAACGCCCCAGAGGATGATGGACGCATGGTGACGGTCGCGCCGCACCATGCGCTCGACGTTGTCGATCGCCAGCGCCTGCCAGGCCACGTCGCCAACATGCTGCCAGCCAGGGATCTCCTCCAGCACCAGCAGGCCCAGTTCGTCGCAGGCGTCGAGGAAATGGCGCGACTGTGGGTAGTGCGAGGTCCGCACGATGTTGATCTTGAGCTGGCGCTTGAGCGTGATTGCGTCTTGGCGCTGGCCGCGCGCGGCCACGGCGGCGCCCATGAAGGGATAGGTCTGGTGGCGGTTCAGGCCGCGCAGCTTGACGACCTCGCCGTTGAGCATGAAGCCATCGGGCGTGAAGCGCGCCTCGCGAAAGCCGATGCGGCGCTCCTCCTGGTCGACCACGCGGCCGCCCTGCCAGAGGCGCAGTTGCAGGCGGTAGAGCTTGGGCACGTCGAGGCCCCAGCGCTTGATGCCGGCCAATTGCTCGAGCGCCAGCGCAGCGGCGCCGCCGCTCACCGGGCCGCGCGCCGTCGCGATCGCGCGTTCGCCGTCGAGCAGCGTCGCCTCGACGCTCGCGCCCTCGGCCGCGCCGTCGATCTCGCAGTGCACGTCGAGGCCGGGCCTGTCGCTCATCACCTCGCGCGGCGCGGCGGCGAAGTCAGCGATGAAGCCGCTCGCCGGCACGATGCGCAGCGCCACCTCGCGGTAAATGCCGCCGAAGGTCAGGTAGTCGACGATATCGCCAAAGGGCGGGATGTCGGCGCGCTCCGTCGAATCGACACTGACGGCCAGCACGTTGGGCCCGGTCCAGTCGACATCGGCCGTAAGCTCAAAGCTGAACGGCGTGTAGCCGCCGCGGTACTCGCCGAGCTTGCGGCCGTTGATCCAGACCGTGGCCGCCGTCATCACGCCCTCGAAATCGACGAAGACCCGCTGGCCGCGCGCGCCGGCCGGCAGCTTGAAGCGGCGTCGGTAGCTCGAGACGAACTGCGACTCATGCTCGTCAAAGCCATGCCAGGGCAGCAGCTTGTTGCTGTGCGGGACGACGACACGCTCGAAGGCGCGGTCGTCGAAGTCGCGCGCCTCGAAGCCGGCAACGGGCTGCGGGCTGTAGCGCCAGCCGCGGTTGATGGGCAGGACGCGGCGCTGCGGCGCTGCGGCCGGCGCTTCGGCCCGCGCGGAGCGCAATGTACCCATCAGCGGCGCGGCGGCCAGGGCCGCGCCGGAGCACTGCAAAAAGGAGCGGCGTTTCATATGGGTCTCCGCCTATGGCTTGACGCGCAGCAGGATCACGTCATGCCCCTGGATCAGCATGCGGGTGTCCAGTGGCAGTCGGCCAAGGTCCTTGTGCGACCAGACGTCGATGGCCTTGACGGGCTTGGCATAGCCGAGCTTCCTGAAGTCCACGCCGATCTCGTTGTAGATGTCGCTGCGGTTGAACAGCGCGACGATCTTGCTGCCGTCGGCCATGTCCTTGGCCCAGACCTCAAGCGTTCCTTCCGCCGCCACGCGGTCGCCCTGGTGGCCGGCCGGGTCCTGGTCGATGGCAATGAGGTCGCGGTTGGTCAGCAGCGCCACAGTCTCGGGGCTCATCTGGCGCAGGTCGTTGCCGGCCAGCAGCGGCGCCGACAGCAGCGCCCACAAGGCCATGTGGGTGCGGTATTCCTCGGGCTTCATGCCGCCGTTGCCGACCTCGAGCATGTCGGGATCGTTCCAGTGGCCAGGCCCGGCGTACTTCGAGAGGCCGGCCTGGCCGAAGCCGATCTCGGCCATGCGGTCGTAGGTGTCGGTGATGTCGCCGGTGGTGCGCCAGGCATTGCCGCCGACGCTCGCGCCCCAGTGCCAGACGGAGTCGTAGCCGTACTGGCACAGACTGAACACGATGGGCCGGCCGGTGGCGAGCAGGGCCTTGTGCATCTTGACATAGGCATCGCGCATGATTTGGCGCGCCTGCAGCGGCGAAGACCGGTCGAGCTGTTCGCCAAGGCTGCACAGGTCGTACTTGAGGTAGTCAATGCCCCAGGCGGCATAGGTCCGCGCGTCCTGCTCCTCGTGACCATAGCTGCCTTCGAAGCCGGCACAGGTCTTGGGCCCGGGCGAGGAGTAGATGCCGAGCTTGAGCCCCTTGGCGTGGACGTAGTCGGCCAGGGCCTTCATGTCCGGGAACTTGGCGTTCGGGTGAATCTCGCCCTTGGCGTCACGTTCGCCTTCCCACGTGTCGTCGATGTTGATGTAGGTGTATCCGGCGTCGCGCATGCCGCTGGCCACCATGGCGTCGGCCTGGGCGCGCACGGTGGCGTCGTCGATTTTCTCGGCGAAGTGGTTCCAGCTGTTCCAGCCCATGGGCGGCGTGGCCGCGACCTTGGCGGCGGGCGCCGCGTGGGCGCACAGCGCCAGGCCGAGGCCGGCGGCGCAAAGCAGCAGGCGGGAATGCAGGGATCGGAAAAGCGTCATCTGAGTCTCCTTGGAGGAAGGCATGCCGCAGGCCGAGCCCGGGCGGGCTCGGTGCACGGGCGGCTGAGAACTTACAGCTTGGCGCTGAACTCCACCATCGCCGTGCGCGGCGGCGTGGCGCTGCCGTAGAGCGCACCGAGCTGAGCCGCCGAGGTCGAGGGGCCGCCCACATAGCGCTGGTTCGCCAGGTTGTTGACGATCAGGCCAACGCCCCATTTCTGCGAAGCGGGCTCCCAGCCGAGGTGGGCGTCGACGCGCGAGGTCGGGCCACCGATGCGGAAAGCGGCCGTCTGCACGCAGCCGAAGTTCAGCACGATGTCGGCATTGCAGCGTGTGGCACTCGTGTAGCCCCCTTGCACGCCAGCGTTGATGCGGCCGTCGCCGAAGACCCAGCGGCCATCAGCGCCGACGGTGGCGCCGAGCTTGGGCGTGCCCGTGGGCTTGCCGTCGAGGTTCAAGGCCACCGACTGGCCAGTGCTGAAGTCGGTGTCGGACTTGCTGTACTTGCCGTAGGTCTGGTCGATGTATTCGAGCGCCGCATGCACGGTCCAGACTCGGTCCGGCCGCCACTGCAGGTTCAGGTCCATGCCGGTGGCCTTCTGGTCCGAGGTGCTGATGTCGTAGGTGCCGGCGATCTGCGAGCCGGTGGCCTGGTTGAAGGTCAGCGACTGCAGATTGGTGAAGTTGTAGTGGAACAGCGTGGCGCCGTAGAACAGGCCGGCAGCCTTGAACTGGCCCTTGGCGCCAAGCTCTACGCTGGTGACGTTCTCGGGCGAGTACTTGGGCACGGCACCGCCTACGGGCGCCGACAGGATGGGGAAGCCGCCCGACTGGTAGCCCTTGGTCCACGAGGCATAGACCATGTGCTCGGCGTTCAGGTGGTGGGTGTAGACCAGGCGCGGGCTGGTGTTGGTCCAGGAGTTGTTGGCCCGCAGCGTGCCGGCCATGGCCTCGGCATTGGTGAACTCGATATTGGGCACACTCTGCAGGCCCTGAGCCAGCGCCAGCAACTGCCCGACCTGGGGCGCGGCTGCAGCCAGCATGGGGTTGTCGAGCAGCTGCTGCAGGGTCCCCGCGAGGGCGTTGAGCTGGGCGTCGAACGCCGGCGCCTGGCGCAGCGGGCTGTACCAGCTGAAGGACTTCTGATCGCGGGTCAGGCGCAGGCCGGTCGTGATCTCGTCGCTCGCGCCAAGGTGCCAGATCGCGTCACCGAAGAGGGCGAAGGACTTGAAGCTGCCCGTGTTGTTCATGCCCTCGGTCCAGGTCTGGCCGTTGACGAGGTTGGTGTTCATCAGCGAGCTCAGGCCCAACGCCTGGCCGAGCTGCTGCGCACCCGCGCCAAGCGTGGCCATGGGCGGCATCGGCGTGGGGAACATGCCGGTGGCGAACAAGATGGGGTCCAGGGTGTTGGTGGTGGTCACCAGAGTGCTGGTCTGGCGCGCCTGCTCCCAAAAGCCGCTCGCGCCGGCCACCCAGTCCACCAGGGCGTTGTGGCCGTTGAGCTTGAACTCTTGCTGGTAGGTGGTGTTGTGCTCGAAGTTGCCGGTGCTCAGGTAGCTGGCGATATTGCCCGTGCCGTCGTTGTCCTCGGCGTTGACCGAATTGAAGTGGCGCCAGGCCGTCGTGCTGGTGAACTCCGCGAAAGGCAGGCTGTGCTCCACGCGCAGCGTCACGCCGTCGAAGCGGCGCGACTCGACGTTGGGGTTGGTGTCCTCGTTGAGATCGGCCTTGCGCGGGTCGATCCACTGCGAAGGATTGGCCAGCGTGGCCGGTGTCGTGTTGTAGGCCCAGATGGGCCGCGCTTTCTCGTTGAGCTGTTCGTGCTCCCAGCTCAGCACCGCCGTGGTGTCGTCGCCGCTCCAGCGCAGCGAGCTGCGCGTGCCCCAGTCGCGGCGCCCGCCGGCCTTGGAGCCGTCGTAGTGGTTGGTGACCCAGCCATCGCTGAACTGCCCGACTGCCGAGATCCGCAGCGCCACGCTGTCGCTCAGCGGCGTGTTGTAGAGGCCCTCGACATGGCGCGTGCCCTGGTTGCCAAATCGCACCAGGGCGCTGGCCTCGGTCACGCCGCTTGGGTCGTTCTGCACGATGGAGATGGCGCCACCCGCGGAGTTGCGGCCGAACAGCGTGCCCTGCGGGCCTTCGAGCACTTCCACGCGCTTGAGGTCGTTGAAGTTCAGCAGCGCACCGCCGGTCTTGCCCGTGTACACGCCATTGACGTAGACGCCCACGGGGCTGTCGGTGCCGATGCCGAAGTCGCCCGAACCCAGGCCGCGCAGCGAGTAGCCGGGCTGGGTGGGCTGCGAATCGTCGACCGACAGGCCCGGCACGAAGCCGTTCATGCTGGCCAGGTTGGTCGCGCCAACGGCCTTGAGCGTCTCTGCGCCGAGCACCTGCATGGTGATGGGCACGTTCTGGAGCTGCTGCACGCGGCTCTGGCCCGAGACCTCGACCGTGCCCAGGTTCTCGACCGTTGCGCCGTCGGCGGACTGCGCCTGCACGGCGGTGCAGGCAAGCAGCGCAAGCGCGCTGGCGGCGGCACTGGCCAAGGGCTTGCGTCGAAGGGAGAAGGCTCGGGTCATGGATGGTCTCCTGTACTTGGAATAAGGCCTGCGGATGAGATGTCGACTCGGGCTGCGGCGCCGCGGCGTTGGATTCGCGTCATCACGCGCACGGCCGCCACTGCGCACAGCGCGATCAGGCCGACGCACAGCGCGCTGAAGGTGCCGGGCCCGGCTTGCGTGAACACGGCGCCGGCGACGGCCGTGCCAAACGCGCTGCCGAACAGCGCGATGACCAGGGTGCGCATGACGAGCGAGCCATCACCGTCGTTCTCGGTGAGCAGGCCCACAATGAAGGGCGTCAGCATGTAAAAGCCGACGTTGACGCCGACCTGGCCGAGGAAGAAGGGCGCGTCACCCAGCCAGTTGAAGAACACCAGCATCGACACCGCCATGACGGCGAAGCCCAGCAGCACGAAGCCTAGGCGCTGACTGGCCCGCCTTGCCAGCGAAGGCGCGACGGCGCCGGCGAAGCCCAGGATCGAGGACAGCGCCAGATATTCGCCCGCGCGATCGACTGGCAGATGGGACTGCTCGGCGAGATAACCGCTGACCGCCCATTGGCCGGCCTGCACGCCGTAAGCCAGCGTGACGATGAACCACAGGAGCCACTTGTCCGCGCTCGGCAGACCCACCGGCACAGATTCTGCGGCCGTCCGCACACGCGGCGCGAGTCTGAGTGCCGCAGGCGCAACGAGCACACCCATCAGCGCCAGAACGAGGAAGATCGGGCCGCGCCCGGCACCCACGGGCAGCTGCGACAGCCCGTAGAGCAGCAGGCCCATGACGAGGCCGCCGACCAGATTGACCTGCCCCCAGATCCGCTCGGCCTGCGCCTCGCCGGCCACGTTCGCGCAGATCAGACTGAACAGGGCCCCCTCGCCCAGGCCTGCGAGAAGCCGCGCCAGGCTCAGCGCCGCGATGCCGCTGAACGCATGGGAGGCGAGTTCGCCACCGCACAGGGCCAGCAGGCCCAGGCCGGCCGTCCGGCGCCGTGCACGACGCGCGGCGCCAGACAGCAGCAGGCCGTAGATTGCGATCCCGGCGAGCTCGGCCGCGGCAATGGCCGTGGCGGTGGCTTCGTCGACGCCGCCCACGCGCGTCAGGGCCATCACGACGAGCGGCATGACCATGGTGCCGTTCAGTGCGGCGGCGAAGGTCGCCCCGAGGCCGAATGCGCGTCGCAATGCTGACATGTGAATGTGGGAGGTGATTTGGCCGATTTGCCAATTTGCCGATTTGCCGGTGGACTATAGGATTCAGGCGGTTACGCACGGGGGTGCGAAACGGCCGGAATGCGGGTGAGCCATGGCCAGCGGGGACCCGCATTAGCCCTAGCCGGGACATCCCTAGCAGGGGCGGACAATGCCCTTCATTTACCGAAGCTCCGCCGTGTCTGAAACGACCTCCGATCTCAGCGCCGTTGCCAATTTGCCGGTCTACCTGCTGCGCTGCCTGGCCGCAGCGGCCGCCGACGTGGGCATCGCACCCGAGCGGCTGTGTATGGGCCTGGGCTTCAGCGTCGAGGACCTGGGCAACCCTGCCTGCCGAGTCAGCTACCGCCAGGGCAGCCTGATGATTCGGCGCGCCCTGCAGATGGCCCCCGGCAAGGGCCTGGGGCTGCGGATCGGCGAGCGCGAGACGATCGCCTCGATTGGCCTGCTCGGCTACGCCATGATGACCTGCCGCACCCTGGGCGATGCGGTGGAGCTCGGCATGAGCCTTCAGAAGTTCGCCGGCAGCATGCTGAAGTTCGACATGCAGATCGTCGACGGCCAGACCGTCGTGCAGGCCTCGAACCGTTTCCCTGACCCCGCGATCTACGTCTTCCTCGTGGAGGAGGCTTTCGCGAGTTTTCTGCAGATCGCACGCGGCTTGGCCGGCATGGCCTTCCGGCCCACGCGCGTTGAGCTGGCCTATGCGGCCCCCAGCTATGCCGAGGAATACCGCCGCGTCTTCGACTGCCCCGTGTACTTCGACCAGCCGGGCAATGCCTTCGTGGCCGACATCGAATGGGTGGCGCGCCCGCTGCTGACCTACGACCCTCTGAGCCACCGGCAGGCGCTCGAGTTCCTCGACATCGGCACCTCGCGCGAGCAGGAGAAGCTGGACCTGTTCGCTTCGGTGGAGCGCGCCGTGCGCCAGAACATGCACGACCTCCCCACCCTGCCCGACATCGCGCGGCGCCTGCACCTGAGCGAGCGCACCCTGCGCCGGCGGCTGTCGGACAACGGCGTGTCCTTTCAGGCCCTGGTGGACGGTGCACGCAAGGACCGCGCCATCGAGCTGCTCGTGAACACCGGGCAGTCGATCGAGCAGATCGCGGCGGCCGTGGGTTTCAGTGACACGCACAACTTCCGCCGCGCCTTCCGGCGCTGGACCAGCGCCTCGCCCAGCGAGTTGCGGGAGTCCATGCAGAAAATCGACTGAACAACTTGGCAGTCTCGGACCCCCGGGACGGCCGGATCGGGCGTCACGGGCCGGACGGTCCGCTCCCTAAAGTGCGAGTCCATCGAGCCTCTCGCCCTTCCCGCCCTCGTGTCCTCGCCCCCCGACATCCACATCCTCGCAGTCGATCTCGGCACCTCCGGGTGCAAGACGGCACTGGTCTCGCAGGCTGGCGAGGTCCTCGCCTGGGCCTTCCAGCCGGTCAACACGCAACTTCTCCCCGACGCGGGCGCCGAGCAAATGCCCCAGGACTGGTGGGATGCATTTCTCGCTACCGCGCGCCAGGTCGTCGCGCAGACCGGCATCGCGCCCGAGCGCATCGTGGGCGTATGCTGTTCGACGCAGGGCGAGGGCACGATTGCCGTCGACCGCGAAGGCCGGGCGCTGATGCCCGCCTTGACCTGGAGGGACATGCGCGGCAGCGCCCTGATCCGGCAGCACGCACGTGGCTGGCCGCGGCTGGCCGGCTACGACCTCTTCAAGTTGCAGCGCTGGCTGCGCCTGTGTGGCGGCGCGCCCAATCTGTCGGGCAAGGACCCGGCGGCCCACATGCTGTGGGTGCGTGAATGTCGACCGGATGTCTATGCACGCACGTACAAGTTCCTCAACGTGCTGGACTACATGAACCTGCGCCTCACCGGGCGCTGTGTGGCCACGTCCGATTCCATCCTGACCTCCTGGGTGACCGACAACCGGCGCCTGGATGCGATCCGCTACGACCCTGGCCTGATCGCCACCAGCGGCATCGAGGCGGACAAGTTCCCCGAGCTCGTGCGCTGCACCGACGTGATCGGCGAGCTCTTGCCCGGGGTCGCCGATGCCATCGGTCTGGCGCGCGGCACGCCGGTCGTGGCCGGCTCCATCGACAACACGGCTGCGGCCATCGGCGCGGGCACGCTGGCCGACGGCCAGGCTCATCTCTACCTCGGCACCTCGAGCTGGATTGGTGCCCACGTGCCGCGCAAGCGCACCGACGTGCGCACCGGCATTGCCGCCGTGCCCTGCGCCCTACCCGACAAATACCTGATGGTCGCCATGCAGACGAACGCGGGCAGCAATCTGAGCTTCCTGAAGGAGAAGCTGCTGTTTCACGCCGACGAGTTGCAGTCGGGCACCGAGCCCGAGCATGTCTACGAGCGCGTGGACCGGGTGGCCGAGCGCGTGCAGCCCGGGGCCGATGGCCTGATCTACCTGCCCTGGCTGATGGGCGAGCGCAGCCCGGTGGAGGAGCGCAGTTTGCGCGCCGGACTCTTCAACCTCTCGCTGGCCCATTCGCGCGAGACCGTGGTGCGGGCCTTCTTCGAGGGCGTGGCGCTGAATACTCGCTGGCTGCAGGCGCCGGTGGAGCGCTTCCTGGGCCAGCCGCTCGGAGAGCTGACCGTATTGGGCGGCGGTGGCACCTCGGCCGTATGGAGCCAGATCTTCGCCGACGTGATGAACGTGGGGATCCGCCAGCTGCAAGCCCCCATGCAGGCCAATGCGCTGGGCGCCGCGACCCTGGCCTTGGTCGGCTTGGGGCGGCTTGATTTCGAAACCGCCGCTCAACGCACACGATATCGACGTCATTTCGAGCCCATCGCCGCGCATCGCGCCGTCTACGACGATCGTTTCGCCACATTCACCGAGCTGTACCGGCGCCTGGCGCCGCTGTACCGCCGCCTCAACGGAGGGGACGTTCGATGAGCACCATCCGCTATTTGACGCAGCGCCAGGCCATCGTCGACATCTGCGTGCAGTTGGCGGACACAGGCTATCTGGCCGGCACGGGCGGCAACGTCGCGCTGCGCCTGGACGAGCAGCATTTCGCTGTGACGCCCTCGGCCGCCGATTACTACACGATGACCGCGGCGCAGATCGCCGTGCTGCGGCTCGACACCCTGGCCCAGGTGGACGGCGAACTGCCGCCTTCAGTCGAAAGCGCCCTGCACGCAACCCTGCTGCGCGCGCGCCCCGATCGACCGGCCAGCGTGCACACGCACCAGCCCGTTGCGAGCGCAGTGGCCCTGATCGGCTGCGCCCTGCCCTTGCGCGAAGCCGCCGACCGCGCCGAGCTCGGGCCCGAGGTCGCGATCGTGCCCTACGGCCCCTCGGGCACCGGCCTGCTTGTGCGTGCGCTGCGCAAGCGCCTGCGGCCCGAAATCCACGCCTATCTGCTGCGCAACCATGGCCTGGTGTGCAACGCCGCAAGCCTGGCGGACGCTGCACGCTTGCTCGGCCGCATCGAGCGGGCGGCCGCCGGCTGGCTGCTTGAACAAGGCCGCACCCGCGCGCCCGACCATCCCCTGCACGCCTTCGCGGACGCCGCGTTGGCGCCGCTCACCGCTTCGACCTGACTCATTCCATGGACCACAAGCCGACCCCCACCCCGCCTGCGAACGCCGAGTACGGCATCAGCGCCTGGCCCGACACGCACGCCATCTACGAGCGCCTGGGCGCCCTGCTCAAGCAGCCGCCGCGGCCGATCCGGCGCGAGCACATGAGCGAGGTGCTGGCGCATTTCGACAAGAACTGCGCGCGCAGCAAGCAACTGGCCGAACGCACGCGCGAGGTGATCCCGGGCGGCGTGCAGCACAACCTCGCCTTCAACCATCCCTTCCCGCTGGCCATCGACCGGGCCGAGGGCGCCCACCTCTGGGACGTGGACGGCAACCGCTACGTCGACTTCCTGCAAGCTGGCGGCCCGACCCTGCTGGGCAGCAACTACGCACCGGTCCGCGAGAAGGTCAAGGAGCTGATCGACCATTGCGGCCCGGTGACGGGCATGTTCCACGAGTACGAGCTCAGGCTGGCCGAGCTGATCCGCCACCACATGCCGGCGGTCGAGATGTTTCGCATGCTGGGCTCGGGCACCGAGGGAGTGATGGGCGCGATCCGCCTGGCGCGCGCCTACACCGGCAGGCGCGCCGTCATCAAGATCGGTGGGGCCTATCACGGCTGGAGCGACCAGATGGTCTACGGCATGCGCGTGCCCGGCACCGGGCGGCGCGAGGCCATCGGCATCCCGCGCGGCAACACCGCGCACACGCAGGAGTGCTTTCCAAACGATCTGGACGCGCTGCGCCGCAAGCTCTGGCTCAACCGCCTGCGCGGCGGCACGGCGGCCGTCATCGTCGAGCCGCTGGGCCCGGAGAGTGGCACGCGGCCGGTCCACAAGGACTACAACGCCGGCGTGCGCAAGCTCTGCGACGAGTTCGGCGCCCTGCTGATCTTCGACGAGGTGGTCAGCGGCTTTCGCGTCGGTCTGGGCGGCGCGCAGGGCTACTTCGGCGTTCGCCCAGACCTCACCGTGTTTGGCAAATGCCTGACCGGCGGCTATCTGATGGCCGGCGGCATCGGCGGGCGGCGCGAGGTCATGATGCTGCTGGCCGGTGGCATCGGCGCCACGAGCAAGCGGGCCTTCGTCGGCGGCACCCTGTCAGCCAACCCCCTGTCCTGCGCAGCCGGGTTCCATGCCATCGAAGCCATGGCACAGACGCGCGCGCCCGTGCTGGCCGGCCGCGCAGGCGACCGCCTCTGCCGCGGCCTGGGCGAAATCATCGACCGCCTGGGCCTGCCCTACGTCGTCTACAACCAGGGCTCGGTCGTGCACCTGCAGACCTCGGCCGTCCTGCTGCTGAGCATGCGCAATCCGCTCAAGCTCATGCGCGAGGCCAACGCCCGCAAGCACATGATGGAGGAGATGGGCGCTGCCTACATGGCCCACGGCCTGGTCACGCTAGCCGGCAGCCGGCTCTACACAAGCATGGCCGACACGGACGAGGTCATCGACGAGGCGCTCAACCGCTTCGAGACCGTGCTGCGCATGGTGTGAACATGTCAAACCCAGCCTCCACTGATCTCGAAGCCGCACGCACGCGACTGACCGCCAAGGGTCTGCTGCAGGAGGGCGACAGCCTGTCCTGCCGCTTGCCCGCCAGCGGCGAGATGCTGTCCCTGGTGCATCGCGTCGGCGAGCCGGGCTTGGTGCAGCGCACGGCCTTGGAGCAAGGTGCCGCGGCGATGCCCGTCCATGCCCTGCTCTATGCCGCCCGGCAGGATGCGGGGGCAGCACTGCTGGCACGCCTGCCCTGGGCCGGCGCTCTGGCCGTGAGTCGCGACACCATGCCCGGCGTCTTCGACGAACAGCTGCGGCATCTGGGCGCACGGGTCCGGCCCATAAAGGCGATTGCCCCCGCCGCCGTGGCCGATGGCGCCAACGCCTACATCACGCCGCAAGGTGTCCTTTGCATCGGCATGACGCTCGAACGGCTGATCTTCAACGCGGAGCTGCTGGAGAAATGCGCCAAGGCCTACGTGCTGGCCCGCGTGAGCGGCCATGCGGTCGGGACGATCCCCTGGCTGGTCCGCTGGATCGCCACCGGGCGGCTGCGGCGGGACCAGCGACGCGCTGGCGAGCATCATGCGCGCGGGGAGGCGGCGCCGCGAAGCGTGGGTTATTGAACACCTGCTTCAATGGATCGTCGATCCGAAAAGAATGACTGCGTAGCTTCAATCAAGCTGACCTAATCGACGTCGCCGAGTTCCAGCAACTGCGTCATCGCCCGCGTTGCGGGCCCTGCTGCACGAAGTCAACGACGCGCCGAGCCCAGACCGTGGCAATCAGCTCCACGCAGGCGCACGGATCTATATCGTCTTCAACAAGACGTTCGCGCTCTTACGCGAGGCGCTCGTGCCGTCGATATGAAATCGAATCTCGACCGGTCGTTCCAACGGGCCATCGCTTCGATGGCCGCCAAGGCAGCTTCAAAGATCCGCGCTCGCCAGCAGGTCGAGACGCGCGCCCAGCTCGACGACGCGGTTAGGCGGGATGGCGTATTGGGCCGTCAGGTCCTGCTCGTTCTTGTGGAGCAGAACGAACAAGCGCAGCAGCAATCGCGTCGCCAGCGAGCCTTCGGGCGCCACGGACAGCGTTTCGCGGCCGAGGTAGAAGGACGTCGTCATCGGATCGTACAAGGGCCGGCCGAGCTTGGCCTCGGCGAGTTCGAGCGCGCGAGGTACGTCGGCCTCTTCCATGTATCCATAGCGCACGGTCAGGCGCAGGAAATTCAAGGGCAGCACGTCGATGATCAAGCGCTCTTGCACGTCCACGCGCGGGGCATCCTCGGTCAGCACGGTCAGAATCACAACCTGTTCGTGCAGCACCTGGTTGTGCTTGAGCTGATGCAGCAAGACCTGCGGCAGATTGACGTGGGCGGGCTTGAGGAAAACGGCCGTGCCGTGCACACGCAGCGGTGGCGAGGGCTCCAGACTGGTGATGAAGTCTTCCAGCGTCAGCCCCAGCTCGTCGCGCGAATGGCGCAGCACGCGCTGGCCCGTGAACCATGCAACCGTCACGAGGCAGACCAGAATGCCGATGGACAGCGGCAGCCAGCCACCGTCCATGAACTTGGTGGCATTGGCCACGAGGAAGGCGCAGTCCACGACGAGAAACGTGCCGGCCACGAGGGCGACGCGGGCCGGCGACCAGCCCCAGCGCTTTTGCGCCAGCGCCGCGAACAGCAGCGTCGTGATCGTCATGGTCGTCGAGACGGCCAGGCCGAACGCCGACGCCAGCCGATCGGACGAACCGAACAGAACCACGATGCCCATGGTGCCCACCGCGAGCATCCAATTCAGCGCCGGCAGGTAGACCTGACCTTGCTCGCTGTCCGATGTGTGTTTGATGCTGAAACGCGGCGCCAGACCCAGTTGAGCCGCCTGCCTCGTCAAGGAGAACACAGCCGTGATCAGGGCCTGCGAGGCGATCACCGTCGCTACCGTCGACAAGGCGACCATCGGATACAGGCCCCAAGCAGGCACCATGGAGTAGAACGGACGGACCGCCAGGCTCGGATCACGCAAAAGCAAGCCGCCCTGCCCCATGTAGCTCAGGGCCAGCGCCGGCAGCGCCAGCCGGTACCAGGCCATGCGGATGGGCTTGGCGCCGAAGTGGCCCATGTCTGCGTAGAGCGCCTCGCCGCCCGTCAGGCACAGCACCACGGAGCCCAGCGACACGAAGCCGCGCCAGCCGTTCTGCTGGAAGTAGCGCAGCCCATTGAGCGGATTGAGCGCCTCGAGAATGGCCGGCGCCTTCACCACCTGGGCCAGGCCCAGAGCGAAGATGACCACGAACCACGCCGCCATGAAGGGCCCGAAGACCACCCCCACCTTGCCCGAGCCCCGCGACTGCACGGCGAACAGTGCCACGAGGATCGCAAGCGTCAGGGGTACGACGTAAGGGTGGAAGGCCGGCGTGGCGACCTCCAGACCCTCGATGGCACTGAGCACCGAGATCGCCGGCGTGATCAGCCCATCGCCATAGAGCATGGCCGTGCCGATCAGTGCCAGGTAGATCCAGCGGCGCGCCCGCCGGTTGTCGCGGCTGCGGCGATGTTCGCCGATCAACAGGGCCAGCAGCGCGAGAAGGCCGCCCTCGCCGTGGTTGTCCGCGCGCATCAGTACCGCGACGTACTTGATGCTGACCATCAAGATCAGCGACCAGAGGAACAGCGAAACGAGACCGACCACGTTCTGCGGAGACGCCGCCACCGCATCGCTCCCGGTGAACGCAGCTTGCATCGCATAGAGCGGACTGGTACCGAGGTCGCCGTAGACGACGCCCAGGGCCGCCAGCATCAGGGCGGCCAGACTCGCCTTGTCGCCGCCGTGCAGATTGGGCCCGCTCGTGCCGGAGGGTGGGACGGGCGCCGCGGGCGGCTGCAAGGGCTCGGGTTGAACGCTCATGGTCCTGGGATGGGCTGTGACGACGCTGGATTGTCGGCCAGCGCGCGCGTCGCCTGCGTGACCCGGCGCAGTGCACTAGCATGGACGCTCCTTTTGCTTGCGAATTCCTGCGCCGCCCCATGCCACTCCGTATCCCTTGCGCGATCACGGCCCTGCTGCTGGCCCTTCCGGCCGGAGCCGCCCCGTGGTGCACCGCCGAGCCGCCGCTGGCCAGCCTGGCCAAGACCCTGCTGGCCGATGCCGGCAAGCGCGCCGGAGAGGGCCCGCGTGCCGTCGCCCGCTTGCACACCGAGGGCACGCTGCCGCACCAGGGCATTTGGGATCAGAGCGTGGAGGCCAAAAAGGACCTGCCGCTGATCCGCGACCTGGCGCTCGCCTGGCGGTCCGACCCCGCACCGGCGACGCTCTCTCAGTTGGCGGCCTTGCTCGACGCCTGGTCCAAGGTCTATCAACCGAGTTTCAACCCCATCGACGAGACCGATTTCGATACCGTGATCGACGCCTTCGCCATCAGCCGGCAGGCGCTGCCCGCCGCCACTCGTGAGGCTACGGCTCAGTGGGTCCGGGTCTTGGGCGAAGGCTATATCGCCCAGATGCGGCACCCGGCCCATCCGGGCAGGGGCACCTGGACCAACAACTGGCAGAGCCATCGGATCAAGCTCGCCACCCTCGCGGCCGTCGCGCTCGAGGACGAGGGGCTGTTCGCCGCCGCGCGGGCGGAGTTCCGCAAGCAGTTGGGCCAGAACCTGCTGGCCGACGGCAGCACCATCGACTTCGGCGAGCGCGACGCCCTGCACTACACGGTGTACGACCTCGAGCCACTCACGCGAGCCGCCATGGCAGCCGCCACGCGTGGTGAAGACTGGCTGCATTTGACGGGCAACAGCGGCGCCTCGCTGGCGAGCGCGCTGGATTGGCTGCTGGCCTACGCGCGCGGCGACAAGACGCACGAGGAATACGTTCACACCACCGTCAAGTTCGATCTGCAGCGGCGCGATGCCGGTGTGCCGGGCTTCGGCGGCATGTGGGAGCCCCGCAGCAGCAGCCAGTTGTACTGGCTGGCCAGCACGCTGGACGCCCGCTATCGCGAGACCGCGCAGCGGCTCAACGGCCCGCCGGCATGGCTGTCCGCCTGCTGGGGGATTTCGAAGACGCCGTAAGCGTGGGCACGCCTGCGAGCCAAGATCGTGCCGCCGCGCACGCGCGCATCCCGACCGCCATCTGGACCTTGGGCTATGTGAGCATGCTCATGGACATCTCCTCGGAGATGATTCACAGCCTGCTGCCGATGTTCCTGGCTGGAACGCTGGGCGTCTCTGCCCTGGCCATCGGCATCATCGAAGGCCTGGCCGAGTCCACTGCGCTCATCGTCAAGGTCTTCTCCGGTGCACTGAGCGACTGGTTTGGACGCCGCAAGAGCCTGGCCGTGTTCGGCTACGCGCTCGCGGCGCTCAGCAAGCCACTCTTTGCCATCGCGTCCGGCGCAGGCCTGGTAGTCGTCGCGCGCCTGGTGGATCGTGTCGGCAAAGGCATCCGGGGCGCCCCGCGCGACGCTCTGGTCGCCGACCTGACGCCGCCCGCCATTCGCGGGGCGGCCTTCGGTTTGCGCCAGGCGCTGGATACGGTCGGGGCGCTCCTGGGACCGCTGCTGGCGACGGGCCTCATGCTGCTGTGGGCCAACGAATTCCGATCGGTGCTCTGGGTTGCGACGATTCCGGCGCTGCTCGCCGTAGCGCTGCTGGCGGCAGCCGTGCGCGAGCCCGAGCGGCACGAGGGTGAGAAAAAGGTCAACCCGATCCGTCCCGAGAACATCCGTGAGCTGGGCCGACCCTTTTGGCAGGTCGTGCTCCTCGGTGCCGTCTTCACCCTGGCGCGTTTCAGCGACGCCTTTCTCGTCCTTCGGGCGCAGCGGCTCGGCGTTCCCGTGGCGCTGGTGCCCCTGACCATGGTGGTGATGAACCTGGTCTATGCGGCCTCGGCCTTCCCCTTCGGCCAACTCGCCGACCGGATGAGCCATGCCGCGCTTCTTGGCGGCGGGCTGATCTTTCTGATCGCGTCCGACCTCCTGCTGGCCGTAGCACAGAGCTGGCCGGGCTTGATGGCCGGCCTGGCCCTGTGGGGCATCCACATGGGCATGACCCAAGGCCTTTTCGCAGCGATGGTCGCCGACACGGCGCCGGCGGAACTCCGCGGCACTGCCTACGGTGTCTTCAATCTGGCGAGTGGCGTGGCCATGCTGGCCGCCAGCGTCGTCGCCGGGTGGACCTGGGAGAGCTTCGGACCTTCGATGACCTTTTACGCGGGCGGCGCCTTTGCGACGCTGTGCCTGCTGGTGTTGGCGACGCGTTCGAAGGCCACTGCCTCGTAGAGATCGCAAGCAGGGCCTCACGCATCGTTGACGCGATGCTGCCATGCAGCAATAATGCGCGCTTTCAAACTTCGGAGCCGCGTGCGTGGACAGTGCAAGTTGTAGCAGTGATGTGAAGCGAGCCGTGATGGCCGCTGCCTGCTCCGCCGTCTGACGCCTGCTTCGATGGGCCGATGACGCTGAGTTGTCGCGGCCTCTCGCCCCCCGATCCCTGCCGCCCAAATCGCCAAGCCGCCGCATTTGCAGCGGCCCTTGGCCTGCGCGTTTGTCTGCGCGTGCGCTCCCCCAACGGGAGTGCCTTGCCATGCAAAACTTTCGCCATCGCCCTGAATCGCTGCTGTCGCACGAGATCCAGGCGCTGCAACGCGCCGTGCTGGCCGCCATCCGCAGTCATCGCCCTCTCGTCCTTCGTCAACTGATGCAGGCGCAGGGCGCGGAACGCTTTGCGCTTTCGCTGCAGGGGCAACCAAGGCGCGTCGTCGAAGACGCGCTCTCCATGCTGCCCCCTGGCGAGCGTTGCCTCATCATCGAACAGCCAGGCCATGGGTCTGCGCTGGTCTGCCTGTTGAGCGCCTCCCACGCGCACTGAAAAAGGAGGACCCGATGCAAGCCATGGACAACTTCAACTGGCCCGCATTGCAGGGCATGGCCGTGAGCCTCGTCGCCGCCTTCTTGTTCGGCTCGATGATCGGTTTCGAGCGCCAGGTCCGGCAACGCACGGCGGGGCTGCGGACCAATACCCTGGTCGCCGTGGGCGCGGCAATCTTCGTGTCGCTGGGCAATCGGCTCAGTGAGCTGCACCCGGGCACCCAGGGCACGACGCAGATCGTGGCCTATGTGGTGTCGGGCATCGGCTTTTTGGGCGCAGGCGCCATCATGAAGGAAGGCGCCAACGTCACGGGCCTCAACACGGCGGCGACGCTGTGGGGCTCGGGCGCGGTCGGCGCATGCTGCGGCGCCGGCTTCATCGCCGAAGGGTTGCTGGCGGCGGTGTTCGTGCTGGCGTCCAACACCTTGCTCAGGCCGGTGGTCAACCGGATCAACCGGCGCCCCGTCGATGAGGAGCACAGCGAGGCGAGCTACACGGTCTACGTCATCTGCGAGAAGGCTGCCCAAGCCGACGTTCATGAGCGGCTCGTCGATGCACTCGAGGCGGCGGCCTATCCGGCACGCGAGGTCGATCAGCATCCTTTCGGCCCCAACGATGCGGAAATCGAGGCCCTGCTCTACGCCACCGCCGTCAATGCCGACGAACTCGATGCGGTAACGACCGGGATCGAGCAATGGCCGGGCGTCAAGCAGGCGTTCTGGAGCTCCGGTGCCGATTGAACGACCTGCTTCGTCACGAAGATGGAACAGTCCCTCGCTACGCTTGACCTTAAAGTAACTCCAGGGTTGAGAATCCCGCCCCATTCGCCGGCATGCACTGCCACACCCTCTTTTTTTCGGTGTCAGGCAGGCCTGCGCCCAAGGAAAACAACGATGAAAACAGCACAGCTCGCGACCACAGTTCAGGCGGCCTGCACGCAAGGCCAACAGCGCACGCGCCAGAAGGGCGCGGTTGGCGCCGCCCGTCTCGGTGCCCGTCTTGGTGCCCGTCTTGGTGCCCGCCTTTGCGCGCCTTTCTGCGCCCTTCTCGGCGCCGTGTGCACCTGGCTGCCGCTGCCGAGCGCCGCAGCCGAGCCCGCGCCCATGTTCACCGTGCAACGTGGCCAGATCGTGGTCCCGGCAGCTTCGCCCTTGCGCCAGCGCCTGCAGGTCGCCCCGGTGGACGCGCACGCGAGCGCCCAGACAATCGCCGTGCCGGCCATCGTGGAAGCTGACCCGACGCATGTCGTCGCCGTCGTCCCGCCGCTCACCGGCAGGCTGGTGGCGCTGCGCGTGGGCATCGGCGAAAACGTCCGGCGTGGCCAGGTGCTGGCCGAGATCAGCTCGCCGGACTTCGGCCAGGCGCTCGACGACGCCGCCAAGGCCGAGCACGCGCTGGCCCTTGCCAATATGGCGCTGCAGCGGGCACGTGGCGTGCAGAACATCGGTGCCAACGCGACCAAGGATCTCGAGGTTGCCGAGGCGGCCCAGCGCGATGCGGTCGCAGAGGATCGCCGTGCCCGGGACCGCGTCACCACCCTGGCCGCCGGCGCAGCGGTGGACGCGCGCACTCATGTGCTCGAGCTGCGCGCGCCGGCCTCCGGGACCGTCACGGCCTTGAATGCCGGTGCCGGGACCTTCCTCAACGATCCGACAGCGGCGCTGCTGACGCTCTCGAGCCTGGATCACGTCTTCGTCACGGCCCAGGTGCCCGAGCACGTGATCGCGCAGCTCGCGCCCGGTGCACCGGTCGACGTCACCCTGTCGGCCTATCCCGGACAGGTTTTCAAGGGCAAGGCCGCGCGAATCAGCCCCCAGCTCGAACCCGACACGCGCCGCATCAAGGTGCGCATCCCCTTCGACAACGCCGACGGCCGCCTCAAGCCCAACATGTTCGCCACGGCGAGCTTCGCCGCAAAGGCTGTTGGCGGCGTGAGCGTGCCGCCGGCCGCCTTGCTGATGAACAACGACAGCACCACCGTGCTGGTGGAGGTCGCACCGTGGACCTTCGTGCGCCGCGTCGTCGAAACAGGCGCCGAGGACGAACAGCGCGTACAGGTGCTCTCCGGCCTCAAGCCGGGTGAGCGCGTGATCACGCGGGGCGGAGTGCTGCTCAATGATTAACCAGTTCATCGCCCTGTGCTTGCGCCGCCGCACCCTGATCTGGGTGCTGACGGCGATGCTGGTTGTCTACGGATATTTCTCGTGGACGCACATGACCGTTGAGGCCTATCCGGACATCAGCGACGTCACCGTGCAGGTGACCACGCAGGTGCCGGGCCTGGCCGCCGAGGAGGTCGAGCAGCAGATCACCACCCCGCTCGAACGCGCCCTGACCAACACGCCCGGCCTGGTGACCATGCGATCGAGCAGCACCTTCGCGCTGTCGCTGATCACGCTCGTCTTCAAGGATGGCACCGAAGACTACTGGGTGCGCCAGCGTGTCAACGAGCGCATCGCCCAGGTCACGATGCCATCCGGCGTGCAGCCCGGGCTCGATCCGGTCTCCAGCCCCGTCGGCGAGATCTACCGCTACACGCTCGAGTCCGACACCAAGAACCTGATGGAGCTCTCTGAGATCCAGCGCTGGATCGTGATGCCCGGCTTCCGCCAGGTCGAAGGCGTGGCCGACGTCAACAACTTCGGCGGCTTCACCAAGGAATTCCAACTCGAACTCGATCCTCGCCAGCTCGACCGCTACGGACTGGCCCTGAGCGATGTGGTGAGCGCCATCAACAGTGGCAACCAAAACGCAGGCGGCGGCCGCATCGCGCGCGGCGAACAGAGCTATGTGGTTCGCGGCATCGGCCAGGCCCACGGTCTGGACGACCTCGGCGCCATCGCCGTGGCCACGAACGGCGGCACGCCGGTGCAGCTGCGCGAGCTCGGCCGGCTTCGCATCGGCCACCAAGAGCGCGAGGGCATCCTGGGCAAGGACAGCAATCCGGACACCCTGGAAGGCATCGTGCTGTTGCTCAAGGGTGAGAATCCCTCCAAGGTGATCGACCGGGTGCATGTCAAGGTGGACGAGCTGCAAAAGCGCCTCACGCCCCTGGGCGTGAAGATCGTGCCCTACATCGATCGCGAGCACCTGGTCAAGCTCACGGTGGAGAAGGTCACGCACACCGTTCTCGAAGGCGTTGGCCTGGTCTGCGTCGTGCTGATCCTGTTCCTCGGCAGCCCGCGAAGCGCGCTGGTCGCCGCGGCGGCGATCCCGCTCGCGCTCGTGGCGGTGTTCATCGCGATGAACCTGCTGCACATGCCGGCGAATCTGTTCTCCCTCGGCGCCATCGACTTCGGCATCATCGTGGACGGCGCCATCGTCGTCACCGAGGCCATGCTCAGGCGTCGCGAGGAGCGTCCCACGGAGGTCCTCGACGAGGACGATCTGCTGGAGACCACGGGCCACGTCGCCCGGCCGATCTTCTTCGCCACGCTGATCATCGTCTCCGCCTACTTTCCGCTGTTCGCTTTCGAGCGCGCGGAAGGCAAGCTGTTCTCGCCAATGGCCTTCACGGTCGGCTTCGCCCTGTTCGGTGCGCTGCTGGCCTGCATGGCCCTGATCCCGGGCCTGGCCTTCGTCGCGCTGCGAAAGCCTCGGCCGGTGTTCCACAACCGCCCGCTGGAGTGGCTCACGCGCCGCTACGTGGGTGCATTGGGCACGCTCTTGCGTCGCCCAGTCATCGTCTACGCAACCTCTGCGCTGGTGCTGGTGGCGGTCGGGGTGCTCGGCGCCACGGCGGGTCGCGAGTTCCTGCCCGAACTCGATGAGGGCGCGCTGTGGCTGCAGGTGCAGATGCCCACCGGGCTGTCGCTGGACAAGGCCAACGAGATGGCCAGCGAGCTGCGCCGCACGCTGCACGAATTCCCGCAGGTGTCCTACGTCGTCACCCAGCTCGGGCGCAGCGACGACGGCACCGATCCCTGGACGCCCTCGCACATCGAGGTCCCGGTCGGCCTCAAGCCTTACGACGAATGGCCTGGAGGAGAAACCAAGGCCCAGTTCGTGCAGCGCCTCAACGCCCGGTTGCAGCAGCTGCCCGGCTTCGATGTCGGCATCAGCCAGCCGATGATCGACGGTATCAACGACATGATCGGTGGCGCTCACAGCCCGCTCGTGATGCGCGTGTACGGGGACGATATCGCCGATGACCGGCGCATTGCCGCGCAGGTCGTCGACATCCTGCGCAGCATCCGCGGCACCGCCTCGGCCTCGATCTTCCAGGAGCCGCCGATTCCGCAGCTCGTCGTGAAGATCGACCGCGAAGCGGCAGGCCGGCTCGGCGTGCCCGTGTCCGACATCGCCAACCTGATCCAGACGGGCATCGGAGGTGCGCCAGTCACGACCCTGTACTCCGGCGATCGGATCTACAACGTCACCGTTCGCTTCCCCAACTCGGCCAAGAACACGATCGAGCGGCTCGGTGCCCGCACGCTCACCGCACCGGGCGGCGCGCGCATTCCGCTCGCCCAGTTGGCCAGCATCCAGTACCGGACCGGCGAGAGCACGATTTCGCACGAGCGCAACGACCGCCAGATTACGGTGCGGATTGACAACCGCGGCCGCGACCTCACGTCCTACCTTGCCGAGGCGCAGCGCCGTATCGATGCCGAAGTCAAATTCGACCCGCAGAAGCACCGCCTCGAATGGGCCGGTCAGTTCGAGAACGAGCGGCGCGCGCAGGCACGGCTGGTCTTCATCCTCGGCCTGGTCTTCGTCCTGATGGCCGTGCTGCTGTTCTTTCAGTTCGGCAAGGTCCGCCAGACCCTGCTGGTGCTCGGCGTCGTCCCCATGGCCACACTGGGCGGCCTGATCGCCCTGCGGCTCACTGGCGAGACGCTCAACGTCGCCACGGCCGTCGGCTTCATCGCCTTGTTCGGCGTATCGGTACAGAACGGCATCATCATGGTCGCCAACTTCCGCAAAGTTCGCGGTGAAGGCAAGGCCCTCGACGAGTCCATCCTCCTCGGTGCCGCCGAACGCCTGCGCCCGGTGCTCATGACGGCAACCGTCGCCTCCATCGGCATGCTGCCGGCGGCCCTGGCCACCGGCGTGGGCACCGACGTCCAGCGTGGCGTGGCCACCGTCGTCGTCAGCGGCCTGGTGGTGTCGACCCTGCTGACCCTGCTGGTGCTGCCGACGCTGTATTTCACCGTCGAACGCTACTTCGAGAACCGTGCACTGGATCGCCAGCAAAGGCAGATGCGCTGATGAAACACTTCCACACCCTCACCGCCGTTGCACGCGCCGTCGTCTGCCTCGGTGCCGGCGCCCTGCTGGCCGCCTGCGCGGTCGGCCCCGACTATCAACGCCCGTCCCTGCCGCAGGCCAAGCACCTCGCGCCGGCCGAGGTCGAACGCGCCATGCTCGACGCCCACCAGATCGCGGAGGCCGACGTGCCCGCCCAGTGGTGGCAGCTCTATCAATCGAGCGCGCTCGACCGCCTCGTGCAGGCAGCACTCGAGCACAACCCCAGCGTGCCCGCCGCTCAGGCAGCGCTTCGGGCCGCGGCCGAGTCGCGCCGGGCACAGCAGGCTGCCTACTTTCCAACCGTCCAGGCCTCGTACACCGGTGCACGCCAGCGCGTGGCGGACGCACTGGCCAGCCCCCTGAGTTCTGGGGCGAGTGTGTTCAACGTGAGCACCGCGCAGCTCAGCGTGAGCTACACGCCGGACGTTTTCGGCGCCAACCGGCGCCAGGTCGAATCGCTCGAAGCCCAGGAGCAGTCGCAGCGATGGAATGTCGAGGCCACCTACCTGACCCTCAGCGCCAACGTGGTGGTCGCGGCCATCGGCGAGGCCGGGCTGAACGAGCAGATTGCGGCCACCCGCCAGCAGATCGCCCTGCAGGCCGACTTGTTGGCGCGCTACCGCCAGCTGCAAGCGGTCGGCGCGAATTCGCAGCTCGACGTCTTGCAGCAAGAAGCCCAGCTCGCGAGTCTTGAGGCGAGCCTGCCAGCGCTTCAAAAGCAGCTCGCCCAGCAGCGCGACCAACTCAAGGCGCTTGTGGGTGTGCTGCCCGAAGACGATTCGATCGCGACCTTCCGTCTCGACGACCTGCACCTGCCTGAGCCCCTGCCGCGGACCTTGCCCTCCAGCCTCGTCGAGCACCGGCCTGACGTCCTGGCCGCCGAGGCGCAGGCGCAAAGCGCAGCGGCCCAGCTCGGCGTGGCGATCGCCAACCGCCTACCCACGATCACGCTCGGCGTCGACAGCTGGGGCTCGTCGGCAGCGTCCTTGACGCATCTCTTCGGAGCCGGCTCGACCTTCTGGAGCCTGACCGGCGGCGTGAGCCAGACGATCTTCGACGCCGGTGCACTGAAGCACCGTAGCGAAGCCGCGCGAGCCGCCTACGACGAGGCGGAGGCAACCTACCGTGGCACCGTCATCAACGCCTTCCAGAATGTTGCCGACGCGCTGCAAGCCGTGCAGGCCGACGCCACGGGGGAGGTGGCGGCCCAGAAGGCTTTCGACGCGGCGCAACGCACGTTCGAGATTTCGCGCCGACAGCTCGAACTCGGCGACACCAGCGCCCTGGCCGTCATTCAAGCAGAACAAGCGATGCAGCAGGCGCTCGTCGCCCGGGTTCAAGCCCGGGTGGCGCGGCTCACTGACGCCGCGGGGCTCATCCAGGCGCTCGGTGGCGGCTGGTGGAACCGCCCACCGAACGAGCCACCACCGCAGAGCAGCTCGTCCTCCGCCCGCTGAGCCCACCATTGACGCACACCTCCGGCACGTGCCCAATCGCACCACCATCAAAGCACACGATATGCACATAGAGCGCCACGAAATCGGCCCCCGCTTCAGCGAGATGACCGTTGTCCAAGTCGGCGAGGGCAAGCTGATCTACATCGCTGGGCAGGTGGCTGAGAACACCAGCCTCGACATCGGCGGACAAACGCGCGAGGTGCTCGGCTTCATCGACCGCTTGTTGGCCCATGTGGGCGCGCGGCGGGAGCACATCGTGCAGGCCCGGGTCTATCTCGCCTCGGTCGGTGACTATGCGCAGATGAACGCGGTCTGGGAAGCCTGGATCCCCGCTGGCCATACGCCCGCGCGTTCGACCATTGGGGCCAAGCTGATCAATGGCGCCTACAAGGTCGAGATCGAAGTGACCGCGGCCTTCACGCCGAGCCAAGAGCATGGGCATGCCCACGACGATGGCTGCGTGAAGGAGCCGACCGAGCACCCCCACGATCACGCCCGCTGAAGTTCAGGGCTGGTCAAACCCGATCGCCTGCTGCACCAGCTTGTCCAACTCGCCCGTGAGTTGAGGGAGCACATTCGCCACGGCCCTGAACTCGCGTGCGGAATTCCCTGAGCGCGCCGCGACGATCTGGGCGCTAAAGGCCACCACGTGCGCCTGCTTGGAAATGTCCTTGATCTCGCTCATCACGTTCAGCATCTGCTTCTTGAGCCGAGCCGCGTAGGCGCTCGCCTCGCTCTCGTAGAGGACGGCCAGGGCATTGAGGACGACCCAAAGCGGGGTGTCCATCCCATTGCACCTGGCCGAGTGCAGCTGACGTGGTGATGTCCCGCCCAGCTTGCGATGAGAGTCACCGAGTTGAAATTGCATCGCCGTACATCGCCGAGCCTTTCATGGTGCTAGGCTTGGTCGATCTGCCAGGATGCAGGATGCCGGGTATGCAGCGCTGGATGCCCTTCGCCGCGGCGGGCGCCGCCCTCAAACATCTGATTTCACATGACCATTCTCGGCCCCCTCAGCCACATCGCGCTCGTTGTGCGAGATCCTTCGCGCACCGCGGCATTATTTGAAGCGCTCTTTGCTTCTAAGCCCATTTGTCGCCAAGACGCCGACGGCCACCAAGAAACCTTCGTTCGCCTCGGCGACACGTGGTTTGTTCTGGTCGCGGCAGACAAGGAACGCCCATTGACAGGTGACCACGTGGCGTTTCAGGTTTCTGCGGAGCAACTGCGGCTGGCCTCGGAAAGGCTCAAGCAGCTGGACCATGCTTACCAGATGGCCCGGTCGGATACGGCGCTCTATTTCATTGACTTCGACAATCATGTCTTTGAACTCGACTCCGTGGGCCTGGACAGCGAGTTGAGCACCTGAGAGGTCTGGCCAAGACGGGTATCGCAGGGCCGACTGCGCGCGCGGCCGTGGGCATGCTACGCGGCTTGCTCTTTCCACTTGCGTCGTCGATGCCCTCAGGACCATCACCGTTCAAGCGAGCGTCAAGAATCCAGCGCTAAGCCTGCGGAGCGCTATCCGCAAGAAGGGGCAACGGGCATGCGCACAATGCGCCTCAGCTGACGAGAGCCTCCAGGCGCCCGCATGCATGCTGAACGAACGCTTGTACAGCGACGCCGTGCCACCGAGGCATTGATCTGGCCGGGGGTCGCGAACCCAAAGTGCCGGGCCGATGGAGGGGGCGGGCAATGCGTCGTGTCTTGACGATCGTTTTGGCGGGATTGATATCCGGCACGCTGGACCTCTTGGCAGCGTTTGCAAGCTACGTATTGCAGGGAGCCACCGTGGTGGGCATTCTGAAATACATCGCCAGCGGACTGCTCGGCGCCGCGGCCCAGCAGGGTGGCCTGGCGATGGCATGGATTGGCTTGAAGTGCCACTTCGCCCTGACCATGACCATGGCGGCGCTCTTCCGGTTGGCGGCGCTGAAATACCGCCCCCTGACCAGCCGCCTCTGGCTCTGGGGTAGCGCCTATGGCGTGCTGACCTGGGCAGCGATGGTCTACGTCGTCGTGCCACGATTTGCCGTCGTCGGCTGGAAGCTGCCCGAGGGCTAGGGCGGTGTCAGTGGCTTGAGTCCCACATCTTCTACGTCGGCGTTCCCGTTGCTCATGTTGCGCAATATGGCTTGGGCGGCGCGCGTCGATCCGGCTGACGCCCCGGGGGTCGCAACATGCGACTTGATCGCAGCCGGCGAATGGCAGATTTCAGGGCACGCGTGCAGCGATCAGCCTCGGTTTGCCCCCCCGCCATTGGGCTTCGGCGCCCAACGTCGTCCAGGGCAGGCACAACAATTCTTCATCCGTTCGACGCAAGCCCTTTGGACGCCCTCGCGACCACTTGCTGGACCGAGCAAAAGCCCAGCAGCAGGCCGCCGATCACGATCTTACCCCACCAGGAGCTCAGCGTGCCGTCAAAGGCGATCAGCGTCTGGATCAGGCCCAGCACCAGCACGCCGGACAGGGCGCCCGCGACATAACCCTGGCCGCCAGTCAGCAGCGTGCCACCGATCACCACGGCCGCGATCGCATCGAGCTCCACGCCCTGACCGTGTTGGCCGTATCCCGACAACATGTAGACCGCGAACAGCAGGCCGGCCAACGCCGCGCAGAAGCCGCTGAGCGCGTAAGCCGCCACCTTGGTGCGGCCCACGGCCAGACCCATCATCATCGCCGAGGCCTCGCTGCCCCCGATCGCGTAGACGGTGCGGCCGAAGGCCGTGAAATGCGCAATCCACAGGCCGGCGGCCAGCACCGCCAGCGCGATCAGCGCGCCAGGCGACAAGAAGCCGCCGGGCACCGGAATCTGGGTTTGGGAAAGCGCGACGAACAGCGGCGCGTCGATGGTGAGCGAGTCCACGCTGATCAGGAAGCACAGGCCGCGCGCCAGGAACATCCCGGCCAGCGTGACGATGAAGGCCTGCAGCCGGAAGGCGTGGATCAGCCAGCCCTGCAAGGCCCCGAAGAGTGCGCCGCCCACCAGTACGAGCGCGATCACGGCCAGGGCAGGCCAATGCGCCAGCTGCAGCAACCAGGCCGCCGCCAGCGTGCTCAGCGCCAGTACCGAGCCGACGGAAAGGTCGATGCCGCCGCAGAGGATCACAAAGCTCATGCCCACCGCGATGACCAGCAAGAAGGCGTTGTCGATCAGCAGGTTGAGGCCGACCTGCACCGAGGCAAAGCCGGTATAGCCCGCCGCGCCAGCGGCGAAGAGCAGGACCATCAACGCGACGCTGACCCAGGCCGTGAACGCGGAAGAACCCATCAGGTGCTTCACGCCGGCCTCCGCGCGTGGCGCGCCCAGCTCGGCGACTGCGAGATGCAGACGGCGAACACCACCAACGCCTTGACCACCATGGTGACCTGCGGCGGCACACCCAGCGCATAGATGGCCGAGGTCAGGGTTTGGATGATGAGCGCGCCGATCAGGCTGCCCGCCAGGTTGAAGCGCCCGCCGCTGAGCTGGCCGCCGCCGAGCGTGACGGCAAGGATCGCGTCCAGCTCCAGCAGCAGGCCCGCGTTGTTGGCATCGGCACTGCGGATGTTGGAGGCGATCATCAGCCCGGCCAGCCCCGCGCCCAGGCTGCAGTACAGGTAGACAAAGCACACAATGGCCGCGGTGCGCACGCCGGCGAGACGCGCTGCGACGGGGTTGATGCCCACGCTCTGGATGAAGAGGCCGAGCGCGGTGCGCCGCATCAGCAGGGCCGTACCGCCCGCCACGGCGGCCACGACGAAGAGCGACACCGGCAGCCCGAGCAGATGGCCGGTTCCCAGCCAGAAGAAGCTGGCCGGCTCGTAGACGGTGAGGATCTGGCCATCGGTCAGCAACTGCGCGAGCCCGCGGCCAGCCACCATCAGGATCAACGTCGCGATGATGGGCTGCAGGCCCAGGCCGGCCACCAGCAGGCCGTTCCATAAGCCGCACAGCAGGGCCGCGCCCAATGCGGCAGACAACGCGAGCGCCAGACCCTGCGTGCCCACCAGCTGGCACGCCACAGCGCCCGCGATGGCGACAACGGCGCCCACGGAAACGTCAATGCCGCGCGTAGCGATCACGAGCGTCATACCCAGTGCTGCGAGCATCAGCGGCGCCGCGCGATGAAGGATGTCGACGAGGTTGCCGTAGAGATGACCGTCCTTGATTTCAAGGTGCAGGAATCCCGGCACGCCGAGGGCGGCCAGGGCGAGCAGCAGCGCAAGCGCCCCGAGAGGTCGCGCCAACGGATGGTTCCAGGCCCGCTGCGGGGCGCTCGCTGTGGACATGGACAGACTCGGAGGGGTCATGCAGCGGGAGCGGCCGCAGGATCGGCCGCGATGGCTTCGAGCACGCTGCGTTCGTCCAGCTCGCCGCAGCGGTACTCGCCCGCGGCGCGCCGGTCGCGCAGCACCAGCACGCGATCGCTGCAATGCAGCACTTCGCGCAGCTCGGAGGAAATGAAGACGATGGCCATGCCGGCCTCGCCGTGCGCCAGGGCGCGGACCTGGTCCATCAGGTCCTCCTTGGCGCGCACGTCGATGCCGCGCGTGGGCTCGTCCAGGATGAGCACCGCCGGACGCGTCGCCAGCCAGCGTGCGAGCAGGGCCTTTTGCTGATTGCCGCCGGAGAGTTGCCCGATCGGCGTGTCGGCGCTGGCGGTCTTGATGCCGAGCCGGCGGATGAAATCCTCGGCCAGCGCATTCTGCTGTTCGCGGCTCATGACCAGGCGCAGGCCGTGCCGCGCTTGCAGAGCCAACAGGATGTTGTCGCGCACCGAGAGATCGAGAATTGCACCTTCGTGCTTGCGGTCTTCCGAGCAGAAGGCCAGGCCGGCGGCAATGGCTTCGCGCGGCGAATGCCAGCGGCGCGCGCGGCCGCCGATCTCGACCTGGCCCTGGTCGGGCGCATCGGCGCCGAACAGTAGGCGCGCCGCCTCGGTGCGGCCCGAGCCCAGCAGGCCGGCCAGGCCCAGCACTTCGCCGCGGCGCAGGCTCAGGTCCAGGGGCTGCAGGCTGCCCTGCCGGCTCAGCCCGCGCGCGCTCAGCACCGGCTCGCCGTCGATGGGCGCGCTGCTGTCAAGCCGCGCGGGCACCTGATCGGCCGGAGCGCCGACCATCTTGTTGACCAGGGCCAGCCGGCTCAGGTCTTGCGCCAAGTATTCGCCCTCGGTCTGGCCGTTGCGCATCACGGTGATGCGATCGGCGACTGCATAGGTCTGATCCAGGAAGTGGGTGACGAATAGGATGGCCAGGCCCTGTTCGCGCAGCCGGCGCAGGACGGTAAAGAGGCGCTGCACGGCCGCATCGTCAAGGCTGGACGTTGGCTCGTCGAGGATCAGGACCTGGGCCGGGTCGCGCAGCGCACGGCCGATCGCCACCATCTGCTGCACTGACAGCGAATAGCGCGACAGCGGCGCGCCAACGTCGATATCAAGATCCATCTGCGCGAGCGCGCGCTTGGCTTCCACCCGGACAGCGGCCCAGTCGATGCGTCCCCAGCGGCGCGGGAAGCGGCCGGCGCAGATGTTCTCGGCCACACTGAGATTGGGGCAGAGGTTGACCTCCTGATAGACCGTCCGGATGCCCAGCCGCTGCGCGTCTTCGGTGCCGCGCGGGGCAATGGGCCGGCCTTGCAAGGTCATGGTGCCCGCATCGGGCGCGTACAGGCCCGTCAGCACCTTGATCAAGGTGGACTTGCCGGCGCCGTTCTGGCCCATCAGCGCATGAATCTCGCCGGGAAACAGGCGCAGACTGACGTCACTGAGCGCCCTGACGCCGGGAAACGACTTATGAAGGCCTGAGAGTTCGAGCACAGGGACGGCCGCCGATCAGTACTTGCGCTTGGGCAGTTCCTGGGCCGCCACGTCGGCCGTGAACACGCTCTCGGTGACGGTGATGCGCTTGTCCACCGGCTTCTTGGCAACCACGTCGCGTGCCAGCTGCATCAGCTGCGGCCCGAGCAGCGGGTTGCACTCGATGGTGACGTTGAGCTTGCCCGCCTTCATCGCCTCGAAGGCGCCGCGCACGCCGTCGATGGAGACGATGGCGATGTCTTGGCCCGGCTTCAGGCCGGCTTCCTCGATGGCCTGGATCGCGCCGATGGCCATGTCGTCGTTGTGCGCATAGAGCAGGTCGATTTTCTTGTCGCGCGCCTTCAGGAAGGCCTCCATCACTTCCTTGCCCTTGGCCCGCGTGAACTCGCCGGACTGCGAGCGCAGGATTTGCAGCTTGGGATTGGCCTTGATGATTTCCTCGAAGCCCCGCTTGCGGTCCAGGGCTGGCGCGGAGCCCACAGTGCCTTGGAGCTCAACGATGTTCAGCGCGCCGCCCGGCGCTTTCGCCGCGCGCTCCAGCGCCCAGCGCCCGGCCTTGCGGCCTTCCTCAACGAAGTCGGAGCCGATGAAGGTCACGTAGAGCGAGGGATCGGCCACCCTCACGGCACGATCCGTCAGGATGACCGGAATGCCAGCGGCCTTGGCCTCCTTGAGCACCGTGTCCCAGCCGGACTCGACCACGGGCGAGAAGGCGATCACGTCGACCTTTTGCGCGATGAAGCTGCGCAACGCCTTGACTTGGTTTTCCTGCTTCTGCTGCGCATCGGCGAACTTCAGCGTGATCCCGGCCTCCTTGGCGGCCTGCTTGATCGAGGCCGTGTTGGCGCTGCGCCATTCGCTCTCGGCGCCGACTTGCGAGAAGCCCAACACCAGCGGCGCGGCCAGGGCGTGGAAAGCAGGCAGGGACAGCGCAGCAGCCAGCAGCGCGCGGCGGGCGAGTTTCATGGGGAAGTCTCCGTGTTGGTATTTTGAAGTGATCCTAGAGAGCGGCCAGATGCGCGGCCAATCAAATTTGCCGGCATTGCGATATCGCTTTTGCTATCGAAGCAGACGCAGGCCATAGAGCCCGCCGGCGATTGAGCCAGGGCGGGCGACAAAGCGCAACTCCAGCGCGTCACCGGTCGAGGCCCACATCAGCGCCAGCGCGGACAGATAGTGGCCGCCCATATGGCAATCGAGGCCGCTGAACTGCCAGTTGCCGTAGTTCGGCGCCGACACGGGCAGGCCGGCCTCGCAACGGAAAGGGGGCGGGAAGACGCTCGGGGTCGAGCGCGAGCAGATAGTGCAGGTAGTGCAGATAGTGCAGGTAGTGCAGGTCGGTGGTCTGTGCGTCGAGAAAGGGGCCGTCCAACACCTGGGCCCAGTCCAGTGGGAAGCTCTGCGTGGCCGCGCCCGCGCCGGTCACGGCGAAGGCGAGGACCAGCCGCAGCCTGCGCATCACGACCCCGTGCGCCGGGAGCCGAAGATGCAAGTTACGGCGGTCACGCGGAAGACCGAGGGGGCGTGCGCGGCGGAGTCCGCGACGATTTCGCGTCGATTCAGCAGGCTCAAGCTCAGTCCTCCACGGCGACGACCACGATGGACTTGGCCGGTAGCGTCAGCCGCATCTTGCCGTCCTTCGCCTGAGCCTCGAAGGCCTGCGGCGTGACCTGCGCGGCCCGGCCGAGTTCGTTCTGCGCGTCCATCGCGCCTGCGGTCAGCAGCTGTCCGTGCACGCTCCTCGGAACCGCGGCGCCGACCTGCAGCGCCAGCTCTGCCGCCTGCGCGGCGTTGGCGTTCACGAGGCCGATGTAGAGCTTGCCGTCCTTGCCTCGCGCGGCAGTGGCGCTGAGCTCGGGCATCTCGGCGCCGCCGACCTTGTAGACCGGGTTGTTCTCGATCTTGGCGGGCAGCGAGGTTGCGTCCTGGAAGGGCACGTACATACGGAAGGCGTAATAGGTCGGCGTCAGGACAAGCTTGTCCTTGGAGGTCTGGATCATGGCCTGCAGCACATTGACCATCTGCGCGACATTGCTCATTCGCACGCGGTCCGCATGTGCGTGGAAGACGTGGAAGTGCAGGGCTGCGAGCAGCGCGTCGCGCAAGGTATTGCGCTGGACCAGGAAGCCAGGGTTGCTGCCAGGTTCGGGGTCGTACCAGGCACCCCACTCGTCCATGTACAGGCCCAGGTGCTTCTTGGGGTCGTTCTTGTCGAGGATGGCGATGTTCTTCGTAATCGTCTCGTCGACCTTGATCGTGTTGGCCAGGGTCGAGATCCACTGGTCCTCGCCGAATCCGACAGCCGAACCCTTGCCCTCCCACTTGCCGCTGGGGAAGGTGTAGTAGTGATGGTTGATGGCGTCGAAATTCCACTGAATGCCCTTGGACAAGGCCTCGGTCCAGTGGGTCTGCTGGTCGCTGCCGCCGCTAGCGATGAAGAGCGGGCGGTTCTTCTCGGGCGCCTTCAGGAAGGTGGCGACCTGCTTGTAGAGATCGACGTAGTACTCCGGCCGCATATTGCCGCCGCAGCCCCAGGCCTCGTTGCCGACGGCGAAGTAGCTGACTCGGAAAGGCTTGTCACGCCCGTTCTTGCGGCGCAGCTGCGCCAGCGTCGAGTTGCCCTCGGCAGTCATGTACTCCAACCATTCGGCCATCTCTTGCGCACTGCCGGTCCCGAGGTTGCCGTTCACATAGGCCTCGGCGCCCAGTTGCTCGACCAGGTCGAAGAACTCATGCGTGCCGACCGCATTGGTCTCGGGCACGCCTCCCCAGGTGGTGTTGACCTTGACCGGGCGCTGATTGCGCGGGCCAATGCCCTCGCGCCAGTGGTATTCGTCGGCGAAGCATCCGCCGGGCCAGCGAACCAGGGGCACGCGCAGATCCTTCAGCGCCTGCACCACGTCCTTACGCCAGCCGCGCACATTGGGAATCTTCGATTCGGGCCCGACCCACATGCCTTCATAGATGCCGGTGCCCAGATGCTCGGCAAACTGGCCGTAGATGTTGCGGTGGATGACGGGGCCGGGATGATCGGCATCGACCACCAGCTTGATGTCGGCGGCCTGGGCCGCGAAGGTCAGCGCCACGGCGAGCGCGGCCAGGGTCTTCTTCATCGTTGTCTCCGTTGGCTGTGTTGTATGTTCTTCAACTGCGGGTCAGCGCTGTGTCGATCCGCGGGTCCTGCCAGTTGCCCTCGCGCAGCAGTTCGGCGAAGAGCTTGAGCGGGTTGCAGGTGCGGCCGCGCTCGCCCTCCAGGCGGGGGCGCGGCAGGCCGGTCTCGGCCATCGCACGCTCGATCAAGGCGTTGCTCAGCGCAAGGATCTTCGTGGCGATGCGATAGAGGACGTCGGCGCGCTCGAGGTCGCTGGTGGCACGGTAGTCGTCCAAAACGGCGCTCGCCAGCTGGCAGGCCTGCTCGACCTGGGCCGGGTCCACCGCATGCAAGACTGGGGCGATGGCCTCGCCACGGCTCGGCTCGAAAGCCTGGAAGGGAGCGCAGGCGCCGCGGACGGCCTGGCCGCCAATCAGCTCCAGGCCCTGGATTGTGATGTCCATCTGGTGAACTCTCAGTGGGAATGGCGCGGCACGGCGGAGCCGCGGCAGCCGCGCAGAAAGTCGAAGTCGCAGCCCTCGTCGGCCTGAAGCACATGCTGCACATAAAGGCTTCGGTAGCCGCTCGCGTCGGCCGGATCCACGGTTTGCCCCGTGACCCAGGCGGCCAGGCGCTGCTCGATCTCGGCCGCGGGCACATCCAGGTGCAGCCGGCCGGCGGCGCAATCGAGCTCGATCCAGTCGCCCTCGCGGACGATGGCCAGCGGCCCGCCCGCGCGCGCCTCGGGCGCCACGTGCAGCACCACAGTGCCGTAGGCTGTGCCGCTCATGCGCGCGTCTGAGATGCGCACCATGTCCTTCACGCCCGCGGCCAGCAGCTTGGGCGGCAGCCCCATATTGCCGACCTCGGCCATCCCAGGGTAGCCCTTGGGGCCGCAGTTCTTCATCACCAGGATGGAGCTGGCGTCCACGTCGAGATCGGGCTTGCCGATGCGCTCCTTGTAGTCCTCAAAGTTCTCGAATACGACAGCGCGGCCGCGGTGTTTCATCAGCTCGGGCGTGGCGGCCGAGGGCTTAAGCACGGCGCCGCGAGGCGCGAGGTTGCCGCGCAGGATGCAGATACCGCCGTCCTTGATGAGCGGCTTGTCGATCGGGCGGATCACCTCGTCGTCGTAGATCGGCGCATCCACGCAGTTCGCCCACAGGCTCTTGCCGTTGACGGTGAGCGCATCGGGATGCGGCACCAGGCCGGCCTCGCCCAGGCGGCGCACCACCGCTGGCAGACCGCCGGCGTAATAGAACTCTTCCATCAAGAAGCGCCCCGAAGGCAGCAGGTCCACGAGGGTAGGAGTGCCGCGGCCAATGCGAGTCCAGTCCTGCAACTCCAGATTCACGCCGATACGGCCGGCAATGGCCTTGAGGTGGATGACGGCGTTGGTGGAGCCGCCGATGGCGGCATTGACGCGGATGGCGTTCTCGAAGGCCTCGCGGGTCAGCACTTTGGACAGGCGCAGGTCCTCCCAGACCATGTCGACGATGCGCATGCCGGAGAGGTGGGCCAGCACGTAGCGGCGCGCGTCGACGGCAGGGATCGCCGCGTTGTGCGGCAGCGAGGTGCCGAGCGACTCGGTCATGCAGGCCATGGTTGAGGCCGTGCCCATGGTGTTGCAGGTGCCGGCCGAGCGCGAATGGCCGGCTTCGGCGGCCATGAAGTCATGCATGCTGACCTCGCCGGCCTTGACCTGCTCATGCAGCTGCCAGACCGCCGTGCCCGAGCCGATGTTCTTGCCACCGAGCTTACCGTTGAGCATGGGCCCGCCGGTGACGACGATGGTCGGCACGTCGCAGCTGGCCGCGCCCATCAGCAGCGCTGGCGTGGTCTTGTCGCAGCCCACCAGCAGCACCACCGCGTCGATGGGATTGCCGCGGATCGATTCCTCGACGTCCATGCTGGCGAGGTTGCGCGTCAGCATGGCGGTGGGGCGCAGGTTCGATTCGCCGTTGGAGAACACCGGGAACTCCACCGGGTAGCCGCCGGCCTCCAGGATGCCGCGCTTGACATGCTCGGCCAGCTTGCGGAAGTGGGCGTTGCAGGGCGTCAGCTCGCTCCAGGTGTTGCAGATGCCAATGATGGGTTTGCCCTGGAACTCGTGGTCTGGGATGCCCTGGTTCTTCATCCAAGAGCGGTACATGAAACCGTTCTTATCCTGGGTGCCGAACCACTCGGCGGAGCGCAGCTTGACCTTGCTCTTCTTGTCCTCAGTCGTCATGTGGTGTCTCGGTGTCTTTCTTTGGGGTCTTCAAGCCGTCCCAACCGATGCTAGGCAGCACGGAAATTGCAATCCAATCAATTTCCACGGCGTGTCGATGCTGTTTTGGATATCAGTTCTGCCGCGAAGGCTCGCCGACACCGGCATGCCGTCGGCGCTCCAGCACAGCGGCTTCACGATGGTGTGACGAGTTGTCCTACAGAGGCCGAGTTGAACCGGAAGGCCGGCGCGCGCCTTTGCTGCGTGTCCCTCGGACCACAAGCGGACGCGGGGACGCCGTGGCAGGCCTGCTCGCCCTCCTGTCTTCGATGCAGGCCTCCGAAGCAACGGCAAAAGAACCGCCCCCCCCTCCAACCCAATGCGAACAGAGCCAAGCAAAAGGGCGTTGCATGGAAAGGCGCGTGCTCAGCTCGTGCTGAATCGATGCAGCGTCGTGCCGCGATAGACCTCGCCGGGACGTAGCACCCCGCTCGGCCAATCTGGGCCGAGCGTGCGGTTCGGCGAGTCGGGCGCATGCTGGGGTCGTCGTTGCGGCTCAGCTCGTGCACGCGGCCATCGAGCTCGAAGCGCGCACCGGCGATGCTGTTGCCTTAGGGGCCTGCGCTTTTACGGTCAACCGTGACCAGGTTGGCCCCATCGACTCCGGAGCGGCGGCCACTTAGCCAGAGGCAAGCGCCTGATGCGAAGCATTTTTTACCGATCACTTGACATGCAAGCAATTAATTGCCTAATATAGGCAAGCAAATGATTGCATATAAGAGTTTTTATGGCCCAACCAGCTTCCGACGACGCGCTGTTCAAGGCCCTTGCTGACCCCAGCCGGCGCAAGCTATTGGACCAGTTGTGCGCGCATGACGGACAGACGCTGGGCCAGTTGTGCGAACACCTGGAAATGACACGCCAAGGCGTCACGCAGCACTTGGGCGTACTGGAAGCAGCGAACCTCGTGGCAACCGTCAAGCGGGGACGAGAGAAGCTGCATTTCCTCAATCCGCTCCCTTTGCAGGAGGTCTACGACCGGTGGATCTCCAAGTTCGAGAGACCGCGCCTGAAGGCGCTCACCAGCCTTAAACGCCGATTGGAGAAACACGATGACTGACCACCAACCCCCACGCTCTGTATACGTATACGTGAGCTATATCCGCACGACACCCGAGGAACTGTGGCGCGCGCTAACTGACCCTGAGTTCACACAGCAGTACTGGTTCGGCATGCGCGCTGAAAGCCAGTTCAAGACCGGGTCACCGTGGAAGCTGGTCGCATGCAGCGATGGAGCCATATGGGACTCGGGCGAAATCATTGAAGCGGTGCCGCCTCGGAGGCTGGTGATTCGATGGGCCCATCAAATCAAGCCGGAACTCAAGGCTGAAGGCGATTCGATTTGCACCATGGAGGTCGAACCCGGCAAAGGCCAGTGCAAGCTCACGATCACGCACACCGTGGAGCGTGCGGGATCGAAGCTGGTGGAGGCCGTCGGCGGCGGGTGGCCGCAGGTAGTATCAAATCTAAAGTCCCTGCTCGAAACCGGCGCGACCGCCCCTCGATTTGAAGCATGCACATCATGAGGGTCGTTGAGCGCTCACCGGCACGCGGACCGTCGTCAAGGGCAGCACTGACCGCGACTGCGATTTCGCGATCATCTCCGAATGCTGCCGGTCGAGCCAGTCGCGTCGGAATGACACGTCCTCGAAACCGTGAACCGAGCCTGCCGATCCAAAGCGGACGGGCGGCTGTCCGGTTCGCCGTCAGGGTAGCCAACAGCCCACACCGCTCCTGCGTTCAACAGGCAACAGGATTGCCGCCCAAGTTTTCGATTGAGCGTGCGTTGCCTGCGTCCGATGCCTTGAGCAGACGCAGAGAACCCTCTTCATGCAGCGCGCAAGGCGCCGAACGTGGACTGCTGTGCAGCAATGGACCTGCGTAGCTTCCTCGTGGGTGCTGTGGTCAGGAGCTAACCGCCTGCATGGCCGCCGGCGAGTCCTCCGCATGCCTGGCATCGATGCGACGACCCGCCATGTGCGAAGTGAACAGGGCCAGCACGAACACGCCGACGCTCAGGAAGCTCAGATAGTGGGCACCGAGCAGATGAATGCCGACCGCGCCGAGGATGCCCGCTGTCGTCACCCCCAGGTAGGTTGCCGCCGTGTTCAGGCCCAGGAGGACGGGCGCGATGGCCGGGGCCACGGTGACGAGCCGGAACTGCTGCGGGCCTTGGATCCCCCAGCCCGTCGCGCCCCACACGGCGATGGCCAACACCGCTGACCCCAAGGCAGCACTCGTCCACGGCAGGAACGCCATGTCCACCGCCTGGACGGCCAGCACCAGCAGCATCACCTTCGTCGGGCTGATCCTGTCCAGCACGCGTGAGAGGGCAATGTTCGTCGCGGTCCCGCTCACGCCCCAGACGACCAGCAGCGCGCCGAACACGAGGGCATTGACCAGCACGCGATCGAAGACCACCGAGAAGTAGACGTAGACGAGGAAGTTGCCCGCCATGCCCAGGTAGGTGGTGAGCAGCGTCCATCCGATGCGCGAGTCCTGCAAGGGCGCCAGGCGGGCCATCAGGCCGATCTTCGGCGGCAGCGGCACGCGGTGCAGCAGCGCCAGGATGCCCAGACCCGCGGCAAGGCCGACCGCCGACACGAAGTACATCGTCCAGCGCCAGTCGCTCAAGCCCCCGAGGACCGTTCCTATCGGTGAGCCCAATGCCGTCGCCGCCGTGAGACCGGCCACGATGATGGCGATCGCCTGCCCGCGGCGTTCGGGCGCCACGATCGTGGCGCCGGTTCCCGTCGCCGTCGGTGCGTACATCGCGGCGCCCAGGCCGGCGAAGACGCGCGAGACCAAAGCGATTGTGAACGTCGGCGCCAGCGCGGTCGCGAGGTTTGACAGCGCAAACACGCTCAAGGCGGCCAGCATCAGGCGCTTCCTCGGGACATTCCCCGCGATGGCCGCGATCGTCGGCGCCAGCAAGGCATACGCGATCGCGTAGACGGTCGTCAGCTGGCCCGCCATCGCGATGTCCACGTTGAAGGTGCGCGCGATCTGCGGCAACACGCCAGCCACGACGAAGGTGTCGGTCCCGAGCGCGAACATGCCCAGGGCCAATACAAGAAGTCGCTTGTCCATGGTCAGACCTTCAGTGTGTTCAGGCCGCTCATGCCGATACCGTCGATGAGCTGCTGCTGGATCGGCTTCACGACGGCGTTCACTTCAGTGGCTCCGAAGGGATTGCCGACCACCAGCCGTGCCGGGCGCTGCCCCGGCGGCATGTCGACCAGCCCGACGAGCGCGGTCGCCACTTCATGCGGATCCGGCGCATCGGCTCCGCTGAAGAGCCCTTGCAGGAATGCCACGAAAGCCTTCGGAACATCCGCCACCTCGCCGTATCCGGAAGCGCGAGCTCCATCCGCCGGGCTGGGATGGGCGTAGAGGCCGGTGGGATAGGCGCTCGGCTGGACCAGCACCACATCCACGCCGAGCTGCGAGAGTTCGTAGCGGTACGACTCGGTCATTGCTTCTACGGCATGCTTCGAAGCGCCGTACAGGCCCACGAAGGGAATGGTGACCCGTCCCAGGATCGAGCCGATGTTGACAATCAACCCGGCTCTGGCGTTGCGCATGGCAGGCAGCACCGCGCGGGTCGTGCGCTGGACGCCGAGGACGTTCACGTCGAACATGTCGCGCGCCTGCCCGGTCGTGATGGTCTCCGAGATGCCCTGCACCATCACGCCGGCGTTGTTGACGAGCACGTCGAGCGTGCCACCGGTCCTCTCGAGCACGGCAGCGAAGGCCGCATCGACACTGGCGTCCTGCGTGACGTCCATCTCGACGACATCGATGCCCTGGGCGCGCAATGCCCCTGCCGCGTCGCGGTTGCGCCCGGCCGTGTCGCGCATCGTTCCGAACACGCAATGGCCCGCGGCCGCCATCGTGAGGGCGGTGTCCTTGCCGAACCCGGTGGAGACGCCGGTGATGAGAATCGTCTTTTTCATGGTCTGCTTTCCTTTGTGATCGTCGAGTTCGCTAGCCGATACGTGCCATCGGTGATGACATGAGCGAATCTTGACGATAGACTGCTATGGCGTAAACGTCGTGTTTCCGTCGATTTAAGACATCGCCGAGGAAAGCTAATGATTTGTGTGGGTGTGGTGGTCTATCCCGGGTTCCAGTTGCTCACGCTGGCCGTCGTCTCGGTGTTCGAGTACGCCAACATGTCGCTCGACAAGCCGCTCTACACGCATGACGTGCTGTCCGAGCACGGCGGGCCTGTGGCGTCGTCCTGCGGGGTGGAAGTCGGGACGAAGGCGTTTGGCAGCGCGCGCTACGACACCGTGCTGGTCGTGGGCGATACCGTCGTGACCGAGGGCTCGCCAGCGCTGTTGGCCTTCTTGCGCAAGTCAGCGCGGAGGTCTCGTAGGATCGGCGCCGCCTGCACCGGCGCCTTCAACCTGGCTCAGGCCGGCCTGCTGGACGGCAAGCGCGCGACCACGCATTGGGCGCACGTCGGCAAGATGAAGCGCAATCACCCGCAGGTGAAGCTCGAGGAGGACAGCATCTTCGTGCAGGACGGCAGCTTCTGGACTTCGGCCGGCGCGACGGCCTGCATCGATCTCGGCCTGGCGCTCGTCGAGGAGGATTGCGGCGCCGACGTGGCCAAGTTCGTCGCCAAGCGGATGGTCGTGTATCACCGCCGCATGGGCGGCCAATCGCAGCACTCCGCGATGCTGGAACTGACGCCGCGCACGGACCGCATCCAGAGAGCCCTCGCGTATGCCAAGAGTCATCTGGTGAATGAGCTTTCCGTGGAAGAACTGGCGGAGGCCGCGAATCTCAGCCCGCGGCAGTTCGGCCGCGTGTTCCGCGAGGAGACCGGGCAGACGCCTGCCAAGGCCATCGAGCGCCTGCGGACCGAGGCCGCTCGGCTCATGATCGAGTCACAGCATCTGCCCATCGAGACCGTGGCGAAGGACACCGGCTTCGGAGACCCGGACCGCATGCGCAGGGCGTTCCTGCGCGCCTACGGGCAGCCGCCGCAGGTGATCCGGCGGGCGAATCGGCGCCAAGGGAGCGAAGCTTAGATCGATCTCGCGTTGAGCTTGTGCCTGGTCAACGTTGCCAGCTTGTTGGCTTGGCGTCTCTTGCCGGCGCCAGCAGCTGTCAATCGTGAGCGTCGGGTTTCGGGAGGGCAAGCGAATCCATGATTGCGTTTCCTGGCGAACTAGGCGGCTGGTGGGACAGCTCGCACCGAGCTACATTGCGCGGAAATAGGGAGGACAACTTGCAATTTCTTGAATCTGTTGAGACGTGCAGCACGAAGCGGTACGCCGACTTCGTCGGTTTTGCGAGCCGGTCGGAGTTTTGGTGGTTCGTGCTCTTCCTAGTCGTCGGTCAGTTGCTGCTGGGCTTGGTGAGCCACAAGCTTGCCGCCCTTTTCGGGCTGATCAGCTTCATCCCGTACCTGGCTGCCGGCACGCGCCGGCTTCGGGATACCGGCCGAACACCATGGTGGTGGCTGGTAAGCCTCATTCCGGTCGTCGGTTGGGTCGTGCTGGTCGTTTTGTGGGCCCAACCCAGCGACTCGTCGCACTCGCCCTTGTGAACGACGGGTGTGCCACTAGTCCACGCTGGCCACGATGAGCAAACGCGGGTCTCAGACGACCATTTCGAATCCAGAGCCCTCCGCTTAGGGGTGGCATCGTGATGATCGACCAGTCGGCTCCCGGGCCGTACGCGGCCACAAGCTGCCGCTCGCGAATGCCCGCTTCCAGGCCGTAGACCCTTACCTGATACCTCAGCAATGCTCCGTACAAGCGACGAATTCCACTGGCTATGGTCTTTGGACGCAGGTCAGCGAACGCTGTTCCTGGCTCGGCTGGCGCATTGTCTGACGGTCGTAGGTCGAAATAGCTACCGGGTCCAATCGTTAGAGCTGGACCAGCCTCGGCAGCTACGTGAGACGAATGAGATGCTTCATCGAGTCACCGCCGGTCTCGGGGACGCCTTGCAAGGCAATGAATCAAGCGGGTTCGTCGAATCGCTGGCCGCGAGAGTCCTGGAGCCGGAGGATGCTGAGCTCGGCAAGCTCGCACAATGGGCCTGGCAAAGCGCGAAGGATCACTTGTCCGGCGTCGCGCCTTCCTTGCGACCCGAGCGAGAAACGTCATAGTTCGGCCACGGGAGCGGTCCTACACCGGAGTCGGCTTTTTGCCTGCGCGACAATGCCTCTGGAGCGAGCCGGCGTTGATCCTAGTATTTCCCAGCACGGCGACAACGAATACAGATTTCTGTATACTTTTTCCATGAAGACGACACTCGACCTGAACGACCAGTTGCTCGCCAGCGCCAAGGCGTTGGCTGCGCAACAGCGGACCAGTCTGACTCGAGTGATCGAGGAGGGGCTGCAGTTGAGGCTTCGCGCCAAGGCTGCTGAGCCGAGCCAATCGAGGAAGCGATTGCCCATCTTCAAGGGGCGTGGTGGATTGGTGGCGGGAGTGGAACCTCGAAGCAATAAGGCGCTGCTCGAAGCCTTGGGCGATGACGCCTGACGTCAACGTCCTAGTTGCGGCGTCACGCAGCGATCACCCGCATCGCGCGGTTGCACGGGCTTGGTTGGAACATGCGCTTTCGGCAGCAGAGGCGGGCGCCCCGTTCTCATTGATGCCCATGGTGATCGCGAGCCTGTTGCGTTTGGTGACCAGTCCCAAGATCTTCGTGCAGCCGACTCCCATCGCCGACGCTGTTGCTTTCGTCGATGCCATCCTGGCCATGCCCGGCGTTGAGTTGAAGGGCCTAGGCCCGGAGTGGCCGAAGTTTCGGCAGCTCTGCCTCGACATGCAACTGGCCGGCAACGACCTACCTGATGCTTGGCTCGCGTCAGCGGTAGAGCAGACCGCCGAACACCTGGTCAGCTTTGATCGCGATTTCAAGAAGCTGTTGCCGCGGACTCGGTACACCCATCTGGAACCCTGACCTCACCAAGAAGCAACCAGACGGGAGCCGTGCCGAGGACGTGTGTCGGCCA
>JAFALK010000039.1 GCA_019234295.1 Roseateles sp.
ACCTGAGCAGCGCCACCTCGCTGTCGCGCGCCTCGATGACCCGCAGCAGGGCATCGACGGTGTGCGGTGGTTGATGGGGCGTGGACACAGCGCAACTGTGCCCGGCATCGATGCGAGCGGCCATTGGGATTGGCCCGCGGCCCCTTCGTGATCGACTATGCGGCGAGGTCGGGCTGATGCGTTCGCACTGGCATGCGCCAGTCGATCCCCTCAAGCAGCATCGACAACTGCGCTGGCGTGAGCACGATGCCGCCGGTGTCGGCCTGCGGCCAGACGAATCGCCCGCGCTCCAGGCGCTTGGCCAGCAGCATCAGGCCCTGGCCATCGAACCACAGCACCTTGAGGATGTCGCCGCGGCGACCTCGGAACACGAACACGTGACCGCAGAAGGGGTTGGCCTGCAGTGCGGTCTGCACCATCGCGGCCAGGCCGTCGAAGCCCTTGCGCATATCGGTATGGCCAGCCACCAGCCAGACCCGTGTCCCTGCGGGCAGGCCGATCATGCGAGTGCGCGCAGGGCCAGCAGCACGCTGCGCAATGCGGCTTCATCGGGAACGCCGCGAACGCGCACGCGCGCGCCGTGGAACTCGACTTCGATGAGACCGGCTGACGGGCGCGTCGCGGCGCTGGCTTCTGCGTGTGGCGGTGGCGGTGGCGGTGGCGCCTGCAATTGCACAGGCAACAGCACCGCATCCCCGGAAGGGGGCGTGGCCCTCGCCGCGTCCAGACGCGCTCGGCGCCATGTGAATAGCAGGTTGGCGTTGATGCCGGCTTCAAGAGCGATGGCGGCGACCGATGCGCCGGGCGCGAGACTGCGCTCGACGAGGTCGCGCTTGAGTTCGGGGCTGTGGTTACGCCGGCGGCGGCGCGGGGCTTGAGAGGTCATGATGTGCATTAGCGGGCTTGATGCACACCGTCATAAGGCATGCGATAGCCCGATCCTGCTCGGCATGCGCCCGCTCAACAAGAGGGCCTTCAGGCCACGCTTACGATGTATCCCAGGGGATGCATCGAGATGCGGCGCGTACCAGCTCACGGCCTCGGGCGCCTTGCTCCCATAGACCTGTTCCCAACGCGACTTACTCACCCTGCAGACCTGCTCCTGAAGGCTTGACCTGGTCAATTCACCTTAGAAAAGACCAGGCTCGCATTGGTGCCGCCGAACGCGAAGGAGTTACTCAGCGCGTGCCGCAGATCCGCCGCCCGCTCGCCCTGGCCGAGCACATGACCCAGGCCGGCGCAGGCGGGATCGAGCGTGTGGACGCCGGCCGTCGGCGGGATCTCTCCTCGCTCCAGTGCCAGGACCGTCCATGCGGCTTCGACGGCACCGGCGGCGCCGAGCAGGTGGCCATGCGCGGCCTTGGTCGAGCTGATGCGCAGGGCAGGCGCGGCATCAGCCCACACCTCGCGCAGCGCGGCGCACTCGACCGGATCGCCCGCGAGGGTGGCGGTGCCGTGTGCATTGCAGTAGCCGACATCGGCAGGCTGCAGCCCGGCGGCAGCCAGCGCGCGACGCAGGGCGGACATCTGGCCGCGCTGGTCGGGATTGGTTAGGTGCGATGCGTCGCAGCTGATCCCGCTGCCGGCCAGCCAGGCGCGGACGCGCCGGCCTTCACGCAGACAGTCATCCTCACGCTGCAGCACGAAGAAGGCAGCGCCTTCGCCGAGGACCAGGCCGGTCCGATCGTGCGAAAAGGGGCGGCAGCTGCGGCCGACGTCTGCCTCTTCCGGCGGCGCCAGCGTGCGCAAAGCCTGCCAGGCGGCGATGGTGCCGCGCACCAGTATCGCTTCGGCACCGCCGGCGATGGCGACGTCGATCTCTCCGCGGCGCAGTGCATGGGCGGCTTCGGCCAGTGCAACGGCGCTCGATGCGCAGGCAACGGCGTAGGTGAGCACAGGCCCGCGGATGTCGCAATGCAGGGCCAGCACCGCGGCTGCGGCGTTGACCATGCCGGTCGGCACTGAAAGCGGCGGGATGCGCTTGCCGGCGTAGAGCGCGGCATAGCCAGCATCGAGCGTGGCGGCGCCGCCGATGCCCGTGCCGAGGTAGAGGCCAACACGTTCCGCATCGGGCCAGGAGCCGCAGCCGGCATCATCGATGGCGCGGCGCGCAGCGCCCAGTGCCATCTGGCTGACGCGCTCCGTGCCAACCTGCTGAAGCTTGGGCAGTACGCTGGCAACATCGCCCTGGACGCGTGCGGCCGCGATGTCGGGCAGCCCTTCGAGGGCCATGCGTTCGATGGCGGATTCGCCAGCCAGCAGCCGAGTCCACGCAGTATCGATATCAGCGCCCAAGGGGCTCGAAAGACCGAGCCCGACGACGCCTACGCGCTCCATGCTCACGCGGTTTGGGCGCTCGTCAGCTCGTCGAGCAACTGGGCGAGGCCGCGCAGCGTGGTGATGGACGTGGCGGCCGAATCAGGCACGTTGACGTGGAACTCGTCCTCGATGGCGAAGATCAGCTCGGCCAGCGTCAGGGAGTCGATATCGTAGTCGGCGAAGGGCGCATCGGGGTCGATCTTGCTCTTGTCCACGTCGAATTTGTCGTGGATGAGGTCTTGAAGGCGTTCGATGCTGTTCATCGTGAAGTCCTGGCATGTGCGCCCGCGACGCGCGGGCTGATGTGGAAGGTCGCGGGTGCCGCATGGCCGCCGGGCCGCAGCTTGGCCGCGAAGCCGGCGATCAGCTCGGCGACCTGCTGACGATCATTGTCGGCGCTAATCATGTGGTAGCTGTTCTCGAGCACCTCGATACTGGCCAGGCCCGCAGGACCGGGGCGCAGGCGATCAATGGTCTGGCGCACCGTGTCCAGGCGGCAGATCTCATCCTCGCGGGCATGAATCACCAGCAGCGGGCGACGCAGTCCGGCAAGAAGTTGGCGTGAGTGGCGGGACAGCCGCTCGCTTTCGCGCACGACGTTCAAGGGCACGCTGGCCGGTCCGACCAGGGTGGCTTCCTCGCCCTCCATCTGCGCGCGCGCCCACTGGCGCATGCGTTCGTTCTTGAGACCGAAGGGTTCGCGCTCTGACATCGCGAACCAGGGCGAGATGCCCAAACCGTAGGCGAGGTAGCGCAGCCGGTACCACCAGGGCAGGCCCCAGCCGTTGTAGGCGATCAGGGGTGAGAGTAGCGTCAGTCCGCGCAGCGGGGCCCGAGGCAGCCGCTCGGCCACGGCCAGGGACAGCATCGCGCCGGAGCACAGGCCGCCCAGGATGGCGGGCTCACCGTCGGCGAGCAATTCACTGACGGACTCGGTGGCGGCATCGATCCAGTCGGCCCAGCGCGCCCGATGCGTGAGCATGCCGTGGCTGTAGCCGGGCACGGTCGGGCATTCGAGCCGCAGGCCTAGACGCCGCAGAGGGTGGAACAGCAGGCCGAACTCCTTGGGGGTGCTGGCCAAGCCATGAAGAAGAATGAGCCGGCGCACGGGCGGGTTCGGTGAATCAGTGAACATCGAAGGCATGAAATACAAGGAAACTCAGCACGGACTTCTTGAGGAGCGCAACATTTTTCGCGCACCAAAGACCTAGGTGTTCAAGTCTATTGAGCTTTATCGTCCAGACGATCTCAGACTGCAGGATCGTAGGCTCCAAGCAAGCTTGGGCACGGCCCTCGGTCAGCTATTGCGAAGGCACTTAACAATTCTCAGACGACTGGAAACATATGGTGCGCAATGCGCCCGTTTCCGCGAAGGACGTCCGGGGGCTCGTCTTTCACTCGTCTCGCGCGCCATGGCTGAAACCTGGCTTGGTCCGCGCGCCTGCAGACACCTTAGCGATTGGCGCGTTAAGACGGCGTGAAGGCCATTGTAAAGCGGCTGCCTGCAGTGAATTCGGACCGGCAAGGCCGGCGGCTCGAACGATGACTCATGAACTGAGCGCCGCGCGGACGACCGCTCGCGAATGTCGGCCCATTGCTTGCATCAGTGGGCGCATCTGGGCCAGAAGGGCCTTTTCCTGATCGGGCGCGTGGTCGTGAGCGATGGCGGCGAAGTCAATGTCCTTGGCCTTGCTCAGGTCGGTGGCCGGATCGTCGGTGTAGTGACTCGGAAAACTGAGCACCAGCTGCGCGTCGAGCGCGTCAGCGGCCGCAGCGGCCTCTGCCGACACGAGGTCTCGTCCGGTATGTGGACCGAACTGCCAGTTGGCGCGGTCGCCGCTCGTGTCGCGAAGCGCTAAGAACAGGGGCTCGTCGTCGTGGCCCGTTGAATAGGCCATCGCCATGCGGCCGAGCTGGTAGCCCTCGATCACCGTGTGCCGGTTCGTGACCCGGTTGATTGCATCGTTCTTCGGCCCATGTCGACCCAGCAAGTCTTGCAGGTCGATCCAGATCAGGCGGCCGGTTCCGATGCCTGGCAGCACGCGTGCGTGATAGGGCTGGGTCAGATCCTGCACGTAGTGCATGGCCCAGCCGGTGAAGCGCCAACCCCAGTAAGCGCGACCGTGGGCCAGCGCGTCGCGCGCGAGGCTCAGGTAGAGATGTATGCGCGCCTCCACGTAGCTGCGCTTGAGATAGCCGGCGGCGGCGTAGATAACGCGTGACTCGTGAAAGAAGCCCATGTGGAAAGGCGCCTGGCCCGAGTACTCGAAGCGCGGGTTACCGAAGGGCAGGGGACCGAAGCGCGTTGCCATGCCTTGAGCCGTGCCACTGTCGGCCCAGAGGCCCAGGTCCAGACCGTAGTCGGGCTCGCTCGACGCAGTTGCGATCACCTCGTAGGCTGAGACCGCCTCGCCGGCGTCGAGCTTCTCGAACTGCGCGTTGCCGCTGCCGCTGTGAAGGGTGCTGACTGCCTGCCAATCCAGACGCCGCACCGGCGCGATCGCCTGGCCCGGGCGGCGTTGCAGGAAGAGGCTGAGCCGCGCCTGTTCGTTGACGCGGATCGCGCGCAGGAAGGCCAGCTGCCAAGCGGCATCGGGGGCGCTGCGCGCCGGCGCTTGAAACTTCAGCGCATCGGGTCGCGGTGCGTAGTCGGGCAGTTCTGCGCGTGCCCAGCTTTCCTCGCGCTCGAGCAAGGCGGGGAGCGCATCGGCGCGGGCGCGCACGTAGTCGCCCAGGCTCTCGGCTTGCGTCATGCGGCCGCTGAGCTCGGGCATGCCGTTCAGGGCCTGCCAAGTGCAGAAGCTGTGGTCGCTCCAGGCGTGGGCTAGCGGGCCTGCCAGCAGCACGGCGGCAATGCCAGCGGCAACTTTCATGAACAGCCCGGCACTGCGGCGACTTGTCTGCGAAGTGAGAAAGCGCGCACGTGTGGGCATGTTCAAGAGCAGTGGGTGGCTGGAACTGTGGGCGCGAGTGTGACAGACGTCGCATGCCACCGGGTCCTGGCGTCGCGCCGCAGACGCCAGCCCGTCAAGCGACAGCCTCCGTCTGGGGCCTTCGCGTTTCCCTGGCGTGATCCAAGGCGTTCAATCATTCGAGCGCTTCGTCTCCAACTCATTGATTCATCTGGTCGGGGCGAGAGATTTCGAACCTTCGGCTTTTACGTCCCGGAGCATGAACTGCATCGCCATCCTCTCTCTCTGCGGATCAGGTGGTCCCCCGAACAAATCGACGCCTAATCCGGCTTCCGGGCGCTCGATGAGGTGTACCGACCCGTGCGGGTGCGGGCAGACGTGGTCGATCTGACCTCGAGAAAAGTTGTCTGCTCCGACGGGGAGCCCGGGTTGTCAGACCGCTGGCTCGCGCGGCTCGGCAGCGCCGTAGCAGTTGGCGAGCGCAGAGCCCAGGTCGCGGCTTCCCTTCGCGAGGCCGTCACAAGGCCGGTTCTAACCCTGAAAGACACCACGGCCAAAGCTCGCACTCTGCAGATTGGAGATGTCGGCATGGCGGCAACCGAGGCTGGATGCTAGCGAAGCCAATCGACGCGGACAGCAATGATTTTCTCCGGACCATTCCCGCGCGCACGTGCCGCGATTTAGAGCGTCCGGGTCCCTGACAATGCGGCCATGACTGCGACCGTCCTCCTGATTTTCGGCTTGGTATATCTCGGCATGATCTTGGGTGGCTTGCCGTTCCTGCAGATCGATCGCACCGGCATTGCGCTGCTGGGGGCCATCGCCATGATCGCGACGGAGACCGTGACGGTCGAACAGGCGGCCCGGTCGATCCACCTGCCGACGCTGGTGCTGCTGTTCGCGTTCATGGTCGTGTCCGCGCAAATGCGCCTTGGCGGCTTCTACGACTGGGTCACGGCCCGGCTGGCGGGCCAGGACGTCACGCCGCCGGCGCTGCTGGGCGTCTTGATCGCGGTGGTGGCCGCGCTGTCCGCCGTCTTCAGCAATGACATCGTCTGCCTGGCCGTTGCCCCTGTGCTGGTGGATGCCTGCATGCGCAGAAGCCTTGACCCTGTCCCCTTTCTGCTGGGGCTGGCCTGCGCTGCCAATGTCGGCTCGGCGGCGACCTTGATCGGCAACCCGCAGAACATGCTGATCGGTCAGACGTTGCACCTGTCCTTCGCCGGCTATGCCGCGGAGACGGCAGTGCCCGTACTGGCGGGTCTCGTGCTGACATGGGCGGTGATCGTGGTCCGCGTTGGGGGGCGCTGGCAACGGGCGGGCGGCGCGACGACAAGAGCGCAGCCCGAGTTGGGGACGCAAGCGCTGGATCGTGTGCAGACCGCCAAGGCCATGGCGGCGGCGTTCGCGATACTTGTGGCCTTCTTGTTCCTGCCTTGGCCGCGAGAAGTGGTGGCGCTGACCATCGCTGGAGCCCTGCTGACGAGCCGCAAGCTCCATTCGAGCCGCATGCTGGGCCTGGTCGACTGGGAATTGCTTGTGCTTTTCATGGGGCTCTTCGTTGTCAACGACGCACTGCAGCGCACCGGCGTCCCGACGAAACTGGTGGCCGACTCGGCAGCGCTGGGCCTGCATCTGGACCACTCGGCCCCCTTGTTCGGGGCGACCTTCGTGCTGTCCAACTTGGTATCCAACGTGCCTGCAGTGATGCTGCTCCTGCCCCTGGCGCATCACCCGCTGTCCGGCCCCCTGCTGGCGCTGGCGAGCACCTTCGCGGGAAACCTATTCATCGTCGGTAGCATCGCCAACATCATCGTCGTCGATGCGGCCAAGCGCCGCGGCGTGGACATTGACTGGCGGCAGCATGCCCGCATCGGCGTGCCGGTGACGATCGTCACCATGACCGTAACGGCGCTCTATCTGTGGTGGCGCATACAGGGCTGAGCCTTCTGACCTACTCCGGGCCTTGGAATGCAGAATTGCCCCCGCGCGACCGGGCGCGCGGCGCAGATGCAGCCCCGCAGTTGCAACCCACATGAACACTGGTGACGCGGGTTGCAGGCGCCTTGCATGGCCGACTCCATAGAGTCGACCCGCCGCTTCGTCGAGGGCCATCGAAAAGTCTGCGTGGTCGGGTGCGACTCTCCAGGTCGCAACGGACTTACAGCTGGGGTGATCCAGCGCGACGATCTCGCCCGCCATCAGTACGTTGATGAAGGTCTTGTGCCCCGAGCCACCCCTTCAAACGCTTCCGTGTGCCCTGGCAGCTTGATCTGCGGCACCACGGTCATTGACGGCGCATCGACGGTGGCCAGCGCCTCGCCAAAGCCCAGGTCAAGCAGGTCCCTTGTGGTCGATACGCGCAGCTCGTCGGCCTCCGGGAGCCGCGATAGCGGTGTAGACAAATGCTGACCTCCAAGTTGACTCATCCATCTAAGCCGCCGACGGCCGCCAAGAGGTGATTGCGGGCAGGCACGTGCGCAAGGCCTTGCACCTCCGGCAGATCCTTGAGGCGCTCGATCCTGCGCCTCTGCGGCAGGTGATTGACCTCGAGTTCGACCTCGACCTCGACCGTGCAGAGCGGCAGAGCGGCAGAGCGGCAGAGCGGCAGAGCGCGGCCACATATGGGCGCTCATGTCCGGGCTGAGCCGGACGCCAGGCGGATCCATGGAGAGGGTAGATCTCGGCGTTTCCGGGGTGTGCGCCCCACGATTCTGCAGTCAAGCCGATATCAAGTAGTGGTTCGACGGAGCGGCGCCAGACCCATGTCTCTCTGGTCGCCCCGCAATACAGCCGCGCACCCGCCGCGCCGCACCTGCGCCTGATGAAGATCCGCGGCGCAGCGTGACCAACCACCAAACCGCCAAGTTTCAGGGGGGCGAGGTGGGCGCTTCGGCCGACTCCGTCGCTCGCTCCGGCTCTACGGACCGATCGGGCTTCCCTTTGCGCTGGGCCTTCTCTTGCTTCTTTTTCTGCTTCGCCACCTCTCGCTGGCGCTTCTCGAATTGATAGTTGGGTTTGACCATCAGGGTCTCCGGGTTGACGAAGGGTTCAAGCGACTCTTGATGCCGAGATCAGAATTCGCGCGCGACAGGGCCAGCTCTCGCCGGTGGATGTTCTGGCCAGTCGTAGTCAATCGCAGCGTTCCGCCGTACCACTCCAGCCAATCCAATTCAATGAAACGATCAATCGTCGCTTCAGGGATTTCATTGGCTTGACGACGTTCAAGCGCATCCACGCTTGCGCACAACGCTTCTTGAAGCGTTCCAGGCTCTGGCACGACCAACACTATCCGACTCCTCGCGTTTCGAACCACGAAATGTGGCATCGAAAAGATGCGCCAAGCGATCAAGGCGAGGACTGACGGTGCGCTCGCAGGATTGGAACGAAACGAAAGCGTCGGGTTGACAACCTCACGGTCTGTTTGCGCATAGTAGCGCACGAAGATCGGTCAATCCCGCTTCGCTGGGACTGACTTTGCGCAGCCATGACCGGAGCACGACAAGCGGACGGAGCCAGATTGGCGCTGGTGCCTCGCAGCGTTTGCCGCCTGGCTCTGTTCGCCACGCTCTTGCGTGGGCCGCGGCGGTGGCTACGTGAGCGAAAGTGACTTGCGGCCTGCTTGGCGAGGCGGGCGGAGCGCTCTCCGAACTGACCCGTCCAACTCGGCGCTGGCCATTTCAAAAATATTGAAGAAACATTGCCGGTCCTGGATCTCGGGTGGCCTGTCATGACTTCGCTACTGACCGAGCTTGCCCGACGACTGGAAGCGAGCCAAAAAACGACCTCTTGAAATCCTTTTTGGCGCTTCTATGTTGGGAGTCGACCGGTCGGATGCCTCCGCCGGCGAACACCTCTGAACGGAGATCAAGCCATGTTTACTTCATTGCTTAGCCATCCGAACAGCTTGTTCGGACAAATCGATCGGCTGCAGCGCGAGCTCGATGACGTGTTCTTTGGCATGTCCTCGCTGCCCAGCAGCATCCGCTCGGTCTCGAGCGGCACGCAGCCGCAGCTCAACGTCGGTCGCACGCCTGAGAGCATCGAGGTCTACGCGTTCGCTCCCGGGCTGGACGCCAGCAAGATCGATGTCACCTTGGACCGCGGCGTGCTGCGTCTGTCCGGCGAGCGGCTCGCGCCGACGAGCGGAGCCGAGTCGCAGCGCGTCTATGCGCGCGAGCGCCCAACGGGTCGCTTCGATCGGACGGTATCTCTGCCGGACGACATCGATCCCGACCACATCAAGGCGACCTATCGCGACGGCGTACTGCAGGTGAGCATCGCGAGGCGCGAGACGGCCCAGCCCAAGCGCATCAGCATCCAGTGACAGCGGACAAGGAGGTCATCATGAGCAAGGAGATCACTCGAAACGAGAAGCAGCAGTCGGCCGCGGACGACGCCAATGAGCGCGCCGTCACGCCCCTGATCGATGTTCTCGAAGACGAAGCCGGAATCACGCTGCTGGCTGACTTGCCTGGCGTGCCTCGCGATCAGCTGGAGCTGCGCGTGGAGGGCGATGCGCTTCATATCGAAGGCCGCGTGCAGCCCGCCACACCCGAGGGGCTTGAGGCAATCTACGCCGAACTGCGTGTCCCGCGCTATCGCCGCAGCTTCACCTTGAGCCGGGAGCTCGATACGGCACGCATCGATGCGAACCTCAAGGACGGCGTGCTGACGCTGCGAATTCCCAAGCAGGCGCACGCCCAGCCCAGGCGTATCGCAGTCAACGCGGGTTGACCGGAGGGCCGAAACCATGACCAAGCTTGCACAACAGTTGAAGCATGGCGCCGGCCAAGCCTGGGAGTCCATCTCTGAGGGGTGGCGCGAGCTCGGCACCCGTGCCAGCGGCGCGGTGACGCGTCTATGGCCGAGTGCGGGCGAGGACACCGCGAAAAACGCGATGGACGAAAAGTCTGCGCCAGAAGGCGGCGACGAGCATTGGTTGGCGCCGGCCCGGTGGGCATTCATGGCCGCGGACGTCTATGCGACACGCGACAAGGTCATCGTGCGCATGGAGTCTCCCGGCATGAAGCGGGAGGACTTCGAGATCGAGCTGACCTCACCGGAGATGCTCAGTGTCTCGGGGCACAAGCGCTACGAGCGAGAACTGGCAGACAGCAGTTACGCCATCGTGCAGTCGGCCTACGGAAGATTCCGCCGGGAGTTTCGGCTACCTGCGCCGGTGGACGTAGAGCGTGCAAAGGCCTCCTACGACGCGGGCGTCTTGCGCATCGAGCTGCCGAGGCGGTCACTTGTGGCGAGTCATCGCATCGAAGTTCGCGCGACGTGACGTGCTTGTCGCACTGACGGCCGGCACCGGTCGTCAGTGCGGCGCACGCAGCGCGCGGCGTTGTAAGCATGAGGCGTCTTTCAAGGACTTGCCTCGTTGTAGCCACTGCCTATTGCCGCAACCGTCACCGTGACCAGCAACGAGATCCGCCTCACGAAAGAAGAGCGCGACGCGCTGCATTTCATTCCCCAAGTCGAAGGGGGCAAGGTCGTCAGCGAAGCGATTCAACTCAGCCTCCAGGCGAAGGGGCTGGTCACTGACGTGCGCCCTGATGGCCGACGCTGGCTGACGCTGCTTGGGGACCGGGTGCGCCGGAGCTTCAGATCAACCGGTTTCTAGACTGTCTGGCCAGCGGTTGATCGTCTGAATTGAAGGGTCTTGAAATTTCCCTTCGAGCTGCTAAAAATTACGCACTGTCTGTACGAGTTCCCATTTGCCGATCATGATTTTTGACATCATTCGGCAGCAGGTGGAGACCTTGCGCAGGCCGTTGGCCGCCGTCGTGCTCAGCACGGTCCCGCGCAGATCTTCGTCATCGCTGCTCCTGCTTCATTGGCACGGCTTCGCCGCCGAAGAGCGGCCTCGGCCGCCACCAGAGACAAGCGTTGAGCGATCGGTTGCGCCGCTGCCCAGTTCAGCCTTGCAGCTCAATCAGCACTGGACTCTGCTGGAGGAGCTCGACCGCGAGATGCTTGACGCGGCGTGGCGACTGGGGGCTTGGAACCTGGTTCGCGAAGAACACCGAGGCTGCGGCGTCGTCGGCGCACAGACGCAAGAGGCCGTCGCGTGCCGCCAAGCGTTTGGGGACAACCCATTCGCGCCGGATGAAGAGGACCATCTCGTCGCTGAGGCACCCGACCGCCGCGCGTTGCGTGATGCTGCTGCCCGCGTGGGCTATGTCCGATGGATCTTCCGGCCCGTCGCGGATGGCCTGTGGCATGCCGCGGGGGAAGACGACAGCCTGTCGCCCGACGGCCGTCGCGCGCCGCCGTGCCCTGTTGCGCCTCGACCTTCTGTCGGAACACGCGTCTCTCGCAGCAGCTACCAGCTCGGGCGGGTCGATCGCATCGTGCTGCTCTGATGGACTGAGCCGCGGGAATTCGAGTCGCCTTGAACGGAGCCTCTTGAAATTCTTGGACCCGACGCTAGATCGCTGATCGACCGGGCTGGGATGCGCGGGCACCCAATGCCGATGCACCCCGTTCGGCCATTCATGTTGTCAATCATCTGCCATCTGATAGGAGACCGATATGCAAATTCGTCCCCTCTACGACCGGATCATTGTCAAGCGGCTTGACCCGCTGCGTCAGACCGCATCCGGCATCGTCATCCCCGAAACAGCAGCCGAGAAGCCCGAGCAGGGCGAGGTCGTCGCTGTTGGCACCGGCCGCTTGCTACAAGACGGCTCGGTGAGGCCTCTGCAGCTCAAGCCCGGCGAGCGGATTCTATTTGGCAAGTACGCGGGCCAGACCGTCAAACTGGATGACCAGGAGCTGCTCGTGCTGCGCGAGGAGGATGTTCTCGGTGTGATCGAGACCACGAGTTCCACTGCGACGCTCATGGCCGCGTGATCAAGACTTTTGTCCCTCAACTTCAAGGAGATTCAAGGAGATAGCAATGGCTGCCAAGGAAGTCCATTTCCGTGACGAAGCCCGTGCCCGCATCGTGAAGGGCGTCAACGTGCTGGCTGAGGCCGTCAAGGTCACCCTCGGGCCCAAGGGCCGCAATGTCGTACTCGAGCGCAGCTTCGGCGCGCCGGTCATCACCAAGGACGGTGTGTCGGTCGCCAAGGAGATCGAGCTGCGCGACAAGCTCGAGAACATGGGCGCGCAGATGCTCAAGCAGGTTGCGTCCAAGACCGGCGATGTCGCCGGCGACGGCACGACGACCGCGACCGTGCTGGCCCAGGCGATCGTGGTCGAGGGCATGAAGCTGGTCGCCACGGGCATGAACCCGATGGACCTCAAGCGTGGTATCGACAAGGCCTGCGAAGCGGTGGTCGCTGAGCTCAAGACCTTGTCCAGGCCCTGCTCCACGAGCAAGGAAATTGCTCAGGTCGGCTCTCTGTCGGCGAACTCCGACCAAGCCATTGGCGAGCTGATTGCCAAGGCTATGGAGAAGGTCGGCCAGCAAGGCGTCATCACCGTCGAAGACGGCAAGTCCCTGGAGAGCGAGCTCGACGTCGTCGAGGGCATGCAGTTCGACCGCGGCTACCTGTCGCCGTACTTCATCAACAACCCAGAGAAGCAGAGTGCAGTGCTCGATGAGCCGGCCATCCTGCTGTGCGACAAGAAGATCTCGAACATTCGTGAGCTGCTCCCGGTGCTCGAGGAGGTCGCAAAGGCCGGTCGGCCGCTGCTGATCGTGGCCGAAGACGTCGAGGGCGAGGCCCTGGCCACCTTGGTGGTCAACAGCATGCGCGGCGTGCTCAAGGTCGCTGCCGTGAAGGCGCCGGGCTTCGGAGATCGTCGCAAAGCCATGCTTCAGGACATCGCCGTGCTGACGGGTGGCACCGTCATCGCCGAGGGAACCGGCAAGCAACTCGAGAAGGCCACCCTGGCGGATCTGGGCCGCGCCCGCCGGGTCGACATCCACAAGGACGCTACCACCATCATCGATGGGGCTGGCGTCGCCGCGCAGATCGAGGCGCGTCGCAAGACGATCACCGCCGAGATCGAGAACGCGACCTCTGACTACGACCGCGAGAAGCTGCAAGAGCGCTTGGCCAAGCTATCGGGCGGTGTCGCCGTCATCCGCGTCGGTGCTGCCACTGAGGTCGAGATGAAGGAGAAGAAGGACCGCGTCGACGATGCCCTGCATGCGACCCGTGCCGCTGTTGAAGAAGGCATCGTCCCTGGCGGTGGGGTGGCCCTGCTGCGGGCACGTCGCTCGCTGGACGGAGTGCGTGGAGTCAATGCGGACCAGGACGCCGGCATCGGCATCGTGCGCCGCGCGCTCGAAGCCCCGCTGCGAGCGATCAGTGCAAACGCGGGCGACGAGCCTTCGGTGGTGGTGGACCGCGTCGTCAAGGCCGATAGCAGCCACGGCTACAACGCTGCCACGGGCGAGTACGGCGACCTGCTGGCGATGGGCGTGATCGACCCGACCAAGGTGACGCGAACCGCGCTGCAGAACGCGGTTTCGGTCGCCGGATTGATTCTGACCACCGATGCCACCGTGGCGGAGCAGGCCAAGGAGGTCAAGTCCACGCTGCCTACCGAAACGGAGTACTGACATGAACCAGCCCTCGATTTCGCGTTCTGAACGGTCCGCGGTGGGGGCGGGCCTTCATGAAAGAGTTCGGCATGCTGCGAACCGTGCGGCCCGCCGTGGGCAGACCCCCGCGTTGCTGCAGGCGCCCTCGCTTCGTGCGAGCGAGTTGGATTCGCTGCGAGCTTGGCTGACCGGATCGTCAGCATTGAGGCCCGAAGTGGCTCGCCTCCTGTTGGAGCGTGCCATCGAGAGGCGACAGTTGGTCCGCGAGCCGGCGCTGCATTGGCGAGCAGTCAAGGCACGCATCGCTGGCGACACCAACTGGGCGCCCATGGGTTTCAAGTTGATTCTCGATTAGCGAATTGGCCGCTTACATCGTGTTCGTGCGCGCCAGGCCGCATCGCGAGCCGGGCGCGCAATTTCTTCACAAGGGATACTGAATCATGACCTGTCCCAGCATCCAGGGCAGCACTCGGCGCCCACGCCAAGTGTCGAGAGACGCTCTTGTCTTTGACTCGCAACTGCAAGCCTATTTCACGACCCGAGAGACGATGCGACGCTTGAAGCAGTCTCAGAGTCCCTGCTTTGCCCGAGATTGGTCGCCGCAGGGCCGCACTGGTGCCGCGCGAGCCACGGGTTGAGACGATCAGGAGTGGCCAGCGCGACGGAGCTTGTACAGACCCACATCAACGCGTCCTGCACGGAAGCCCGCCTCGCAGTAGCAGAGATAGTAAGCCCAGAGGCGCCTGAACGCGGCATCGAAGCCCAGCAGCTCAACTTTAGGCCAGGCCGCTAGGAAGCGACGGCGCCATTCGGCCAGGGTGCGCGCGTAGCTAGAGCCGAAGGTGTGCTCCTCCTCGATCACGAAACCTGCCCGCTCAGCCTGCTCACGCAGTACGCGTGGACAGGGCAGCATGCCTCCAGGGAAGATGCAGCGCTGTATGAAGTCCGCCCCGCGGCGGTAGGACTCGAACAGGGCGTCAGCGATCGTGATTGCCTGCAGCACGACCACGCCGCCTGGCTTGAGCCGACCGCGCAGCGTCTCGAAGTAGGTCGGCCAGTAAGCCTCGCCGACGGCTTCGATCATCTCAATCGAGACGATGCGATCGAAGCGGCCTCCAACATCTCGATAGTCCTGCAGGCGCAGGTCCGTCTGTTCAGCAACGCCCCAAGCGGCCGCGCGCTCGCGCGCAAAGGCCAGCTGCTCGGTCGACAGCGTCACGCCGGTGACACGCGCACCACGCTCGCGCGCCAGCGTCGCGGCCAGCGTTCCCCATCCGCAGCCGATCTCGAGCACGTCAGCGCCTTCAGGAACGTCCAGCATCTCCACAATTCGACCGAGCCGGCGCGCCTGCGCGGACTCTAGGGTATCGACCACTGCCTCAGCGTAGAGTGCGCTCGAGTAGAGCATGCTTTCGTCGAGCCACTCGCGATAGAAGTCGTTGCCCAGGTCGTAGTGAAAGGCGATGTTGTGACGGCTACCCCGACGCGTATTGGGCCTGGCCAGATGCGCAAGCCGCGCCAGCCAGCGCGCCGGTCCGCGCCCTTGGATCAGTGAGTCCCAGGCCGCCTCGTTGGCCAGCCCAAATTCGAGCAGCGCGAGCAGATCCGGGCTGTCCCAATCGCCGTCACGATACGACAGCGCCAGGCCGAGGTCGCCTTCGAGTAGCAGGCGCCGCAAGGGGCGCCAACGGTGCAGGCGCAGGGTCGCCTGCGGGCCCGGTTCGCTGCCGGCGACCTCGATGTGACGGCCGCTCGGCAATGTCAGCGTGAGGCACCCGGCGCGCGTCCGCCCGAGCAGCCGGCGCAGAAACGCGAATCGCGAGATGGTGGGGATCGGTTCGCCGGCCTGGACGGTGGTCGTGTTCATGAGTGCTTGCTTGGGGTGACGATCGTGACGGCGCGCGTTGGCGCCGGGTGCCGTGCTTGCAGAGGGACGCGCTTAAGCCAGAGCCGCAGGGCTTCCCAGTGAATGGCGACGACGACCTTGAGCGTCAGAAGTGGGTGGGTGAAGAAAAGGCGCAGCAACGCGGCGTCGGAGAGCGGCTCGCGCCGGCCATCGAGCCGTGCGTTGAGCACGGCGCCCTCGTCGTCGTGGACGCTGACACCCACCGAGACCGATTCGCCGGGCGGCACGACGCGGAAGTGGTAGCGCTGGGCCATGCTGTTGAACGGCGAGACGTGCAGCTGCTTGTCGCAGCGCTGGTCGACGATCGATGCCTCCGAATCAGCCACCGGTATTAGATAGCGGTGGCGCTCGCCGAAGGTGTTGCTGACCTCGTAGACGATGGCCTGCAACAGGCCGTCCGGCCCGGGCGCATGGCAGAACCAGACGCTCAGCGGGTTGAATACGTGGCCCATGAGTCGAGGCATGGTCAACAAGAGGATTTTGCCGCCGGTCGGCAGTTGGGCTTCGCGCAGCTGGGCCTCGATCTGGCCACGCAGATCCGCTCCCGAGCCGTCACCGTAGTCGCGCGGGTCGAAGCCGAAGAGGTTGAAGCGACCCACCGAGAACAGCCGCAGGCGCCGATCCAGACCGGCGAGCTCTTCGATGTCCACCAGCAGGCTGAAGACGCGGTAGGCGAGCCGGTGCCGACGTGGCCGAAGCCGCTGGTGCATGACGCGGCCGACGAACAGAGCCGATTGGCCGGCCATGGTCGTCAACTCGCCACCGGGACCGGGCGATGCACGTGAATGCGCCCCGACTCGTTCTTGACCCTCCAGGGGCGACGCACGCCACCGAGCTGCTCGGCGACGGCCAGGCCTGCCTGTAAACCGTCCTCATGAAAGCCCGCGCCGAAATACGCGCCGCAGTACCAGACGCCGCGCGTGCCCTGGATCGACCAGAGCTCCCGCTGCGCTCGCATGGCCGCCGCGTCAAAGAGCGGATGCTCGTAGAGCTCGGTGCGGATCAGGTGCTCGGGGCGCGGCGGCTCCGGCGGGTTGAGTGTCACGATGAGCGGGCGGGCGCCCGGGCCGCGCGGCAGATGCGGCTGGAGCCGATTCATCCAGTAGCTCACGGTCGGCGGTCTGCCGCTGCCCCGCTCGGCCAGGTAGTTCCAGCTCGACCAGACGGCGCGGCGCTGCGGCATCAGCGCCGTGTCGCTGTGCAATACGGCCAGATTGCGGGTATAGGAGAAGGCTCCGAGCAGGCGCCGCTCGGCCAGGGTCGGCTCGGCAAGCATGGCCAGCGAGTGGTTCGCGTGCGTTGCCAGCACGACCGCATCGAAGCGCGCCGGCCACCAGCCTTCCCGCAGGCGCAGGCGCACCCATTGACCTGACTCATCGTGCTCGCGGCGCACCTCCAGGACGGCCTGCTCGAGTTGCAGACGTGCCGAGATGCGGCGGCGTAGCCGCTCGACGTATTGGCGGCTGCCGCCGTCTACCGTGCGCCAGACCGGGCGATTGTTGACCTGGAGCAGGCCGTGGTTCTCGCAAAAGCGCACGAATGACGCAAACGGGTAGCGGCCGACCTCGGCGGCCGGCGCCGACCAGATGGCCGCCGCCATCGGGTAGAGATGATCGTCACGAAGCGCCCGGCCGTAGCCATGAGCGTCGAGGTATGCGTCGAGCGCCTGATCGCCGGCCGTCGCGGCATCTCGCGGCGCCTCGCGGTTAAAGCGCATCAGCTCGCGCAGCATGGACCAGAAGCGCGGCCGAATGAGGTTGCGTTTTTGCGCGAACAGGCCCCGCAGGTCAGTGCCTGCATATTCGAGGCCGCCACGGTCCAGGCTCACCGCGAACGACATGTCCGAGGCTAGCGTGGGCACTTCAAGGTGGCGGAACAGCGCGCTCAGGTTGGGGTAGGCGGGTTCGTTGTAGACGATGAAGCCTGTATCGACCGGCAAGCTTGCGTTGCCGTCGGGCACCTCCACCGTATTGCTGTGACCGCCCACGCGGTGGTCCCCCTCGAAGACCGTCACCTTGTGACGCTCGGCCAACATCCAGGCGCAGGAGAGGCCGGCAATGCCGGAGCCCACCACAGCGATCCGCATGCGGGATGCGGGTTCGGTCGGCCGGCGAGGCCTGGCTTCTTCTGGACGGGTGCTGTGCATGGGGTCTCCGGCAGCGTTCGGCTCTTGTACGCAGCCAGGCGCGAATTGGATCGCTGCCCGAGGGCTGCGATGATCCGATCTGGCGCCTGCCGCGTAGAAGCGACATGGCAGCTGAACGTCCTCAACTCACCGAATCCGGGGACGCGGCCATAGTCCGCGGCCACCGACCGCCCACCTTGAGCGTCGTCCCTATCGATCCCGAACGAAGTGCCACGCCAGGTGATGCCTGGGGTGAGGCGCTGCGCGCCTTGGCCGAGCGTGGCGACAGGCAGGCATTCGCGTGCCTGTTCGCGCACTTTGCGCCCCGCCTCAAAAGCTTTCTGATGCACGCTGGCAGCACCGGGGTCCAGGCCGAGGAGCTCGCGCAGGAGGTCCTCGTGGTGGTCTGGCGCAAGGCTGCACTGTTCGATGCATCCAAGGCGAGCGCATCGACCTGGATCTTCACGATCGCCCGGAACTTGCGCGTGGACTCGCTGCGCCGGGCCAAAGGGATCGACGCGCACGACGACGAGGTCGACTTTGACCTCCTGGAAGCCGACGAGCCCTGCGTTGAGGATCGCTTGCACACCTCGCGCGAGTCGGAGCGTTTGCGCGGCGCTCTGGCGCAGTTGCCGCCAGAACAGCAGCAGGTGCTGCGTCTGGCCTATTTCGACGATGAATCGCACTCCCGAATCTCGACCGAGCTGGGCATCCCGCTCGGCACGGTCAAATCGCGCGTGCGCTTGGCGGTCGCGCAGTTGCGCCGTTTGCTGGAACGATGAACATGATGGACGTCCGTCATCACCCTGAGGAAGAACGACTGTTGGCCTACGCGGGCGGCCGCCTAGAAGCAGGCATGCGCCTGGTCCTGGGCAGCCATCTCGAGCTGTGCCCGTACTGCCGCCAGCGCCTGCGCGCGCTCAATGCGCTGGGCGGCTTGCTGCTGGAGGACATGGAGCCCGCAGTCATGGCTGACGATGCGCTGGAGCGCACGCTCGCACGCATCGATGCATTGGCGCCTGCTCAAGAGCACGTGACCCAGGTGAGCGCGCCGCCGCCATTGCCGCCCGGCGCGAGCTGGCCCCGCTCGCTCGCGCATTGCAGTGCCACGCCCTGGCGCTGGATCGGTCCCGGCATGCGCTGGAGCCGCGTCAGCGTGCCCGAATCGCCCGAGGCCAAGGTCTTCCTGTTGCGGATTGCCGCGGGCAAATACCTGCCCGTCCACACCCACAGCGGTCAGGAAGCGACGCAGATCCTCTATGGCCGCTTCCATGACGGGCGGGCCCTGTTCGGCCCCGGTGACTTCGATACCGCGGATGGCAGCATTCACCATCAGCCGGTCGTCCAGGACGGCAGCGAATGCATCTGCCTGGCGTCCTTGAGCGGCCGCCTGCGCTTCGACAGCCCTATTGCGAAGCTCTTCGGCGCGCTCGTGGGGATGTGAAACGGGTGGCCACCGCCGCCGCGGTGCCGCTCGCGAATGTGCCCCAGGCGAGGTCGGCCAACGTGACGAGCCAGGGCCAGTCGCGAAGTGTGGCTTGATTGGTGAGGTCGTAGGTCGCATAGGCCACGAGACCGAACAGAGCCCCATGAGTCATGGCCACGATGCTGTGCCCGGCCCGGCGGCCCGGCGTGATCGCGAAAGCCAGCAGCCCGCCGATGTACACGAGGTAAAACAGCAGCGCGGCCAACCAGTCGATTTCGGGCGCCATCAGCCCCGACAGCGCCGGCCGGTACAGGCGCGGCCCCATCAGGGTGAGCCAGCAGGCGTCGAGCGCCAGGAAGCAAAGGAGCGCGCTCAGGTAGGCGCCCAGCAGGGTGAATCGCGATGAGGTCATGGCCGAGATTCGGCGGTTGGCAGGCGATAAGTGAGCAACTGTCCGTCGCTGGTCTCGGCGTCGAGGCCGATCCAGCGGCCGCTGTCGGCGGCGTACCAGACGATGATGCGCTGGTCGCCTGCAATCAGGCGCCAACCGTGCGCCACCACCTGTTGGGTACGGACCTGGATGGGCCGGTCTGCCACCGGCTCGAACCGGGCTGCTTCGATCCTGCCGGTCTGCGGATCGATCAGGCGAGCCTGCGTGACGAGGTGGGGATTCCAGTATGCGAAGCCCATCAAGCAGTCGGCCTCGTAGCGCTGAGCCACATGCTGCCGCGCACCGTTGTCGTCCGTGTCAGAGCGTAGCTCGCGCAGGCACTCGCCCCGCCATTGTTCGCTGGCCTCGTGGCGGTAGCGATAGACGGGGATGCCGAGCACGCGCACCGTGAATTGCGCGCGGCTGTCGACGATCCGGGCATCGGGCGGGCCCGCCACCACGAAGCGATGCACGCCGATGGAATGGCCGGCGAGCATGGCCTCAAAGCCCCAGTGGTCCTCGGCCTGAGCCGCCGCCGGGCTGAGCTTGAACGCGAGCACCGCTAGCAGCCATCGCTTCATGGACGCGCCTCGCGCCGCGGCGGCCAGGGAACGAAAGCACTGGTGCGGGCGGCGTAGTCGCGGTACCCGGGCCGGCGTTCGACGATATCGCTTTCAAGCAGGGCCACGCCGGACACCTTGAGCAACAGCACCGTCATCAGTAGCGGCGAGACCAGCGTCCAGGCCAGGGGCAGGCCGCCGGCCGCGAGGGCCATGAGCCCGAAGCCCCACCAAACACATGCTTCGCCGAAGTAGTTCGGATGGCGCGACCAGGCCCACAGGCCGCGCCTCATGACGGCGCTGTCGTCCTTGCGTTCGCGCAAGAAGCGGGCAAGCTGAGCATCTGCAAGGGCCTCAAGCAGCAGCCCGCTACCGCTCAGTGCAAAGCCCGCGAGGTCGAGCCCGTTCAGCGGCGCGGGGTGCCGGAGCACCGCCAGCAAAGGCCACCCGACGATCCACGCCAGCACCGCCTGAAGCCCGAAGACCAGGTACAGGCTTTTGAGCCCGAAATGCGGCCCGTGCCGCTCCCGCATCGCGCGATATCGCCGGTCCTCGCCAGCCCCCCAGTTGCGCAGGCCAATATAGGCCGCGAGCCGTACCGCCCAGAGCAGCAGCAAGCCCAGCATCAGCGCACCGCGGGCGTCCAACGCCATACCGTTGACGCGCGTGCTGACCAGCACGGGAGCTGAAACTAGTAGCGACCAGATGCTGTCAGCCAGGCTCGCATCGCGCAGCTTCAGGCTCAGCGCCCAGGTCGAGATCGCCAAGCTCAAAGTGATCAGCAGTCCGATGATGACGAGTGCTTTCATCAGCGCTGCTCGAACAGGTAGTGGCTCACCCACCATTGGCCACCGTCGGCATAGCCAAACAGCTCCTCGACGGACATGAAGAACAGCCGCCAGCGGGTCCACCACAGTTGATCGGCTTCCTCGCCATAGGTCGAGGTGAGTATGGGCATCAACGTTCGGCGCTGCGAGTCCATGCGCTCAAGCCAGGCCGCAGCGGTACGGGCATAGTGGCGACCGTTCCAGCGCCACTGCTGCAGCACGCGCAAATCGTCCTGAAATCGCAAAGCTAGGTCGTCGCTGGGCATCATCCCGCCGGCGAAGAAGTGGCGACTCATCCAGTCGCTCGCGTCGCGCGATTCGAAGGCATAAGGGGCGCCACGGTGCGAGAAGACATGCATGAAAAAGCGGCCGTGCGGGCGCAGCCACTCGGCGACCCGCTCAAATGCACGCGACCAATTGCGCAGGTGCTCGAACATCTCGATCGACACGATCCGGTCGAAGCGATGCCCGGTGTCGAAGTTGTTGATATCCGAGGTAACGACCTCGAGGTTGGAAATCCCGCGTCGCCTGGCTTCTCTGGCGATGTAAGCGCGTTGGGAGTGAGAGTTGGACACCGCGGTGATCCGTGCGCGCGGGAAATGGCTGGCCATCCACAAACTCAGAGATCCCCAGCCGCAGCCCAGCTCGAGGATGTCCTGTCCGTCGGCCAGGCCGGCTCGTGTGCATGTCTCTGACAGGGCGGTGACCTCTGCCTCCTCCAGGGTGTCGACGCCATCTGGCCACCAGCAGCAGCTGTATTTGCGGTGCGGTCCCAAGAAGGTGGAGAAGAACTCTGGCGGCAGCTCATAGTGCTGTTCGTTCGCCTTTTCGGGCAGGAGCGCCAAGGGTGCGGTCTTCAAGCCTTCGATGAAGGACTCCATGATGCGGGACTGGGCTTGTGGATCGCCACTTTGCAACTCGTCCAGCCGTTGCCGCAGCAAGCGTCGGATCCCTAGGCGCACGACCCGGTCTGGAACCATGCCTTGCTCGACCCAGTGAATGGCTGCGGCGGTGCTGGCGACTTGAGACATGAAGAAACCCTGCCTCATCTTGAGGATGCTCCTTCTACGTCGACAATGCCTAACCGGATCAGTCGGCTTGACTGCGTCGAATCCCGCAACCGCGAAGCCATCCACAGCAGGCTGGCCTACACCGACTTCCTGCCTTTCACGGTTGCCTCAGGTCTGCGGCTCGCTGTTCCAGCTCCTTTGGAAGTCAACCACCTACCAGCGATTTCCAGTCGTTTGCAGTCATTGCGTGCTTCCGGACTTGCCGCAAGATCGCCGCAACGCGTTCTCGCCTGGAACTTGAAGCGAGCATGCTTTATCCCTCGTCACGCGAGCGCTTCGCGGTGGTGCCGCCGGCAGTCTTGACCGGCCCATCAGGGCCCCAACCGGGCAGGTTCACGTAGTACCGCGTCGAGCGACCCGCGCCGACTTGGGTCAGCAACCCGAGGGCCTGGAGCTCGATGAGTTCGCGCGACGCGGTGGCCCGCGACGTTCCGGTGACGCTCTCGTATTTCTTGGTGCTCATACCTCCTTCGAAACCGTTCGGCCCGGCGTCGAGCAGCACGTTCACGGCCTTGCGCTGTCGCTCGGTCAGGTCCTTGCCGTTGTGGTCCATCCAGAAGCGTGCCTTGGCCAGCGTGTCGTCGATGGTTCGGGAGGCTTCTTCACAGGAGACCCTGACCTGCTGGACGAACCAGGTGACCCACTCGGTCACGTCGAGTCCGCCGTGCTGCGCCTGTTCCAAATGCTCGTAGTACTCGTTGCGGCGGTCGAGGAGGCGCTGCGAGGTTCGAATCTGGCGACTGGCCTCGCCGCTGTCCCTAGCGAGCGCGAGGTCGACCCAAACCCGCCCGACTCGGCCATTGCCGTCCTCGAAGGGGTGGACGGTCTCGAACCACAGATGGGTCAGGGCGGCCCGAACCAGCGCGTCGGGCTCCGTTCCGGCGTTGAACCATTGCAGCAGTCGCCCCATTTCATCGGGAACTTGTACCGAAGGTGGTGCCTCGTAGTGGACTCGCTCGCGTCCCATCGGGCCGCTGACGATTTGCATGGGCTCGGCATCCTCGCGGTACCCGCCGACGTGAATTTTGGACATCCCCGAGTAGCCGGTCGGGAAGAGTGCGGCCTGCCAGCCGTGCAGGCGTTCGTGGGTGACCTCATCGGCGCAGCGCGTGACGGCGTCGTCCATGATGTCCAGCAGCCCCTCGACATCACGCGGGGCGTTCGCTCCGCCCTGATTGCCCACGCCCAGGCGCCGGGCCACGGAACTGCGGACCGCGGCCAAATCCAGGCGCTCGCCTTCGATGGCCGCCGTCGCCACGGCTTCCTGGCTCCAGGCCTCGGCCGCCAGTTCAAGTCGTTGCTCGAACCCGAGGGCGGCTAGCTTGCCTTCAACCATGCCTTGAGCGCGCCGTGCGTTCGCCAGGGCCGCACCAACTGCGACTGGGTCGTAGCGAAGCGCGGGCCAGCCGACCTGCTGCCAGATATAGGTCGCGTCCTGAGTCATGGCTTTGATGCGTCAATTGTCGTCACATTTCGACTCAAATTATGAGTCGAAATTGAAGTCTAATCGACTCATTGGCGATTCTGGTGGATCTCGACTTGAATGGTGAGTCGATTGATGCACGCATTCGCCTCAACGTCTAGTCGATGGGCGGCCCGAGCCTGCGCATCAACAAGTCATATGGCATCGCAACATGAGGGCAGCTTCTCCATGTGAGCCACAACCTCTACGGCCTCTGTACGCCTACCTGCGCGTCACGGACAAGGCGTGAAGACGTTTTCGTTTGTCGGCCGGCCCAAGGGTGGCGGCAAGCCTGAGCGGGAGACGTTCGGCAAGTTTCCCCAAGTCAAACCCGAAGAGGCCAGGAACCGAGCTCGCGAACTGGGCGGCCAACTCGCCGCGGGCAAAAGCGTTACGGCCGCCCGTCGCGAGCGCAAGGGCGAGATGACGGTCGGTGAGCTCTGGAACGAGTACTACGCCGTCATCAGCAAGACCAACCGGGCGCCGGAGGCCACGCAGCAACTCTGGAGCTACTACGTCGAGCCTGTCTGGGCCAGGCGCAGGCTTTCCGAGGTGTCGGCGATCGAGGTCGAGAAGTGGCACCTGGGCCTGCCCGAGAAGATCATGCAGCGCCGCAAGGATGAGGCGGCGGCGCGCGAGGCACAGATCGCTGCACGGCGGGCCGAGATCGCAGAGCGCCAGGCCATTCGCCGGCATGGGCCGGATCCAAAGCCCAGGGTTCAGGCCGCGGCCAGGCCCGCGAAGCCGGTCACCGGGCACGGTAGTGCCAACAAGGCCCTCGAGCTCCTGCGCGCGATGTTCAATTTCGCCATCGACCAGAAACGCCGACTCTTTTCCGGCCCGAACCCGGCGGCGCGCCACAAGAAGTTCAAGCAGACCGACCGGGAGCGCTTCCTGCGGCCAGACGAGATGCGGAGGTTCTTCGAAGCCTTGGCCGAGGAGCCCAACGAAATCATGCGTGATGCGATCTTGCTGGCCCTGCTGGCGTCAATGTGGCAGCCAAGGTGATTCCCATCAGCGGCAAGGAATCCAAGAAGAAGTCGGGCGGCAATGCTAATGCCGCTTGACAATACTACTATCGAAGAACAATACTATCCATGATCGAAAGCTTTGCAGACAAGCGCACCGCGGCGATCTTCGATGGCTTCGAGGTCCGAGGGCTGCCGCGTGAGATCCAAGGGACTGCGCGCCGCAAACTCAAGATCATCGACGCGGCACTGACCGTCGAATCCCTGCGCGTGCCACCCGGCAACCGGCTTGAGCCGCTGAAGGGTGACCGCAAAGGCCAGTGGAGCATCCGCATCAACGACCAATGGCGGATCTGCTTCAAGTGGAAGGACGGCAACGCGTCCGACGTCGAGATTGCGGACTATCACTGACCTTCGGGTCGGTCTAGAACTCAGAAAGTAGAAAGGTTGCGTGAAATGAGCATCGCACGTAGCGAACTGAAGGGCCTGGACCTTCGCGGCATCAAGACGGGCCGCATGCTGGACGCTGTCCACCCAGGCTCGGTGCTGCTGAACGACTTTATCGAGCCCATGGGCATCACGCGCTATCGCGTGGCCAAGGCCATCGGCGTGCAGCAGCGCCGCATCGACGAGATCTGTGCCGGCGAGCGCGGCATCACGGCTGACACGGCGGTGCGCCTAGGCCTGGCCTTCGGCGTCGAGCCGCAGTTCTGGCTCAACCTGCAGGCGCAGTACGACATCGAGGTGATCCAGCGCGACCAGGGCGGACAACTGGCCGAAGAGGTGCAGCACCTGGCCGCTGCATGAGGTGACCTGGCGCCTCAGCGGTTCTGAGGCAAAGGCGGCCGGCCCGGAGGGTAGGAGCTCTGGGCCGGCCTAACCACAACCCACCTATACAAGAGGTGAATCATGGCTAATGACACTGTATATGCGCGAACCAATGAAGATGCGGCCGATTCCGATACGCTGATTGGTGCCGCAGCCAGCATCCATGACGCAATTCGTATCACCGGGCCGGATGCCGTCGTGTTCAACCCGATCGCTGCTCCGCTCGATCTAGTGGCCTATGCGCATGGGCAGATGGTTGTCTTACGCGATGTGCTGTTTTCGTTGGGGGAGGACAATGATCATGAGCCACTCCACAATGCGCTGAGATCCATCATCGAGCCGGCAATTACCGCGCTCAGATTGGCGTCTTCAGAGATGCTCAGCGGGGCGCGAGGTGGCTAGCGCGCCGATGCTGCGGCGCCCGATCATGGGCGGCGTCTTCGGCCAAGGCGAGTTCGAGCTCGCCACCCAGCCGACCATCAGCAATGGTCTGCACGCAGTGCGTTTTCTTGTAGTCCAGCCTCGCGCGGGCCGGGTGCTTGCGATTGCAGAATCCAAGGGCGAGGCGCTCGCCGGCGCTCGTCGCGTGTTGCGTGCGACTGGTGTGGCGGAGGACGAGGAGCCGCGATGGGTGCAGGCGACGCTCTGGCGAGACGCTGATCTAGCGGTCGTGTCGAGCGAGCCGCCGCCGCGGCCGGTGTCGAGGCGCCGGCGGGAAGTCTTCGAGCGCTCCGGCGGCCGCTGCCACTATTGCGGATGCGCGCTCGCGCTGGATGGCGTCTGGCACATTGAGCATCAGATGCCCCAAGCGCTAGGTGGTACTGACGTAGCGATAAATCTTGTCGCCGCCTGCGCGCCTTGCAATCTCGCCAAGCGAGATCGGACGGCGCTGGAGTTCGTCACGGGATCCGTCCTTCGCGCTCAAGGTGCTGCGTGATGGCGGAGCTGAGCGGTCTGAGACTCGCTATGCCGCTGAGGTACCTCAACGGGAACGGACGGTGCCGCAATGAATAGGTTCGCGAGGGTCGCTGGATTGGTTCTTGGTGCAGCGGTCGTTGTCGCTCTGCGAGACGAGATACGCCAGGTCACCGAGCAAGTCCAACTTGGCGGTTGGGTGGTTCTAGTTTGGGTCGTAGCTGTGTTGTATGCATCACGCCAGCTTCGACTGCCATTGCGCCCCGTCCTGATCGCGCTGGCCATCTACGAGTTCTGGTTGTGGTTCTACGTCGCGTTAACTGAGCAAGACTTCAATGGAGACAAATGGGCGCTCATTGCTGTGGTCGCGCCCCTTGGCGCCCTTTCGAGCGGTCTCGCCATCTGGTGGCATCTGCATCAGGTGACGAGGAAAGCCGAGTAGCTGCGCTGTGGGGAAGCGAGGCGGGACGGTGAACGGCGGGCAATTGGAGCCTACAAGGGCCACGGAGTTCCTGCCCGAGCCCAAGGACTGGAAGGTACTCGCGCGAGCCGTCCTGGAACGTGCGAAGCAGGACGAGGCGATCCTGGACATGCTCTGTGACACGTTGCCAGAGCTGATCGGCGGAGACAAAGCGCGATCTGGTCGGGTCAAGAAAGCGCTCGGCGCCAAGCGAGAAGGCAAACCGCGCGGCGCCGACAAGGTTTGGACCACCGAAGCCCAGCTCGCGTTGCTGCTGACCTACTACAGTGCCCTTGGTAGCGTCGCAGTGGATGGAACCGGGCGGCCTGTCGCATCAGATGGGCATGGCAGCAAGCGCTACGCATTGACGCGCCTTGGCAAGCCTGTGACATCGGAGGCGCTGGATGCGATGGACAAGAGGCTGCTCACGGATGCGCGCAAAGCGATAGGCATTGAAGGCATTCCACTGCTCTTCAGGGTCGACTGGCTGGCGCTGCGGCGGGATGGCGTGGACATCGGCCAATGGCTTGGCTCGATCGTGGTTCGTGGCGGCAATCCGACTCGGCCGATGGCTGAGCAACCGCAGCAGGTCCGGTGCGATGTCAAGCCATACCTTTTCGTGAACTTCGACTCGCTGGGGAAGGGGCTGAAAAAACAGGCCGCAGTGGCGCGCGCGGAGCTCGCGGCGCGTAAGGACTCGCCGACCCACAGGTAAAAACATTCTTGTGGATGACTCACGCGGCTAACACCGCTGCAATGCGTCCATAGCAACTTTCCGAATGGGTCGGAAGCATGGAAGCAGCAACCGCCAGCCCCGTCGTTGAGCGCATCGCTCCGTCGGGCCTGATGACTACAGAACAAGCCGCAGCGTACCTGGCCGTCAAGCCGGCCACCTTACAGGTCTGGCGCTCCACCAACCGTAAGAAGTTGGCGTACGTCAAGGTCGGTGGCAACGTGCGCTATCGCCGCCAGGACCTCGATCAGTTCATCGCCGACAACCTGCAGAACGCGAGGTGAGCCATGCAGACAGCGTATCCGCAGCTGGCGGTTCCTCGCCACTACTTCGCGAAGCAGGGCATCTGTGGCCGCTGGTTTGTGGCCTACCGCGGCGCCTGCGGCGGATTGATCGTCGTAGCCGACGCGCCGACCAAGCACGGCGCCCAGGAGCTCGCTGACCAGCTCAACACAGCGCCGGCGGAGGGCTAGTTGATGGCACGCATCCGCAGCATCAAGCCTGAATATTGGGTCAGCGAACAAGTCGCCGAATGCTCGACGAATGCTCGCCTGACCTTCGTTGGACTGTGGAACTTCTGCGACGACAACGGCGTGCACCCCGCCAAGCCGAAAACGCTCAAGGCCGAGCTCTACCCAATGGACGACTTCTCCTCGTCCGATGTCTCGAACTGGATTGCAGAGCTGATTGCGGCCAGGCTGATCGTTGAGTTCGAGAGCAGCGGAGAGAGGTACTGGCACGTCACCGGCTGGGCGAAACACCAGAAGATCGACCGGCCTTCCTGCAAATATCCGGCCCCTCCCGATGACTCAAATTCGGAGAGCGTTCGCAGCATCCTTGCCGATTCCTCGTCGAATGATCGTCGAGCGCCACCCCCCGGAGTGGATAGGAAAGGAGAGGATAGGAAGGGAATCGAGAGCTGCTCGCCGAATGCTCGCACGTCCCCCTCGAGGAAGGTCAAGAGGTCAATGCCATCCGCCTTCTGCATCAGCACACGTGTGCAAGCCTGGGCCGAGCAGCAAGGTTTCAAGGACCTCGGGCAGCATCTCGAAGCCTTCAAGGCGAAGTGCGCTGCCAAGGACTACCGCTACGTGGACTGGGACAGTGCCTTCATGGAAGCGATTCGGGAGGACTGGGCGAGGCTGCGTTCGCCGTCGCATAGTCGGCCGAACGGGCACCACTCCGCCGACATTTTCGGAGACGGCCAATGATTCGCGGCCATCAGCCCCTGATCGCCATGCGGATGCGCGGTTTGCGTCCCGACGGCGTGCACATCACCGCCGGCATCGACCACGGCAAGGGCTGGCGCGATTGGCCTCAGGGCTCACCCTGGGGCACCAACGCTTCACTCGAGGTGAGGGACGACGAGCCCACCAGCAGCCTTGCCCCAGCGTTCCGCTGCCTCGTTGGTCTGACGGTCTTCGTCCTCGGCGCCGCCGAGTCTCGAGTCGACGCCATCGCGGAGGCTGCCCGCGAGGCCGGCGCCGCAAGCGTGTACGCGATGACCTTCTCGGACCGCCATGAACCCATTGCGGCCCGCTTCTACACCCCGGAGACCCCCGAATGGCAACCCTTTTGAGCGTCGATGACATCGACTTTGCGGCCTACATGCGAGACACCGACTGCAAAGCCAAGATCCGCGCAGCGTCGGAATTCTCCGAGGACCTGATCGCCGAGCTGCAGCCCACTACCAACGCGAGCCGCGCGCCGGGCATGTTCTCGTCGCGGCTGGGATGCCGCCTCGGTTTCCGTCCAGGCGAGCTCACGATCTGGGCCGGCTACAACGGCCACCGCAAATCCACTTTCAGCGGCCAGGTCGCGGCCGAGCTGTGCAAGCAGGGCCAGCGCGTGCTCCTCGCCAGCTTCGAGATGTTGCCGCGCCAGACGCTGGCCCGCATGGCTCGCCAGGTGCTAGCCACGCCCGAGCCCAGCCGTGCGGCAGTCGAGCAGTTCGGGCGATGGTCCGACGGCCGGTTGTGGATCTTCGACCACTTGGGCCGCGTCAATCCCAGGCACATGCTGGCGGTGTGCCGCTACTTCGCCGAGGAGTGCAAAGGCCAGCATGTCTTCGTCGACAGCCTCATGATGGTCTGCGCTAGCGAGGAGAGCCTGGACGAGCAGAAGCAGTTTATGACCGATCTCGTCCGGCTGGCTCAGGAGACCGAGCTGCACGTGCACTTGGTCGCCCATTGCCGCAAGCCTACTTCTGGCGACGAGTCCAAGCCACCGAGCAAGTACGACATCCGCGGCACGGCCGCGATCAGTGATCAGGCGCACAACGTGGTCACGATCTGGTTCGACCGTGCCCGGGCGGCGGCGCTGGAGCGAGATCCAAGCGACTCGGAGGCCCTCGCCAAGCCCTCCGCCCTGGTCACCGTCGAAAAGCAGCGCAATGGATCGTATGAAGGCCGCCTGCGCTACTGGCAGGATGAGACCTCGCTGCGCTTCATTGACGACCGCACGACGCGTGCTGAGCGCTGGTCGCTGGACTCGGTGTGCACATGAGCTTTGTTCGACTCTCCAGGACCATTGCTGTCGACGGCAAGTTCGCGACCGTGCAGGCGCGAGTCCTGCGCGGCGACGCCGGCGACCTTCGCTTCGACCTGATCTGGTGGGGCGAGCCGCCTGAGCACATGCCGACCGATTTCTCCCGCCAGGTCGACGAAGCCAAGCGCAAGGCAATCACAGAGATCCGGGCTGAGCTGGAGGGCCTTCGTGAAGCGTTCCGCGCGCGTGATGGAACGCATCCCCGTTTCACATCCCAGGAGCAGAAATGAGCCATCCGATTCCTACCGATGCGCAGGTTCAAGAGGCCTGGGTCTTCATTGGCCGCACGCTGATGGGCGTAGCAGTGACTGCTCTCGCCGAAAAACTCCGCACGGGCCATGTCGAGGAGTGCCGTCGACTCGTTCTTTCGATCCTGGCGCACGAGTACGAAGAGCTCGACGAAGGCACGCGGTACGCCATGGCCGAAGCGGAGCTGACTGCTGCCGCAGGATTGCTTCGGAGTCATTGAAATGGCACCTTCAATCCCCACCACCTTTTTCCAACGACAGTGAGGCACATATGAGCGATCTGACCAACTGGCTAAAGAACCCGCTGAACGACAACGCCGCGGCGACAGGCCTGCAGGCTGGCGGCCAGCTGATGGGCGCCTTCAGCCACATCAACTACGGTCTTCAAGCCAAGGCGGCTTCCGATTTCCAAGCCGGGCAGTTCCAGCAGCAGGCCGGCCAAGTCATGGCGTCTTCGGAGCGCCAAGCCTTCGACGTGGACCTGCAGTCCAAGTACATCGCCTCGGCGGCCCTGGCCAGCGCGGCGGCCAGCGGCGGCGGCGCGTCGGATCCTACCGTGGTCAACCTGATGGCCAGGAATGCGGCCATGGGTGCCTACAGGCAAGGCGTGGCGCTCTACGAAGGCGAGGACCGCGCACGCGCGCTGAATTTGCAGGCATCGGCCAAGGAGTTCGAAGGCAAGAACGTCTTGGAAAATTCCGCAGAAGTCGGAGCTTCTCAAGTGCTTGGGGCCGGCGCATCGCTTCTCAAGGGATACGAGAATAACGCCTCGTTGCTGAGTAAGTACGGTGCAGGCGGTCCGCCGCCTGTACGGTTTGCTTCAGCGGCTGCCAGCCCGCAGTTCTGGCAAGGTTCGGGCCAGTAGGCCGGCCCCCTGGGAGGCTGACGTGGACGTCCGCACCGCAACTCCTGAGGCCGGGCAGTGGCCGACACGGCGATGCTAGACGTAGGAAAGCCCGCACTGGAGGTCCCCGCTGATGCGGGGATTGAGCGAGCCACCGGCGAGAACCGGCAAGCTCCACAGGCGGGCTTCGCCGACAGCCTAGTCGCCGGCCATGCCCCTGTCAAACGCCGGAACCGCAAGCAGAGCGAAGCAATGAAGAAGCTCGATCGCCTCGGCATCGAGTGGTACTGCGAGCAGATCATCTCGGGCGAGAACATGACCTCGGTGGCACGGGCCGCGGGCGTGTCGAACTCAGCGCTGTATCGCTGGCTGCAGGCCGACACGAGGCGCGCGAACGCATCTCGCGAAGCCCGCGAGTACTCGGCCGAGGCATTCGTCGACAAGGCTGAGCAGGCCATCCTGGGCGCGGCGTCCAAGCTGGACCTGCTCAAAGCTCGTGAGCTCGCCTTCCACTATCGCTGGAAGGCCTCGAAGATCGCTCCGCGTGACTTCGGGGACCGCTTGCAGCCGGCTGGCGACGTCACGGTGCGCGACGAGCTGGAAGAGCTCGAGGGAGCTCGCCGGCTGGCATTCGTGCTGGCTCGCGCGAGCGTCGCGCTGAAACAGCAGAAGGCCGACGGGAAGTAGGAAGGGATCAGGGTTGCGCGATCCAGTAACCGTGCCAGCCGGCCTTCAGATCGCGCTCGAACTCGCCAAGCCAGTTCAAGCCGTGTCCGCCCTCGTATGTGAAGTCGCGGTCCTTGAAGCCGACGTGCACGGTGTATCTGATCGCTCCGACCGGGCCCTTCAGAGGATGGTCTTCCTTCGAAAAGCTGAACGCTTTGGCAACGCCGCTATGTCGCACGATCAGTTGGCACGCGTCATCGACTTCCGATTCAAAAGCCATAGGAGTCTCCCTTGAAAGAGCGTCGGATTTATTCTCACCGCCAGCGGCGCGCGTCAAGCTATCTGTCGCTTGAACTAAGCAGCTATTTGCTGTTTTCGTTGTCCTCCTGATTGCGCATCAACGATCGCTTCTCGCTCCGGATTCAGGGTCACGGCGCCTATCGGAGACCAGTTTCGCGTAGCACGTGACCAGCGAGCGGGATTGCGCTCTCGAGCCTTGACGTAGAGCTCGCGACGAGCTTCGAGGATCGCGGCATCGTCACCGGCATGGCGCTGCGCCGGACTCACGTACCGGATGCCGCTATGCCGATGCTCGTTGTTGTACCAATGCACGAAGCTGTGCGCCCATTCACGCGCCGCCGTCAGATCAGCGAAGCCCGTGGTCGGGAACTCAGGTCGATATTTCGCCGTCCTGAACAGGCTCTCCACGTAAGCGTTGTCGTCGCTCACGCGAGGCCTGGAATAGCTCGGTTTGACGCCCAACCAGTGCAGCATCGCCAGCACCGTCGTCGCCTTGAGCGTGGCGCCGTTGTCCCCGTGCAGCACGGGCCTGTCCTCACGCGGCACCGCGTGGATGTCCTCCGCCAGCGCTGTTCTCTGGACCAGCCGCGCAGCATGGTCGGCATCGTCGCTGTCATGCACTTCGAAGCCCACGATCTTGCGGCTGAACACATCCAGGATCAGGTACAGGTAGTACCAGCGCCCGGCCACGTGCGAAGGCAGGTAAGTCATGTCCCACGACCACAGCTGCCGCGGCGCGGTGGCCACATGCGTGCTCGGCGGCCGGCTCTGACGCGGCGCCCTGGCGCGACCTCGGTGACGCGTCTGCCCCTGTGCACGCAGCACGCGCTGGAAGCTGGACTCGCTGGCGATGTACTGGCCTTCGTCGGCCAGCATGGGCACGATGCGCGCCGGCGGCAGGTCAGCGAAGCGCGGCTCGTTGGCCACGCTCACGATCTGCTCGCGCTCCTCGGGGGTCAAGGCGTGCACGGGTGCCGGCCGCACCGCATCCGGCCTGCCATCGCCCGATATGAGGCCGTCCTGGGCCTTCCAGCGCTGCAGCGTACGCGCAGCGATACCGACGACCTTGCAAGCTTGGCTCAGTCGCGCACCAGCTTGGCAGGCGGCTTCGATGTTGCGGGCATGTCCTTGGCGATCTTCCAGGCCGATCATTCGTCCTGACCCTGCTTGTTCCTTTGGAAGATCG
>JAFALK010000042.1 GCA_019234295.1 Roseateles sp.
TAGGCATGCCTTAATGAATAGGCGATGAATGCCAATAATTCAAGAAATTTAGTGTCTACAAATCAGACACCGAAATCCAATGCAAAACAGCCTGCCTCATAGGTGAGAACAGGCTGTCAGAGCTCGAGAATGGGCCGGAACTTCAGCTTAAGCAAGAGAGTGCCGTGTCCTGGAATGGCCAGCCCGCCAGGTTGCTCGTGCTGGATCCGGGGCCTGCCAAGCTCAAGGAACGTGACCGCAAGTACGTCAAGAATCTGGAGACCAGCCTGCAGGTCTGGACCGCGCCGGATGGCACGCCCCTGGAGTCGCTCTTTCAGATGAAGCTCTCGGGTCGCGCCATGCTCGTGATCAGCTTCGAACAGAGCGCGATCGACAAGCTGGTCTACGCCCGCCAGGGCGACCGCTTGGTTGTGGCCTCGCGCGAGAAGGTGGAAAGCGGCTCGGGAGGCGGCGAAAAGGGCGAGACGACGACAAGCTACACGCTGCAGTTGCTGCGGTAGTCCGACGGGGCCTTGCCCATGGCTGCGCTCGCCTGGGAGTGCTCACACACCATTACAAGCTGTTGCAGCCTCCCCCTGGGGCTGATCCTCAAAATGTCGACATACAGGTTTTTGAGGAGTTGGGCGATGAGCGAAGTACGACGTTTCGAGGGGGAACTCGTGTTGTGGCACGGGGAGCGTGGCTTTGGCGCCATCATGCCCAGGCACGGCGGGCAGGAGGTGTTTGTTCACGTCTCGGCCTTCCCGCGCGATGGCGCTCCTCCGGCGGTCCACGACCAGATCAGCTTTGAAATTGTTTCAGACGGTGAGGGCCGCAAGCGCGCAGCGCGCGTCCAGCGTCTGAGCGGCCAGGGCCTCAGCGGCCAGGGCCGCAACGATGACGTGACCCGGGTGCTAGGCCGCAGCACTGGCGCCATGGCCCTGCGTCGTCGGCGTGAAGAGCGCCGCCGTCGCCTGACCTATACGGTTGTCGGCCTGGCCCTGGTGATCGTCGCCTTGGGCTGGATGCAGTTCTCCGTGCCCTCTCAGAGCCACCAGCCCTCGCATTTCGCTTCGACCGCGACCGGCCCGGCCCACCACTGAGCCGTGGCGCCCCTGAGGGCCGGTGAGCGCCAATGGGTGCAAATGAACGCCTATAAGCGCAAATTAGCGCCAATGAGCGCCAGGCGTCTTCAAACGTAAAAAGCCTGCTCGGTCCGGGCCCTGCAAGAGCAAGGCCGATGCCGGCAGGCATGCAATCAGCGGGCGGGCCGATGGGCCGATGGGCCCGCGCAGCCCGATCAGTCCTCGTTCTTGAAGACCAGCTTGACTTCGGTCTGCTGCTTTTCACCGCTGGCCTCGTAGCGCCAGTCCATCAGGGCGTCGGTCACGGCGCGGTCGAACACACGCTTGGGATTCGCCTCGACGATCTCCACATGGCTGACCTTGCCGTCGGCCTCGATGGAGACCTTGGCGGTCACGGTGCCGCTGCTGATCGATTTGCGCGTGGCTTCGACCGGGAACTCCGGCGGCACTTTCTTGACCAGCTTGGGCACGGCAGCAAGGGCGCTGAACGAAACAGCCAGTGCGGCAACGAGGAGGGACAACTTCTTCATGACGGGAATCCTTGTAAGGGATGTGCAGGGGTGGATCAGGCGGCGGCGCGGAAGAAGCCGACAGCGTCGAGGAGGCGCGAAGAGCTGGTCTTGAGCGCGTCGGTCGAGCGGCCGAGTTCGTCGACCAGAGTGGTGTTTTGCTGGGTGGTGCGGTCGAGTTCGGTCATGGCGCTGTTGACCACGCCCACACCCTCGGCCTGCTCGTGAGCCGCGTTCGAGATCTCCTCGATCAGCTTGCCCATGTTGTTGACCTCGTCAACGACCGAGCGGATGGTGATGCCGGCGTTGTTCACGAGCGTCGTGCCGTTCTCGACCTTCTCGGCCGAGGCGGCGATCAGCTGCTTGATCTCCTTGGCGGCCGAGGCCGAGCGCTGAGCCAGTGCGCGCACTTCAGCAGCCACGACGGCGAAACCACGGCCATGCTCGCCGGCACGGGCCGCTTCCACGGCGGCGTTCAGTGCCAGGATGTTGGTCTGGAAGGCGATGCCATCGATCACGCCGATGATGTCGCCGATCTTCTTAGAGCTCGCGCTGATCTCTTCCATGGTGTCGACCACGCGGGAGACCACCTCGCCGCCGGCCGAAGCCGACTGACGGGCCTTGGCGGCGATGCCCGCGGCCTTCTTGGTCAGCTCGCTGGCGTCGGTCAGGTTGGTGGCGATTTGCTCGACCGAAGCGGCCGTGTTCTGCAGCGACGCGGCGGAACGCGCGGTGCGATCGGACAGGTCGTTGTTGCTGTGGGCAATCACGGTCGAGTTCTGCGCCACTTCACCGGCCGCGGTGCTCACGCTCACGACCACATTGGAGAGGGCGCGCTGCATTTCTTGCATCGCCTGCAGCATGTGGGCGAGCTCGTCATTGCCCTTGACCTGAATGTCCATGGTCAGGTCGCCGGAGCTGATGGCCTTGGCAGCGGCTTGCGCCTCGCGGGCCGGCAGCACGATGGAGCGGGCGATCACGACGCCGCCACCGATACCGATGGCCGCGGCCACGGCCACGAGCACGAAGGTCAGGACCACGGCATTGCGAGCAGACTCACCGCCTTGCTGGGCCATTTCCTTGGCGGTTGCGAATTGCAGGTCCACCAGGCTCTTGAGCGCCTGCTGGTAGGCCGTCTGTGCCGGGCGCAGCACCGTGATCAGGCTCTCGCGGGCCTCGTCGGGGCTGCCGTTGGCCTGCACCTGCTGGAACTTGGACAGTGCGGCGGCGAAGTCCGAAGCACGCTCCTTGACGTCGTTCACAAGCGACTTTTCCTTGTCGCCGTCGATGCTGGCCTGCAGCCCGGCGAGCTGCTTCTCGTTGTCGGTCAGGGCGGTCTCGATGGCGGCCTTTTGCTTCTTGATGGCACCAGCTGTGTCCAGCAACAGCAGGTCGCGCACGGCGCGGGAGATCACAGCCACGTTGTCGTTCAGTGCGTTCGCGTCGGCGATCTTGACAAGGCTGGTGTTGGCGGCGTGGTCCAGGTCACCGGCGAGGCGGCCGGAAACCGTGGCGTTGAAGCTGCCGAGGGCGACCAGCAGCAAAATGATGAGGCCGTAGCTGACGGCCAGTCGTTGGCTGATGCGCAGCCGGGTCAGAAAATTCATGGCGATGGGTGCCTTTCGCGTTCGAATCGATGAATCCCGCGGCGCGGGTGCTCATCCAACGGACTGAAGTGTGTCGGTCTTTCGGCAAAGTCAAACAAAGCTGCCGAGGTTGCGTGTGAACAACTACGCGGCGGGATTGCGGAAGTGTTTCCAGCTGTTGTGACTGCGATGAACATGCAGATTAGGGTTTCTCTTCAACTCGTGACGGAGTTCGCGTGTTCAGCGCTTGCCGAAAATCGCCGTGCCGACGCGCACGAGCGTCGCTCCTTCGAAAATTGCGGCTTCTAGATCGGCGCTCATGCCCATGGAGAGCGTGTCCAGCGCCAGCCCATCTGCAACGAGCTCCCTCTGGAGCCGTGCCAGGGCTCGATGCGGCTCCCGCTGGGACTCGAGATCGGCGGCCGGCTCGGGCACGGCCATCAGCCCGCGCAGCCTCAGGCGCGGCAGCTGCGCGATGGCCCGAGCCAGCGCCGGCACTTCGCCCGGTGCTGCACCGCTCTTGCTGGCCTCGCCGCTGATATTGACCTGGATGCATACATTGAGCGGCGCCATTGCGCCCGGGCGTTGCTCGGACAGGCGCTGCGCGATCTTGAGCCGGTCCACGCTGTGCACCCAGTCGAAGGCCTCGGCCACCGGGCGGGTCTTGTTGCTCTGCAGGGGACCGATCAGGTGCCATTCGATGTCTGCGCGAAGATCGGCCAGGGCCTGGATCTTCTCCAGCCCCTCCTGCACATAGTTTTCGCCGAAACGGCGTGCGCCGGCGGCATGCGCCTCACGGATGTCTGTTGCGGAAAAGGTCTTGGAGACGGCCAGCAACGTGACGCTGTGCACGGGCCGGCCGGCCTTGGCACAAGCGCTTTCAACGCGCGCCGTGGTTTCTTGTAGTTTGTCTTTGATCGTCGCCATAATGGCCCGCGACTATTGCAATCCACCGCCACGATGGACATCACCCAGCTGCTCGCATTCTCGGTCAAGAACAAGGCATCGGACCTTCACCTCTCGGCCGGACTGCCGCCCATGATCCGCGTGCATGGCGATGTGCGTCGGATCAACGTGGAGGCGCTGGATCACCGGGCCGTCCACGACATGGTGTACGACATCATGAACGACGCCCAGCGCAAGGTCTACGAAGAGACGCTGGAGGTGGACTTCTCCTTCGAGATCCAGGGCTTGGCGCGCTTTCGCGTCAATGCCTTCAATCAGAACCGCGGCGCTGGCGCCGTGTTCCGGACAATTCCGAGCAAGATCCTCTCGCTGGAGCAGCTAAACGCGCCCAAGGTCTTCGCTGAACTAGCGCTGCGGCCACGCGGCCTGGTGCTGGTGACGGGGCCCACGGGTTCGGGCAAGTCGACCACCCTGGCGGGCATGGTCAACCACCTGAACGAGAACGAGTACGGCCACATCCTCACCATCGAGGACCCGATCGAGTTCGTGCATGAATCCAAGAAGAGCCTGGTCAACCAACGCGAGGTCGGCCCGCACACGCTGTCCTTCGCCAACGCGCTGCGCTCAGCGTTGCGCGAAGACCCGGACTGCGTGCTCGTCGGCGAAATGCGTGACCTGGAGACGATCCGCCTGGCCTTGACCGCCGCCGAGACGGGCCACCTGGTCTTCGGCACGCTGCACACCTCCTCGGCGGCCAAGACCGTGGACCGCATCGTGGACGTGTTTCCCGCGGCCGAAAAGGAAATGGTGCGGGCCATGGTGTCCGAGTCCCTCGTGGCCATCATTTCGCAGACGCTTTGCAAGCTCAAGGACGGCTCGGGCCGCGTGGCGGCACACGAGATCATGCTGGGCACCTCGGCCATCCGCAACCTGATTCGTGAAAACAAGGTGGCCCAGATGTATTCGGCCATTCAGACCGGCAACCAGATGGGTATGCAGACCCTCGACCAGAATCTCACCGATCTGGTGCGCCGCAACGTGATCGCCCCTGCCGAGGCGCGAGCCAAGGCGAAGTTCCCGGAGAACTTCCCCGGCTGACCGGGGAGGAGCCGGCGAGTCCGCACAACCAGGGTGATTCCTCAGTAGTCAGCGCCACGATCAGGGAGCAAAGTCCAAAAAATGGAACGCGATCAGGCCTCGAAGTTCATTAACGACCTGTTGCGCCTGATGGTGTCGCGCAAGGGCTCGGACCTCTTTCTGACGGCCGATTTCCCGCCCGCCATCAAGGTCGACGGCAAGGTCACCAAAGTATCGCCGCAGCCGCTCACCGGCCAGCATACGCTGCAGCTGGCCCGCGCCATCATGAACGACAAGCAGGCCGCGGACTTCGAGCGCAGCAAGGAGTGCAACTTCGCGATCTCGCCGCAGGGCGTCGGGCGATTCCGCGTCAACGCGCTCGTGCAGCAGGGCTCCGTTGCCCTGGTGCTTCGCACGATCCCGACCACCCTGCCCACCATCTCGGCCATGGAGTTGCCGCCGATCCTGAACGAGATCGTGCTGGCCAAGCGCGGCCTCGTCATCGTCGTGGGAGCCACGGGATCTGGCAAGAGCACCACGCTCGCCGCCATGATCGACGAGCGCAACGAAAAGACCTTCGGCCACATCATCACCATTGAGGATCCGATCGAGTTCGTGCACCCGCACAAGAACTGCATCGTGACCCAGCGCGAGGTGGGCCTGGACACCGACAACTGGGAGGCGGCGCTGAAGAACACGCTGCGCCAGGCCCCCGATGTCATCCTCATGGGCGAAATCCGTGATCGCGAGACCATGGAACACGCCGTGGCCTTCGCAGAGACCGGCCACCTGTGCATGGCCACCCTGCACGCGAACAGCGCCAACCAGGCGCTGGATCGCATCATCAATTTCTTCCCTGAAGAGCGCCGGGCACAGCTGCTGATGGACCTCTCGCTGAATCTGCGCTCGCTCGTGAGCCAGCGCCTGCTGCCGCGCCGCGAGGGCAAGGGCCGGATCGCGGCGGTGGAGATCATGCTCAACAGCCCGCTGATTTCCGACCTCATCTTCAAGGGCGAGGTCAGCGAGATCAAGGAGCTGATGAAGCGCTCCCGCGAGCAGGGCATGCAGACGTTTGACCAGGCCCTCTTCGATCTCTACGAAACCGGCAGGGTCACCTACGAAGACGCGCTGCGCAACGCCGATTCGATGAACGACCTGCGCCTGCAGATCAAGCTCCACAGCGAGCGCGCCCGCTCCGGGGACGTCGCTTCGGGCACGGAGCATTTCACGATCGTTTAGCGCATGCCGCCGCCTCGTTTAGAGTTGCGGCATGAATGCTCCGATCCGCTCCTACGACCCTGTCCCTTCCCGCAACGTGGCCTTCCTGGGCCTGGGTGTCATGGGGTACCCCATGGCCGGGCACCTGGCGCGCGCTGGGCATGCGGTGACGGTCTACAACCGGACGGCCGCCAAGGCCACGGCTTGGGTCGCCGAATACGGTGGCAAGTCCATGGCGACACCGGGCCAGGCCGCGGCAGGCGCCGACATCGTCTTCGCCTGTGTTGGCAACGATGACGACCTGCGTTCCGTGGTCTTGGGCGCCGACGGCGCCTTCGCGCACATGAAGCCCGGCGCGATCTTTGTGGACCATACGACCGCCTCGGCCGAGGTGGCGCGCGAGCTCTACGCTGCGGCGCACGCTCTCGGCTTGCACTTCGTCGACGCGCCGGTCTCCGGCGGACAGGCCGGCGCGGTCAACGGTGCGCTGACGGTCATGTGCGGCGGCGACGGCGCGCCCTTTGAGACCATCCGCCCCGTTGCCCTGGCCTTCGCCAAGGCGGTGACGCTCGTTGGCGTGTCGGGAGCGGGCCAGCTGGCCAAGATGGTCAACCAGATCTGCATTGCCGGCATCGTCCAGGGGCTCTCCGAAGCGATCGCCTTCGGAGGTAACGCCGGCCTGGATATGAAGCTGGTGCTCGACGTGATCGGCAAGGGCGCCGCACAGAGCTGGCAGATGGACAACCGCGGCAAGACCATGGTCGACGACAAGTTCGACTTCGGCTTCGCCGTGGACTGGATGCGCAAGGACCTGGGCCTGGTGCTCGAGGAGGCGCGCCGCAACGGCGCGCGCGTGCCTGTCACGGCACTCGTCGATCAGTTCTACGCGGACGTCCAGCAGATGGGCGGCAATCGCTGGGACACGTCCAGCCTGATCAAGCGCCTGCGCTGATCATTTCTTCTTCGGCTGCAGCTGATCGAGCTGCTCCTCCGTGATGATCTCGAAGCAGCGCACCACGCGCTTGACGCCGTCGATGGTGCGGATCAGGTCCGTCGATCGCTTCGCTTCGCGCTCAGTCACGCGGCCCATCAGGTAGACGTTGCCACGCTGGACGACGATGTCGAAAGCGCTGGAGACGAGATCCTTGGCGTCGACCAGGGTGGCCTTGACCTTGGTGTTCAGCAGCGTGTCGTTGGCGCGCGTCGAGAGGCTGCTGGCCGGACCGACGGCCAGCTCGTTGAGGACGTCGGAGACGTTCTCAACGCCCTTTGCGATGGCCGTGGCCTGGTCGCGCGCGGCTTCGCTGTTCACCTCGCCCGACAGCAGCACGATGCGGTTGTAGCTGTTCACGTCGAGGTGGATCTTGTCGCCGAGCTGGTCCTTGATGCGCGAAGCTGCCTTGAGCTGGATGGCCTGGTCCTCCAGCTGGGCACCGGAGCTGCGGCGATCGGTCGCAACCATCGCGCCGCCGACCATGGCGCCACCCACGATCAGGGGCGCACAGGCATTGAGGGACAGGACGGCCGACAGGGCCAGGGCAAGGGTACGGATCTTCATCGGTCTTGGTTCCTTATTCGTCGGAGCCCAGCAGGGCGTGGTCCACGGCATCGCAAAGACAGTGAATCATCAGGCGCTGGCCTTCCGCAACGCGCGCGGCGCGCGTGGCGCTGACACGCAAGTGCACATCAGTGTCGAGCAACATGCTGCGCAGATCCTCGTCATTGCCGCCGCCACTGAAGACGATGGCACTCATGTCCTGGGCGTGTGCCGCTTCCAGCATCGGTGCGAGCCCGGCAGCCCCGGCGCCATGGGCATCGAAGAGCAGGAGGAGGTCGCCGGGATGACCCAGGGCCTGGATCTGGCGGGCGGGCTCGGGCGTTTGTGCCAGGGCGATGGCCGCGAGGCCCGGCCGGTCCTGCTCGAAGCGGCCCAGCATCAGCGCGGCCATGTAGCTGGCGTCCAGGCGGGAAAGACCAGTGCCGCAGCACAGGAGCCGGTTCCCGCCCGTGATGGCATCGACGAGCATCTGGGCCGCGTCGTTGAGGGGGCGGGAGAGCGCTTCGGCGACCTGGTAGAACAGGTCGGCGCTCTCGAAGAATTGCTGTTGGATGCGAGGCTCTTGCATTGCCCGGCATCATAAAGGTGCGGCTGACGTGGGGCTTAGGGGGTCTTCTCGGCCAAGGCCTTCAGCCCATTGAGCCCCGCCTCGAAATCGGGCCCAACGAGCCGGTCCATGAAGAGGCCCATCCACCGGTTGATCGGGTTCTTGCCAACGTCTCCGTGCATGGTCCAGGTCACGTAGCTGCCACCGTCCTTGGCCGCGATGGTGAATTCGCCGCTGTAGGCGGCCCCGAAGTCGGGGAAGGCGATGTCGTAGCCGACCTTGGACGGCGGCGCGGCGTCCGTGAAGCTCATGTGGCCGTTGCCCTGCGTCTTGCTCTTCCAGTCCCACGTGGCGCCGGGGCCGATCTCCGGGCCAGAGTAGACGATCTCCATGGCCGGATCGCGCTTGTTCCAGGCGCTCCAGTCCTTCCAGGCCTTGGGCGCGGCGATCAGTGCGTAAACCTTGTCGGGTGTGGCACCGATCTGGGCGCTGCGCTGCAGGGCGATCGTCGAGGGCAGGACCAGGCCTATGCCGCCGATCAGCAGGGCGAGAACGACGACGATGCCCAGGAGGACTTTGAGGATCTTCATGGCGAGTGCTTGCTGGATGTGAGACCGGCAGCTTCGTTCTGCCTCCGCCGGCGGGCAATGCTCGCTTTACCTAGCCCGCTCAGTGCATTGGCGCGGGCCGGTCCGTCTCGCGCCGGCCCGATGTGTACAGCTCACGCACCAAGGCCAATTGCTGGCAGAGTTCAGCGACGCGAGCCGCGTCGCCCGGGCGCCAACTGGGCAGCAACTCGCAGTGGGTCTCGCCGGGCAGGGCGGCCAGCGCGGCTTGCAGCTCGAACAAGAGCAAGGGGCCTGCGTCGGGCGACAGCTCCGCGCTGACGCCCAGACTGCGCGCCAGGTAGTAGCAGGCCGCCCCGACATCGCCTGCGCGGGCTGCCATGACCGCCTGGTTCTGGAGGGCTTCGGCGCGCGCCGTGGCCTCTTCTCGCTGCACGGCGTCACCGACGTGGTTGAGCAGGCCCCAGCCGCTGTCTTCGGGGCTGACCTGATCGAGGTCGGGTGAGAAGTCGCTGTCCATGTGAAGGATTGTTCCCAACAGGCGAGCCCGTGCCTTCCCCCGGATTGCGGGACTGACCGTGGTCGAATTCACGCAAGCACTCTTACGTGCGCTTACCGCTGAAACAGGCGACTAGCGGCCGGGGATTGTTACATGTGGCAAGCTTTAGGCTATCTGTATTGCAGGAGGATGTCCATGAAGCACTCCAACAAATCTTTGCCTGTCGGGCTGGCGCTGGGTTTACTGCTCGGTGGCACGGCCCAGGCGGATGCTGACCACGCCGTCGTGCCGGACAAGAGCCAGCTCTCGAAGCTGTGCAAGGACTGCGCCTTTGTCACTGAAGTGCACACCGAGACTCGCCAGGGCAAGTCCAGCGGCGTGGGCATGGTCGGCGGCGCTTTGGTGGGCGGACTGCTGGCCAACCGCCTCGGCGGTGGCAACGGCAAGGCGCTGGCGACGGTCGGCGGCGCAGCGGCCGGCGGCTACGCCGGCAACGAAATCGAGAAGAGCGGCAAGAAGTACACGGTCTGGGTCGTGCGTCTGATCTACAAGGACGGCAGCGCCCACAGCCGCGAATTGGGCACCGACCCGCAACTGCGCGGCGGAGACGTCGTGCTGATGCAGAACGGCCGGCTCAGCCGTCAGTGAGCTTCTTGACGCTGCAATGCGGCTGACCGCTCACTGAACTCGCGCCGCAGCTGCTTGCGTACCTCGGCCGCCGCATGCCGGCGGCACTCGTCCGCCGTACCCGGCACCAGCGGCGGCACCGCAACGGGTTTTCGCTCGTCGTCCACCGCCACCATGGTGAAGAAGCAGCTGTTGGCATGGCGCGTGGCCTGGGTGCGGATGTTCTCGGCCATGACCTTGATGCCCACTTCCATCGATGAAGTGCCCGTGTGGTTGATGGCGGCCAGGAAGTGCACGAGCTCGCCCACGTGGATGGGCTCGCGGAACATGACCTGGTCCACGGACAACGTGACGACGTACCGGCCCGCATAACGGCTGGCGCAGGCGTAGGCCACCTGGTCGAGGAACTTCAGGATGGTGCCACCGTGCACGTTGCCGGCGAAGTTGGCCATATCCGGCGTCATCAGCACGGTCATGGCGAGTTGGTGGGGAGGGAGGGTCATGCCTTCTTCAGTTCGAAGCGACGAATCTCGCCGACGACGACAAGATAGCAGCACACGGCCCGCAGCGCGTTTGCGGCCACAAAGACCAGGGCCGCTCTGACTGAGCCTGTGCCCTTGATCAGGTAGCCGATCACGATGGGCGTGGTGATGGCCGCGGTGTTGAAGAAGGTGTTGAACAGCGCGCCCGAGAGGCCCGAGATCTCATTGGGCGAGGTGTCGGACACGACCGCCCAGCCCGCCCAGGCCCTTGCCGAGGAAAGCCAGGGCCATGATGACGACCCCCAGCGCTGAGCCCTCCACGTCGTTGCAGGCAATCATCGAGGTGGACAGCGGCATGCCGATCAAGATGGGCGTCTTGCGCGCGACGGTCAGGGACTTGCCGCTGCGCAGCAGCCAATCCCGGGTCAGCCCGCACAGTACGCCGCCGGCGAATCAGCACGCCTCCGGCAGGGCCGCGACGAAGCTGGCGTTCAGGATGGACGTGCCACGCTCCTTCACAAAGCGCACGGGGAACCAGGTCAGGTCAGGGAAAAGTAGGTCAGCGTCGTGATGCGTATTGACAGATGTACATGCCCATCAACATGCGGTTGGAGAGCAGCTGCGCGAAGCAGTTCCACTTGGGCTTCTCGGCCTTGGCCGCGCCCACCAGCCGCCAGCCGCCAGCCGCCAGCAGCCAGCAGCCAGCAGCCAGCAGCTGGGCAACTGCGCGAGCACATAGGACTAGCCGAATGCCGAGAACATATAGCCCATGGTCACCGCGTCCAGCCCCAACTCTTTGCCGAGCGCCGGGCTCGCGATCGAGTGTGTGGCCCGATCTGCGTGGTTGATCGTGGTCACGAGAATGAGCATCGCAAGCACGGGATAGCGCTTGCGGGCGCGCGCGGTCTAGGGCGTCGCTGAAGCAGCGGCGACGGTGGCGGCGATCATGCTTGTCTCCTGAAAATCTTGGGCAAAGCAGTCCCCCGCGCGGCCGTCTTGCCGCGGTCTTGCGCGAGGTGGTTGAGTGTCTTTAAGCCTGGGTATAGGCCGTCTTCACGGTCGTGAAGAACTCGGCCGCATACCGACCCTGTTCCCTGGGACCGTAGCTGGAGCCCTTGCGGCCGCCGAAGGGCACGTGATAGTCGACACCGGCCGTCGGCAGGTTGACCATCACCATGCCGGCCTGCGCGTGGCGCTTGAAATGCGTGGCGTGCTTCAGGCTCGTGGTGGCGATGCCCGAGGCCAGGCCAAACGGCGTGTCGTTGGCCAGTTGCAGCGCCTCTTCGTAGTTCTTCGCCCGCAGCACGCTGACCACGGGGCCGAAGACCTCCTCGCGGTTGATGCGCATTGCGGGCGTGGTGTCCGTGATCAGGGCCGGGCGCATGTAAAAGCCGGGCTGCCCCTCGGGGTTGCGCTCCACATGCTCGCCGCCGAAGGCCAGGGTCGCGCCCTCGGCCTTGGCGATGCCCACGTATTCCTGGTCCTGCCCGAGCTGGCTTTGGTCGACCACGGGGCCGATGTCGGTGCCTTGCTTGCGCGCATCGTCCACCTTGAGCGCCTTCATGCGCCCGACCATGGCGGCGACGAAGCGGTCGTGAATGCCTTCGGTGACGATCAGACGCGAGGACGCTGTGCAGCGCTGGCCGGTGGAGAAAAAGCCGCTGTTGACGGCGCAGTTCACGGCCACAGACAGCTCCGCGTCGTCCAGCACGATCATCGGGTTCTTGCCGCCCATTTCGAGCTGGAACTTGGCCATGCGGCCCACGCAGGCCGCGGCCACCTTCTGGCCGGTGGGAACGGAGCCGGTGAAGCTGATGCCCGAGACGCGCGGGTCGTTCAAGAGCGTCGCGCCGACCTCAGAGCCGCGGCCCATCACGAGGTTGAACACGCCGCCGGGCAGTCCGCTGCGGGAGAGGATCTCGGCCAGCGCCCAGGCCGAGCCGGGCACGAGCTCGGCGGGCTTGAAGACCACGCAGCAGCCATAGGCCAGGGCCGGGGCGATCTTCCAGGCGGGAATGGCGATGGGGAAGTTCCAGGGCGTGATCAGTCCGATGACGCCCAGGGCCTCGCGGGTGATCTCCACGCCGACGCCAGGACGCACCGAAGGGAGGCTCTCGCCGCCGGGGCGCAGCGCCTCACCGGCGAAGAACTTGAAGATGTAACCGGCGCGGGCCACTTCACCGATGGCCTCGGGCAGGGTCTTGCCTTCCTCGCGGGCCAGCAGCTCGCCAAGCTCGTTGCGGCGGATGAGGATCTCGGTCCCGGCGGCGTCGAGGATGTCGAAGCGCTGCTGCGGCGTGGACAGGCTCCAGGCCGGGAACGCGGCGTGCGCGGCGGCGATCGCGGCCTGGGTCTGCGCCACGTCGGCTTGCGCGTATTCGCCGATCACGTCGCGGGTGTCCGAGGGGTTGATGTTGCGGCTGACCTTGGGTCCGTCGAGCCATTCGCCACCGATGAAATTCTTGAACATGCTTTTCGTCCTTCTCAACGATCCAGGGCTGGGCGCTTCGGGTTGAACTGCCAGCCGGGGATCAGGTATTGCATGGCCACCGCGTCGTCGCGCGCGCCAAGACCATGCCTCTTGTAGAGCTCGTGGGCCTTTTCCACTTCGACCATGTCGAGCTCGACGCCCAGACCAGGCGTCTTCGGCACCTCCACGAGGCCGCCACGGATCTGCAGCGGCTCTTTGGTGAGGCGTTGGCCATCTTGCCAGATCCAGTGCGTGTCGATGGCCGTGACCTTGCCGGGCGCTGCAGCGCCCACGTGCGTGAACATGGCCAGCGAGACGTCGAAGTGGTTGTTCGAATGCGAGCCCCAGGTCAGGCCCCAGTCGCGGCAGGTCTGCGCCACACGGACCGAGCCGGCCATCGTCCAGAAATGCGGGTCGGCCAGTGGGATGTCCACGCTTTGCAGCGACAGCGCGTGGCTCAGCTGGCGCCAGTCCGTGGCGATCATGTTCGTTGCCGTGGGCAGGCCGGTCGCGCGGCGGAATTCGGCCATGACCTCGCGGCCGGAGAAACCGTCCTCGGCACCGCAGGGGTCCTCGGCATAGGCAAGTACGCCGCGCATGTCGCGCATCAAGCGGATGGCGTCCTTCAAGAGCCAGCCGCCGTTTGGGTCCAACGTCACCCGCGCCGTGGGGAAGCGCTCGTGCAAGGCGCGGATCGCTTCCACTTCCTCGTCGCCACGCAAGGTGCCGCCCTTGAGCTTGAAATCCATGAAGCCGTAGCGCGCGTGGGCGGCTTCGGCCAGGCGGACGATGGCCTCGGGCGTCATCGCCGCCTCGCGCCGCAGGCGGAACCAGGCGTCATCGGCTGCGGGTTCGCGCAGATAGGGCAGATCGGTCTTGTCGGCGTCGGCCACGTAGAACAGATAGCCGAGCATCTCGACGGCATCGCGCTGCTGGCCTTCGCCGAGCAGGGCCGCCACGGGCACGCCCAGGTGCTGGCCGAGCAGGTCGAGCAGGGCCGATTCGAGCGCGGTGACCGCATGGATGGTTGTGCGCAGGTCAAAGGTCTGCAGACCGCGGCCGCCGGAGTCGCGGTCGGCGAATCGCTGCTGCACGTCTCGCAGCAGGCCCGCATGCGCGCCCACGGGCTGGCCGATGACGAGAGTGCGGGCGTCCTCCAGCGTCTGGCGGATCTTCTCCCCGCCGGGCACTTCGCCCACGCCGGTGTGGCCGCTGCTGTCGGTGAGGATCAGCAGGTTGCGCGTGAAGAAGGGGCCGTGCGCGCCGCTGAGGTTCAGCAGCATGCTGTCGCGGCCCGCAACGGGGATCACCTGCAGCGCCGTGATGACGGGTGTCGCGCTCATGGCTTACTGGGCGCCCAGGGTCCTGATCAGGGCGCTCAGCTGCTCGAACTCGGCCGGCAGCAGCTCCGACAGCGGCGGACGCACCGGGCCGGCGCCGTGGCCGATGATGGTGGCGCCGGCCTTCACGATGGAGACCGCGTAGCCCTCGCCCTTGTTGCGGATGGCGATGTAGGGCAGGAAGAAATCGCGGATCAGGCGGTCCGTCGTGGCGGTGTCGCCGCTGGCGTGGGCGCGGTAGAACTCCATCGCCGTCTTCGGGATGAAGTTGAAGACGGCCGAGGAATAGACCGGGCAGCCCATGGCCTTATAGGCGCCGGCGAAGAGCTCGGCCGTGGGCAGGCCGCCCAGGTAGGCGAAGCGCTCGCCCAGGGTCTGGCGGATGGCGACGAACTTCTCGATGTCACCCAGGCCGTCCTTGAAGCCAATGAGGTTGGGGCAGCGCGCGGCCAGCGTGAGCAGGCTGGCGGGCGTGAGGCGGCAGTTGGCGCGGTTGTAGACGATGACGCCGAACTTCACACTCTTGCAAACGGCTTGCACATGGGCAATCAGGCCTTCCTGGCTGCATTCGGTCAGGTAGGGCGGCAGCAGCAGGATGCCTTGCGCACCGAGGCGTTCGGCCTCTTGTGCGAACTCGATGGCGGCGCGCGTGGAGCCGCCAGCGCCGGCAATGATGGGCGTGCGGTCACGGCAGGTGTCGAGGGCGACCTTGACGACTTCGCTGTACTCGCCTGGCTCCAGAGAGAAGAACTCGCCCGTGCCGCCGGCCGCGAACAAGGCCGAGGCGCCGTAGGGTTGCAGCCACTCCAGGCGCTCGGCATAGGGCTTGGGCGCGAAGCGCAGCTCGGCATCGAAGTCGGTCAGCGGGAAGGACAGCAGGCCGGATTCGAGGACGGTCTTGAGCTCTTGGGGCGACATGGCGGGACTCCGTTGGGTTGGTTGATGATGTTGTAAGTCATCGTACAACTAAATTCAAGGCGGAACAAGATCCTGATGATGACTTAGGCCTGAGCCTGGGCTTTGCGGCGACGCTCGCGGCTGTTGCTCAGGTGGGTGCGCATGGCGGCGCGGGCAGCGTCGGCATCCTGGCCGGCGATGGCGTCGAAGATGCTTTCATGCTCGCCCATGACACGGCGAAGATAGGCCAGACGCTCGCCATGGGGCGGGGCCACGGGCTCGAGCCGGGCACGCGGGATGATCTGGCTGCCCAAGGTGGCCATCAACTCGGCAAAGTGGCAGTTCTGGGTGGCGCGGGCGATTTCTTGGTGGAACTGAAAATCGGCCGTCACGGAGTCCTCGCCCGTCTCGATGGCGCTGGCGAAATCGTCCAGCGCACTGCGCATCACGCTCAGATTGGCCTCGGTTCTCCTCTGGGCGGCGAGGCCGGCGGCCTCGGTCTCCAGGCCGATTCGCAGCTCCAGCACGGCGATCACGTCCTGCAAGGTGGTGAACTGCTCGGGGGCAATCTTGAAAGCGGGGCCATCGCCCGGGCCGAGCACGAAGGTGCCGATGCCATGGCGCGTCTCGACCTGGCCGGCGGCCTGCAGTTTGGAGATGGCCTCGCGCACAACGGTGCGGCTGACCTGGAACTCGCCCATGATGGCTGCCTCGGTGGGCAGCTTGTCACCCGGGCGCAGTCGCCCGTCTCGGATGCGCTCGCCCAGGGACTGCACGAGTTCCAGGGCCAGGGTGCGGGGACGGCGCGGAGCGGCTTGCATGGGCTTTGGGTGGACGAAGCAGGATCTCTGACGTAGAGTTGTACGACAACATGACAACGTACCTGCACTTTACCAAGGAAGCGGCAGGACCGATATGAGCGAAGCACGGCATCCCTTGACGATCCGCATGCACGGCGAGGACAACGTCGCCATCGTCGCCAACGACGGCGGCCTGCCCGAGGGCACGCGCCTGCCCGAAGGCGTGCCGGGCGCTGGCCTCGTGCTGCGCGACAAGGTGCCCCAGGGGCACAAGGTGGCGCTCACGGACATTGCCGAGGGTGCACCCGTGCTGCGATATCGCGTGCCTATCGGCTATGCGCTCAAGCCCATCCCCGCTGGCAGCTGGGTGCACGAGGGGCGGCTGCAGATGCCCTCGGCTCGCGCGCTCGAAGGCCTGCCCATGGCCACGGTGAAGCCGCCCGTGCACGAGCCTCTTGCCGGCTACACCTTTGAGGGCTATCGCAATGCCGACGGCTCGGTTGGCACGCGCAACATTCTTGCGATCACGACCACGGTGCAATGCGTCGCCGGCGTGGTGGCACAGGCCGTGGCGCGCATCAAGGCCGAGTTGCTGCCGCTTTATCCGAACGTGGACGACGTGATCGGCCTGGAGCACAGCTACGGCTGCGGCGTGGCCATCGACGCACCGGATGCGGTCATCCCGATCCGCACGCTGAAGAACATCTCGTTGAACCCGAATTTCGGCGGCGAGGTGATGGTCGTGAGCCTCGGCTGCGAAAAGCTGCAGCCTTCACGGCTGCTGCCGCCGGGCACACTGCCGATCATCGACGAACGCGGACCGGAGACGGTGTGCCTGCAGGATGACGCCCACGTGGGCTTCATGTCCATGCTCGACGACATCTTGCAAAGCGCCAGGCCTCATCTGGAGCGGCTCAACGCCCGCAGGCGCGAGACGGTGCCGGCGAGCGAACTCGTCGTCGGCGTTCAATGCGGCGGCAGCGACGCCTTCTCGGGCGTGACTGCCAATCCCGCCGTAGGCTTCTGCGCCGACCTGATCGTGCGCGCCGGTGGCACGGTGATGTTCAGCGAGAACACCGAGGTGCGAGATGCAGTCGAGCAGCTCACCAGCCGCGCCGCCGCGCCCGAGGTGGCTGAGGCCATCGTGCGCGAGCTCCGCTGGTACGACCGCTACCTCGAGCGCGGCCGCGTGGACCGCGCCGCCAACACCACGCCGGGCAACAAGGCGGGTGGCCTCGCCAACATCGTCGAGAAGGCCATGGGCTCGATCGTCAAGAGCGGCAGCGCAGCCATCTCGCATGTGTTGCCGCCCGGCGAGAAGCTGCTGCGAGAGCAGCGCGGCCTCGTCTACGCCGCCACACCGGCCAGCGACTTCATTTGCGGCACGCTGCAGCTGGCCGCGGGCATGAACGTGCATGTCTTCACCACGGGCCGGGGCACGCCGTATGGCTTGGCGCAATGCCCGGTGGTGAAGGTGGCCACGCGAAGCGATCTGGCCCGGCGTTGGCATGACCTGATGGACTTGAATGCGGGCCGCATCGCCGATGGCGAGGCCTCGATCGAGGAGATGGGGTGGGAGATGTTCCGGCTCTTGCTCGATGTGGCGAGCGGTCGCAAGAAGACCTGGGCGGAGCGTTGGAAGTTGCACAACGCGTTGGTGCTGTTCAATCCGGCGCCGGTGACCTGAGCGTTGCGGGGGCGCGTTAGGCAGGCCAGGCGGTTCCCCGCGTTACGGCGATCGCTCGGCTCGAGCCTGCTGTGCCTACTTCTTTTTCTGCGGCCGCTGCCAGCCAGCAATCGCTACTTGCTTGCCACGCGCTACGGCCAGCTCGCCGGCACCCACCCCCTTGGTGATGGTCGATCCGCCGCCGATGGTAGCGCCCGCGCCAATCTCCACTGGCGCCACGAGCACGCAGTTGGAGCCGACATGGACGTCCGCGCCGATCACCGTGCGGTGCTTGTTCGCCCCGTCGTAATTGGCCGTGATCGACCCCGCGCCGTAGTTGACGCGTTCGCCCACCGTGGCGTCACCAAGGTACGCCAGGTGATTGGCCTTGGCACCGGCGGCGAGCGTCGAGTTCTTCACCTCGACGAAGTTGCCGATGTGCACCTCGGCCCCGAGCTGTGCACCCGGCCGCAGCCGCGCGAAGGGGCCGATCAGCGCGCCCTCGCCCACACTCACACCCTGCTTCTCGCCGTCGATGTGCGTGAACTCATGGATGCGTGCGCCGGCCTTGATCTGCGCGTTGCGGACCACGCAGTTGGCGCCGATCCGAACGCCATCACCGAGCGTGACCTTGCCTTCGAACACGCAGTTCACGTCGATCTCGACATCACTGCCACAGACCAGCGTGCCCCTCACATCGAAGCGCGCCGGATCGGCCAGGCGCACGCCTGCCTCCATCAGCGCCTGGGCCTGCTTGCGTTGGTAGCGGCGCTCCAGGTCCGCCAGTTGCATGGGGCTGTTGACGCCCAGCACCTCGGTCTCATCCGTGGTCCTTACTCCGACCACGGGCACGCCATCGGCCACGGCCATGGCCACGATGTCGGTCAAGTAGAACTCGCCCTGGGCGTTGTCATTGCGCAGGTTCTGCACCCAGCGCTTGAGCGCCTGCGTGGGCGCGGCCATGATGCCCGTGTAGCACTCGCGGACCTGGCGCTGCTCGGGCGTGGCGTCCTTGTGCTCGACGATGGCATTCACGGCATCGCCGTCGCGCAGGATGCGGCCGTAGCCGGTCGGATCGCTGTACTCGATGGTCAGCAGCACGAGCTTGACGCCGGCCGAGGCGTCGACCAGGGCGCGGGTTGTGGCCTCCGTGATCAGCGGCGTGTCGCCGGACAGGATCAGCGTGCTGCCCGCCTCGTCGCCGAGCAGCGGCAGGGTCTGCTGGATCGCATGGCCGGTGCCCAGCTGCGGTATCTGGCGCGCGAACTGGGCCTGACCCTGCAGCGCGTCCTCCACGGCCTCGGCGCCGTGGCCGGTGATGACGATGCGGCGCTCGGCGTGCAAGCCGGCCGTGTTGTCCAGCACGTGCTGGACCATGGCGCGCCCGGCGATCTTGTGAAGCACCTTGGGGTGAGCGGACTTCATCCGCGTGCCCTTGCCTGCAGCCATGATGACGATGTTCAGTGCCTTCAATGCCATATACGAAAAACCCGGCAGCGCCGGGTTTCCAAGGTTCGAATGCCGTCGATTATGGCTTGGGCGGCTGGCCCGGCATGGTCACGCTGACGTGATGCGGCTTGCCCTCGGCCTTGGGGAATTCGGCCATGGCGGCAAGGAACAGGGCATTGGTCAGCTCGGGGCCGCCCGAAGAGTAGCTGTCATTGGAGGCGTGCGATTCGTAGAGCGGCTGGCCGGTCTTGCCGTCCCGCAGCAGGACGGCGGCCTCGCGGTAATAGCGGACGTCGCGATAGCCCCAGGGATAGGGGCCCGGGCCGTTCCACCAGATGCCGCCGCGACGCCAATAGCCGAAGCCGGCGTGCCAGCGCCACCACATCGGATCGTCCCAGATCGCGGGTTCGACGAGGCCGTAACGAATGCCGACTGAGACCTTGACGTCGGCCTCCTGGCCCTCGGCGGCGGGCTTCAGTCCAGCACGCTCGAGCGCCTCGCGGGCTGCGTCCTCGAGTCCGGCCTGGCCCTTGGCCTGCCGCTGCGATGGCAGCCGCTCGAAGGCGTAGGTGCCGCCGCTGCGCTCTGCCGGCCATTCGCCGAAGCTGCTGACATCGGCATCGACGTTGTAAGGGCCAGTGCAGGCCACGAGGCTCGCGAGCGGAAGCGCACCGAGGCCCAAGACTAATTGACGGCGTTTCACAGCGGTCTCCTGAAGTCGAGATGACTTCATTGTGGCCTGCGTCTGTTGCAGCCGTGCAAAGTTCAGTCTTTCAAATGCAACTTGATGGCGCTCGTCGTTGGCGTGGCGCAAGTCTCGTCATCGTCGAAGGCGATGTCGCCGCCTTCGACGGGCGCACCCGTGGCCTTGATCGTCGTGAAGGGGAAGAGCTCGCGGTCCATCATGTGCGAGGTGACGATGTTGCCCATGGCCGTGAACATGTTTTCGATGCGGCCCGGGAAGCGCTTGTCCCAGTCATTGAGCATGGCCTTGACCTGCACGCGCTGCAGGTTCTCCTGGCTGCCGCAGAGATTGCACGGAATGATCGGGAACTCGCGGTGCTCGGCCCAGCGCACCAGGTCGGGCTCGCGCACATAGGCCAGCGGGCGGATGACGACGTTCTTGCCGTCGTCGCTGACGAGCTTGGGCGGCATGCCCTTCATGCGGCTGCCGAAGAACATATTCAGCATCAGCGTGGTGACGATGTCGTCGCGGTGGTGACCCAGCGCGATCTTGGTCGCACCCAGCTCGCCGGCCACGCGGTAGAGGATGCCGCGGCGCAGGCGCGAACAAAGGCTGCAGGTCGTCTTGCCTTCGGGCACCAGCTTCTTGACGATGCTGTAGGTGTCCTGGTTCTCGATGTGGAAGTCCACGCCGCGCGACTTCAGGTAGGCAGGCAGCACTTCCTCGGGAAAGCCGGGCTGCTTCTGGTCGAGGTTGACGGCCACGATGCTGAACTTGATCGGCGCGCGTTGCTGCAGGTTGATCAGGATGTCCAGCATCGTGTAGCTGTCCTTGCCGCCCGAGAGGCAGACCATGACCTTGTCGCCGTCTTCGATCATGTTGAAGTCGGTGATGGCCTGGCCGACCTGGCGGTGCAAGCGCTTGGAAAGCTTGTTGATTTCGTGCGCGGCCTTCTTCTCGGCGGCCTTGGCTTCGGCGTCGAGTTCGGGAGTCAGGAGTTCGCTAGTCATGGGTGTCACCAGTTGCCAGTTTCGGCGGAGATTGCGACTTGGCAGTCGGGAAAAATTTCGAGCTTGTTGACCTTGATGCGCACGCCCACCGCACCGGGCAGCTTCATCAGCCGCGTGCAGAGTTTGGCGACCAGCGCTTCGAGCAGGTCGGTGTGCGAGGCCGTGCATTCGTCGATGATGATCTGGCGGATGCGCCGGTAGTCGAGCACATGACCGATGTCGGAATCGCTGGACACCATGGCCTGCGCTCCGAGGTTCACCTCGGCGTCCACTTGGATGGGCTGCGGTCCCTCGCGCTCGAAGTCGAGGATGCCCAGGTTGGCGCCGAAGCGCAGGCCGGTGATATGGATGACCTGCTGGCGGTGGTGCTGCGGCAGCTCACCGCGGGCGAAGCCGGCTAGCAAAGCCTCGATACGCTTGGCCGCCACCACGCCGTCGGCCAGGGCCGTCTGCACGCAAGGGTGCTGGCGGCTGCTCACGTCTCCAGCCACGAACAGGGCGTGGCGCGGCTCGTCCGCGAAAGCCTGCAGCGGCGGCAGGCCCGCGGTCGCCATCGACCAGGCTTCCGGGTTGGGCTCGTAGCCGAGCAGGACTGCGACGTAATCGAAATGCTCGTCACCGTAGGCCTGCGAATGCACGCTGCCGTCGGCCTGGACGCTGCTGGGTAGCGGTGTGGCCGGCCGACGCTCGATGCGCGCGTCGTGCTCGAGCCGCTTGACGAATTGGGCCTGCGCCCGCCAGGCGGACCGCGACCAGATCGTGACCTGGTGGCCGCGCTCGGCCAGGAAGAGGGCGTTCTCCACTGCGTTGTCGCCACCACCGAGCAGCAGCACGGGGCCCGGAAGCAGCTGCTCGCGGCGGGCGGTGAGCGTCAGCGCGTCCAGCACCTTGTCGCAAGCCGGGAAGAGTGCTGCCGGGTGACGGGGCCGCAGGCCCGTGGCGATCAGGAGCGCGCGCGCGGTGAGCCCGTCCAAATGCCAAAGCCCGTCCTGCCGCTCGATCGTGGCGGGCTGGAGATTCTTGAAGACCTGCACGCCAGCCTGCGCCTCGACCTGCGCCGCATAGCGCGCTCCCAGCGCTGACAGGCTCTCGCCCCGTGCGCCGAGCAGCCAAGACTGCGGAAAGTCGAAGTCCTCCAGGCCGGCGCACAGCCGCGGCGCACGTTCGATCAGTGCCACCTTGTGCCCGAGCTGCGCCAACCAGCTCGCGGCCGAGCAGCCGGCAGGGCCGGCGCCGACGATGGCGCAGTCGAAGGTGGAGGCTTCCAAGGCTGACATGGGGCGGATCAGTGCAAACCCGCAATTATCCCGCATCCCCCATTTGGCGCACCGCGGGGCAGGCCGATTTCAGGCTGCTGCGGGCTGGAGCCGCCGCCACAGGCGCCATCCGAGAAGGCCCGACAGGATCGCGCCGTACACGGTCGGCTCCGCGAAGTTGTGCTTGCCCGCCCGCATCCATATGAAGTGCAGGAGCCCGATGACGGCAATCGCGTAGACGAGCTTGTGCAGCCGTTGCCAGCGCTTGGCCCCGAGCGCCTTGATCGCGCGGTTGAAGCTCGTCGCCGCGAGCGGGATCAGCAGCAGCCACGCGGTGAAGCCCATGAGGATGAAAGGGCGCTTGCCGATGTCGCGCACGATGTCGTTCAGGTCCAGGCCCTTGTCGAACATGGCATAGGCCAGCAGATGTATGCAGGCGTAGGCAAAGCTCCACACGCCCAGCATGCGGCGAAAGCGCGCCAGGGCGGGCAGCTCGAAGAGCGTGCGCAGCGGCGTGATGGCCAGGGTGAGCCACAGGCCGCGCATGGTCCAGTCGCCGAGCGAGCGGATCAGGTGCTCGGCCGGGTTGGCACCAAGGCTATCCGTGAACACGCCAATGAGCAGATGGCCCAGCGGCAGGCAGCACAGCAGGAACAGGAGCGGCTTGGCGCTCCAGTGCAGCAGGACGCGAGACATCAGTAGTTCTTCTTCAGATCCATGCCGGCGTAGAGCTGGCCGACCTGGGCCTCGTAGCCGTTGAACATCAGCGTGGGCCGGCGCTTGGCGAAGAGGCTGGCGAGACCACCGGAGCCCTCGCCGATGCGACGCTCGCTGGCCTGGCTCCAGCGCGGGTGGTCCACACTCGGGTTGACGTTGGAATAGAAGCCGTATTCCTGCTGCGCGGCCTTGGTCCAACTGCTCGTGGGCTGGCGCTCGACAAAGCGGATCTTGACGATGGACTTGGCCGACTTAAAGCCGTACTTCCAAGGCACGGTCAGGCGGATCGGCGCACCGTTCTGGTTGGGCAGGACCTCACCGTAGAGGCCAAACGTCAGCAGCGCGAGCGGGTGCATGGCCTCGTCCATCCGCAGGCCTTCCACATAGGGCCAGTCGAGCACGCCCGAGCGCACGCCGGGCATCTGCCGAGGATCAGCCAGGCTGGTGAACTCGACGAACTTGGCGCGCGAGTTGGGCTCGGCCTTTCTGATCAGCTCGGCAAGCGAGTAGCCGATCCAGGGCACGACCATGGACCAGCCCTCCACGCAGCGCAGGCGGTAGATGCGCTCCTCCATGGGTGCGAGCTTGAGCAGGGCCTCGATGTCCATCACGCCGGGCTTGTTGCACTCGCCCTCGATGGACACGGTCCAGGGGCGGGTGCGCAGCGTGTGCGCGTGTTCAGCCGGGTCGGCCTTGTCGGTGCCGAACTCGTAGAAGTTGTTGTAGCTCGTCACGTCGGCATAGGACGTGGGCTTGTCCATGGTCAGCGCACCGGCCACCATGCTCTTCGCGCCGGCGAGCTTGGGCAGCTTGCCGCTTTGCGCGAAGGCCGCCGGCGTCAGCGCCAGGGCGGCGGCGCCGGCCAGCAGGCGGCGGCGCGATTCATAGACTTCGCGCGGGGTGACTGCGCTCTCGGGATCTAGCGGGCGTTGGATCAGATGCATGGGAGGGCTCCGTGATGGCCTTGTGTCGAGGCCAGGGCCCGAATCCTTACAGCTTTCCGTAGGAATGCAGGCCAGAGAGGAACATGTTTACACCGAGAAACGCGAAGGTCGTGACGAGCAAGCCACCCAGGGCCCACCAGGCAGCGGGTTGCCCGCGCAGGCCCTTCATGAGCCGCATGTGCAGCCAGGCCGCGTAGTTGAGCCACACGATCAGGGCCCAGGTTTCCTTCGGGTCCCAGCTCCAATAGCCGCCCCAGGCGTCGGCAGCCCAGAGCGCGCCGAGGATGGTGGCGATGGTGAAGAAGGCAAAGCCCATCGCGATCGCCTTGTACATGAGGTCGTCGACCGATTGCAGCTCGGGCAGGCGCGCCGTGAGCGGCTTGCGGGCAAGCACGCACAGGCCGAAGAACACCGGCAGGCCGGCCAGGCGCGAGGCCCAGGCGTCGAGGCCCTGGACCGTGGCCTCGTCCAGCGTGGCAAAGACGCGCACGAGCAGGATGACGGCGATGATGACCAGGGGCACGCCGACAAGACCGATCCACAGCGAGCGGGACTCCGCCGTTTTGAGCAGGTAGGCCAGGGCCACCATGGCTGCGAGCGAGAAGCTGCCGTAGCCGATGAAGTTGGCAGGCACGTGGATCTTCATCCACCAGCTCTGCAGGGCCGGCAGCAGGGGTTGGATCTCCTGCGCCTCGCGGACCAGCGTGTACCAGAGCAGGAAGCTCACGGCACAGCAGACCACGAGCATCACATAGGCGCCGAGGGCTCGGGTTGCGAAGCGGGCCTCGAAGTAGAGGTAGATCAGCGTGGTCAGCCAGGCGAAGAGGATGAAGACCTCGTAGAGATTGCTGACCGGGATGTGGCCGATGCCCGGGCCGATCTGGTGACTCTCGAACCAGCGCACGAAGGTGCCGGTCAGGGCCATGAAGACCGCGCCCCAAGCGAGCTTGGAGCCGATCACCTCGGCCGTGCTGTTCTCGCCCTTGCCGGTGAAGAAGCCGCCCCAGTAGAAGCCCAGGCTCATGTAAAAGAGCACGGCCATCCACAGGATTGCACTCTGGCTGGACAGCAGGTACTTGAGCCAGAAGACCTTGTCCGCGGCTCCCAGATCAGCGCCGTAGCTGCCGGGGTGCTGGTTGTAGAGCGAGATCGCCAGCAGGGCTGCACCCGCGCTGCAGGCGGCCAGCAGCCGCAGCGGGCGCCATGTCCAGCCCAGCGCGATCAGGGCGGCGGCGGCGAAGCCGAGGATGCCGCGCTCGTAGCCGTCCATGTAAGCGGCATAGCGGGAGAAGGCCCAGAACGCGCCGGCCAGCACGGCCAGGGCGAACAGCCAGTCAGCCGGGCTGCGGCCCTGCCAGGGCTGGCGCTTTCCGATTGTCAGGGTGGCGGTATTCATGTCTTGCTTTCCTTCAGCAGCGCGTCGCGCAGCTGTTCAAACTCGGCAACCGTGTCCGGCGATTCTCGCGTGCTCGACAAGGCCATGCGCACACGGGTGGCATCGGCCTCTCCCGGTGCGGGCTCCAGCCAGATCCAGACGCGTCGCTCTTTCACGAAGAGCATGGCAAAGACGCCGATGATGAGCAAGGCGGCGCCCAGGTAGACGATCTTTTGCCCCGGCGCGCGCGCGACCTGGAACACGCTGGCCTGGACCTGCTTGAAGTCGTCGAGGCGCAGCAGCACGGGCGCCGGGTAGTACATGCTGTCGGACAGCGAGAGCACGGACTGGACCATGAACTTCTGCGCATCGGCGTCGGTCTCGCGCGGGGGCTTTTCGTCGAGCTCGCGGCTGATCTGGTAGAGCTCGAAGAGGCTGCCGTTGAGCATGCGCAGCAGCGCTTCGGACACCCGCTGGCGCTCAGCTGCAGGCACGCGCGTGTCGATGAACTGCGAGAGCGAGGGCAGGCCGCCCCAGCCGCTGCCGGGCGCCGCGTCCTTGGGCCGCTCGCCGACTGCGCCGGAGAAGAGGTTCAGGGTTTGCAGGGCCGTTGCTTCGAGCTCGTGCTGCATCTGCGGCTTGTCGACGGGCGTGGCACTGCGCGCATAGCGCCGTGCCGCACGCTCGCGCAGCATGGGGTCGAGCAGGGCGCCGCGCAGGTGCAGCCAGCTGTCCATGGACAGGCGCTCGTCGGCCGGGATGCGCAGATATCGGAACTCCTCGGCCGGGCCGTCGCGCACGCCGGCGAGGAAGACCAGCTGGTCGTCGAGCACCACGGGCGCCATGTAGTTGTGAAACTCGCGCGCCTGGCCGGCCGCGTCGCGCAGCTTGTAGCTGAAGGCCGGGCCGATGTTGCGGAACTCCTTGGAGCTGCGGTTCTTGGCGCCGCTGCCCAGGTGCTTGCCCAGCGATTCCACGAGGTCCACCTTGCGGGCATCAGTGGCTTCGCCGCGGCCGCCGAGGTTCTCCACGTTCATCACGCGAAGGTCGGTGAATTCCAGCGTGAGCGCGTCGCCCTTGTCCTCGGAGACGATTTGCGTGGAGCTGCCGACCTTGCCCCCCAGCGTGAAGCGGCGGCCCTTGGTCGTCATGGGTTCGGCGGCGATGGAGAGCTGGGAGCCGCCGTCCGAGAAGCTGCTCTGGTAGATGGCGATGCCCTGCTCGATCACGGGCTCGTTGACTTTGACCGTGGCCTCGCGCCGGGCGCCCGTGGCCCGATCGCGCAGAACGATGTCGCTGGCAAAGAGCCGGGGCTGGCCGGTCGGGTAGAACTCGACGACGAACTTCTTGAGCTCGATGTCGAAGGGCAGCTGTTGCAGCACCACGCCGTCCGCGAGGCTCAGCTGGGCTACGTTGGCCGCGCCGCCTTCGGGCACCTCGATGCTGCCGCGGAAGCCCGGGTTGCCGGCCGGCAGTACGTTCTTCTCGAGAACCGGGCCGCTGCCCGCGTACACGGTGCGGCCCTGCGCCCACATCAGGCCGCGCAGCAGCAAGTCGCCGTCGAGCAGGCCGCCCACGCAGATCAGCACCACGGCGCCGTGCGCGGCCAGGTAGCCAATCTTGTTGGCTGCGCCGCGCCGCCCGGCGACCATGATGCCGTGGTCGCGCACCTGGACCTTGGCGCGCCAGCCCAAGCGCTCCAGCACGGCCGCAACCTGGGCCAGCGCGGCCTGCGGCACGGCCGGGATCAGCCCCAGTGCGCGGTGGTGATGGGCGGCCAGCGACTGCTCGCGCACGGATTCCTTGAAAGTGCGCAAGTCGTGCACGATCTTGGGCGCATTGCGGATGATGCACAGGCTGACCGAGGTCACCAGGAATGCCAGGATCAGCACGAACCACCAGGCGCCATAGACCGTGTACAGCGAGACCTTGCCGAACAGCTCGGCCCAGAAGGGACCGAACTGATCCACATAGCTGGTGTAGGGCTGGTGCTGCTCGACCACCGTGCCAATGACCGAGGCGATGCAGATGACGGTCAGCAGCGCGATGGCAAAGCGCATCGACGCGAGCAGCTCGTAGAAGTTCTTGAACGTGCGGGACAGCATTCGAGGAGACGGATGAAAAAAGGCCGGTGGAGCACCGGCCTTTCATTGTCGCAAAGTGCGAATCAGCGCAAGCCGGCGATGTAGTCGGACACGGCGGCGATTTCCTTGTCGTTCATCTTCGCGGCGACGGCGGTCATCACGGCATTGTTGCCGCGGGCGCCCGAGCGGAAGGCGTTCAGCTGGGCCACGATGTAGTCGGCTTGCTGGCTGCCGATGCGCGGGTACTGGGCCGGCATGCCGGCGCCAGTGGGACTGTGGCAGCCGGCGCAAGCGGCGATGGAGCGGTCGGCAATGCCGCCGCGGTAGATCTTCTCGCCCAGGGTAGCGAGTTCCTTGTTCTTGCCGAAGCCCGGCTTGGCCGGTGCCTTGGAGGCGTAGAAGGCGGCCACGTTGCGCACGTCCTCGTCCGACAGCGGGGCGGCCATGCCCTGCATCACGGGGCTCTTGCGCTTGCCTTCCTTGAAGTCCTTGAGCTGCTTCTCAAGGTACTCGGCATGCTGGCCCTGCAGGATGGGATTGGCGGCCGCGCCGCGCGATCCGTCCGCGGTGTGGCAGGCGCCGCAGGTCTGGCTGGAGAGGGCGGCCCCCTTGGTCAGGTCAGGCTTGGCGGCGGCGGGGGCTTCGGCGGCCATGGTGGCCGAGGCAAGGAGAAAACCCGACAACAGAAAAACGGCAGTCTTCATGGAGTTTGTAGTTTCTGTGGACCGTGCAGGGGATCTGAACAGCCAATCTTACAATGGCAAATTCACCCGAACCCTCAGGTCTATGCCCCACGATTCCCCTGATACGGCACGCTCCGACAAGGAGGTATTGGCCTGGACCCACACGGCCCGCTTCTTCACGACAGCGGCCCAGCTCCACCACCTGCCGGCCATCGAGCTGCCCGAGATCGCCTTCGTCGGCCGCTCCAATGCCGGCAAGTCCACGGCCATCAACACGCTGGCGCAGCAAAAGCGCCTGGCCTTCGCGTCCAAGACGCCGGGCCGCACCCAGCACATCAACCTCTTCCACCTTGGCCCCAAGGATGCGCCCGATGCGCTCTTCGCCGACCTGCCCGGCTACGGCTACGCGGCCGTGAACAAGAGCGCCAAGCAGCGCTGGCAGAAGGTCATGGCCGACTACCTTGAGGTTCGGCGCAGCCTCTCGGGCGTGGTGCTGATGGTCGACTCGCGCCTGGGCCTGACCGAGCTGGACCAGCAGCTGCTCGAATTCGTCGCCCCGCGCGTGGCCACGGGCGAGGTCAAGCTGCTGGTCGTGTTGACCAAGTCCGACAAGCTCAACCGCAAGGAGTCCCAGGCCGCGCTGGAGGCCTGCCAGGAATTCCTGGGCGGGCTGGCGACCGAGGCTTCCGATGTCTCTGTCACCCTTTTCTCGGCGCTCAAGAAGCAGGGCGTCGCCGATGTGGCTGGCATCCTGCGCGAGTGGGTGGACGCAGCGCCTCAGGTCGCGGCTGTCGAAGTCCCGCCCGCCGAGGATCAGGGCCTGCCGATGAACAAGTAGACGGCGCTGCCGCCCCTGGGCGCGCGCCCGACGGCGAGGTACAGCGGGCCCAGGCCGGTGTCGGTGCCCACGAAGAGGCTGGCCGCGTAGCGCAGGTCGCTCAAGCTCGCCTCGTGCGCCTGCTGCCAGGCATTGCCGGCCTCCAACGAGCCGCCGACGAAAACGCCGCGCGAGAGCACGGGCGTTTGCCCCAGGCGCAGGTAATAGCTGGCGCGACCGAAAAGCAGGGCGCGACCCATCAGCTGGCCCGGCTGGTAGCCCGAGAGCTGCTGGAAGCCGCCGAGCGAGTACGGCCCCTGGGTCGAATCAGCGGGTTGCCGCGCGACGAGCCCCCGGCCGTTCAGATTCAGGGTGTGGGGGCCCCAGCTGTGCACCCAGGTGGCCTGGCCCTCGGCGCGGTCGAAGCTCGCGCGCCGATCGTTCGGCCCGCCCGAGACCTGGCCGCTCACATACTCCAGCAGCACGCGGTAGCCGGCCTGAGGGAAATTGGCGTAGTCCAGCTGATCGACGACGGCGCGAAGGCGCAGCCCAGATTCGTTCCAGATCTGATCGAGCTGGCCTGCTTGCAACTGCAGGTCGGGACCGATTACGACGGGCCGGATGCGCCAGCTCTCATGGATAAGGCCAACGCGCAACTCGCCGATGCCGCCCCAGGGCTGACCCAAGTCGAGGCCGAAGTTGCCGGACTGGCGGCTCAGCTCGCCGAGCTCCTGGCCGCTGTCGGGCTGGTAGAGCTTGAGTTTGAGTCGCGCGAGCTCGCCCCAGGCCGAGGCGAACCATTCGCTCGAGCCGCCCAGGTTCAGCGTCAGTGGCTGGTACAGCTCGCTGAACAGCCGCGGATGCTGGCCGATCGAGGCTTGGTTGCGCCACTCGAGGCCGTCCTCAGTGAGCCAGTGCCGGTTGTGGCTCACCCGGAGGTCGAAGGCGCTGTTGCCGGAGAGATCGGTGGAGAGGTCGATGCCGACGCGGAAGTAGTTCGGCCCCCAGGGCTTGTCTTCCAGCTCGAAGCTCAGGCCTTCGCCGGCGGGCTTGCCAGTTGCATCCGTGTGTGGCTCCACGCGGTAGTCCACGCGCTCGTAGTCGCCCGAGGAGATCAACAGGTTGGCGTCGCGCTCGGCCTTGGCCTGGTCGAAGGGCGCGCCGGCGTGCGATTGCAACCGGTTTGCGAGTCGTTCGGGATGGGTAAGTTGGCTGCCCGCAAACCCGACATCCGCCAGCAGCGGCGGTGGAAGCGGCACCTGCTGTCGCGCCAGGCGCCACGCGTTGTAGAGCTCAGGCGAGACGGCATAGCGGCGTAGCTGCGGCAGTAGCTCCTCGGCCTCCAGCTCGCCGAGGCGGATCAGCTCGGCCGTGCGCGCGAAGTCAGTATTGGTGAGCGAGCCGAGGTGGGGCGTGATCAGCTGGTCCTGGTCGGACAAGGTGGCGATCGAGCGCAGCACATTCTGCTCGGTCAAGATCGTGATCATCTGCGCCGTGACGCCGACCAGCGAGTTCAGCGAGGCGCGGCCAGCGAGTGGCGTGCCGACGTTGACCGCGATGATGCGCTGAGCGCCCATGCTGCGGGCCACGTCCACGGGCAGGTTGTTGACCAGGCCCCCGTCGCCGAGGATGTGGTCCTCGGAGCCGCTTGCCGCGTCGTTCGTCGAACTGGCAGCACCCTCTAGGGCCTTGGGCGCAGACCATAGCGTCGGGGCGAAGACACCGGGCACGCTCATCGACGAGCGCATGGCCTGCGCGAGGCCGCCTTCGCCGAGCACGCGTTGCTCGCCCGTCTCCATATCGGTGGCTACGGCGCGAAAGGGTGTGGGCAACTGGTCGAAGTCGCTGATGGCGCGTACCGGCAGGGTCAGGCGGCGCAGCAGGATTTCAAGGCCGCGTGAGGACAGCGTGCCCTGCGGCGCCAGCAGCTCACCGTTGCGCAGGCCGAATTCGATGGCGGCGGAGAACTCGAAGTCCTCCTCCTTGCGTCGCTGCGAGAGCTGCTGCCGTTCCACGCGGGTTGCGAACATGCGGCTCCAGTCAATGCGCAGCAGCTCGCGCTCTAGCTGCTCGGCCGACAGCCCGCTGGCATAGAGGCCGCCGATGATGGCGCCCATGGAAGTGCCGGCGATCACGTCGACCGGGATGTGCTCGCGTTCCAGCACCTTGAGCACGCCCACATGGGCCAGGCCGCGCGCACCGCCGCCGGAGAGCACCAGTCCGATGCGCTCGCGCTCGCTTGCGGCCATGGCCGGGGTCGGCAGCGTAAGCGTGAGGGCGAGAAAGAGCGTCGCGAGGCGAAAGCGTGGCCGTGGCATCGGCGAGATTCTGCATCAGCGAATCTGCTGTTCACGGTGAGGGTCGCCGGACAGAGGGGGAGGTTTTGCGAATGGTCGGGCGCGACGAGAGAGGTCGGGCGGCTTCAGCGTGACAGGGCGCCCCAATGGTCTCACCGCTCGGATTCCTGCGCTGTTAGCTGCGCCGTCTGCTACAGGACATTCAGGACATTCCGGATCCTGATGAATTCAATCACGACTCGGCCGGCAGTCGTAAAGGAGACCATCCCGTTGCGGTTCGCCGAAGTGCTCTCGCAGGAGCTTGCAGTGGTGCTCCAGATAGGAATCAAAGCCAGGAAGATTGGTGACCGTGGCCGCCCCGGGCATGTGCGCCACGGACCCGACGACGAGAATGTAGCGGGGAGGGGTGCGCTCGAAGTCTTCGAGCAGGTGTTGTACACCGCTCTGCTGCGCCCATGCCAGCAGACGCCCCGCGCGCTTCTCGGGTGGCGGTCTGTGGTAATAGATACTGTCAGGCATGCCTTCGAAGGCCCAGGGAAACTGGAGATTCGACGCGGGAACGAGCTCGTTCATCGCATAGAAGCTCGAGCGCATGCCCAGCACATAGCCGTAGGCTCCTCGCGTCTGAGGGCCCAGCTTGTCGCCCAAGATTGAGGCCATCACATCGGTTCGACCGTTGCGGTCCCAACTTGACGCGGCCGACAGCGTGGACAGCACGAGCAGCACCGAGCCGATGGTCCACGCACCATAAGAAGCCTCGAAACGCCCCACCCTCTCACCGATCCTCACGAGAATGCCGCCTGCCGGGACCGCCATCATGGGCAGGGCGGGAATCACGTGGAACGGGTAGTTCGAAGGCGAGACCACGATGACCGCCAGCATTGCGGCCGCGCAGGCAAGCAGCAAGGCTTCGGGGCCTTTTGCCGAGGTGGCCGCCAGCGCCGCGAGGCCGCATAGGAGCGGCAGCATTGCCAGAGTCCCTAGCACGGCCAGACTCGACTGCGCGAGATGGAGCATCGCCCCGCCCTCTGCGGACACGCCGCGCACCAGGGGGTAGACGAACAACCCGGCCAAGTATTCCCGCGCTTGCCCGTGCATGCTGAACCACGCTAGGAACAGCAGCAGGGGCAGGGCCGTTGCTAGCGCGAACAACACAGCATTGAGCCAGCGGATCCGCACCATCGCCGTTCCATCGCGTTGGAACAGTGCAATCCAGACAAAGCAGAGCATTGGCACCAGCGCATAGGTCTGGCGCGTCAGCACCGCCAGTCCCATGAGGCTGCCGCTGGCAAGCAGGGGCAGCGGCTTCAGCCGGGCCCAGGCACGCCCGGTCGCCGTCAGCAGGAAGATCAGCCCGGCCACAATGAACAGGGCGCCGACAGTTTCCGTCTTCAGTGCAAGAAAGCTTGTATCTGCCGTTAACGCTTGCAACAACAGGGCAGCCGTCGCGAGTCCGGCCAGGCGGCAGTTCAGGCGTCCGGCCAGCAGGCCCGTCAAGCCCACCAGGGCGCCGACCACGAGGAATGCGGCGACTTTGACGGCAGCCATGTTATAGCCTGCGCCGGCGACCCATTGCACAAGCTGATGCGTGAGCGCGATGACCGGCCCCTTGTTGTCATGGCAGCCGGTGATGGGGACTTGCTGCGTTGCCAGCCCTCGCGCAGCGCAGGCCGCGAACGTCATTTCGTCATAGGAGAGAGGCAGCGCGCGTTGCCGCCCCAGTTCGATCTGAATCAGGTACGCGAATACCAGCAGCGCTAGAGCCAGCGTAGCCCAGACTCCTGGCGCGACCGCATTGCGCTCAGGCTGGGTCATTTGCGCTTGCCACCCCAGGTGTAGAACGAGGTGACGGCGTAGTTCCAGACCGCTCCCACGAGGATGCCTGCTACAGCGGCGAGTACCCACTGCCCGCCGCGGCCAAAGAGGTAGTTGGCGATGCCGACATTGGCGAATGCGCCGACGCTGCAGGCCAGCATGAAGGACAACAGGCCCTTTGCCCATGCCGCGCCGGACAGGCGCCGGTCACGATACGTCATCAGATTGTTGATCGAGAAGTTGAAGACCATGGCCACGAGCGTTGCGACCGCCTGGGCGAGGTGGAATTCAACCTTGCCGCCCACATACATCGAAGTTAGGACGGCCATGTGCACGAGCAGACCCAGGCCGCCGATCAGCGCAAAGGCCAAGAAGCGCACGGGCACGATATGGCCGATCAACTTGTCGGCCAGAAGCATTAGATAGTCCCAGGCCACCTGGTTGTCGAGCTTGCTCTCGCCGGCCTGTCGGTTGCGGAACTGATAGGGAATCTCGACGAAGCGCAGCGGCTCACGGCCCGACGCGAACAGATCTAGCAAGATCTTGAAGCCCAGCGCGGACAGGTGCCGCACGCGATCTAGGAAGACCGGCCGGCGGACCATGAAGAAGCCGCTCATTGGGTCCTTGAGGGTCGAGGGAACGACCAAGTGACTGAGACGAGTCGCGAAGCGACTGATGAGCGCCCGGCCACTGTCCCACTCGCCCACGCCACCACCTTCCACATAGCGGCTGCCCACGGCCAGATCCATGTCTTCCCGCAAGATCGCGTGCAGCATGCGCGTCAGGATGGTCTCGTCATGCTGTAGATCACCATCCATGACGGCGACGATCGGCGCGCTGCAGGCCATCACGCCCTCGATACAGGCCGACGACAGACCGCGTCGGCCGATACGGTGGATGCAGCGCACGCGCGTGTCCTGGCGCGCGAGCGCCCGCACCACATCGGCGGTGCCGTCCGGAGAATCATCGTCGACGAAGATCACTTCCCAGGCAACGTCTTTTAGCGCCTCAGAGAGCAAGCGCACCAGTTCAGGTACGTTGGCACTCTCGTTGTAGGTCGGCACCACAACAGACAATATCGCGGCTTCTTGCAGCACGATTCCTCCCAATGAAGTGGCCGTCGCTTTGTCTCGTGCCGGCCTCTGACTGGCGGTGCTCGAACCTGAGCTGGCACCAGTCAGGTTTCTTTTGTAGGGACCGTAATCAACTGGACTTCATTTCGTAATAGGTGCTTTCACGCCCTCCCTCCCGGGCGCCGTGACCGTCTCGGTCACAAGCGTGTCGCAAGAATCAGATCTACCCAGTCCGCTCCTTCGTGGCTTCGGGTCACTCTCCATTGGTGATCACACTGGTGAACGCGGTCCGCGAAGAACCGAGAAATCAGGCGCAGCCGCGCACAGACGAAAAAAGGGCCGCAAGATGCGGCCCTTTTGCTTGGCTTGGTGAAGCGCCGAGCTTACATGCCCATGTCGCCCATGCCACCCATGCCGCCCATGCCACCAGGCATGCCGGCGGGAGCGTCTTCCTTCGGCGACTCGGCGACCATGCACTCGGTCGTCAGCATCAGCGAAGCGACCGAAGCGGCGTTCTGCAGCGCAGTGCGGGTGACCTTCGTCGGGTCCAGGATGCCCATCTCGATCATGTCGCCGTAGGTGTCGTTGGCAGCGTTGAAGCCGTAGTTGCCCTTGCCGGCCAGCACGGCGTTCACGACGACGGAGGCTTCGCCACCGGCGTTGTAGACGATCTCGCGCAGCGGGGCTTCGATGGCCTTCAGGACCAGCTTGATGCCGGCGTCCTGGTCGGCGTTGTCGCCGGCGATCGTGCCTGCGGCTTGCTTCGCACGCAGCAGGGCCACGCCGCCACCGGCGACGATGCCTTCTTCAACGGCGGCACGGGTGGCGTGCAGCGCGTCTTCCACGCGGGCCTTCTTTTCCTTCATCTCGACTTCGGTGGCAGCACCGACCTTGATGACGGCCACGCCGCCGGCCAGCTTGGCCACGCGCTCTTGCAGCTTCTCGCGGTCGTAGTCGCTGGTGGCTTCCTCGATCTGGATGCGCACTTGC
>JAFALK010000010.1 GCA_019234295.1 Roseateles sp.
TCCCGTCTCCAATCAATGCGTTAGCGCGGCCTCCGAGTGCAATTCCTGGCGCAGGGCTCGGGCCACCTGCACCATGGTGCGCAGCGCCGCTTCCGTTTCCGGCCAGTTGCGCGTCTTCAGGCCGCAGTCCGGGTTCACCCACAGGCGCTCGGCTGGGATGACGGCGAGCGCGCGGCGCAAGAGCGTCTCGATCTCGCCCGCCGTCGGCACACGCGGCGAGTGGATGTCGTACACGCCGGGGCCGATCTCGTTCGGATAGGCGAACTCGCCGAAGGCATCGAGCAGCGACATGGCCGAGCGCGATGTCTCGATGGTGATCACGTCGGCGTCCATGGCGGCGATGGCAGGCAGGATGTCCTCGAAGTCCGAGTAGCACATATGGGTGTGCACCTGCGTGGCGGGCGAGGCGCCGGCGGCCGAGAGCTGGAAGGCTTGCACCGCCCAATCCAGGTAGGCGTCCCATTCGGCGCGCTTGAGCGGTAGACCTTCGCGGAAGGCCGGTTCGTCGATCTGGATCACGGCGATGCCGGCGGCATCCAGTTCCGCCACCTCGTCACGCAGGGCCAGGGCCAATTGGCGGGCGATGTCGGCACGGGCAATGTCGGTGCGCGGGAAGGCCCACTGCAGCAGCGTCACCGGACCCGTGAGCATGGCCTTCATGGTCTTTTGCGTCAGCGACTGGGCGTATTGCGTCCACTTCACCGTCATCGGCTGCGGGCGGCTCACATCGCCCCAGATCACGGGCGGCTTCACGCAGCGCGAGCCGTAGCTTTGCACCCAGCCGTGCTGGCTCACCGCCACGCCGGCCAATTGCTCGGCGAAGTAGTCCACCATATCGCTGCGCTCGGCCTCGCCGTGCACCAGCACATCCAGGCCAATGGCTTCCTGCTGGGCCACGGCATAGGCAATCTCGCCCTGCATGGCCTTCTCATAGTCGGCGGCGTTCAAATCGCCACGCTTGAAGGCGGCGCGCTTGGCGCGGATTTCCGCAGTCTGCGGGAAGGAACCGATGGTGGTGGTGGGCAGGAGCGGCAGGCCCAGGCGCGCGGCCTGCTGCGGCTGGCGTGACTCATAGCTGCCTCGGCTTACGCCATCGAGCGCAGCCAGGCGGGCGGCCACCGCCTTGTCGTTACGCGCCGGCAGGGCGGCGAAGCGATCCAGCGCGGCGCGATTGGCCGACAGCGCCTGGAAGCACACGCTGCGGCCCAGGCACAGGGCACGCGCCAGCGTCGACAGTTCACCCAGCTTCTGGCGGGCGAAGGCCAGTCCTTCCACCAGCTCGGCAGGCCAGGCCGTTTCGCCGCCCAGGTCCACCGGCACATGCAGCAGCGAGCAGGACGGGGCGATCCAGAGATTGTCGCCGAGCTTGGCGTGCAGCGGCGTGAGGCGGTCCAGCGCCAGCTCGAAATCCGTCTTCCAGATATTGCGGCCATCCACGATGCCGACGGACAGCACCTTGCCGGCCGGCCACTGGCTGAATACGGCAAGCTGCTCGGGCGCACGCACGGCATCGATATGCACACCGGCTACGGGTAGCTCGGCCAGTAGTTGCGCGTGCTCGGCGACGCTGCCGAAGTAGCTCGCCAGCAGGATGCGCGGGTGAGCCTCGGCCAGGGCGCGGTAGACGGGAGCAAAGGCTTCGCGCCAAGCTGGTTCCAGGTCTAGCGCTAGGATGGGCTCGTCCAATTGTACCCATTCGCAGCCTTCCGCCAGCAGCGTCTTCAAAAGGCGTACATAGGCGGGGATCAGGCGCGCCACCAGGGCCAAGGGCTCGATGCCCTGCACGCGCGCCAGGCGCAGCAGGGTGAGCGGGCCGACCAGCTGCGGCTTGGGCGTAAAGCCGGCCAGTTTCGCCTCGCGCACCTGGGCCAGCAGCTCGCCCGCGCCGCCGTCGAAGCGCGTGTCATGGTCGAACTCGGGCTTGAGGTAGTGGTAGTTCGTGTCGAACCACTTGCTCATCTCGCAGGCCGGCTGGGCCGCATTACCGCGCGCCAGTTCGAAATACTGGCGGCGCGTGAGCGTGGCGGCATCGAAG
>JAFALK010000080.1 GCA_019234295.1 Roseateles sp.
CCTATGGGCCGTGCGTACCGAGGCTGAGAAGTACTTGGTACTGGCCACCCTCAACCTCGTGGAGTGCATCGCCTTCGTCGGATCGGCCGCTGCGGCCAGATAGTCCTGCGTCCAGACCACGTCAAGGTGGCGTGGCTGGACGCTCACAGTTGGCACTTCCGCCAGTAGCCACAGATGAACAAGGATTGGCCTCCAGTCTTCTCGCGGATCAGAGCTGCGCTGATGCGGCGCGGCCGGTCGTCGCAAGACGCCGAAGACCTGATGCAAGAAGCCTGGGTGCGTATGGCTTGCTACGAACGTGACCAGGTCGTGGACGAGCCTGAAGCATTCCTGATGCGTACAGCACTGAACCTTTCAATCGACGCTCACCGCGCTTGCGTCGGCCACGGCGAGCAGATCGCTCTGGAAGATGTTGTCCTGCTTGATACGGCGCCGGGTACCGAGGCGATCGTGCTTGCCCGAGAGCGCATGGCACGCATGAGTCAGTGCCTGGGTCGCCTGAGCGATAAGACACGCGAAATTTTCCTGGCCCACCGCGTCGATGGCATGTCCTATAAAGCCATCGCACTGCACCATGGTCTGAGCATCAGCACGGTGGAGAAGCACGTCGCCAAGGCGACTCTGCAGATCACGACCTGGATGCTGGGGTGGTAGGGGGCGGCCCGCTTGACCGGCTGGAGAGCAAGTTTGCGGCCATCGCTCATGGCGTCGTCGTGGCGGGCGAGCCCACCGTGCGCTTGGGTCAGGAGCGCGAGGCCCAAGTCCGAGACTGGGCAGAACAACGAGCCACCATGGAAGCCGCCGAGCAGCGCCGCCAGCAGCGCAAGAAATTTGCGGAAGGACTCGCCAAAGTAGCTCACGCTTGGCGGCACCGCGTTGGCCAGATCGTGCGCGTCAATCAACACGCCGCCACACTGGACTTGGGCTGCGACGACCAGAAGTGGCAAGTCGCCTTCGGCTGCTCCGACATCTCGTCGATGTCCATTTGACACGGCGGCGAACATGGGTGTTCGTCGGACGATCGCCTTGAGCCGCTCGTCGGTGTCACATTTCCTTTGGTGGTCTGGGTTGGAGGCCGGGGTTTGGTGCCGAGACCCAAGCGATGTAGAAGACCATCAACCCGGCCGTCTATGTGGACCACGGCGATCTGGTCCGACGCTTTTGGCAGCTTATCCAGAGCCGGGTGAAGGGCGGCACCAAGACCGATGCGCTGCGATCGCGACGCTTGGGTCGAGCCCTCAGGGCGGCGTCGGCCGCGTCAGCCGATAGATGAGCAGCGCCGCTCGGATTGCCCCGCGTTCGATGGATGCGACCTCCAGGTCCTCGTCGTCGGTATGCGCACCGCTGCCTGCCGCGCCCAGCCCGTCCACGCCCGTCGTGTACGGTGCGGTGAACTGGATGTCGCCCGCTCCGCGCGACGCGGGGTCGGCTGTGGTGACCGGTCGGAAGCCCGCGTCCTGGCTGACCTTGGAAAGCAGCTCCACGAGCCGTTGCCCGGCCGGCGTTGCCGGCATGGGCGGATAGCTGTCCCGGAAGGTGATCGTTGCCTGCGTGCCGGGCAGGCTCGCCGCCACGATGTCTTGCATGTGCCGCTTGACGCGGTCGCCTTGTTCGGTGCTGATGAAGCGCAGATCGCCGCGCGCCTCGAAGCCGCGAGCGATCACGTTGGTCTTGCCGTAGGCCGTGCCGGTGGCGGTGGCCTCCGAATAGTTCACGTCCGTGCCGCCCACCGCCGCGCCGACGTTGAAGGTGAGGCTCGGCTCGATCAACTGATCGCGAAAGGCATTGAGGATGCGCGCACCCTCGTAGATGGCGCCGTAGCCGGACCCGGGCGAGAACACGCCTGCCGAATGGCCGGGGCGCCCTTGCACGTGCAGCGCCCAGTCCGTCGAAGAGCGGCGTGCAATGCTCACCCGGTCTATCCCTTCGTGCCGACCGCTACCTTCGAAAGACAGCGCGTAGTCCGCCTGCTTGGCCAGCTTCACCATCGGCTCGCGAGTCACCGCCAGAGGTGCTCCGGTCCGCTCCTCATCCCCGGTGAAGATGATGTCGATGCGGGCGTGATCCAGCGAGCCGGCGTTCTTGAGCGCGCGGAGTGCCTCGATCACGATCACGTCGCCGCCCTTCATGTCGCTCACGCCTTGCCCGCGCACACGGTCGCCCTGACGTTCCCAGAGTGGGACGGTGCTGTTCGCGTCGAACACGGTGTCGAGGTGCCCCAGGAGCAGGATGCGCTTGCCTTCGCTGCCCTCGTGGTGTGCCACGAGGTGCCCGGCGCGATGCATGTCGGTCGGCATTTCGACCCAATGGGTCTCGAAGCCCAGGTCGACCAGCTCGGCGCGAAACACTTCGCCAACTGCGCGCACGCCTTCGACGTTGAGCGTGCCGCTGTTGATTCGGACCGATTTCTCCAGGAGCTCCAGCGCCTTCGGGCTGCCCTGTTTCACCGCAGCCACGATGCGTTGCTCGGGCCCCGTCATCTGGGCATGGGCTGCACCGGCAGCAAGGCAGGCGAGTGCCAGCAGGCTGGCGAGGCTTTTCTGGTTCAAGCGAGGGGCTCCGATGTTGATCACCTGGGCCCGAGCATACGGAGCGCTACCTTGGCACTGGAATCATATTTCCAAGGCCCTTCATAACCCAGCCGACTGGCTGCCGCGGATCACCGACTCAGGCGACCCGGCAGCATCGCAGACAGCACCCCGTCCTTCAGAACGACGCCGTGCAGGATCGCCGCAAGCGCATGCGCCCCGGCCAGCCACATGATCAGATCGCCGAGGAATTGGTGGACGTCGCCCCAATCGAGAGCATGCGCGATCGCAAGTGCGCCGACGCTGTCCGAGAGGTCCAAGCGCAGGGGGCCCAGCAAGGTGACGGGATGCCCTTCGCCACCCAGGCAAAGCAGTGCCGTCAGGGGCAGGCAGAGCATCAGGATCCACAAGGCCAGCTGTACGCCGCGCGAGAGCCAGCGCATCCATGTCGCCAGCTCGAAATCAGGCCGGCCGGGTCTCAGCGCTACCCAGAGCAGGCGCGCCAACGTGATCGCAAAGACAAAGACGCCGAGCGACTCGTGCCAGACGATGTCCCAGCGGGTTGCCGGATCGACCCCCTGGCGCATCAGCCGCCCAAAACCTCCGGGCCCCAGCACGAAAGCGCCCAGCACGGCGAGGGCGGAAAGCCAATGGAAGATCTGACTCAGAGGGTCGTACTTCTGGGTGTGGGATTGCATGCGAGACAGGATCGTCAAACGGAGGAGGCGCGGGCCACACATGCATCGCATGGGCGTGACGGCGCGCCGCGGAGACGCCTTGTGGCGGTTCCGCCAGGGAGCGCTGCGCTCCTAACTCACGCGTAAGTGTTGACGTTGTTGCCGAGTGTCTCGGTTGGCTTGGGCGGCACGGGGGCGGGGGCTTGCGTCTTCTTCGACTCCACCTCACCCGGCTTGGAGCCGTCGTGGTCGCCGTCCGCATCGACCGAGCGTGCGTTCGGGGGCGTCGTCACTTGATTCGTGGAAACCGGGGAGATGGGTGACATGCTGTCTCTCGCCAAGTGAGTTGCAGATCAATAGTCTATCGGCACCCGGCCGGCGCGGCTTGAGGATTATTTTCAGCGCATGGGTATCCGGCCGCGTGCTCGCAGGCCTATCGGATCGTTGTCGGAAACGTCACGATCATCTTGATCGTCCAGCGGTCCGCCTCGGTCGTCAGCCCGCGGCCCACGCCCGCTTCGATGGGGATGCCCGCGATCTGCGTGTCGACGACGGCGAAAAGCGCCTTGCTGCCCTGATTCAACGGCGCAAGCCGCCGGAGTGGGCCGAGTTCGTTGTAGCTCTCCACGCCGATGCTCGTCTCCGGGCTGAGCCGGCGACTGAGCCTGAAGTCCACGTCCACAGTCGTCGGCCCGGCAGCGGCCGAGATCGGCCGGTCCAGGTTCAGATTGGCGCCTGCAAGCCAGGGCCCCATGTAAATGCCGACAATGCCCTTGAGTTCGGCGTTCCAGGGCACGGGCGCCGTCAGGCGCGACTCGCGGCCGACCTCGAGGTTGGCGCCCCAGTAAACGCCATGCTCCTCGTCATGCTCGGCGATGTACTTGAGCCTCACCTTGGCGCCGTCGGCGCGCCAATCGCCCTGGGCAGAGCGCGAGCTCAGCGCATAGGCGCCCAATTCCAGTGTCGGCGTCAGCCCGAGATTGAGCTCGGGGGTGACACGGTCCACGCCTCCGGGCGGCTGTTCGCCCGCGTAGTCGGGCGTGCGGCGACCCGTTGTCACCCGGTTGAGGTGCCAGTCCACGCTCATCGCGCCGGGGGCTTCCTTGTCGTCGAGGTAGACCTGGATTTCTTCGGAAGCGGCGTGAGCGTTCGCGCCGATCAGCAGGGCCAGGCTGGTCAGGAGTGCATTGCCCACGACTCCTGGGCGAACTGTGTTTGGCGATTGCATGAGGGCGTCAAGGCGGGGCTGATGTGTCCGACATTGTCCATTCGAGCCTCCACCGACAAAGGGGCACCCTCGCGCGCCGGCGCAGCTAGCGCGCACCGCTGCTGGCGTTGAGCTGCTCGATCTCGTGCATGCCGAACAAAGTGCCAAGGCGTGCCACGTCTACGTTGCCACCACTGATCAGTACGCCGACCCGGCGACCCCTGAGCTCTTCTTTCATGGCCCTTGCCGCAGCGAAGCCAAGACACCCGGTCGGCTCGACGATGATCTTCATGCGGCTGGCGAAGAAGCGCATGCAGTCCACGAGCTCGTCGTCGCTGACCGTCAATACATCGTCCACGTCGCGGCGGATGATGGGGAAGGTCAATTCACCGAGCTGTTGCGTCTGCGCGCCGTCGGCAATCGTGCGCGGCATATCGATCTTCACGCGCTGGCCGCTGCGGAAGGCCTGCTGGCCGTCGTCACCGGCCGCCGGCTCTACGCCATAGAGCTTGCATTGCGGCGCGCGGGCGCGTGTGACCAGTGCGGTACCCGATAGCAGCCCACCGCCACCCAGCGGCGCGAACAGCGCATCGAGTGGACCGACTTCCTCGAAAAGCTCCAGTGCCGCCGTGCCCTGGCCGGCAATCACATCCGCATGGTCGAAAGGCGGGATCAGCGTCAGCCCCTCGCGCTCGGCCAGATCACGGCCGATCTGCTCGCGGTCCTCGGTGTAACGGTCGTAGAGCACGACGCGGCCACCGTAGCCGCGCGTTGCGTCAATCTTGATTTGAGGCGCATCCTTCGGCATGACGATGGTGGCCGGGATGCCGAGCAGGCGGGCCGCCAGCGCGATCGCCTGCGCGTGGTTGCCCGAGGAGAAGCTGGCAACACCTCGTTTGCGCTGCCCGGCATCGAAGCGTGAAAGCGCGTTGAAGGCACCGCGGAACTTGAATGCGCCCATGCGCTGGAAGTTCTCGCACTTGAAGAAGAGCTCGGCGCCGAGTTCGGCGTCGGCTGTGCGCGAACGCAGCACGGGCGTGCGATGCGCCTGTCCGCGCAGGCGCTCCGCGGCGGCGAGTACATCGTCGAAGATTGGGAGTGCAGACATGGTGTGTCCTCCTCAGGGCTGACCGTTGGCGCCGTGCTGCTGAAAGCCCGGCCGCTCGAGCAGGCGGTCTCGATAGGCCCGCACCGCAGGCAGCTCGGGCCGCGGCGCCACCCCGTCGATCGGTGCAACGAGCCAGCGCTGGGCCGACAGACCGATCACGACATCGGCTAACGTGAATTCCGCACCGGCCACATAGGCACCTGTTCGTTCGAGCTGGCCTTCGAGGATCTGCATGTGGCGGTTCCAGTTCGCGACGCTGGCCGCGCAGGCCGCGGCGTCCTGGTGCGCCGGACTTTGGCGAACCAATCCCATGAAGGCGTAGCGCCAGGAATTGTTGAACTCGCCCGCCTGCCAGTCCATCCATTGCTCGACGCGGGCGCGCTCGCGCGGTGTGGCAGGCAGCAGGTCGTGGCGCTGCTCTCGCGACGCGAGGTAGCGGCAGATGGTGTTGGACTCCCAGAGCACGAAGCCGTCGTCGATCAGCACTGGCACCATGGCATTGGGATTGAGCGCGAGGAAGGCCGGATCCTGGGTCGAACGATAGCCTGCACCCCATTCCTCGTGCTCGTAGCTCAGGCCCAGCTCGGTGCAAAGCCACTGCACCTTGCGTACATTGATCGAGGGCGATTTGCCCAGCAGCTTCAGCATTGACGTTCTCCTCAGCAAAGTTCACCCTGAGAATAAAAGACGCAGCTGCCTTCGAGCTCCACGCGGTCGCCACGCAGGCGCACCCGCATCTCGCCACCCCGCTTTGAAGCTTGCCAGGCGCGCAGCTCGCTGCGGCCCAGGCGCTGCGACCAGAAGTGAGCCAGCGAGCAGTGCGCACCGCCGGTGACCGGATCTTCGGAGATGCCCTTGGCCGGGGCGAAGTAGCGGCTGACGATGTCATACGGCTCGGTGCCGACTGCGGTGACGATGACGCCGGCCGCCCCCTTGAGCGCCGCGATGGTGGCCATGTCCGGCGCGAGCGCGCGCAGCTGCGCTTCGTCGGCCAGGCGCGCCACGTAATTGAAGCCGTCGTGAGCGATCTCTAAGGGCTCCACGCCGAGGGCCTTGGCCAGACCGGCGGCGTGCTCGACCGAGCTGCAGCGCCGCACGGGAAAGTCCATCACGTAGCACTGTGCGCCCGGCCCCGAGGCGGCCCGGCGCACCGTCAGCGGGCCGCTGGCCGTATGGAAGACGACACGCTCGCGCCCGGGTTCGAGCCGTTCCATCACCACGGCGGCGCTGGCCAGCGTGGCATGCCCACACAGGGGGACTTCGACTTGGGGCGTGAACCAGCGAAGCCGGTAGTCGGCGCCGTCGCGCACCAAGAAGGCGGTCTCTGACAGGTTGTTCTCTGCCGCATGGGCCTGCAGCGTCGTGTCGCCGGGGTAGGCGTCCATCACCGTCACGGCGGCGGGATTGCCCTCGAACCGGCGCGCAGCGAAGGCATCGATCTGGAAGATGGCTGAAGGCATGAAGCAGTCCGAAAATTGATTGGCACTTCATTTGGCGACAAATCGGCGATATCTTCCATAGCCAATTTCAGATTGGACTCCGACCGAGCCACGACCATGCCGAAAGCCGAGACGCCCCTGGACTTCCATCCCGACCCCGCCCTGGCCGAGCCGCTGTACCAACAGCTCGGCAACGCCTTGCGCAACGCGATCCGCCAGGGGCGGCTGCGCGTGGGCGAGCGCCTTCCTTCCGAGCGTGACTACGCCGCGCAACTCGGCCTGAGTCGCACCACCGTCACGGCGGCCTACCAAGAACTCAAGGACCAAGGCTTGCTGCGCGGCTATGTCGGCCGCGGCGTCATCGTCATGGCCAGCGATACCGATCAGGCCCAGGCCGGCGCTGTGCCTTGGCCGCAGCTGGGCGCGCGGCTCACACGCCACGCCCCCCCGGCTGGCCCGCGGCGCGCCTCGGGCGACATTCCCTTGTCCGACGGCTGGCTGAGCCCCGAGCTGGTGCCGCGTGCCGCACTGGCGGCGAGCGCGGCGCGGGCCGCATCCGCCGTGGCCAACGTCGGCAGTGCGGCGCCGCCGCAGGGGCTTCCCGCGCTTCGCGCAGCCTTGGCCACAAGCCTCACAGAGCAGGGCACGCGCGTCGCGCCGGACGAGCTGCTCATCACCGGCGGCGCGCAGCAAGGGCTCAATGTGCTGGCGCGTGCGCTGCTGGGCCCGGGCGACGTGGCCCTGGTTGAGAGCCCCTGCTGGCACGGTGCCTTCCGCGCCTTCCGCGCCGCGGGTGCGGACGTGGTCGGCGTGCCCATGGACCACGAGGGCATGGACCCTGATGCGCTCGAAGACGCGCTGGTGCGCGTTCGGCCCAAGCTCCTTTACCTTATTCCCACGCTGCAATGTCCGACCGGGCGCGTGATGGGCCTGGAACGCCGTCGCAGGGTGCTGCAGCTGTGCGAGCGTTTCCGCACGCCGATCGTCGAGAGCCATGTCTACGGCGACCTCGTCTTCGGCGCTTCGCCGCCTTCGCTGAAAAAGCTGGACCCTGCGGGCCTCGTCATCCAACAGGGCAGCGCCTCCAAGAGCATCAGCCCGGCCCTGCGCCTCGGATGGCTGGCCGCGCCGCGAGAAGCGCTCTCCCTGCTCGTCGCAGCCAAGGCGAGCCTGGACTTGAGCACGCCCGCCTTGACACAGGCGGTGCTGGCCGACTTCCTTGCCAGTGGCGGCCACCAGCGCCATCTGGCGCGACTGCGCGGTGAACTCGAGGGGCGCCGCGACTTGCTTGTGCGCGCGCTTTCGCGTCACTGCCCGAGCCTGCGCTTCGCGCTGCCTGCCGGCGGCCCGTACTTGTGGGCCGCGGTGCCGGCGGGCTTGAGCGGCCAGGAGGTCGAGGCGGCCGCTGCGCTGGAAGGGGTTTCAGTGCGCGGCGGCGAGGCCTTCCTTCCAGAGCAGGGTGCCTCGGGCCACATCCGGCTCTGCTACGCCTCGCCCGACGCCGGACAACTGGCCGAAGCGGCTGATCGCCTGGGTCGGGCCTTGCGCAGGCTGCGCAGCCAGCCGCCGGCGTCCGGCGATGCGGGAGCGGCGCTGGCCTGGGTCTGAGGCCAGCGCCGTCGGCAGCGGGTCGCCTTACTGCCTTACTTCTTGGGCGCTGCGGAAGCTGCGGGAGCTGCATCGGCAGCCGGGGCGTCCTTGACCCACTTGCCCTTCTCGGCCACGCAGGCCTTGTGGGTCTTGTCCATGTCCATCGTGCCGTCGGCCTTCTTGCAGTGATGGTTCTGGTGCTTGGCGGGCTTGGCCGGAGCCGCGGCCGGGGCGTCGGCGGCGAAGGCCATGGAACTGCCGGCAAGGGCGACAGAAGCGAGGGCGATGCGAAGCAGATTCTTGGAAGTCATCTTGGATCCTTTGTGTTTAGCCAGGCAAATGCGCTGATCGAAGCCAGACAGACGAAATGTCCGCCTGGCGCCAAGTATGGCAGTTGCCCGGCGGTCGGTGGCCATTCCGACTCTTGCGAACCCTCAAGCGCATCGAATTCACGTCGGTCCTGCATTTCGCAGCATCGTCAGAGACTGCGAGCCGTTGTGTTCATACCAGAGCGTCAGGCCGCTGTTGTTCTTCATCCGGCCGTTGGTGTCGATGGGCTTGAAGCGGGCACCGCCCTGGTTGCCGTTCGTTTTGATGTCGCCCTGGGTGTAGGTGTAGGTGTGGGTGTGGGTGTGGGTGTGGGTGTCGTGGGACGCGTGTTCCACGCCCATCCCGCATTGGTGCGACGAAGGCGCTCTATGCGGCAGACATCACTCGTTTGCCCGGTGCTATGGAGATTTCTGCCATGCGCTTAAGCTATGCCGAATACATATAGAAAATCGGAAATAAAGCATATTTCAGAACTATCTGATACCACTAAGCTGTTGATCGTTACTGCATTCACGCCCATGAAGATCACCAAGCTCAGTACCTATCGTCTGGCCCCGCGCTGGATGTTCTTGAAGATTGATACCGACGCAGGCATCAGCGGCTGGGGTGAACCCGTCATCGAGGGCAAGGCCCGCACCGTCGAGGCGGCCGTGCAAGAGTTCGAGCCCTATCTGATCGGCCAGGACCCTTCGCGCAT
>JAFALK010000056.1 GCA_019234295.1 Roseateles sp.
CCCTTTGCCAGCACCGCCTGCGGCGCGGGCAGGAACAAGGGGGCGACCCAGCCCTGGCGCGTCACCCACCACCAGACCGTGAGCAACGCCAGCAGCACCAGCGCGCTCCACTGCCGGCTCGACAGCGAGAACGCGTGGCGGCGATGCGCACGCGGGCGGTCCGGATGGGTGGTGGGCTCGATCTCGAAGGCAGTGACGGGTGTTGAATCGCTCATGGCATGGTGCGCTCAAACGGCCAGGTCGGCCGGGTCCAGCACACGCGCCAGCACCCGCTCCCGGACCGCGATGAATTCGGGGCTGGACTTGATGCTGCGCAGCGACTCGCCCTGCGTATAGCGGCGGCCGAACCCGAGCGTTTCACGGGCGATGATGCGGCCGGGCCGGCCCGACAACAGAATCAACTCGGAGGCCAGCAGAATCGCCTCCTCGATATCGTGCGTGATCAGGAACACCCGCTTGCCGGTGGCGTGCCATACCCGCAGCAGCAGGGCCTGCATCTGCTCGCGCGTCAGCGCATCGAGGGCGCCGAACGGCTCGTCCAGCAGCAGCACGCGCGGGTCGGCCGTCAACGCCCGGGCCAGCCCGACGCGCTGGCGCTGGCCGCCCGACAGGGTCCAGATCGGCCGCGACTCGTAGCCGGCCAGATTGACGAAAGCAAGCGCCTCACGCGCCTTGGCTGCCCGCGCGTCGCGCGATACGCCGCGCAGCGTCAGGCCGAAGGTCACATTGCCGATCACGTCGAGCCAAGGGAACAGGGCGTCGTTCTGGAACACCACGCCGCGCTCATGGGAGGGGCCTGCCACCGGCTCGCCATCGAGCGTGATCTGCCCCTGCGTCGGCGAAACGAAGCCCGCCATCAGGTTCAACAAGGAGGTCTTGCCGCAGCCGGAGGGCCCCAGCACCACCACCAGCTCCTGGTCGCGTACCGAGAGCGAGATCTGGTCGAGGATCAGGCGGTCTTGATCTGCGTCCTGGTCGGGATAGGCCAGCGATACGGCGTCGAGTCGGAGTGCGCCCATGTGGATGCCTTGTCGGTTGGAAGGTCGGAGCGTCACACGTCGCCACCAACCTTTTCAGGCATGGTGGCGACGGTCACGCAGCGCACACTACTTGGTGGCGAGCTTCACAAACTTGGCGTCGACATAGGGGCTGTAGCTCGGCAGGACCGCATCGACCTTGCCCTGTTCCTTGAGGAAAGCCGAGGTCGCCGCCACGGCCTGGACGGTGGACGCGCCCAGCAGCGTGCCCTGCTCGGTCAGGTTCGGGTAGCGGTTGCCGGCCAGGAGGTCGGCCACTTCCTCAGGCTTGGAGCCGGTGATGCGCGCGATCTTGTCCGTGTTGGCGGTGTCGGCTGCAAAGCCCTTCGGGTTGGCGTTGTATTTGGCGTAATAGTCGCCGGTCACACGGGCGAACTTGGCGACGAAGTCCGGGTGTTTCTCGGCGAAATCCTTGCGCACGATCCAGGCATCGAAGGTCGGCGCCCCCCATTTGGCGACGTCGCTGGAATTGATCAACACCTTACCGTTGGCCTTGGCCGTACCCAGCGCCGGGTCCCAGACATAGGCCGCATCGATGTCGCCGCGCTGCCAGGCGGCGGCGATCTCGGTCGGCCGCAGGTTCAGGATCTGTACCTTGGTGGCATCGATCTTCCAATGCTTGAGTGCGGCGAGCAGGCTGTAATGCGTGGTCGAAACGAACGGCACGGCCACGCGTTTGCCGATGAGGTCCTGCGGCTTGGCGATGCCGCTGCCATTGCGCACCACCAGCGCCTCCGCCCCGCCGATCTGTGCTGCGATCAGAAAGGTCTCAACCGGCAAGCCACGGCTCGCGGCGGCCGCCAGCGGGCTGGAGCCGACATAGCCGATCTGCACGTCGCCCGAAGCAACGGCGGTGATGACCTCTGCCCCGCTCTCGAACTTGCGCCAGTTGATCGCCTGGCCGGTGGCTTTTTCATACACACCGTCGGCCTGCGCGACCTTGGCCGGCTCGACCGTGGTCTGGTAGGCGATGGTCACGGCATCGTCCGCCTGGGCAAACAAGCCGGCTGCCGCCAGTGCGCCGGTAAATAGGAGTTGTTGGATGGGTTTGAGCATGGGCCTCTCCTGAGCGATTCGTTAGGACCACCTGATCGTCGCAAGCGACGCGGTCTCAAGTGGCGTAGAGGCAATCTAGCCATGCCAAAATAGAACTAAAAAGAATTATAAATCACATTTTTATAACTACTAGATATTTAAAAGCAAGACCCTCATCGCTGTGCGATCTTAGCCATGAAGATACATAGTTATAACAAAACAAACTTTAATCACTTTTTGGAATTTGCCTACACTGCAATCCGTTCGCTGCAACTCCCCTACGCAGCCCATCCTGTCCAAGAGGGAGATTCACCCCATGAAACGTTCCAATCTGCTTTCCGCATTCATCGCGCTGGCTGCGCTGTTCACCACCACCGTACAGGCCGATCAGCTTGCCGACATCAAGAAGAAGGGCGAGCTGGTGGTCGGCGTGCTCGGCACCGACGAGCCCAACAGCTTTGTCGACCCGAAAACCCGCCAGATCGTCGGTTACGACGTGGACCTTGCCACGGCCGTCGCCAAGAAGCTCGGCGTCAAGCTCACCATCAAGCAACTGGCCGTCGCAGCGCGCATCCCGGAGCTGCAGCAAGGCCGTGTCGACCTGCTGGCCGCCTCGCTCACCCATAACAAGGAACGCGAATCGCAGATCGACTTCTCGTTGACCACCTTCGTCACCGGGCAGAAGGTGCTGGTGCGCAAGGACAGTGGCATCACCGCCGTGCCGCAACTGGCCGGCAAGAAGGTGCTGACGGTGAAGGGCGGCACGCAGGAGCCGAATATCCGCAAGGCGGTACCGAGCGTGGACGTGGTGACCTTCGAAACCACCGGCCAGGCTTTCATCGCGCTGCAGCAAGGCAAGGGCGTGGGCTATGTGAACGACGAGGTGTCGATCCTCGACGATTATGCCAAGCTCGGTGCGGCCAAGACCGACTATGTGATCCTGCCGCAGAACCTGAGCGTGGAGCCACTGGCGCTCGGTATCCGCAAGGGCGAAACCGGTCTCAAGACCACCGTCGATGGCGTATTGCGTGAGCTGGAAGCCTCGGGTGACGCAGAAAAGCTGTTCTTCAAGTGGTACGGCCCGAGCTCGAAGGTGCAATTCCAGACCCGCAATTTCAAGTTCGACTCCGACAAGGTCGCGAGCTAACCCCTGACTCCGTCCCCGCCGCGCCAGGAGCCTGTCGGACTTGATTCGTCGAGATCAAGTCCGACGGGCTCCTAAAGGCGGGGGATATCGCATCATGACCGGCTTTGATCTCCAACTCCTGCTCTCCGGCCCCTATCACGACTGGCTTCTGCACGGCCTGGCCATCTCGCTGGGCTTGACGGCCGGCACCGTGGTAATGGCTTTTCCGCTCGCCGTGGTCGTCGCACTGTTGCGCCTGTCGTCTCGCGCGCCCTTGCGCGCCATCGGCACCGCTTACGTCGAGAGCATCCGCAACGTACCGCTGCTGGCGCACATGCTGTTCTGGTACTTCGGCGCGCCCGAGCTGCTGCCCGATGTGCTCAAGCGCTGGCTCTACACGCAGGACATCGAGCTGATCGGCGCCCTAATCGCGCTGACGCTCTACACCGCCGCCTATGTCGCCGAGGATATCCGCAGCGGCATCCGCGCCATTCCGCCGCAACAGCTCCAGGCCGGCCTGGCACTGGGTTTCTCCTATTTGACCGCCATGCGGCTGATCGTACTGCCGCAAGCGTTCCGGGTGACGGTGCCGCCCTTGATCTCGCAGGCGATCAATGTCTGGAAGAACACCAGCGTGGCCACCGTGATCGGCGTGTCGGAGCTGATGTACCAGGCGGCGAAAGTGGAAGCCGCCAGTTTTCGAAGCACCGAGGCGTTCGCGTTCGCTACGGCAAGCTATCTGGCAATTTCGCTGCTGTTGACCAGTGCCAGCCTCGCCTACGTCCACCGTTACCACCTGCGCACATGACCGAGCTGATTCAAACCTATTGGCAGTATTTCCTGGTGGGACAATACCCGGACGGCCCCCTGGGTGGCCTGACCCTAACGCTGGCGCTGGCGGCGGGCGGCCTGATCCTGGCGGCGCCGCTGGGGCTCGCATTGGCGCTGGCGCGCCTCAGCCCGTGGCGGATTCTGCAGCGACCGGTCACCGCGCTCGTCTACCTGGTGCGCGGCACGCCGCTGTTGATGGTGGTGTTCTGGGCTTATTTCTTCCTGCCGAGCCTGACAGGCCACCAGACCGGGCAGTTCAGCACCATGCTGGGCGCCTTGGTGCTGTTCAACGCGGCCTACCTCGCCGAGATCATCCGCGCCGGCATCGAGGGCTTGAGCCGTGGCCAGCTGGATTGCGCCCGCGCATTGGGTTTCACCTACCTGCAGGCGATGTGGTTCATCATCCTGCCGCAGGTGTGGCGCAAGATGCTGCCCTCGCTGGTCAACCAGTTCGTGGCGACCATCAAGGACACCTCCCTCGGCTATGTGATCGGCCTGACCGAAGTGTCGTTCATCGCCTCGCAGGTCAACAACCAGGTGCTGACCAAACCCACCCAGGTCTATTTCCTGTTGGGGCTGACCTATTTCATCCTGTGCTTCGGTCTGTCGCGGCTCGCCTTCTGGTTCGAAAGACGACACGCCCGGCGCGCACCGGCCAGCGCAACGGCCTGATCTCCGTCGGCCGATTGCCCAACCACATCGGGTCGACCAACCGCACGGCCAAGCCTCGGGGCGCGCTCCGGCTCAGTCAGTTACGCGTCACCGGCATCAATCGTCATCATGCCCGTGGTGACGGCCGTGATCGTGGCGATCCTCGTCGTCGCCATGACCGTGTCCATGGTGGCCATGATCATGGTCTT
>JAFALK010000018.1 GCA_019234295.1 Roseateles sp.
CGCGGCGCTCTGTCCGCCCTTGACCAGCCGCACCGCTTCGAGCTTGAACTCCAGCGTGTACCGCGCCCTTGTTGCCTTCTTCACTTCCGTTCTCCTTGCCTGTATTCAACCACTCAGCAAGAGATCCGGTTTTCAGGGGCAAGGTCACAGTGACTTCGTATAGCAACCGCCGTTTTAGTCACCGCGTCGATGCGCAACGGGCGAAGCAGCAACTCCACTCCATGGCCACGCGGAACAGCGTGATGGTGCGCATGTCGGATGCGGCGGAGGGGCTGCCCTGAGTGGGCATCACCGGTCGCCGGATGCCAGAGGGGATGGCGGTCTGGCGATGCCGAATCGGCGGATGCCGAGATGGCTCAGTCGCCGCATGCGGCAGCAGGGGGCGACCAGTCCGGCCCTCTTTCGAGTTCTGGCCAGAGCCCTGGAGGGGTGGTCGCGGATGCGAGCCAGGCCGGCGGTGAGCCGGTCCGTCGGAGCGGGGCGGTAAGCCCGACTCCATGGGGACGACCCGGCGGCAGTGCCGACCGCCGAGTCCCCTGGTAGGGGGATGAGGCGGTCGGGGCTGGGAGCGCGGCAGCGCTCATCCCCCGGCCGGGTCGTCCCCATGGCGTGCCGCGGGTCCCGGCAGGGAACAAGCACGCCCACGGCCATCGGAGGCGCACTCGTAGTGCCTATACGTCCGAAAGCGAGTGCGCTTTCGGAGCCATCATGCCAAACAACACTACAGAAATCATGCAGCCCCAAGAGGCTGTCTCCCCACACCCTGGGACGGCGGCCGCGGCAGCGGTCGTTGCCGAAAACTCGGTCGCATCAGCCGTCACGGCAACTGCGCTCGCAGCATCGAGTGACTGCAACTCGTGCGATGACGCGAGCGACGCAAATTGCACAGCGCGCTTGCACACTGCCGCACCGCGCAAGCGCAAGAGACCCTCGGCCAAGCCGCTCGAAAAATTCAGAGCAACAGGCGTTGCAACCTGGGACAAAGCTCAGCAGTACGAGTGGGATGCCATCTTCGCCGTCGGCCAGTTTGGTCTCCTCAGCGTCAGGCAACTCGGTGAATGGGTCTTCAAGAACCTCTCTACGGCTGCGGCTCGGCACCGGCAGGCGCAAGCGCTGACGCTACGACTGTGCCGTCAAGCACAGGCCACCAGCGTTGCAAGTCGCTTGGCCCGGGTGAATCGTCGCGAGCCGATTCGAGCGTTCGGTCGCAAGAAGGTCGGCGCCAGCTTCTACTACTTCCTGAATGCCGCCGGCATGCGCTACATGCAGCAGAACTTTGACCTGGTCCTGCCGGATGCATCGAAGTCGCTGACCACAGCAAGCGATATGGCTAAGCGTGCGCTCGTGTTCGAGCACTGCGTGGCCATGCACCGTGCCGACCCTGACTTCACTTTCGTGGGTCCGGCGGCGCTGGCCGCTGACGTCCATCGCCAGCGAAGCCTGAAGCCGCTTGAGCGGGCCGTGCTGAGCTGCCTGGCCAATCTCAGGTGCGCTGTCCGTGCATCGGGGCGCGTGACCTACACCTACGTCGCGGACCGTGCAGGTTCTTCAGACACGGCCAGCGTTGCGTACTACCGTGAACTCGCCCGGGTTGCCTCGCTGGTGCTGGGTCGGGCCATCAGCATCGAGGTCATCGGCCGACGAATGCCGGCAGAGGTGGGCGTGGCTTTGAAGGACACGCAGCTCGCGCGGGCGCTCGTCAAGGCGTCTCTGAAAGAAGTCTTCTGGACTGAGGGTGGCCGGTACCGTGCCGACAAGCTGACCGCCTTCTTCACATCCTTGCGTCCCCACGCCACGAGCATTCGCTCGGTGATGGAGCGGCATCGTGCTTGAACACATGCTGTCGCCGCTGATGCCCAATGCCCGTGAGCTGCTGGAGCGCGTGCAGCCCTGGCTGTTCGACGACGATTGCGCGGCAGACCTCGCGCTCTTGCATGCCATTGGCGTGCTGGGCTCGATGCGTGAAGCGGAGCTGGCGCTTTTCTTCCGCGGAAGTCTGGTGCCCGTGGCCGGCACGCAGGGCTACGCCGACGAGTACGCCGTGGTCTATCCCGCCAGCAATGGGCCTGGCGTCGTGGCGGGCGAGAGCGCAGTGCACGCCACCCGACGCCGGCTGCAGAAGCTTGTCCAGGAGAAGCTGCTGGACGTGGCCACTGTCGCACGCACTACCGCCGACCATTTGGCGGGCCGCTACTACTGGCTCACCCGCCGCGGCGCACGGCGCGTTCTCGACGCCGGCTACCGGGTCCGCAGCCGCCAGAACATCGACAACATGAGCCATGTCGGTTCTGTGCAAGACCAGCACCGACTGCTGGAGCAGCAGTACGTTATCGCCCGACGGCTCATCCAGCCGTCACTGCGCGTCTGGGGCGAGTACGCCATCCGCTCTGGCTTGGCTAGACAGCCCACGCCCGCAGACCCTGACACCAAACTGCCCACCATCAAGGAACAGCTGGCCGCGATGTCTGGCGAGTTGTTCCTGACGCCCGCAGAGCTCGGCCATGCTGGCAAGGCCAACACCGAGGTCAATCGTCACTACTTCACGCGCAGGCCCGACGTGCTGTTGCTCGACGAGCAACCCGAGCGCGAGCGCTACATGGATTCGACCGGTCACAACCCGCAGTCACGCCCGCCGCATGTATTCGGCGACGTCGATTGGGTGGAAATCGAAGCCAGCAAGAAGGACACCGTCACCCAGGCCAAGTCGTTCAACGGCATCTTCTATATCGGCCGGATGCTCGATGTGAGCCTGGAGCGCGGTCTGGTGACGAACTTCACCTTAGTCACTCGCAATCACCCGCACACTAACCTGCGCGCGAAGCTGCTGGATGCCTATCAGCGCTGGACGACGCGAGCCGACATCCAAGCCATGCTGTGTAAGAACGCCAGGCTCAACTCGGGTTTCGACCCGAACCGACTGAGTGAACGGGTGTGGCTTACCGAGCTGACCCAGGACGCAGAGCACCGGCTGACCGGCGTGCGTATCGAGTCCCTTGCATCTATCTCGCTGCGCGAGCGGCGACTTCGTCTCTGAAGGAGGGTTGCCATTCAAGGGGCACGCGGTGCGACGGAAAGGTCCACCGTTGAAAGCACTGCATGCGTCTGAGGGAGGCTAAAACCTGTCGCTGTACTTGGCTTCCAAAACTCTTTGAGAAGCCCATGAATTCCGTCGTCCAGCCCGCTCAGAACCGCCGTCATCACCAACCCCAACGGTTAGGCCGCCCGGACAAGCCCGACAACGGCGAGCTTGTCCTGATTCGCGGGCTCCCAGGAAGTGGAAAGTCGACCATGGCAAGAGTGCTGGCCATGGTGGGTTACGAGCATTTTGAGGCTGACATGTTCTTCGAGAGAGATGGCGCTTATGTATTCGATGCCACACGAATCAAAGAGGCTCATGCTTGGTGCAGAAATCATGCCTCGGCAGCCCTGGCTCGCGGAGCGCGTGTCGTGGTGGCGAACACCTTTACGCGACTTGCAGAGATGGAACCCTATTTCGCAATGACCTCAAACATCAAGGTCATCGAGGCCTCCGGTCACTGGCAAAGTGTTCATGGGGTCCCGGAGGACAAGCTGCTGGCAATGGCCGCCCGATGGGAAGCCTTGCCACTTCAAGCACTTAGCCCAGAACAGCCAAGTCCATTGCGGTTGTAGTCATTCGATTGTTGGCAAAGCGCCTGTTTGCCATGCCATTACCTACACGAACTATCGCGGCTATCAGCTTGCGACACGAGGACAACTAATTTGAAAGGGAAAGACATGGCAATTGGACCCGACGGACGCTTCTTGCCGAACGCGACCAAAGCGGCACTTGAGGCGTTCTCCGCGACGGACATCGCGCGTACGCTGCACAAACTGGACTGCGGGCTCAGGCGTGACCAGGTGGCGCTGATTTCATCGGCGTACGAGAAGCTCTTTACACCCGCTAGCGTTCGACTCCGGCGCAATGGCCTCGTCCACGAGCGGCTGATGAAGAAGGTGCAAGAGGTCTTCCAGACTGCGCGGCAGGTCCAGCCCGTCGCGGAAGCTTGCGAGCAACTTCATCGCGAAGTGCTGGAAGTCCGTGACGGTGACTGGGCTAGGCTCTACGTCAGACTGGCGGTAGCCGCTGGCATGGACCCTGACGCTGCTGAGTGCGCTCACGCCGTCATTCAGTTACGGCGGGAACAGGGGCGGGATGGTGAGGACGCCAAATTTGTGGCCGAGCAGTTCGCAGACATGTGGTCGAAGTCGGACTGCGCGGCGCTGGAGGACGCCCGAGCCCTTGAAGGCATCCTTCGGGACGTCACGAAGACCTGCATAGCGGTTGGTCAGAAGGGGGCACTTGAAGCTTTCAAGACTGCGGACGAGATGCCGCGCCGACAAGTTGCTAAGGCTGGCGACCGCCCTTGGTCTTCGCGGACGCAGAGTCGACTGCAGGCGGCATTCGCATAGCGCTCATTCAAAGCCCCCGAGCAGGGGGCTACTTCTATGCGTCCAGGAACTGATGGCTTTAGAAGCCAATATGCGGGCGCCCGCGGCCTCGCCGGGCAGGCAATCTACAAAGATAGAACTGTGGGAGTTGCAAGTGCAGGCACGCGCCAATAGGCTACGCCCTCAAATAAGCTCTATTTCAAGGCTTAGGCTGGGAGGGCCATGCTGAACAAAATCATCACGCTGGATAACCTGGGGGTGTTTCGCCACGGCACACCCAAAGCTGCCGACTTCGACCGTGTGACCTTGCTGTATGCCGAGAACGGCCGAGGTAAGTCCACAATTTCTGCCGCCTTGGCTTCGTTGAGCACCGGCGATATTGGCCCGTTGGTTGCGCGCTGCACCTTTGGTGGTGGAGCCCAAAAAATCGTTGTGCGATGCACCACTGGAGGTGCATCCGACAACGTTCAGTTCGATGGCGCGAAGTGGTCTGCAAGCGTGCCGAACATCGTCGTGTTCGACCAGCACTTCGTCGAGCGCAATGTCTACGCGGGGTCTGAAGTACAGACCGCACATCACGAGGCGCTTCTGGAATTTGCCCTCGGTACGGCGGCTGTGAGGAAGAAGCAGGAGTTGGACACCGCCGGTGACGAACAGACCGCAGCCACAAAGCGTCGGACCGCCGCTGAAGATAAGCTCAAGGGTTACATAGGAGCGACGCCGCTTCCCGTTTTCATTAAGGTCCTCGTCAAAGACGACAAGGTCGACGAGACCATCGCAGGTCTGGAAAGCCGAATTGCGGCAGCGAAAGATGCCGGGGCCATTGCTGCACGGGCTTCTTTGGCGTCTCTGGCAGTTCCAAGCTTCGACTTCACCAAGTTCAAGGCCGTCCTGGGACGGTCACTGCAGGACATACATGCAGACGCCGAAATTGCAGTCAAGGCCCATGTAGCCCATTTAGAGAGCGTCCCGGAAACAGAACCCGAAGAATGGCTGGCTGCAGGCCTCCGCTTGATGGGCGGTCACAACTGTCCATTCTGCAATCAATCGGCGATTGGCATTCCCTTGATTGCGTCGTACCAGACCTACTTCAATGAGGCGTACGCCGAGTTGACCGCGGAGGTGCGAGACCTAGCTGGGACGGCGGGCGCAGCTGTATTTCAAGAGGGGCTGACCTCCTACGAAAGGGTAAACGCAATCAACGCTGAGCGCATCAACGGCTGGAGTGGCCAAGTGAAACTGCAGTTGACGGCGCTGAACATCGAAACAGCGCGACAAGCAGTGGCGTCCGCAATGAAGAAGGTCGAGGCGCTCGTCCAGCTAAAGAAGCAGACGCCGTTGCAGTCGGTTAACTTTGCCGCTTTGGCCGACGTGGAAGCACAGCTCAACGCTGCCTTTCAGGTTGTCACTGCCTATAACACCGAGGTGTTTGCAGCCAACGAGGCAATCACCGCCTACAAGGCAGGCTTGGCCGCAGAAAAGTTGGACGTCCTGCAAACAAGTCTTGTGTCCGCCAAGCTGAACAAGACGCGGTTTTCTCCCGAGGTGGTCGCGCTGGTCGACGAGCGTCAGCAGGCGGATGCTGACAGGACTAAGGCGGAGACCGCCAAGAAGACGGCCCGCGAGGAGTTGGACACGCTCATGGCGAGCGTTCTCGACAAGTTCCAGAAGAGCATTAACCACTGGCTCTCGAAGTTCGGTGCGGACTTCACCGTCGTGAAATTGAAGCCGACTTATGTGGGCAGTAGCGGAACGCCCCGAACGGAATACGGTCTGTCGGTGCGCGGGCAAACGGTTCCTGCCGGGAGGAAGACGGCGGCTCCCTGCTTCCAAACTGCATTGAGCGACGGTGACAAGAGAACTTTGGCGTTGGCATTCTTCTTGGCCAAACTGTTCGATGACTCCGACCATGGGAACAAAGTAGTCGTGGTCGATGACTTGTTCACCAGCCTTGACAAGCATCGCCGCGCACAGACGGTCGACGCCATTGCGCAACTGGCCCGCAGCGTCGAGCAGCTGATTGTTCTGGCGCACGACGCGTTCTTCCTGCGTGACGTATTTCGGCGTCTCACTGGCAAGGGTATTTGCATGCCTCTCCTGCTTGAGGCTATACGTGCTGCTGATGGCTACTCGGAGCTAAGAAATGGTTTCGACATGGACGAGGCCTGTGCCACCGACTTCTACAAGCACTACCGGGCGCTGGATGACTTCCTCGCCGCAAAGCCTTCGGAGAAATCGCTAGCAGTCGCCCAAGGCTTGCGGCCTCTTCTGGAAGGGCATCTGCATCGACGATTCCCTGGGCGCATCGCGGAGGGGTTGCCGGTCGGCAGCGTCCTGCAGCTCATCAAGGATGCGATGGCCAACAGCCCGCTGGCGGTGCTTCAGGAAAGTCTCACTGGACTCCACGAGCTCAATGACTTTGCAGGTGCGTTCCACCACGACACGAGTGGCATAGCACCGCGAACTGAGGTGACCGATGCTGAGCTGAGAGCCTACGGAGAGCGGACGATGCAGCTGCTACATACGGGATACCCCTGAAGAGGGCGGCGCGCTACGCCCATGGAGAACTGGCGCGAGCGGCTGCATGAGAGCGGAGACCCTGAGTTGGCGAGGGCGCCTTCCGTTCATTCCTCCCCCTCGTCTGCCACATCGTCAACAAGCTCAAGTTGCGCTGGGTTGATGCCCTTCCGACGTAGCGCATCCGCAATGGCATCGCTCAAAGGCAAGATGCCTGCAATTTCGAGAATCGCTGTGGCGACAGTCTCGCTGGCATAGCGGATGTCCTCCATGGTGCGCTGCTGATACTGCAGCGTGATGCTGGTTTCCGGACTTTCTGGCAGTGCCCATTTGTGAGTGAGAAGGGCGCCAGAAATGGCGACGTCCCCTGGGTAGACCAGGTCACAGACAGTGCCGAACGTCCGTCGCAGGTCATGAGGCATGAGGACCGTTGGCAAGCCCGAACATGCTGTTTGAAGGGCTCCGCGGACATCTTTGAAGTGGTCCTTTGGTTCGCTTCTGGCTGGGAAGAACCAATCATGTTCTGGTGCCATGGCCTTGTTTCGCTCGTGCAAGATGCCCCATACCTGCGAATTGAGCGGGTACTTGCCGAACCAGCCTTTCCAGCCCGGTTCACCTTTGGGCACGTCGATGACGCCTGACTCGAGGTCTACGATGCTTCGACGAAGACGCATGACGGCCGACTTCCGGAAGCCACCTAGCAAATAGCATGTCAGTACATCGCGGCTCGTGGGGTTGCGCACAGCATTGATGCCTGCAATCAACTTCGGCAGATGCACCGCCGGAGCGTGCGTCTTGCGCTTCGCAGGGGCTTGCACCACGCGTAGCCTGCGCACATTTCGGATGGGGTTACGTGTCAGACCAGGTAGTTCCATCACCTCGTAGTGCGTGTATATGCCCGAGACCAGGGACAGTGCTTCCATCGCGCGGCTAGGGCTTTGCTTCGCGATTTCCTCAATGAGCAATGCCCAGGCACGTGTGCCGGTAGTTAGCAGCGGCCAGTTCTCAGCCTTTTTCAGGTGCGTCTTGAATGTCTTCTCGTAGCTTTCAATCGTGCGCGCAGCCAGGGGCTCTCCTCGCTTAGTGCGGCGCATGCGCTTGTACTCAGCGAAGCCGTCACCCAGGGTTAAAGGCTTGGCCTTGGCTGCTTCTCGTTCCGCTTTCTGCTGGGCGGCGTAGATAGGGTCCTTTTGCTCAGCAAGCCACTCCCGCGCGGCTTCGTGCGCTTGCCGTAGATTTAGTATGCGCACCCCGTCTGGCTCGACGCCTACACCATGCACTAGACCTAGCGTGGTGCTGGTCTCTTTGCGTTCCTTTCCCGTGCCTGATGAGAAACGTATGACCCAAACGCACCTCCCCTTCGGGCTTACCCTGATGCCGAAATTGGGAAAACCGGGGTCAAGATGCTCTCCGGGCTGGGTAGTGAGCGGCCAGACATGGCGCATCTCTTTCCAAGATTGAAGCGGGCGACGGGCTGGCATGGTGTCCGTCAGTGTGACTCAAATTTGCCGCATTTTTCCCGCATCTTTTATGATTTTTGACCGTTCAAAAGTCACGACCTGAGAGAGTTGGCTGTAAGTTGATATAAAAAATCGTTTAAAATCAGAAGCTTGTATAAATAGTTAAATTTTCTCCGCCTGGACGCAGCGGACTTAAAATCCGCGGCCAGCAAGGGCGTACGGGTTCGAGTCCCGTCCTGGGCACCAAGGCAGTAAGCAGTGGCCGCAGCAATCGCGTCTGAAGGCCCGCGCCGTGAATTCCTTCCTCGTCCAGACCCATCAATCCAAGCAAACTTTGAACTGATACACATCGGTTCAAAGCGTCGGCCTCCGTACGCCGGCGGCTGGAGGTAGTCGTGGAAAGAATGAAGGCGCTGTGCGTCGTGGGTTGTGCTGTTTTGCTTGCGGCTTGCGGCGGCGGCGGTGGAGGTGGTGGCGGCAGCAATATAGGAATTCAGAGCGGCAGCAATTCGCCGCCCACCAACACCGCCAGCGGCACGGTGACCTTCAAGGGCCTCCCCATGGCCGGGGCGACCGTCGTCGCCTACAACACGAACACGAACACGGTCTTCGCTACTGCATCGACCGACGCTAACGGCAACTACAGCTTTAGCGGCCTGACGACCTCGTGTACCGCGCCCGGATGCGTCATCAACTACCAGTTCTTCGTCCAGAAGACAGGGTACGCCTTCAATCCGGTCATGGCATCCAATCCGACGGGAGACCGCTCGAAAGCCCTTTGGAACGCCCCCGGCCATGCCTGGTATGTCGACATCGGCGCAATTTCGACCCGCGAGGACTACAACGGCTCATTCTCAAATCCCTCCGGTGGCACGGGCATCGAGTTCAACGTCATCAACCTGAACTCGACGTCCAACAACTCGATCACGGGGGCCAACTTCGAGGCCTTCGACGGTAGCAATCCGACCGTGAGCCTGGCCGCAAGCGGTCAAACCGCCAGCTATGCCGCCGGCGACGATGGCGTGCTGAAGGCCGGCACCGCCTGGCCAGCGGCGCGATTCGTCGACAACCAGGACGGCACGGTCACCGACACTCTGACGGGGCTTGTCTGGCTCAGGACTGCGGGCTGCTTCAGCCCGACGCAGTGGGCCGATGCAGTGGCCAAGGTGAACCAGCTGACTTCGGGCAGTTGCGGCCTGAGCGACGGCTCCAAGGTCGGTGATTGGCGCATGCCCAATGTGGTCGAGCTCGAAAGCGTCATCGACGCCTCGGCCAGCAGCCCTGCGCTACCGGCCGGACATCCGTTCACGAACGTGTCGCAGGGCATCTACTGGACCTCAACGAGCTACTACGGCGGCCTCGTCGGCTCCCCCAATGCCTGGGCCATCCGCATGAGCGACGGCCGCTACATCAATGACAACGCGGGCTCCAGCCTCAACGTCAAGGCCACCGCCAGCAATGCGGTCTGGGCGGTCAAGGGCACGTCTTCAGGCGCGGTGAAGCTTCGCGCGACCGGGGCCTACGTGCCCTATGCCGACGGCGACGACGGCAGCCTGCAGCGGGGCGCGGCCATGCCCGCTCCGCGCATGAAGGACAACGGCGACGGCACGGTGACCGACACGGTCACGGGCTTGATCTGGTTGAAGAAGGCCGACTGCATTCGGCAGGACTGGGCGGGTTCTCTTGCGGCCATCGGCGCCCTGGCCAGCGGCCAATGCGGCCTCAGCGATGGCTCCAAGGCCGGCAGCTGGCGCATGCCCAATCGAAAGGAGCTGGAGAGCCTGTCCGATCGCGCGCAGAACAATATGGCGGCGCATTTCAACGAGAGCTTCACGAGCCAGGTCGGCAGCATCGCTTCGCAGCCCGCGAGCTTCACGAACTTCATGCAGTCGGAGTTCTACTGGACCTCGTCCACCGACGCCGCGAGCACCACGCTGGCCTGGACCGTCTACAGCTGCGACTGGGGCGTCTACGACATCCCGAAGAGCAACGTCGGCTACGCCTTGGCGGTGCGCTGAACGGACCCTCGAGCGACTCAGACCGACGCCGATTCCACCGGCACGTCCCGCCAGCCGAGCGCAGTGCTGACGAAGCGCTGCAAGGCCATCGGCACACCCGTCGTGGCGATACGCAAGCCAGGTGCGCATTCGGTGGTCGGGCCGGTCCACAGGCGGCACGCCTGCTGGGCCACGGCCGTCTCGACATCGAGCAGGCGAACATCGGGCCCGAGGGCCTCCTGGATCAGGGGCCGGACCAGCGGGTAGTGCGTGCAGCCCATCAGCACCGTGTCCACGCCGGCCTCCCGAAGCGGCGCGCAGAACTCCTGCACCAGTCGGCGCAACGCCGGCGCGTGCAGCTCGCCTTGCTCGATGGCGTCGACCAGGCCGGCGCAGGGTTGGCTGATCACTTGAGCGCTCGCGCCATGTCGCTCGATCAGCGAGCGATAGCGTGCACTGGCCAGCGTGGCCGGCGTGGCGAGCACGCCCACGCGACCATTGCGACTGGCCTGCACCGCGGGCTTGATGCCGGGCTCCGTCCCCACGACCGGCAGATCCGGCCAGCGCTCGCGCAAGGCATGGATGGCGTGAGCTGTGGCCGTGTTGCAGGCCACGACCAGCAGGCTCGCGCCTTGCTCCTTCAACCAGCTCCCGATCGCCAGACTGCGCTGAACGATGAAGTCAGGCGTCTTTTCGCCGTAGGGGGCATGGGCGGCGTCGGCAAGGTAGAGCAGGCGTGCTTCGGACAGTTGTTGGCGTAACTCGCGCAGCACCGTGAGGCCGCCCACGCCAGAATCGAAGACGCCGATGCATGGCTGAGGATCAAACATAGGGCTCGCAGTCTAGGGGCTTGTCGAGCGCCAGTTCGTGTATAAAATAAAATCGAACGATCGTGCTTTTTTTCCGCACCGCGGCAAAAGACGCCTTTAGAATCCAATTAACGTTTACGTCAATTTGCCTGGAGACTTTGATGAAGGTATTGGTCCCTGTGAAGCGTGTGGTCGACTACAACGTCAAGGTGCGCGTCAAGAGCGATGGCACCGGCGTGGATATCGCCAACGTCAAGATGTCGATGAACCCCTTCGACGAGATCGCCGTCGAAGAGGCTGTGCGCCTGAAGGAGAAGGGCGTGGTCACCGAGGTGATCGCCGTTTCCTGCGGCGTCACGCAGTGCCAGGAGACCCTGCGAACGGCCATGGCCATCGGCGCGGACCGTGCCATCCTTGTGGAAACTGACGCCGAACTGCAGCCCCTAGCCGTTGCCAAGCTGCTCAAGGCCCTCGTCGACAAGGAACAACCCCAGCTCGTCGTGCTGGGCAAGCAGGCCATTGATGACGACTGCAACCAGACCGGCCAGATGCTGGCCGCGCTGACCGGCATGCCGCAAGGCACGTTCGCCTCCAAGGTTGAAGTTGCCGACGGCAAGGCGGCCGTGACGCGTGAAGTTGACGGCGGCCTGGAGACCGTGAGCCTCTCGCTGCCCGCCGTGGTCACGACCGATCTGCGCCTGAACGAGCCGCGCTACGTGACGCTGCCCAACATCATGAAGGCCAAGAAGAAGCCGCTGGAGATCGTCAAGCCCGCCGACCTCGGCGTGGACGTGGCCCCGCGCATCAAGACGCTGAAGGTCGAGGAGCCGCCCAAGCGCAGCGCCGGCATCAAGGTGCCCGACGTCGCCACTCTGGTCGACAAGCTCAAGAACACGGCCAAGGTCCTCTAAGCCTTCACAAGAATTCAGGAGATTCACGACATGACCGCTCTCGTCATTGCCGAACACGATAACGCCCACATCAAGGGCGCCACGCTGAACACCGTGACTGCCGCCGTCGCTTGCGGCGCCGAGGTCCACGTCCTGGTGGCAGGCTCAGGAGCCACCGCCGCCGCCGCCGCTGCCGCCCAGATCGCCGGCGTCACCAAGGTGCTGCACGCCGACGGTGCCACGCTGGCCGATGGCTTGGCCGAGAACCTCGCTGCGCAGGTCGTCGCTATCGTCACTTCGGCCGGCAACTACAGCCACATCCTCTTCCCAGCCACCGCCTCGGGCAAGAACACCGCGCCGCGCGTGGCCGCCCTGCTCGACGTGGCCCAGGTCTCCGACATCACCAAAGTGATCTCGGCCGACACCTTCGAGCGCCCGATCTACGCCGGCAACGCCATCGCCACCGTGCAGTCGCAGGACGCCAAGAAGGTCATCACCGTGCGCACGACCGGTTTCGATGCCGCGGCGGCTACCGGCGGCTCGGCTGCCATCGAGACCATCGCCGCCGCCGCCGACTCGGGCAAGAGCTCGTTCGTGGGTCGCGAGGTCACCAAGAGCGACCGCCCCGAGCTGACCGCCGCCAAGATCATCGTCTCCGGTGGCCGTGCCCTGGGCTCCAACGAGAAGTTCATGGAAGTGCTGACCCCGCTGGCCGACAAGCTTGGTGCGGCCCTGGGCGCCAGCCGCGCGGCTGTGGACGCCGGTTATGCCCCCAACGACTGGCAGGTCGGCCAGACCGGCAAGATCGTGGCGCCGCAGCTCTACGTGGCCTGCGGCATCTCGGGTGCCATCCAGCATCTGGCCGGCATGAAGGACTCCAAGGTGATCGTGGCGATCAACAAGGACCCCGAGGCCCCGATCTTCTCGGTGGCTGACTACGGGCTCGAAGCGGATCTGTTCACGGCCGTGCCGGAACTGGTCAATAGCCTTTGATTTCAGTATCAGCAGTACAAGGCGCCTGACAAGGGCGCCTTTTTTGTCACTCAAGGACTCCCGCCATGACCTACCGTGCACCCGTCAAGGACATGCTGTTCAACATGCAGGCCGTCGCCGGCCTGGAGCAGCTGACACAAGCCATTCCCGCCTTCGCCGATTACGGCGTCGAGACCGCCGCCGCCGTGCTAGAAGAATGCGCCAAGCTCAATGAACAGGTCATCGCGCCGCTCAATGTGGAGGGCGACAAGAACCCCTCCTGGTTCAAGGACGGCCAGGTCACGACCACGCCGGGATTCCGCTCAGCGTTCCGCCAGTTCGTCGAAGGCGGCTGGCAGGGCTTGCAGCATCCCGACACCTTCGGCGGCCAAGGCCTGCCCAAGACCATCGGTGCCGCCTGCTCGGAGGTCGTCAACGGCGCCAACCTGAGCTTTGCGCTGTGCTCGATCCTGACTGACGGAGCCATCGAGGCCCTGCTGACGGCCGGCAGCGAGGAGCAGCGCGCCACCTACCTCCCCAAGCTCATCGATGGCACCTGGACTGGCACGATGAATCTGACCGAGCCGCAGGCCGGCTCTGATCTCTCGCTGGTTCGCACGCGCGCCGACAAGCAGGCCGACGGGACCTACAAGCTCTTCGGCACCAAGATCTTTATCACCTACGGTGAGCACGACATGGCGGAGAACATCATCCACCTCGTGCTCGGCCGCGTGGCGGGTGCTCCGGAAGGCGTGAAGGGCATCAGCCTCTTCATCGTGCCCAAGTTCATGATCAACGCCGACGGCAGCAACGGCGCGCGCAACGACGCGCACTGCGTGTCCATCGAGCACAAGATGGGCATCAAGGCCAGCCCCACCGCCGTGCTGCAGTTCGGCGACCATGGCGGCGCCGTGGGCTACCTCGTCGGCGAGGAGAACCGGGGCCTGGAGTACATGTTCATCATGATGAACTCGGCCCGCTATGCCGTAGGCCTTCAGGGCATCGGCCAGGCTGAGCGCGCCTACCAAAAGGCCGTCGAGTATGCCCGCGACCGCGTTCAGTCGCGCCCCGTGGACGGCTCGGTCAAGGGCAGCGCCACCATCATCCACCACCCCGATGTGCGCCGCATGCTGATGACCATGCGCTCGCTGACCGAAGGCTCGCGCGCCATGGCAATCAACGCCGCCGCGGCCTACGACACGGCCCACCATCATCCGGACGAAGAGACGCGCGCCCAGGCTCAGGCCTTCTATGAATTCATGGTGCCCCTGGTCAAGGGTTACAGCACCGAGATGAGCCTGGAAGTGACGGATCTTGGCGTGCAGGTGCACGGCGGCATGGGCTTCATCGAGGAGACGGGCGCGGCGCAGTACTACCGCGACGCCAAGATCCTGACGATCTACGAAGGCACGACCGCCATCCAGGCGAACGACTTGGTCGGGCGCAAGACGGTGCGTGACGGTGGCGCGCTGGCACGCGGCGTGGCCGCACTGATCGAGGCCACGGAAGGCGAACTCGCTGCCCGCAGTAGCGTCGCCGCCAAGAGCGTCGCCCGGCAGCTCAAGGCCGCCCGCGAGGCCTATCTGACCGTGGTGGACTTCATCGCCGCTCACGGCAAAGCCGACCCGAACGCGGCCTATGCCGGCTCGGTGCCCTACCTGATGCTGGCCGGCAATCTCGTGGCCGGCTGGCAGTTGGGCCGCTCGCTGCTCGCTGCGGAAGACCGACTCACCGAGGACACGCCGTTCATGAGCGCCAAGATCACGACCGCGCGCTTCTATGCCGAGCACATCCTGCCGCGCTGCGCCGCCCTGCGCGACGCGATCGTGAACGGCGCCCAGAGCGTCAACGCGCTGCCGATGGATCAATACTGATGAGCCACCTTCCCCCCGTTCTCCAGGGGCGCCGACTGCCCGTCATCGCCTCGCCCATGTTCATCATCAGCACGCCGCAGCTCGTCATCGAGCAGTGCAAGGCCGGCGTCATCGGCTCCATGCCGGCGCTCAACGCGCGTCCGGCCGAGCAGCTCGACGACTGGCTGGCCGAGATCACCGAGACCCTGGCCGCCCACAACGCGGCCCATCCTGACCGGCCCGCGGCACCCTTTGCCATCAACCAGATCGTGCACAAGAGCAACCCGCGGCTCGAGCAGGACATGGTCTTGTGCGAGAAGTACAAGGTGCCGCTGATCATCACATCGCTCGGCGCCCGCGAGGACATCAATCAGGCCGTGCATAGCTGGGGCGGCGTGGTGATGCACGACATCATCAACAACTTCTTCGCCAGGAAGGCCATCGACAAGGGCGCCGACGGCCTGATCGCCGTGGCCGCCGGCGCCGGTGGTCATGCTGGCGTGAAAAGCCCCTTCGCGCTGATCCAGGAAATCCGCGCCTGGTTCGATGGCCCGCTGGCGCTGTCGGGTGCCATCGCCACCGGCGATGCGGTGCTCTCGGCGCAGGCCATGGGCGCAGACTTCGCCTATGTCGGCTCCGCTTTCATCGCGACGACCGAGGCGCGTGCCGTGCCCGAGTACAAGCAGATGATCGTCGAGAGCAGCAGCGACGACATCGTCTACAGCAACCTCTTCACCGGCGTGCATGGCAACTACCTGCGCGGCTCCATCGTCAAGGCAGGCATGGACCCGGACCACCTGCCCGAGAGCGATCCAAGCAAGATGGACTTCGGCGCCGCCACGAATGGCGCCAAGGCTTGGAAGGAAGTCTGGGGTTGCGGCCAAGGCATTGGCGTGATCGACGAGGTCGTGCCGACGGCCGAACTCGTGGCGCGCTTGTCGAGTGAATACCAGGCGGCACGGGCCCGACTGGCGCTGTGAACGCAACGGCCGCCTAGAGGTTAGGGGCTAGAGGCTAGAGGCTAGAGGCTAAACGCTAGAGGCTAGCGCCGGCCTTGTTCATTGGATGCTCGTGTGCTGGATCAGCGGCATCGAGTCCCAGCGGTAGGGCGTTTGCACGCCCTTCTTCATCGTCCACGGCCGCAATTGGTAGTGCAGTGGAATGAACAAGAACTCGTCGCGCACGCGCATGAGCGCCTCACGCAGCATCGTGTCGCGCTTGGCCACATCTATCTCCGTGCGGCTCGCGTCGATCAGCTCATCGAGCCGGGCATCGCTCACGCTCCAGAAGTTGTAATTGCCGTTTCCGCCGGCTGAGCGCGTGTGCGCCAGCGCCCGAAGAAAGTAGTTGGCATCCAGCGTGGAGTCGCTGCCCCAGCCATAGAGCGCGAGCGCCGGCGGGCCAGGCTCCTGGCGCATCGTTACCGTGAAGATCGAAAAGGGCTGAGTCGTCAGCTTGACCTTGACACCGATCTTGGCCCACAGACTGATCGCCGTCAGGCAGATCGCCTCGTCGTTGATGTAGCGGTCATTGGGACACAACAGCGGTAGCTCCAGACCGTTTGGATAGCCAGCTTCCGCGAGCAGCTTTTTTGCTCGCGCTGGATCGGCCTTCACCGGCACGTCGATGTCGGGCGCGCTCGGTGAGACATCGGGTGGCACCATCAGGCCGGCAGGGATGGACAGACCGCGCATCGTCACGCGCTTCAAGGCCTCGCGGTCGATGGCCAGGTTCAGGGCTTCGCGCACGCGCCGCTCGCGCAAGGGGTTCCGGCCTTTGACATCCGAGCCCAGCAGTTCCTTGTTCCCCTGGTTCATGCCGAAGAAGATCACGCGCGACTCCATGCCCTCGAGCACCTTGAGCCTGGCGTCTTCCTTGAGCTGCGGCAGATTCTGGGTCGGGCTGTCCGTGATCAGGTCCACGTCGCCCGAGAGCAAGGCTGCCACGCGGGTGGCCGGGGACTTGATCGGCAGGTAGACCAGCTCCGTCACGTTGCCCGTGTTCCGGCCCCACCAGTCCTTGTTGACCACCATAGAAATGCGCTGGTCCGGCAGCCACTCGGTGATGCGGTAAGGGCCCGTGCCCATCGCATGGCGGGAAGCGAAGTTCTCGGTCTTGGCCACGAGGTCCTGCACCTGCGTGGCCTTGTTCTTCTCGCACCAGGTCTTGCTCATGATGTAGAAGCCGGCCAGGCTTCTGAGCAGCAGCGGATTGGGGCCGTCGAGCAGGAAGTCGACCGTGTGGCTACTGATCTTCCTGACTTCCCTGATTCCGGCGATCGGAGCCAGCTTGCGCGCCTGCGGCTGGCGGCTGCGCTCGAAGGAGAAGACCACATCGTCTGCAGTGAAGGGCGTGCCGTCGTGGAACTTCACCCCCTTGCGCAATTCGAAGCGAACCTGTGTCGGGCTGATGAAGGTCCACTGGACTGCGAGTTGGGGTTCCAAGTCCATCTTCAGATTGAGATCGGTCAGCGCCTCGTACGTGTTCTGCAGCACGCCGGCCGTCGTGCCGTGGTCAACCGCATAGGGATCGAGCGTGAGCACGTCGTTCTGCGCAGCCCAGCGCAGCGTCGCGGCCGGTGCGGCGATGGCTGCAGTCGCCAGCGCCAAGGCCGTCAGGAACGTGCGCATGTCAGCGAACCGTGGTGAAGCGGGCCTCCGGCCGGTCGTTCGAGCGGTAGCTCGTGCTCACGCCGGTGCGCATCGCCCAAGGCCGCATCTGGTGGTGCAAAGGGATGAACTCATATTCATCGCGCACGCGCAGCAGGGCCGAGCGGATCAGCTCATCGCGCTTGGTCACGTCCATTTCGGATTTCATCGCATCGATGAGTTCGTCGAGCTTGGGGTCGGAGAGCTTGCTGAAGTTGTAGCTGCCGTCCGGGCCACCACTGCGCGTGCGCGCGAGTGCCTGCAGGGTGTAGATCGCGTCGCGCATGGAATTGCCCCAGCCCAACATGTACAGCGCGTCCTCGAAACGCTGGAAGCCCGCGCTGTGCAGGGACATCGGCTGGCTGATCAGCCGGGCCCTGATGCCGATCTTGGCCCACATGGCCACGGCGGCCTGGCAGATCTGCTCGTCGTTGACATAGCGGTCATTGGGGCAGTTCAGCGGAACCTCGAATCCGTTCGGATAGCCAGCTTCGGCCAGCAAGGCGCGCGCCCTGACCAGGTCGGGCTTGAGCGGCTGGTCGATGCCGGGCGTATGGCCGTGCACGCCCGGCGCGATCATGATGCCGGCGGGAATGGACAGTCCGCGCATCACGGAGCGTTGCAGGGCCGCCCGGTCGATGGCCAAGTTCAGGGCCTCGCGGACGCGGCGGTCCTTGAAGGGGTTCTTGCCCTTCACATCCGAGCCGCGCAACTCCTCGCTGCCCTGGTCCATGGCGAAGAAGATGGTGCGGACCTCGACGCCCTCCAGCAGCTTGAGCTTGGGATCCTCCTTGAGCTTGGCCACGTCCTGCGTGGGCAGGTCGGTCAGCAGGTCCACATCGCCCGAAAGCAGGGCCGCCACGCGCGTGGGCGCGGACTTGATCGGCATGTAGGTCAACTCTGTGACGTTGCCGATGTTCTTGTCCCACCAGTCCTTGTTGAGGACCATGGTGATCTTCTGGTCGGGTACCCAGGCCGTGATGCGATAGGGGCCGGTGCCCATCGCATTGTGCGAGGCGTAGGTTTCTTCCTTGGCCTTGAAGTCCTGGATCTGGGTAGCCTTGTTCTTCTCCGCCCAGGCCTTGCTGATGATGCGAAAGTCGATCAGGCCGCGCAGCAGCATCGGCGTGGGCGAAGCGAGCAGCATCTCCACCGTGTAGTCGTCGATCTTGCGGATTTCCTTGATGCCGGCCACGTAGATCTGCATGGTGCCTTGTGGCTGGCGGACGCGGTCGAAGGAGAACAGCACATCGTCGGCCGTGAAGGGCGTGCCGTCGTGGAATTTCACGCCTCGGCGCAGGTCGAAACGCACTTGAGTCGGCGTGACAAAGGTCCATTTCGTGGCCAACGCTGGTTCGATCTCGAACTTCTCGCTGTAGCGCACCAGGCCTTCGTAGGCATGTTGCAGAATGGCTTCCGTGGTGGCGTGGTCCTGCGAATGCGGGTCCAGGGTCAGCACGTCGTTCTGGGCTGCCCAGCGCAGCGAGGCGGCGGGCGCGCCGAGCGCGAAGGAGGCGAGCAGGGCGGCAAGCAACTGGCGCTTCATCGAGACTCCCCGGGAATGGAAGCCCCGATGCTAGTGAGCGGGGCCGTCTCGCAACTCAGGGCATGCCCGTAGGTTCCAGATCGGAGTCGCAGCCTCGGCCGCTGGCGATCCAGCGCCGTAGCAAAGGTTGGAGCGCGCGCGGCGCGCCCGTGAGCGCCCCGCAGAAGTAACGCGTTTGTTCGCCTGACCAGCGCAGCATGCGGCAGGCGCCGCGGCGCTTCAGGCTCAGTACCATGCCCACGGGGCAGGGCTCTGCGGCGCAGCACACGCCGCATCCATTGCACGTCGCCCCCAGGGCCGGCTTGGCCGGAGCCTCGACATGCAAATGGATGACTCGGCTCACATCTTCACGCCGAGTTCGCGCAGGCGTTCCTGCAGATAGGCGTCCGCTGTGTAGCGGTCCGAGAGCACCACCTCCGGGCGCGGGTGCAGGAACAGCGGCAGCGAGACTCGGCTGCGCTTGGCGCCTTCGCCTGTCGGGTTCATGACGCGGTGCTGGGTCGAGGGGTAGTAGCCCTGCGAGGCCTCCTGCAGCATGTCGCCGATATTGATGGTCAGAGTGCCGAAGTCGCAGGGCACGTCGTGCCAGGAGCCGTCCTTGCCCTGCACCTGCAGGCCCGGCTCGTTGGCCGCGGGCAGAATGGTCAGCAGGTTGATGTCGCCGTGCGCGGCGGCGCGGATCGAGCCCGCGGGTTCCTTGCCCGTCAGCGGGGGATAGCGCAGCACGCGCAGCAGGGTCTGGCGGCTGTCCTTGATCATGTTGGACAGCGGCTCGCGGTAGTGTCGGGCGATCTCGGGCGGCGTGTACTTCTCGACCCAAGAGAGCAACTCCGCGGCCAGCTGGTTGGCCTGCTTGTAGTAGCTCATCGCGTCGGCCTTGAGTTGCGGCGGAATCCGGCCCCAGGGGTAGATGTGGAAGTACTCCTTGATGTCCTTTTGCGTGTGGCCCTTGGCCGTCTCTGAGATCTCAGTGGAGAACCAGCCGTCCTGGGTCTCGGGCGAGAAGGCATAAGGCGCCTTTTCATCGCCATTGAAAAAAGCCAGCCAGTCGGCGTAGATCTTCTCCACCAGGCTTTGCTGGATCGGGTGGTTGGACAGCACGCCGAAGCCGGTTTCGTGCAGTGAACGGGTGAATTGTTCGGCCGCGTCGGCGGCCCGGTAGTCTACGACCTTGACTTGCATGGGAGCGTCTCCAGAGGCGCCAGCACCATTCAATGGCGGGGTGCGCGGCGCATGCAGACTGAAGTCTAAGAGCTTGGCGCCCAGGGGCGGCAAACGTTTGCGAATTTGTGGGGCCGCAGCCTGGGACGCAAGCAACAGCCCACAAGCAGCCGCTCGAAATTTGCCAAATCGTCCCAATATGCGCCGGAAATCTCAGTTACCTAGGGTTTCCAAGGAGTGCTACAGTCCGCCACACCAAATGTGGTCCTTCCCGTCCCTTTTGACTGGTAACAGCAAAGGTGGGTCGCAATCCGCCAACCGGTGAAGCCGTGTCGCGGAAGGTTTGTCAACCAGCCAACAGCCTTGGATACCGGGGCAGAAGGTGAGCGAGAGATGATGCAGCAATACAGGACGAATTCGTACCTGTTCGGAGGCAATGCGCCCTACGTCGAAGAGATGTACGAGGCCTACCTCGACAATCCGGGCTCCGTGCCTGACAACTGGCGCGCCTACTTTGACGCGCTCCAGCACGTTCCGGCCACTGACGGCAGCGAGAGCCGCGACGTCGCCCACGCCCCCGTCGTTGAGTCTTTCGCCCAGCGCGCAAAGGCCAACGCCTTCGCCAGCAAGGCCTCGAGCACCGACTTGGCCGTCGCCCGCAAGCAGGTGCACGTGCAGTCGCTGATTGCTGCCTATCGCTTCCTGGGCAACCGCTGGGCCGAGCTGGACCCTCTCAAGCGCTCCGAGCGCCCCAAGATTCCCGAACTCGACCCGGCCTTCTACGACCTGACCGAGTCCGACGCCGACATCAGCTTCTCCGCCGCGAATACCTATTTCGGCGGCGAGACCATGAGCCTGCGCCAGATCGTGCAGGCCCTGCGCGAGACCTACTGCAGCAGCATCGGTGCCGAGTTCATGCACTGCACCGACCCCGGCGAAAAGCGCTGGTGGCAAGAGCGCATCGAGAAGGCCCGCGGCCGCCCGAGCTTCGATGCCGAGAAGAAGAAGCACATCCTCGAACGCCTGACCGCGGCCGAAGGCCTCGAGCGCTATCTGCACACCAAGTACGTCGGCCAGAAGCGCTTCTCGCTCGAAGGCGGCGAAAGCTTCATCGCCGCCATGGACGAGCTGATCCATCGTGCTGGCGAACTCGGCGTGCAGGAGATCGTGATCGGCATGGCCCACCGCGGCCGCCTGAACGTGCTCGTGAACACCCTGGGCAAGATGCCCAAGGACCTGTTCGCGGAGTTCGAGCACAAGGCAGCCGAAGACCTGCCAGCCGGCGACGTGAAGTACCACCAAGGCTTCAGCTCGGACGTGAGCACGCCGGGCGGTCCGGTCCACCTGTCGCTCGCCTTCAACCCCTCGCACCTCGAGATCGTCAACCCGGTCGTGGAAGGCAGCGTGCGCGCCCGCCAGGACCGCCGCGGCGACAAGGCTGGCATGCAGGTGCTGCCGGTGCTCGTCCACGGTGATGCGGCCTTCGGCGGTCAGGGCGTGGTGCAGGAAACCCTGGCCATGGCGCAGACCCGCGGTTATCACACCGGCGGCACGGTCCACATCGTCATCAACAACCAGATCGGCTTCACGACCAGCGATCCGCGCGACCTGCGTTCCACGCACTACTGCTCCGACGTCGTCAAGATGATCGAGGCCCCGGTGCTGCACGTGAACGGCGACGATCCTGAAGCCGTCGTCTGGGCCATGCAGCTGTGCATGGACTACCGTGCCGAATTCAAGAAGGACGTGGTGCTGGACATCGTGTGCTTCCGCAAGCTCGGCCACAACGAGCAGGACACGCCGGCGCTGACGCAGCCGTTGATGTACAAGAAGATTGCCCAGCATCCCGGCACGCGCAAGCTCTACGGCGACAAGCTCGTGGCGCAGGGCGTGCTGACGGCCAGCGGCCCCGACGACATGGTCAAGGCCTTCCGCGCCGCCATGGACGATGGCCGCCACACGGTCGACCCGGTGCTGACCAACTTCAAGAGCAAGTTCGCCACCGACTGGTCGCCCTTCCTGGGCAAGAAGTGGACGGACAGCTGTGACACGGCCATCCCCATGTCCGAGTGGAAGCGCCTGGCCGAGAAGATCACCACGCTGCCCAAGGACCTGGCTGCTCACAACCTCGTGCAAAAGCTCTACGCCGACCGCGCCGCCATGGGCCGCGGCGAGGTGAACGTGGACTGGGGCATGGGCGAGCACATGGCCTTCGCCTCGTTGGTGTCTAGCGGCTACCCGATCCGCCTTTCGGGCGAAGATGCCGGTCGCGGCACTTTCACGCACCGTCACGCTGTCGTGCACGATCAGAACCGCGAGAACTGGGACGAAGGCACCTACATTCCGCTGCAGCACGTGGCGGATGGCCAGGCGCCGTTCGTGGTGATCGACTCAATTCTGTCCGAGGAGGCCGTGCTCGGCTTCGAGTACGGCTACGCCTCGGCGGACCCGGTCACGCTGACGATCTGGGAAGCCCAGTTCGGCGACTTCGTCAACGGCGCTCAGGTCGTGATCGACCAGTTCATCGCCTCCGGTGAAGTGAAGTGGGGTCGTGCCAATGGTCTCGTGATGATGCTGCCGCACGGCTACGAGGGCCAGGGCCCCGAGCACAGCTCGGCACGCCTCGAGCGCTTCATGCAGCTGGCTGCGGACAACAATATGCAGATCGTGCAGCCGACCTCGGCCTCGCAGATCTTTCACGTGCTGCGTCGCCAGCAACTGCGCAATTTCCGCAAGCCGCTCGTCATCATGACGCCCAAGAGCCTGCTGCGCGCCAAGGACGCTACGTCCCCGCTGAGCGAGTTCACCAAGGGCGAGTTCAAGACCGTGATTGGCGAGCAGGCCGCGCTCGATAACGCCAAGGTCAAGCGCATCATCGCGTGCTCGGGCAAGGTCTACTATGACCTCGTCAAGGCACGTGCCGAAAAGAAGGACGTGGCCATCATTCGCGTGGAACAGCTCTACCCCTTCCCGCACAAGGCATTCGCCGCCGAAATCAAGAAGTACCCGAACGCGACGGACATCGTGTGGTGCCAGGACGAGCCGCAGAACCAGGGTGCATGGTTCTTCGTGCAGCACCAGATCCACGAAAACATGGTCGAAGGTCAGAAGCTCGGCTACGCCGGCCGTCCGGCCAGCGCCTCGCCGGCCGTGGGCTATGCCCATCTGCACCAGGATCAGCAGAAGGCACTTCTCGAGCAGGCCTTCGCCAAGCTCAAGGGCTTCATCCTCACGAAGTAAAGACCAGGCAGGCCCGGTGCTGCGCTAGCGCGCCCCGGGCCCTGTCCGCTCACGAACACCGTAAAGACACACCATCATGGCAATCGTTGACGTCAATGTCCCCCAGTTTTCCGAGTCCGTGTCCGAAGGCACGCTGCTGACCTGGAAGAAGAAGCCCGGCGAAGCCGTTTCCGTCGATGAGACGCTCGTCGAGATCGAGACCGACAAGGTCGTGCTCGAAGTCCCCGCGCCCGCCTCCGGCGTGATCGGCGAGATTCTCGTAGCCGACGGTGCCACCGTCACCAGCCAGCAGCTGCTGGCCAAGATCGATACCGAGGGCAAGGCCGGTGCTGTTGCTCCTGCCGCCGCGGCCCCTGCTGCGGCCCCTGCTGCGGCCCCAGTCGCCGCTGCTCCTGCGGCTGTCGCCAACAAGGGCGACGTGGCCATGCCCGCCGCCGCCAAGATCCTGGCAGAGAAGGGCCTGAGCCCCACCGACGTGGCTGGGTCGGGCAAGGACGGCCGCGTGACCAAGGGCGATGCCTTGGCCGCCGGTGCCAAACCTGCCGCTGCCGTGGCAGCTCCGGTCGCCGTGGCCGCCAACCCGGCCGTGGCCAAGGCCCTGCCGGCTGTGACGGCGCCGAGCGCCCCCAATCTTGGCGACCGCCCCGAGCAGCGCGTGCCCATGAGCCGCCTGCGCGCCCGCATCGCCGAGCGCCTCGTGCAGTCGCAATCCACCAATGCCATCCTGACCACGTTCAACGAAGTGAACATGGCGCCGGTGATGGAGATGCGCAAGAAGTTCCAGGAGAAATTCGAGAAGGAGCACGGCGTCAAGCTCGGCTTCATGAGCTTCTTCGTCAAGGCCGCCGTGGCCGCGCTCAAGAAGTACCCGATCTTGAACGCCTCGGTGGACGGTAACGACATCGTCTACCACGGCTACTTCGACATCGGCATCGCCGTGGGCTCGCCGCGCGGCCTGGTGGTGCCCATCATCCGCAATGCCGACCAGCTCAGCTTCGCAGACATCGAGAAGACCATCGCCACCTTCGGTGCCAAGGCCAAGGACGGCAAGCTCGGCATCGACGACCTGACCGGCGGCACCTTCTCGATCTCCAACGGCGGTACCTTCGGCTCCATGCTGTCCACGCCCATCATCAACCCGCCGAAATCGGCCATCCTGGGCGTGCACGCCACCAAGGACCGCGCCGTGGTGGAGAACGGCCAGATCGTGGTCCGCCCCATGAACTACCTGGCGATGAGCTACGACCACCGCATCATCGACGGCCGCGAGGCCGTGCTGGGCCTGGTTGCCATGAAGGACGCGCTGGAAGATCCGGCCCGCCTGCTGTTCGACATCTAAGCTGGAAAGAACGAAAACATGAGCAAGCAATTCGATGTCGTCGTCATCGGCGGCGGCCCCGGCGGCTATGTCGCGGCCATCCGCGCTGCGCAGCTCGGCTTCAACACGGCCTGCATCGACGAATGGAAGAACGAGAAGGGCGGTCCGGCTCCCGGCGGCACCTGCACCAACGTCGGCTGCATCCCGTCCAAGGCCCTGCTGCAGTCCAGCGAGCATTACGAGCACGCCAGCAAGCATTTCGCCGAGCACGGCATCAGCACGGGCAGCCTGTCCATCGATGTGGCCACCATGCTGGGTCGCAAGGACGCCGTGGTGAAGCAGAACAACGACGGCATCCTCTACCTGTTCAAGAAGAACAAGGTTACGTTCTTCCACGGTCGCGGCAGCTTCATCGCCGCCAAGGATGGTGTCTATGAGCTCAAGGCCGGCGAAGAGAGTGTCACCGCCAAGCACGTGATCGTGGCCACCGGCTCGAATGCGCGCCAACTGCCAGGTGCGCCATTCGACGAAGTCGACATCCTCTCCAACGATGGCGCCCTGCGCATTCCCACCACGCCCAAGAAGCTTGGCGTGATCGGCTCGGGCGTGATCGGCCTGGAACTCGGCTCGGTCTGGCGCCGCCTCGGTGCCGAGGTCGTGGTGCTCGAAGCCATGCCGGCCTTCTTGCCGACCGTGGACGAAAGCGTGGCCAAGGAGGCTGCCAAGCTGTTCAAGAAGCAGGGTCTCAACATCGAGCTCGGCGTCAAGATCGGCGAGGTCAAGACCGACAAGAACGGCGTGATCGTGGCCTACACCGATGCCAAGGGCAATGAGCACCATCTCGCAGTGGACAAGCTGATCGTCTCGATCGGCCGCGTAGCCAATACCATCGGCCTGAACCCCGAGGCTGTCGGCCTGAAGCTCGACGAGCGCGGCGCCATCGTCGTGGACCACGACTGCAAGACCAACCTGCCCAACGTCTGGGCCGTCGGCGACGTGGTGCGTGGCCCCATGCTCGCTCACAAGGCCGAGGAAGAGGGCGTGGCCGTGGCCGAGCGCATCGCCGGCCAGCACGGTCATGTGGATTTCGACATCATTCCGTCGGTCATCTACACCAGCCCCGAGATCGCCCAGGTCGGCAAGACCGAGCAGCAGCTCAAGGCCGAAGGCCGCGCCTACAAGTCGGGTCAGTTCCCCTTCCTGGCCAACGGCCGCGCCCGTGCGCTCGGCGACACCAGCGGTTTCGTCAAGTTCCTGGCGGACGCCACGACTGACGAGATCCTCGGCGTTCACATCATTGGCCCCTTCGCTTCGGAGCTGATCTCTGAAGCCACGGTGGCGATGGCCTTCAAGGCATCGGCCGAGGACATCGCGCGCATCTGCCATGCTCACCCGAGCCTGAGCGAATCGACCAAGGAAGCGGCCCTGGCCGTAGACAAGCGCACGCTGAACTTCTAAGTGACCTCTGTCACCGAGCTGTACAAGCAGACGCTCGCCGAGCGCGGCTACACGGCCGACCCGGCGCAGCTGCGTGCCGTCGCGTCCCTGCAGCGCTGCCAAGACGAGTGGGCTGACTACAAGGCACGGCGCTCCAACGCCGTGACCAAGCTGCTCGTGCGGCCGCCGCTGCCGCGCGGCGTCTACATGTACGGCGGCGTCGGCCGGGGAAAAAGCTTCCTGATGGACTGCTTCTTCCAGGCCGTTCCGCTGACGCGCAAGACCCGCCTGCACTTCCACGAGTTCATGCGCGAGGTGCACCGCGAGCTGCAGGACCTGCAAGGCATCGCCGATCCGCTGGAGGAGCTGGGCCGGCGCATCGCCAAGCGCTTTCGCCTGATCTGCTTCGACGAGTTTCACGTGTCGGACGTGACTGACGCGATGATCCTGTACCGCTTGCTGGACTCAATGTTCCGCAACCGGGTGTCTATCGTCACGACCTCCAACTTTCAGCCCGACGGGCTCTACCCGAACGGACTGCATCGCGAGCGCGTGTTGCCGGCGATCGAGCTGCTCAAGGAAAAGCTGGAAGTCATCAACGTGGACAACGGCACGGACTACCGGCGCCGCACGCTCGACCAGGTGGACTTCTATCACTGCCCGTTGAGCGAGCAAGCCGAGCTTGCCCTGACCAAGACCTTCGAAGACCTAGCCGAGGCCAAGGACGAGGATCCGCTGCTGCACATCGAGCACCGCGAGATCAGAGCGCGCCGCCGCGCCGGCGGCGTGGTCTGGTTCGATTTCAAGACCCTGTGCGGTGGCCCGCGTTCGCAAAACGACTACCTGGAGCTCGCCAGTCGCTTCCACACCCTGATCCTCTCGGGCGTGCCCGAGATGCCGCCCAGGCTGGCCAGCGAGGCGCGCCGCTTTACTTTGCTGGTGGATGTGCTGTACGACCGGCGCGTGAAGCTGGTCATCTCTGCCGCGGTCCCGGCAGAGCAGCTGTACAGCGAAGGCCCTCTGGCACACGAGTTCCCGCGCACCGTCTCGCGCCTCGAGGAAATGCGTTCGCGCGAATACCTGGAACTCGCACGCCGCGACGTTGATACTTCACTGACATGAAGCCGCTGCTGTTCCTGCTCGCGTTCGCCACGCTGCCGGCCCTGGCCGCGCAAGAGCGCGAGCAACTGAGGGCCCGGCAAGATGTCGTCGAGCGCCGCTTCACCGAGGACAGCCGGGAATGCGCGCGCCACTTCGTCGTCAATGCCTGCTTGGACGAGGCGCGCGAGCGGCGCCGCTTGGCGCTCAAACCCATCGTCGAGCGCCAGCTGGCGCTGGATGCCCAGGAGCGTCGCGAACGCTCCAGCGAGCAGGCCGAGCGCGTGCGTCAACGCCAGCAAGAGGCGGGCGCGTCCGAAGCCAGCGCCCTGAGCGTGCCGCTCAGGGCCAGTGAGCCTCGCGCCGCCAAGCCGCAGGCGCAGCCCCGGGTCGCGCCCGATGCGCAGAAGCGCGCTTCGGAACAAGAGGCGAGGATCGACGCCGCGCAGCGGGACGCAGCGCGCAATCGGGCGAAGCTGGCAGCGCGCCAGGCGCAGCTGCGCGAGCGTCAGCAGCAGGCGGAACGCGATGCAGACAACCCCAGGGCCAAGGCGGCGAACAGCCTGCCCACGCCCACGGCGGCGCAGATCGCCACCCTGAAGGCATCCGAAGCCGCGAGCCGTTGATCCGGCCGTGGATCAGGCGATGGGTTCGAGCTTGACGATGGCCAACGAGAGGTTGTCGCCGCCATTGCGGGCGCGCTGACGCGCCTTGTTGATCAGCAGCTCGCAGGCCTCGCGAGGCTGCAGGCTGTGGAGCACGGTTCCCAGCTCGCGATGGGTGAAATAGTGCCAGAGGCCGTCGCTGCAGCACATCAACGTGTCGCCAACCTGGAGCTGGCCGAAGCTCTCCTGCGTGGGCTCGGGTTCCGTGACCGTGCCCAGGCAGCCGGTCAGAAGGTTGGACTGCGGGTGGACTGCCGCCTCTTCCTCGGTCAGCTGGCCTTCGTCGACGAGGCGCTGCACATAGGAATGGTCCATGGTGCGCTTTACCAGGTTGGCGCCGCGAAACAGATAGATGCGCGAGTCGCCGGTGTGCACCCAGTGGCAACTGCGGTCGGCCTCGATGACGAAGGCCGCGATCGTGCTGTGGGGCTCCTCCTCGGCGGCGATGGCCGTGAGACGAATCATCAGGTGCGCCTCGGCGACGAGCTGGGCCAGCAAGCTCTTGGTGTCTTCCTCTCCGGGCACGAAGCGCTCGAAGAGCTGGTGCGCCGTGAGCACGACCTGGTCGGCCGCTTTGCGCCCGCCGCTCTTGCCGCCCATGCCGTCGGCCACCACGGCCAGCACGCAGCCGCTGCTGCGCGGATGACCGATGACTTGCACCCGGTCCTGCTGGTACTGGCGGTCACCGCGATGGCTACCCGTGGCCGCGTTCAGGCGAAATCCGAGAGTGGTTTTGCTGCTGCTCATGGGCGACGTGACAAAGTAGCAAAACTATAATTCGGTTTGACATGGATGAAGAGCTCCACTCACTCTCCCGGCGGCTGATCGAGTTACGGATCGAACACGCCGACCTGGATGAGATGATCGACCGCCTGGCCGAGGTTCAGCCGGTCGATGAGTTGGCCGTGCGCCGCCTCAAGAAGCGCCGGCTCGCCCTGCGCGACGAGATCGCACGGCTGGAGCGGGAGATCGAACCGGCCGAACCCGCGTGAGTGAACTCGAGCAGTGGGTGAGGGCGGCCTTCGACGCGGGCGGGCCGCTGTCCAAGTCACGTGAAGGCTATGCGCCACGGCTCCAGCAGATCGAGATGAGCTGCGCCGTGGCCCAGGCCATCGAGGCACGCGAGCCCCTGGTCGTCGAGGCGGGCACCGGTGTGGGAAAAACATTTGCTTACCTTGTGCCGGCTCTTCTGGCCGGCAAACGCGCGCTGATCAGCACGGCGACCAAGAGCCTGCAGGACCAGTTGTTCCTGCGCGACCTGCCGGCGCTGACCGAGGCGCTCCAGCTGCCGGCGCGCTTGGCCCTGCTCAAAGGGCGCTCGAGCTACCTCTGCCTACACCGCCTCAGGCAGGCCCGGCACAGTGCTGAACTGCCCGACCGCCGCTCCGTCCAGCAACTCGCCCGTATCGAGCGCTGGGCCCTTGGGACCAGCAGCGGGGACTTCGCCGAGATCGAGGGCCTGGACGAGCGTTCGCCCATCATTCCCATTGTCAGCTCCACGCGCGAGAACTGCCTGGGAACGGAGTGCCCCGACTACGGGGCCTGCCACGTCGTGAAGGCACGACGCGAAGCCTTGCAGGCCGACGTGGTCGTGGTCAACCACCACCTCTTCTTCGCAGACATGACCTTGCGCGATTCGGGTGTGGCCGAATTGCTGCCGAGCGTGGAGGTGGCCGTGTTCGACGAGGCCCACCAGCTCTCCGAGGCAGGCGTGCAGTTCCTGGGCACCGTGCTGGGCACGTCGCAGCTGATCGATTTCGCCCGTGACATGCTTGCCACCGGCCTGGCCCAGGCGCGCGGACTGAAGGACTGGCAGGGCCTGCGCGACGGACTGGAGCGCGCTGCGCGCGAGCTGCGCCTGGTCTGCGCGGGCTCCCTGCGCGAGGTCCGCGGCATGCTCAAGCTGGCCTGGAAGGAGAGGGCGGGGCACGAGATGTTCGCCACCAGCTTGGCCGGCGTGGCCACGGCCTTGGATGCTGCCGTGGATGCGCTGGCCGGCGTGATGGACAGCTCCCCCGACTTCAAGCGCCTGCACGAGCGCGCCGACGCGCTGCGCGAGCTGACCGAGGTCTTCGAGACCGAAGCCCCGCCCGGCGAGGTGCGCTGGATTGACCTCTCGCCCAATCAGGCGCGGCTCGTGGAGTCGCCGCTGGACATCCGCGAGGCGCTGCGCGGCCAAATCGAAGCGCCGTCCGGCCAGGCCAAGGCATGGATTTTCACCTCGGCCACGCTGGGTGACGACGAGCGGCTGACCTGGTTCACCGAGCCGTCGGGCCTGGAGAAGGCGAAGGTCCTTCGCGTGGGCAGTCCCTTCGACTACGCGTCGAACGCGCGCTTTTACGTGCCGCGCGGCTTCCCCAAACCGGCCGAGGCCGAGCATCCGCACAAGGTGGCCGTGATGACGGCGCTCTGCGCGCGGGCCCTGGGCGGCCGCACCTTCGTGCTGACGACCACGCTGCGTAACCTCGCGACGATCAGTGATGCGCTGCGCCAGGAATTCGAGACAGCCGGCGACGCCATCCAGGTGCTCCAGCAAGGGGCGGCGCCCAAGCGGCTGTTGCTCCAGCGATTCGTCGAAGATCCGCGCGCCGTGCTCGTCGGCTCGGCGAGCTTCTGGGAGGGCATCGACGTGCCCGGAGACGCTTTGCAATGCGTGCTGATCGACAAGCTGCCCTTTCCGCCGCCCAACGATCCGCTTGTGGAGGCGCGCGTGGCCCGGCTCGAGCGCGAGGGGCGCAACGCCTTCTCGGAATATTTCGTCGCCGAGGCCGCCATCGCGCTCAAGCAGGGCGGGGGGCGGCTGATCCGCACCGAGCACGACAAAGGCCTGCTCATCGTCTGCGATCCGCGCATGGCCGGAATGAACTACGGCCGCCGCCTACGCGAAGCCTTGCCGCCCATGACGCCGTTGCCGACCTTTGACGCCGCCGTGGAATGGCTACAGCTGCTGGCCTCGCAACGCTGAGACTCGGTGATAGGCTGTGGCATATGAAATCCGCCCTTGCCCTCGCTCCCGTCATCCTGTTGGTTGCCTGCGCTTCGGCGCCTGAACCCGGCAAGCCCGGTGATGATCAACGCATTGCGCAGGCAGCGACCACGCCGCTGTCCGATCTGAACGTCGTGCGGGCGGAGATTCCACCGGCGCTGAAGGCGGCGGCGAAGAACCCCTATGGAGCACCGACCGGGCAGGACTGCACGTCGCTGGCCCACGAAGTGGCGGCCCTGGACGCTGAACTCGGCGCCGACCTCGACATGCCCGAGACGGCCAAGAGTGCCGGCCTCGTCGATCGCGGAGGTTCTGCGGTTGGGGATGCCGGCCTCGACGCGCTCCAGAGTGCAGCAGAAGGCGTTGTGCCCTTCCGCGGCTGGATCCGCAAGCTCAGCGGTGCCGAGCGCAATTCAAAAGAGGTGTCGGCAGCCGTTGCCGCGGGTGCCGTGCGGCGCGCCTTCCTCAAGGGCCTGGGATCGGCCCACGGTTGCGAGGCACCGGCGGCGCCGCTTCAACCAGCCAGCGCGCCCAAGCCTTGAGCGCGCTTTGGCGGATCACCAGAATTTCCACCAGGCCTTCTTCGTGTCCTGCTCACCCCTGAGGTAGCGGCTGTCCGGATAGTTGAGCTTGAGCACGCGCTCGGCGTCGTTGCGCAGCTCTGGCAGGTCGAGCTTGTCGTAGGCCTGCACCATCAGGTGCAGCGCTTCCTCGCCCGTGGGCGCGTGCGGGTAGTCGGCAATGGCGCGCTGGGCGCGGTTGGCCGCGGCCATGAAGGCACCGCGGTTGTAGTAGTAGCGCGCCACGTGGATCTCATAGGCGGCCAGCGCGTTGCTGATGTAGTCGACGCGGAAGGCCGCATCCTCGGCGTACTTGGAATCCGGGAAGCGCTCCACCAGCTCCCGGAAGGCGAGCAAGGCGTCGCGCGAGGCCTGCTGGTCGCGCTCGGTGACGTTTTGCTGGGCCAGTCGGCCGAACAGGCCGAGGTCGTCGTTGAAGTTGACGATGCCCTTGAGGTAGAGGGCGTAGTCCATGGCGGCGCTGGACGGATTGAGCTTGATGAAGCGATCCAGCACTGTGATGGCGGCCGCCTTCTCTCCGCTCTTGTAGTTGGCCCAGGCCTCATTGAGCATGGCCTGCTGAGCCATGACCGTTCCGGCAGCGCGACCCTCGACCTTCTCGAAGCCCTTGATGGCGCGATCCCAGGCGCCGGAGTCCAGGTCGTCCTTGGCCTCTTTGTACAATTTGTCGAGGCCGGCTTGGGAGTTCGGGTCGTCCTTGGTGGACGAGCAGCCCGCCAGCAGCACCGTCGCGCCGATCAGGCCTGCGGCCACTGCATTCATTAGCGCCAGGCGGCCTTTGCTGTTCTCACTCATTGTTCCCAAATCCCACGGCGGTGCCGCTTTGATCCCGATTACTAAGCCGAATACGGAGAGCGGCGATTATATGGATGAGCTCGACCCTTCCCGAGAGGGCGGCGAAGCCGAGGCCGAAGAGGCCGAGGTTCGGGTCGCGCAGGTCGGTGTCGATGCCCACGGATTGCGCCTTGATCGCTTCCTCGTGGGCCTCGCCCCGGAGTTTTCGCGTAATCATTTGCAAAGCCTGGTCGAACGCGGCCTGGTCAGCGTCGGCGATCAGGTCGTCACCAAGGATGCCCGCAAGCTCAAGGCCGGCGAGCAGGTGAGGGTGGAGTTGCAGCCGACCGAGGAAAGCCGGGCTTTCCGTGCCGAGACGCTGGAGTTCCCCATCGTGTTTGAGGACGAGCATCTGCTGGTCGTCGACAAGCCGGTCGGGCTCGTGGTTCACCCCGCGCCCGGCAACTGGTCTGGCACCTTGATGAACGGTTTGCTCGCCCACCACCCGGCGGCGGCCGGCCTGCCGCGCGCGGGCATCGTGCATCGGCTCGACAAGGACACCTCGGGTCTGATGGTCGTGGGCAAGACGCTGGAGGCCGTCACGGCCCTGAGTCGCGCCATCGCAGCTCGCGAGGTGCATCGCGAATACCTCGCCCTGGTGCATGGCAATGTGCCCGAAAGTCTCGTGATCGAGGCCGCCATCAAGCGTGATCCCGCCAGCAAGATCCGCATGGCTGTGCGCCCTGACGGCAAGCCTTCGCGCACCGATGTCTACCGACTCGGCGGCGCCGAGGTCGAGGGCCGCGCGCTCAGTGCCGTGCACTGCGTGCTCCACAGCGGACGCACCCACCAGATCCGCATCCACCTGGCCAGCCGCGGCCACCCGCTGCTCGCCGATGTGCTGTATGGCGGCGCGCCCGCCCTGGGCCTGACCCGCCAGGCCCTGCATGCAGCCCGCCTGTCACTGCTGCATCCGACCTCAGGGCAAGCCCTGAGATTTGACGCGCCCATGCCACAAGATCTGCGTGCGGCGTGCAATCTCGCCCACCTGGAGGCGGGGGCGCTGCCGGAACGCTCCATTTAGGCACGCTACAATGCACCCAGCCGCTGTACGGAGAGTGCACCGGCCGAGATGCCGCCAGCGCCGAGTGATTCGCGCGGGCCGCCTGAAGAAAATGCCAAGAGCGCCTCGCGCTACCAGTCGCGCGGCTTCCCCGCCTGAAACGGGACCGACTTCGAGAGTCAATGAACACACAGGATGCAAAGCGCGTCCTCGAGACCGCGCTGATTTGCGCCCAGCAGCCCATGCCTCTGCGCGAGATGCGCAGCCTGTTCGCCGATGAGCTGGGCGCGGATACGCTGCGCGTGCTTCTGGACGAACTGACCCGGGACTGGGAGGGTCGAGGCGTGGAGTTGGTGGCCGTGGCCTCCGGCTGGCGCTTCCAGAGCCGTCCCGAGATGCGCGAGTACCTCGACCGGCTGCACCCCGAGAAGCCGCGCCGCTATTCGCGCGCCGTGCTCGAGACCTTGGCCATCATTGCCTATCGGCAGCCAGTGACGCGCGGCGACATCGAGGACATCCGCGGTGTCGTGGTTTCCAGCGAGATCATCAAGCAGCTCGAGGAGCGCGGCTGGATCGAGTGCATCGGTCACCGCGAGGCGCCGGGCCGCCCGAGCCTGTACGCGACCACGCGCCAGTTTCTCGACGACCTGGGCCTGGCCAGCCTGGACCAGCTCCCCGCGCTCGATGTCGGTGCCGAGCCCGGCATGCCGCTCCAGGGCCTGCTGCTCGAAGAAGCCGCCCCATCCAAACCCGAAGAACAACCCTCCGCGCCTGTCTCTGAAGACGCTGGCGCTCCCCCGGCCCCGCCGCAATCCGAAGCCGCCGAACAGGTGCAAGCCGACGCATGAATTCCAACGACAACGATCTTCCGGGCGAGGGCGCTGCCCCCGCCGCCAATCCCGAGGCTGAGGCCCCCAAACGCAAGCGTGCGCCGCGCAAGACGGCTGCTGCCGCTACGGTGGAGACGCCGGCTGCGCCCGTCGAGGTCGCTGAGGCCGTGGCCGAAGCGCCGAAAAAGCGTGCGCCGCGCAAGAAGGCCGTGGTGGCCGATGCGCCCGCGCAAGTGGCACCGGTCGAAGTCGCCGCAGCGCCTGCTGTGCCTGTAGTGCCTGCAGCGCCTGCTGCGCCTGCAGCGCCTGCTGCGCCCGTGGCGGTGGCGGCTGAAGCTCCTGCCCCCGTGTCGGCACCCGCTGCCGAGCCGGCAGAGACTGCAGACTCCGCTGAAGCCGAAGGTCAGGACGGCGAGCGCCGCGGGCGCAACCGCCGCAACCGCAATCGCAATCGCGATCGTGATCGTGAGCGCCCCGAGTTCGCACCGGCCGGCGTCGAGGTTGAGCCGGCCGCGCCCGAGTTGCTGGAAGCCGCCGGCGAACGCTTCGCCAGCCTGTTGGCCGGCAGCTTCGATGACGAAGGCGAGCTCGTCGTCGAACAAACCGTTGATGCGGGCGAAGAGTCCGAAGACTCCGAGGAAGCCGACGAAGGTGAAGCCAAGCGCGTGCTGGCTCCGGAGCCCGACGCCCCCAAGCTCCAAAAGGTGCTGGGCCAGGCCGGTGTGGGTTCGCGCCGCGACATCGAGGACATGATCGCCCAGGGCAAGATCGAGGTGAACGGCGAAGTCGCCCACATCGGCCAGCGCATTTCCTTCGGAGACCGTGTCAGCGTCAACGGCAAGCCCGTCAAGATCCGCATCCAGCCGCCGACGCCGCGCATCTTGGCGTACCACAAGCCCACGGGCGAGGTCGTGACCTTCAACGACCCCGAGGGGCGTCCCACCGTGTTCCGCAGCCTGCCTAGACTTCACCAAGGCAAGTGGCAATCCGTGGGCCGCCTGGACATCAACACCGAAGGCCTGCTGCTGTTCACAAACAGCGGCGAATTGGCCAACCAACTGATGCACCCGCGCTTCGGCGTGGAGCGCGAGTACGCGGCCCGCGTGCTGGGCACGCTCACCAATGAGCAGCGCGACAAGCTCCTGGCCGGCGTCGAGATCGAAGGCCAGTCAGCCGCGTTCAAGGCCATCGAGGACGGTGGTGGCGAAGGTGTGAACCGCTGGTATCGTGTGACCATCACCGAAGGCCGCAACCGCGAAGTGCGCAAGCTGTTCGAGGCCGTGGGCCTGGCGGTGAGCCGCTTGATCCGCATTCGTTACGGCACCGTGGTGCTGCCGCGCGGCCTGCGTCGCGGCGTCTGGGTGGAGCTCGGCGACAATGACGTCGCCATGATCCGCCGTCTGGCCGGCCATCAGGATCGTCCGCGCCACGAGCAGCAGCAGCAGCGCGACGACAAGAAAAAGCGTCGCGCCGACCGTGCCGGTGGACAAGGCCCGCGTCCAAGCCGTCCGGAGCCGCGCGCGGAGCGCCCGGAACGCGTCGAACGTGAGCGTTATGAGGAGGCGCCGCGCCGCGACCATGACGAGGACGACGACGACTTCATCCCGCGCAACATCAATCCGCTGGAGCAGACCTTCGACCGCCGTTTCGCCACTGGCAGCAAGCGCATCCCGCAAGGTTTTGGCGCCGGCGGCAGCGCGCCCGACCACGGGCAGGGTGGCGGTGGCCGCGGAGGCAAGGGCAAGGGTGGCGGGCAAGGCGGGCAGGGTGGTCCCGGTGGGCAGCGCCAGCCCGATCCCATGCAGACCTCCGTGGGCTATATCGGTGCTGATGCCTACCGCCGTGGCGGTGGTGGTGGCCGACGTGGCGGCGGGGGCGGTGGAGGCCGCGGCGGACGGGGTCGCTGACACGTCGTCAGGCTACAATCCTAGGTTACCCCAATCCCTGCATTCAGCAACTCATAACAGGAGCCTCTACCATGGCGATCGAACGTACCCTCTCCATCATCAAGCCTGATGCCGTCGCCAAGAACGTCATCGGCCAGATCTACGCCCGCTTCGAAGGCGCTGGCCTGAAGATCGTGGCCGCCAAGATGGTGCATCTGTCGCGTGGCGAGGCCGAGGCCTTCTACGCCGTGCACAAGGCCCGCCCCTTCTTCAACGACCTGGTGACCTTCATGATCTCCGGCCCGGTGATGATCCAGGCCCTGGAGGGCGAAGGCGCCATCTTGAAGAATCGCGACCTGATGGGCGCCACCGACCCGAAGAAGGCCGAGAAGGGCACGATCCGCGCCGACTTCGCCGACAGCATCGACGCCAATGCCGTTCACGGTTCCGACGCTGCCGAGACGGCCGCTGTCGAAATCGCGTTCTTCTTCCCTGGCATGAACGTCTACAGCCGTTAAGCCATGGACGCGGTCAATCTGCTCGGGTTCGATCTCGACGGCCTGGCCGCCTACTGCGAAGAGCTGGGTGAAAAGCGCTTCCGCGCCACCCAGCTTTTTCGTTGGATCCATCAAAAGGGTGCCTCTGACTTCGCGCAGATGAGCGACCTGGCCAAGTCCTTGCGGGACAAGCTGGCCACCCGGGCACGCATCACGCCGCTGCCCATCATTTCCGAACATGTTTCCGCCGACGGCACGGTCAAGTGGCTGTTCGATGTCGGCGCCGGCAATGCCGTGGAGGCCGTCTTCATCCCCGAGGATGACCGCGGCACGCTGTGCGTTTCGAGCCAGGCTGGCTGCGCGGTCGGCTGCCGCTTCTGCTCGACAGGCCACCAGGGCTTCTCGCGCAACCTCGACACCGGCGAGATCGTCGCCCAGCTCTGGTATGCCGAGCACAGCCTGCGCAAGCGCTTCAACACCGCCGAACGCGTCATCTCCAACGTGGTGATGATGGGCATGGGCGAGCCGCTGCAGAATTACTCGGCCCTGGTACCGGCCCTGCGCACCATGCTCGATGACCATGGCTACGGCCTTTCGCGCCGCCGCGTGACGGTCTCGACGTCGGGCGTCGTGCCCATGATTGACCGCCTGCGCGAAGACGTGCCCGTGGCCCTGGCCGTCTCCCTGCATGCACCCAACAATCCGCTACGCGACCAGCTCGTGCCGCTGAACAAGAAGTACCCGATCGCCGAGTTGCTGGATGCCTGCAACCGGTATCTGGAAGCCGCGCCGCGCGACTTCATCACCTTCGAGTACTGCATGCTCGACGGTGTGAACGACTCGCCTGAGCAGGCCCTGGAACTGGTCAAGCTGCTCAAGGGTCGCGTGCCGTGCAAGCTCAATCTGATCCCGTTCAATCCCTTCCCGGCCTCTGGTTTGAAGCGCAGTAGCAACGAACGGGTTCGCGCGTTCGGCGACGTGCTTTTGCAGGCCGGGATCGTCACGACGATCAGAAAGACCCGTGGCGACGATATCGACGCAGCTTGCGGGCAGTTGGCCGGCGAGGTGCAGGACCGCACCCGCGCGCATGTCCGCATGGTCCGAGCCCCGGTGGTGGTGGTAAAAGGCGCGGGCGCGGGCTGAGTCCGCTCTCCTCAGAAAGACCACCCCATGACCCTTGCCCGGCGGCTGCTTCCTCCTCTCATCATCAGCCTAGTGCTGGCGGCTTGCGGTACGCCGTCGAGCGCCCCGCCCAACGCGCCGCGCACGGCCAGCGACCAGACCGATGCGGACCGCCGTGCCAGTGTGCGCATCGAGCTCGCCGCCGGCTATTTCTCGCGCGGTCAGTATTCGACGGCGCTGGACGAGGTCAAGCAGGCGCTGGTGCTGCACCCCGGCATGCGCGAGGCCATCAATCTTCGGGGCCTGATCTACGGCGCCATGGGCGAGCGCGCGCTGGCCGAGGACAGCTTCCGGGGGGCACTCACGCTCTATCCAAACGATCCAGACACCCTGCACAACTATGGTTGGATGCTGTGCCAGCAGCGGCGCTTTGCCGAGGCTGACCAGCAGTTCGAGCTGGCCCTGGCGCAACAGAATTACCGCGCGCCGGCCCGCACCCTGCTGGCCAAGGGGGTCTGCGAGGCGCAAGCTCAAAAGAGCGAGGCGGCCGAGAAGACGCTGCTGCGCGCTTTCGAGTTCGACCCGGGCAACCCGGCCGTGGCCTACAACCTCGCCGACGTGCTCTACCGCAACCGCCAGTACGAGCGCGCGCGCTTCTACATCAAGCGCTTGAACGCCCAGCCGGAACAGGCCAACGCCCAAACCCTGTGGTTGGGATTGCGCGTCGAGCGACGCATGGGGGATGCCGTCGCCGTCGGTGACCTTGGGCGACAAATGCGACAGCGCTTCTCCGATGCGCCTGAAACGCAGGCCCTCAACGCGGAACGATTCGATGACTGAGGCTGAACAAGGGGTCGCGGCCGTGGACGAAGGTATTTCGAAGGCGAAGTCGGCAGGTCAATGGCTGAAGGCGGCCCGTCAGGAGCGTGGCTTGCATATCGCTGCACTTGCGGCATTGCTGAAGGTGCCGCAAGCCAAGCTGGAAGCCCTGGAAGCAGACCGTTATGCCGATCTCCCAGATGCCACTTTCGCGCGGGCCCTGGCCAAGGCCGTGTGCCGCACGCTCAAGGTCGATGCCGCGCCGGTCATGGAACTGCTGCCCCGCGGAGACGGCCATGAACTCCACGTCTCCCTAGGCATCAACGAGCCTTATCGCGAGACGAGTCGCCAGGGCGATGGGTTCTCGGCGCAATGGTTACAAAAGCCTGTGGTCTGGGGCGCGGGCCTGCTGGTGCTGGCGTCAGTGGGTATCTACGAGATGCCGGCGGGCTGGCTGGAGCGCGCGCCCGCAGCGTCAGTGCCTGGGACGGCTTCCGTGGCGGCTTCCGTGCCGGCTTCGGAGTCGGTGCTGCTGGCAGCGCCTGCTCCGATGGCCAGTGAAGCGCAGGCTGAGATTTCCGTGCCGGCTGCCTCTTCGCTGACGCCTGCGTCGCCGCATGTGGATGCGCCCATCTCGGCTCCGGCGCCGGCTCCCGTGGCTGCAGCAGCGAGCGTGGCCCCCAAGTTGCTGCCCGTGGCGGCAAGCCCGGCTTCCGCACCGGCTGCTGGCGAACTGACTCTTGCGCTGAAGATGTCGGCCCCTTCTTGGGTCGAGGTGGTCGACGCGCGCGGCCAGACCCTTATTTCCCGGACCGTTCCCGGGGGCGAAGAGGCGAGTCTGAGCGGCGCAGCCCCGCTCAAGGTGAAAATCGGCAATGTCGCCGGCACTCAGCTGCTGGTTCGCGGCAAGCCGGTGGACCTGCCCTCGCAGGCCAAGGACAATGTGGCCCGGCTCGAGTTGAACTGAGTTTTTCCATGATCGATCTGAATTCGATGGCCGAGGAGGCCATCGCGGCGGCACGTCCCGCCGGGCGCCGCTCGCGCCAGGCCCGTGTAGCCTGGGGCTCGCGCGTGGTCACCATTGGCGGCGACGCGCCGGTGCGCGTGCAGTCCATGACCAACACGGACACGGTGGATGTGATAGGCACGGCCATCCAGGTCAAGGAGCTGGCCGTCGCCGGCTCCGAGCTGGTCCGCATCACCGTCAACACGCCCGAGGCCGCCGAGGCGGTGCCGCACATTCGCGAGCAGCTCGACCGCATGGGCATCGACGTGCCTCTGGTGGGCGACTTCCACTACAACGGCCATCGCCTGCTGAGCGAGTACCCAGCCATGGCCCAGGCCCTGTCCAAGTACCGGATCAACCCCGGCAATGTGGGCAAGGGCGACAAGAAGGACCGCCAGTTCGCCATGATGGTCGAGGCTGCGATGAAGTACGACAAGGTCGTGCGCATTGGCGTCAACTGGGGCAGCCTGGACCAGGAACTGCTGGCGTCCATGATGGACGAGAACGCCCAGCGCCAAGAGCCCTGGGACGGCCAGCAAGTCATGTACCAGGCGCTGATCCAGTCGGCGCTGAGCTCGGCCGAATATGCCCGTGAGCTCGGGCTCAATCCCGACAACATCATCATCAGCTGCAAGGTCAGCGGCGTGCAGGACCTGATCTCGGTCTACCGCGCCCTGGCCAAGCGCTGCAACTACGCTCTGCACCTGGGCCTGACCGAAGCGGGCATGGGCACAAAGGGCACTGTGGCCTCGAGCGTGGCCCTGGGCATCCTTGCGCAGGAAGGCATCGGCGACACGATTCGCGTCTCGCTCACGCCGCAGCCCGGCGAGTCGCGCACGCAGGAGGTCGTCGTGGCGCTGGAGATCCTGCAATCGCTGGGCCTGCGCCATTTCAATCCGAGCGTCACCGCCTGCCCCGGCTGCGGCCGTACAACAAGCACCACGTTCCAGGAACTGGCCAAGCAGATCGACGACCATCTGCGCGCCAACATGCCGGTCTGGCGTGCCAAGTATCCGGGCGTGGAGAACATGAAAGTGGCCGTGATGGGCTGCATCGTCAACGGCCCAGGCGAGAGCAAGCATGCCGACATCGGTATCAGCCTGCCGGGCACGGGCGAGGCGCCGGCGGCGCCCGTCTTCATTGACGGACAGAAGGCCCTGACGCTTCGCGGCGAGAACATCGCCGCCGAATTCCACGCGCTGGTCGAGAACTACATCGAGAAGCGCTTCGGCGCTCCTGTCTGAAGTCCATGAGTGAAAAGAAGTTAACGGTCCTTCAAGCCGTGAAGGGCATGAACGACATCTTGCCGCCGGAAAGCGCGCGCTGGGAATGGCTGGAGGCCCGCATGCGCAGCGTACTGCAGCGCTACGGCTACCAGAACGTGCGCACGCCTATCGTCGAGCCGACGGCACTGTTCGTGCGCGGCATCGGCGAGGTGACCGACATCGTCGAGAAGGAGATGTACGCGTTCGAGGACCGTGCCGACAAGCATGGCCAGGCCGAGCATCTGGCGCTGCGTCCGGAGATGACGGCCGGTGTCGTGCGCGCCATGATCGAACACTCTTTCCTGCGTGATTCGGGCCGCCGCCTCTACTACTTCGGCCCGATGTTCCGCCGCGAGAAGCCGCAAAAGGGCCGTTACCGCCAGTTCCACCAAATGGGCATCGAGGCCCTGGGTTTCTCGGGCCCGGACGTGGACGCCGAAGTGATCCTGCTGGGCAACCGCTTGCTGTGCGAGCTGGGCCTTGTCGAGGGCGATCATTTCCGCCTGGAGCTCAACTGCCTGGGCTCGCCCGAGGAGCGTCGCGCCCACCGCGAAGCGCTGATCAAGCACCTGGAGCTCCACGTCGACCTGCTCGACGAGGACGGCAAGCGGCGCATGCACAGCAACCCGCTTCGCGTGCTGGACACCAAGAACCCAGCGCTTCAGGACATGGCCAACGCAGCGCCCAGGCTCCTGGACTTCCTCGGCGAGGCCTCGCTGGCGCACTTCAATGGCGTGCGCGCCATCCTCGACGCCGCCGGCGTCAAGTACACGATCAACCCCCGCCTGGTGCGCGGCCTGGACTACTACAACCTGACCGTCTTCGAGTGGATCACCGACAAACTCGGCTCCCAGGGCACGGTCTGTGGCGGCGGGCGCTACGACGGCCTGATCGAGCAACTCGGCGGCAAGCCGACGCCGGCGGTGGGCTTTGGCATGGGCCTGGAGCGCATGCTGCTGCTGCTGGAAGAGGTGGGCGCAATGCCCGCCGCTCCGGTGCCCGACGTCTACGCCGTCGTTCCCTCGGCCACCGGCCTGCCGCAGGTGATGGCAGCGCTCGATCAGCTTCGCGCGGCCGGCGTCTGCGTGCTGATGCACCCGGGCCAGTCGAGCATGAAGTCGCAGTTCAAGAAGGCGGATGCCTCCGGCGCCGCCTGGGCGCTGATCTTCGGCGAAGACGAACTGGCCCGTGGCGAGGTCGGCTTGAAGCCGCTGCGCGAGCAGGGCGAGCAGCTTTACCTGCCGCTTGGCTCTGTGGGCGAATGGGCTGGGCGACTGACACAGGCCTGACCCGGCCATAATCGCGGCTTTGCCGCATTTCCAAGATATCTCATGGCGTCGCATCTCGATCTCGAAGAACAAGAACAGTTGGACCAGCTCAAGGCCTTCTGGAAGCAGTGGGGCAACCTGATCACGTGGGTGATCACGATCTGCCTGGCCAGCTTTGCCGCTTGGCAGGGCTGGAATCGCTGGCAGAGCAGTCAGGCCACCAAGGCCGAGAGCATCTATACGGTCGTGCAGGCGGCGGTCCAGGCCGGCGATCTGGCCAAGGCCGACGCTGCGGTCAAGGACCTCCAGGGCCTGTCTGGCACGAGCTTTGCCGCCCAGGGCGTGCTGCTGGTTGCCAAACTCCAGTTCGAACAGGGCAAGGTCGATGCCGCCAAGGCAAGCCTGAACTGGGTGATCCAAGAGGGCAAGCTGGCTGAGGTGCGCGACATCGCACGCCTGCGCCTGTCCGGCGTGTTGCTCGACGAGAAGAAGTACGACGAAGCGGGCAAGCTGCTCGACGCTGTCGCCACGCCCGAATTCGCGGCCCTGGTGGCTGATCGCCGCGGCGACATGCTGGTGCTGCAGGACAAGGGCGCGGAAGCCCGTGCCCAGTACGAGAAGGCTTACGCCGGCATGGGCAAGACGGTCGAATACCGTCAGTTGATCCAGGCCAAGCTGGCCCGCCTCGGCGTGGCCGTCGGCGGCGAGGAGGCCGCCAAATGAGGTTTGCGCTCCCCCTGATCGCGGCGGGCCTGATGGCTGGTTGCTCCCTGTTTGGCTCGGGTGATGCGCCCAAGCCTGCCGCGCTCGAATCCGGCATCGGCGCTGCAAACGCCAAGATCGTGTGGAAGGCGCAGATCGATGCGCCGTCCTTCCCGATCCAGGCCGCCGCGCGTGGCGAGCAGTTCGTGGTGGCTGGCAATGACGGCGTGGTTCAGGGCCTTTCGGCCAAGACTGGTGCCGTGCAATGGCGTGTGGACGTGGGCCGCAAGTTGAGCGCCGGCGTGGGCAGCGATGGTCGCACGGCCGCCGTGGTCACGCGCGACAACGAACTCGTGGCCATTACCGGTGGCAAGGTCGCCTGGAAGAAGCCGCTGGGCACCATCGTCATCGCCGCACCCTTCGTGGCGGGCGAGCGAGTGTTCGTGGTCAGCGTCGATCGCACTGTGTTTGCCTTCGACGCGATCGACGGCTCCAAGCTCTTCGAGATGAAGCGTCCCGGCGATGCGCTGACGCTGTCCAAGGCTGGCGTGATCGGTGCCTACCAGGACACCCTGGTCGTCGGCCAGGGCCAGCGCCTCGCGGGCCTGGACCCGCTCAAGGGGCTGGTGCGCTGGGAGGCCAGCCTGGCTAATCCGCGCGGCACTAACGAGGTCGAGCGCCTGGCCGACCTCGTCGGCCCGGCCTTCCGCCAAGGCACCACCATTTGCGCGCGCGCTTTCCAGTCTGCCGTGGGCTGCGCCAACGCCGACCGTGGCGCTCCCCTCTGGATGCGCAATACCTCTGGTGCCGAAGCGATCGGCGGCGATGCCGAGCAAGTCTATGCCGCTGACGCAAGCGATCGCCTCTCGGCCTACAAGCTCGCTAACGGCGATACGGCCTGGCTGGCCGAGCAATTCCTCAACCGCAAGCTGAGCGCGCCGCTGGGCTTTGCGGGTGCGGTGATGGTCGGTGACTTCGAGGGCTATCTGCACTTCCTGGATCCCAAGTCGGGCAAGACCGTGGCGAGGGTGCAGACCGATGGCTCGGCCATCGCGCAAGTGCCCGTGCAGCTGGACGGCACGGCCCTCGTGATCACGGCCAAGGGCGGTATCTATGCCGTCCGCAAGGACTGAAGCAAGGACCGAATGAAACCCGTTCTTGCGCTCGTCGGCCGGCCCAATGTGGGCAAGTCGACCCTGTTCAACCGGCTGACCAAGAGCCGCGATGCCATCGTGGCCGATTTCGCCGGCCTCACGCGTGACCGCCATTACGGTGACGGCCGCCTCGCCGATCGCGAGTTCATCGTCATCGACACCGGCGGCTTCGAGCCCGACAGCACCACCGGCATCGTCAAGGAGATGGCCAAGCAGACCCGCCAGGCCGTGGCCGAGGCTGACGTGGTCATCTTTGTCACTGACGTGCGCATGGGCCTTTCGGGCCAGGACGCCGACATCGCCCGCTATCTGCGCCAGGCCAACAAGCGCATCCTTCTGGCGGTGAACAAGGCCGAAGGCATGAGCGACTCGCCCCTGCTGGGCGAGTTCCATGAGCTTGGCCTGGGCGAGCCGCATCCGATCTCGGCCGCGCATGGCCAGGGCATTCGCAGCCTGCTGGAGGCCGCGCTCGAGCCCTTCGATTTCGAAGCAGACGAGGATGCGGCCGAGGACGACGGTGTCATCCGCCTCGCTGTGGCCGGCCGCCCGAATGTAGGCAAGAGCACCCTGATCAACACCTGGCTCGGCGAGGAGCGCCTCGTAGCCTTCGACATGCCGGGCACCACGCGCGATGCCATCAGCGTCGATTTCGAGCGCAACGGTCAGCGCTTCAAGCTGATCGACACGGCCGGCCTGCGTCGCAAGGGCAAGGTCTTCGAGGCCATCGAGAAATTCTCGGTTGTCAAAACCCTGCAGGCCATCGCCGACGCCAACGTGGTGCTTCTCCTGCTGGACGCCACGCAAGGTGTGTCGGATCAGGACGCCCACATCGCCGGCTACATTTTGGATTCCGGTCGCGCCGTGGTGCTGGCCGTGAACAAGTGGGACGCGGTGGACAGCTACCAGCGCGAGCAACTTCAGCGCTCGATTGAGCAGCGCCTGGCTTTCCTGAAATTCGCTCCCATCCACAACATCTCGGCGCTCAAGCGTCAGGGCTTGGGCCCGCTGTGGGGTGGATTGGCCGATGCGTATGCCTCGGCCTACAAGAAGATGACCACGCCAGTGCTGACCCGCCTGATCCACGAGGCCGTGCAGCATCAGACGCCCAAGAAGAGCGGCCACTACCGGCCGAAGCTTCGCTATGCGCACCAAGGCGGCATGAACCCGCCCATCGTCGTCGTGCATGGCAACTCGCTGGACGGCGTGACGGATGCCTACAAGCGCTACCTCGAAGGCCGCATCCGCGCGCACTACAAACTCGTGGGGACGCCGCTGAAGATCGAGATGCGATCCTCGGCCAACCCCTTCGACGACAAGGACTGACCCGCATCAGCGGGTTTTCCCGATCAGTCTGGCCGCCCTGTGATAAGGTGCGGCTTCAGCCCACATCATCCAACACGGAGTCAATATCGTGAGCAATAAAGGTCAACTCTTGCAAGACCCCTTCCTGAATCTGCTTCGCAAGGAGCACGTGCCGGTGTCCATCTACCTGGTCAACGGCATCAAGCTGCAGGGGCACATCGAGTCCTTCGACCAGTACGTCGTGCTGCTGCGCAACACGGTGACTCAAATGGTCTACAAGCACGCCATCTCCACGGTGGTTCCGGGCCGCGCGGTGAACTTCCACGCCGCTGAGGGCTCGGGCGACGCCGCCTGAACCTGAGCTCAGGGGTCCTTGGCGACCCCCGCAACAACAACTTGAGTTCCTCTTCTCAACAAGTCGCGCCGCCGCCCAATGAGGCGGCGCGCGCCATTCTCGTGGGCGTGGAGTTCTCGCGCGGCTCGCGCGCGGATTCGGGCTTCGACCCCACGCTGGATGAACTGGCCCTGCTGGCCGAATCCGCGGGCGACACCACCGTGGCCCGCGTCGTCGTGAAGCGCCAGGCTCCCGATGCCGCGCTCTTCATCGGCTCAGGCAAGGTCGACGAGATCAAGCTTCTGGTCCAGACCCACCAGGCCCACACGGTCTTGTTCGACCAGGCGATCTCGCCGGCCCAGCAGCGCAATCTCGAGCGCGAGCTCGGCGTGCCCGTGGCCGACCGCACTGCGCTCATCCTCGAGATCTTTGCCCAACGCGCCCAGAGCCACGAAGGCAAGCTGCAGGTCGAGCTGGCACGTCTTCAGTATCTGGCCACGCGCCTGGTGAGGCGCTGGAGCCACCTGGAGCGCCAGAGTGGCGGCATCGGCATGCGCGGCGGCCCTGGCGAAGCCCAGATCGAGCTGGACCGTCGCATGATCGACGACCGCATCAAGACCACCAAGGAGCGGCTCAAGAAGGTCCAGAAGCAGCGCGCCACCCAGCGCCGCGGCCGCTCGCGCAATGGTGTGTTCCGCGTCTCGCTGGTCGGCTACACCAACGCCGGCAAGTCCACGCTATTCAACGCGCTGGTCAAGGCACGCACCTATGCGGCGGACCAACTCTTTGCCACGCTCGATACGACCACACGCTCGCTCTACCTCGAGCAGGCTGGCGCGAGCGCCTCGCTGTCCGACACGGTCGGCTTCATCCGCGATCTACCCCACAAGCTTGTCGAGGCCTTTAAGGCGACGCTGCAGGAGGCCACGGATGCCGACCTCCTGCTGCACGTCGTCGATGCGGCCTCGCCGCAGCTGGAGGAGCAGATGGCTGAGGTCGAGCGCGTGCTCGAGGAAATCGGCGCCCAGCACATCCCGCAGGTCTTGGTCTACAACAAGCAGGACATGCTCGAGCAGGACCAGCGCCCGCGCACTAACCCCGACTGGATCGAACGCGACGGGCGCAAGACGCCCCGCGTCTTCGTCAGCGCGCTCGAAGGGCAGGGCCTGGACCTGCTGCGCGAACAGATCGCGCTGGCCATGCAGGCCGAGCCTGCGCCCGAACCTCTTGAGTACGATCCGCGCATGCACAATCCCGCGCTGAGTTCATAAACGAGATGAGCATGAACACTTTCAAGGCCCTTGCCGGCCGCATCTTCAACAATCGCAACGATGGCCCGCCCGACCTCGATGAGCTCTGGCGTGACTTCAACCGCAAGCTCTCGGGTCTCTTTGGGGGCAAGGGCGGACGCGGGGAGGGCGGAGACGGCCCTCCCGACATGAAGGGTGCGGGCGTCGGCGCCGGCCTGGTGGTCGGCCTCGTCGCGTTGGTGTGGCTGGGCAGCGGCGTGTATGTCGTTCAGGAAGGTCAGCAGGCGGTCGTCACGAGCTTCGGCGAGTACAGCAAGACCGTCAACGCGGGCTTCCAGTGGCGCCTGCCCTATCCGTTCCAGGCGCATGAGATCGTGGCCTACTCCAAGCTGCAGCAGGTCGACGTGGGCGGCCTGTCGGTGGTGCCGGCAACGGGCCTGCGCGACTCCTCGATGCTCACGCACGACGAGAACATCGTGGACATCCGCTTCACCGTGCAGTACGTGCTCAAAGACGCGCGCGACTACCTCTTCGAGAACGCCCAGCCCGACGACGCCGTTCGCCTGGCGGCCGAATCGGCTGTGCGCGAGGTCGTGGGCCGCAGCACCATGGACTCGGTCCTCTATGAGCGGCGCGATGCCATCGCGGCCGAGGTGTCGCGCTCGGTGCAGACGCAGCTCGATCGCCTCAAGGCCGGCATCCAGGTCAAGAACGTCAACGTCCAAGGCGTTCAGGCGCCCGAGCAGGTCCAGGCAGCCTTCGACGACGCCTTCAAGGCCAGCCAGGACCGCGAGCGCGCCAAGAACGAGGCCCAGGCCTATGCCAACAAGGTCATCCCTGAGGCCCAGGGCACGTCGGCGCGCCTGCACGAGGAGGCCGAGGGCTACAAGGCCAAGGTGATCGGCACGGCCGAGGGCGATGCGCAGCGCTTCAAGAGCGTGCTGGCCGAATACCAGAAGGCCCCCGCGGTGACGCGCGACCGCCTCTACATCGACACCATGCAGGAGGTCTACTCCAACGTCAGCAAGGTCATGGTCGACAGCCGCAGCGGCTCCAACCTGCTCTACCTCCCGCTGGACAAGCTGATCCAGTCGGGCGGCAGTGTGACGGCCAGCCCTCCGGTGGCCGTCAGCTCGCCGGACCCGGCCACGTCGGCCGCCAACGACCTGCGCTCGCGCGACAGCCTGCGCAGCCGCGACGGCCGCTGAACGGGGAGACACGAGAACATGAACCGCATCATCTCCACCGTCATCGTCGCGCTGCTCGCCTTCATGCTGATCAGCTCCACCGTCTTCGTCGTCGACCAGAAGCAGTACGCAGCCGTGTACATGTTCGGCGAGATCAAGGAAGTCGTCACCAAGCCGGGTCTGAAGTTCAAGCTGCCGCTGGTCCAGAGCGTGGTGACGCTTGATCGCCGCATCCAGACGCTTGACAGTCCCGAATCCAAGCCAATTTTCACAGCCGAGAAGAAGAGTCTCGTGATTGACTGGCTTGTCAAGTGGCGCATTGCCGATGCGCGCCAGTTCATCCGCAACAGCGGCGGCGGCACCGATGCCATGCGCACCGTGGACAACCGCCTCTCGCCCGTGGTGCAGGCCGCCTTCAACGAGGAAGTGACCAAGCGCACGGTCCTGGCCGTGCTCGCCACCGAGCGCGAGAACGTCATGCAGGATGTGCGAAAGCGCCTGGACGACGAGGCCAAGCAGTTCGGCATCGAGGTCATCGACGTGCGCATCAAACGCGTGGACTTCTCGGCCAACATCACCGAGGCCGTCTATCGCCGCATGCAGGCCGAGCGCCAGCGCGTGGCCAATGAAGCCCGCTCCACCGGCACGGCCGAAGGCGAGAAGATCAAGGCCGATGCCGAGCGACAGCGCACCGTCATCCTGGCCGAAGCCTATCGTGATGCCCAGCGGATTAAGGGCGACGGCGATGCCAAGGCATCGGCCCTGTACGCCGAGTCCTTCGGCCGCGACCCCGCCTTCGCCCAGTTCTACCGCTCGCTCGACGCCTACCGCGCTGCATGGCGCAACAAGGGCGACGTGATGGTCGTGGACCCGAACAGCAGCGAGTTCTTCAAGGCCATGCGCGGCGGTGGCCCCGCACCGGCGCCGCACAAGTGAGCGACAAGCTACTCCTGGGGCTGGGCCTCGTGCTGCTGATTGAAGGGCTGCTGCCCTTCTTCAGCCCCGGCGGGTGGCGCCAGATCTTTACGCGCGTGCTGGCCATGACCGATGGCCAAGTGCGCTTCATGGGCCTGGCCAGCATGCTGGCAGGACTCGTGATCTTGTTGGTGCTTGTTGACTGAGCGTCTTGGGTCGGGTGTCCGGGTAAGCCCGGTACAATGCCGTTTTTAACCGCCTCCCAGCCGCCCATGTCCTCTGCTTGGCTTCTGCCAGAGCACATTGCCGATGTCCTGCCCGCGCAGGCACGACGCACCGAAGAGTTGCGCCGCGAACTGCTCGACATGGCTGCCGGCTATGGCTGCGAACTGGTCCAGCCGCCCCTGCTGGAACACCTCGAATCGCTCCTTTCGGGTGCCGGCCATGCGCTGGACCTGAAGACCTTCAAGCTCGTCGACCAACTCTCCGGCCGTTCTCTGGGCCTGCGTGCCGACACCACGCCGCAAGTCGCCCGCATCGACGCCCACCTGCTGAACCGCCAGGGCGTGACGCGCCTTTGCTATTGCGGCCCGGTGCTGCACACGCGGCCCGATGGCCTGAATTCCTCGCGCGAGCCGCTGCAATTCGGCGTGGAGGTCTACGGCCACGCTGGTCTGGAGGCCGATCTGGAAGTGCAGGAACTGGCGCTCGATGCCGTGCGCCAGGCCGGTCTTTCCGGGATCACGCTCGATCTTGGCGATGCGCGCTTGGTTCAGGGCATCCTCGGCGAGACACCCGTTGGCGAGCCGCTCTTGCAAGAGATCGTGGCAGCGCTGGCCGCCAAGGACGCGCCGACGCTGGCCGCCCTGACTGCGAAGCTGCCGGCTGACGTCGCGCGTGGTCTGCAGGCCTTGCTGCGCCTGTACGGCGGCGCCGACGTGCTGGACGCGGCTCGGCGCGAACTGCCCCAAAACGAGGCCGTCAGCCAGGCGCTCGACGATTTGCAGTGGCTGGCCCTTCACCTCTCGGCCTCGCACGCCGACGTGAACCTGGGCTTCGACCTGGCCGACCTGCGCGGCTACACCTACTACAGCGGCGTGCGCTTCGCCGTGTATGCGGCCGGCTCCAGCGATGCCGTGATGCGCGGCGGGCGATACGATGAGGTCGGTGCGGTCTTCGGCCGGCGCCGCCCCGCGGTCGGCTTCAGTCTCGACCTGAAGGCGCTCGTGGCGCTAAGCCCGGCCAAGCCGCTGCGCGCCGCCGTCCGCGCCCCCTGGGGCGAGGACACCGGCCTGCGCGCTGCCATCCGCGCGCTGCGGGGCAAGGGCGAGACGGTCGTGTGCATGCTGCCCGGCCACGAACACGAGCAGGACGAATTCGAATGCGACCGCGAACTGGCGCAGGTCGGCCCTCAGTGGGTGGTGCGCGCGCTCTGACGCCGCCGCTCGAGAAACACTCATCAAGTACTTGGAACTCGATATGCAAAGCGAAATCGCGCGCGGCCGCAATGTGGTGGTGGTCGGCACCCAATGGGGTGATGAAGGCAAGGGCAAGCTCGTCGACTGGATGACCGATCATGCGCAAGGCGTGGTGCGCTTTCAGGGCGGCCACAACGCCGGCCACACGCTCGTCATCAAGGGTGTGAAGACCGCTCTGCAGTTGATCCCCTCGGGCATCATGCGCGACGGCGTGCCCTGCTACATCGGCAACGGCGTGGTGGTGGACCCGACCCATCTGCTTGGCGAGATCGAGCGGCTGGAGAAGGCTGGTGTGGAAGTGCGCTCGCGCCTCTTCATCAGCGAGAACTGCCCGCTGATCCTCCCATTCCACGTTGAAGTGGACAAGGCGCGCGAGGCACTGCGCGAGAGCAGCGGCAGCGGCAAGATCGGCACCACGGGCAAGGGCATCGGCCCCGCCTACGAAGACAAGGTCGCCCGCCGTGCTTTGCGCGTGCAGGACCTCAAGCACCCCGAGCGCTTCGCCAAGAAGCTCAAGGAGCTGCTGGAGCTGCACAACTTCGCGTTGACTGGCTATCTCAAGAGCGGCGCGCTCGAATTCCAGCCCATCTACGAGCAGGCCATGAAGATGGCCCAGGCGATCAAGCCCATGATGGCCGACGTGGGCTACCTGATCCACAAGGCGAACCTGGCTGGCCAGAACATCTTGTTCGAAGGCGCGCAGGGCACGCTGCTGGACATCGACCACGGCACCTATCCCTACGTCACGTCGAGCAACTGCGTGGCCGGCAACGCCGCCGCCGGTGCCGGTGTGGGGCCACAGATGCTGCACTACATGCTGGGCATCACCAAGGCCTATGCCACCCGCGTTGGCTCCGGCCCGTTCCCCACCGAGCTGGAGTGGGAGAAGGAAGGAACGGTGGGCTATCACCTGTCCACCGTCGGCCAGGAGAAAGGCACCGTCACCGGCCGCGCGCGCCGCTGCGGCTGGATCGATGCTGCTGCGCTCAAGCGCTCCATCATCATCAACGGAATCACGGGCCTTTGCATGACCAAGCTCGACGTGCTCGATGGTCTCAAGGAGATCCAGATGTGCGTGGGCTACGAGCTGAACGGCAAGACCATCGACATCCTGCCTCTTGACGCCGATGAGATCATCGAGTGCAAGCCGATCTACGAGACCTTCCCGGGCTGGACCGAGACGACTTTCGGCACCACGAGCTGGGAGGCTCTTCCGCTGAATGCGCGCCGCTACCTCGAGCGCATCCAGGAGGTCATCGGGGCGCCAATCGCCATGGTCTCGACCGGCCCCGATCGCGAGCACACCATCGTGCTGCGCCACCCGTATTCCGCCTAAATCAACGCAAGCACTGACAGAGGAGACCCTCCATATGTTGACCGACGACGGCAAGCACTTGTACGTGTCCTGGGACGAGTACCACCTGCTGACCGAGCGCCTGGCGCTCAAGGTCCATGCCTCGGGCTGGCAGTTCGACCAGATCTTGTGCCTGGCGCGCGGTGGCATGCGCCCAGGCGACGTGCTTTCGCGCGTGTTCGACAAGCCGCTGGGCATCATGTCCACGAGCAGCTACCGAGCTGAGGCCGGCACCATCCAGGGCCGCCTGGACATGGCCAAGTACATCACCATGCCCAAGGGCGAACTGGCCGGCCGCGTTCTGCTGGTCGACGACCTGGCGGATTCGGGCGTGACCTTGAAGGCCGTCGTGGAGCGCCTGCGCGGCATGCCCGCCATCACCGAGCTACGCTCGGCCGTGATCTGGACGAAGAAAGTCTCGGCCTACACGCCGGACTACTACTGCGAGATGCTCGAGACCTCGCCGTGGATCCACCAGCCCTTCGAAGAGTACGACGGCATGGGCCCAGAAGCTCTGGCGAAGAAGTTTGCGGTCTGAAGTCGGCGGCCTGCACGGGCCGCAGTCGCATAATGCAAAAGGCCAGCGCGATGCGCTGGCCTTTTGAGAGTATTTGGTGCCCAGGAGAGGACTCGAACCTCCACGGAGTTACCCGCTAGTACCTGAAACTAGTGCGTCTACCAATTCCGCCACCTGGGCATTTCAGGAAAGACAGAGAGTCTATCATAAAAAATTTTAAGAATGCAATAGCCTCGCCGAAAGACGGCGCCGGATTGCTCGGCGAAGTTGAAGGGACGCTGCAAGGCCATCGCGACGGTCATGGCTTCCTGATTCCCGACGACGGTTCGTCTGATATCTACCTCTCGGCCCAGGAGACTCACGCCGTGATGCACGGCGACCGCCTGCGCGTGCGCGTGATCCGCATGGACAAGCGCGGCCGGCCCGAGGGCAAGGTACTCGAGATCCTTGAACGCAAGAAGCGGCCCATCATCGGCCGCCTGCTGCTGGAGTCGGGCATCTGGCTGGTGGCGCCCGAAGACAAGCGCATGGGCCAGGACATTCTGGTGCCCAAGAATGCCATCGCGAATGCTCATGCCGGCCAGGTCGTGGCGGTGGAACTGACCGAACCGCCTTCGCTGTACTCACAGCCCGTGGGTCGCGTGGTCGAGGTACTCGGCGAAATCGACGACCCCGGCATGGAGATCGAGATCGCCGTACGCAAGTACGATGTGCCGCACCGCTTCTCGCAGGAGACCTTGGCCCAGAGTGCCAAGCTGCCTGAGCGGCTGCGCGCCGCCGATCTCAAGCACCGCGTGGACCTGCGCGACGTGCCGCTCGTGACCATCGACGGTGAAGATGCGCGCGACTTCGACGACGCCGTCTACTGCGAGCCGCACAAGCAGGGCCGTGGCAAGAATGCCTTCACGGGCTGGCGCCTGCTCGTTGCCATTGCGGACGTGAGCCACTATGTGAAGCCCGGCGAGCCGCTGGACAACGATGCCTACGAGCGCGCCACCAGCGTCTATTTCCCGCGCCGCGTAATTCCGATGCTGCCGGAGAAGATCTCGAACGGCCTGTGCTCGCTGATCCCCTACGAAGACCGGCTCTCCATGGTCTGCGACATGCTGGTGAACGAGACCGGCGAGTTGCATGCCTACCAGTTCTACCCGGCGGTCATCCGCTCGCACGAGCGTTTCACCTACACCGAGGTGGCGGCCATCCTGGGCAACACGCACGGCCCCGAGGCCAGCAAGCGCCGCGAACTCGTGCCGCATCTGCTACATCTGCACGAGGTCTACCGCGCGCTCCTCTCGCAACGCGCCAAGCGCGGCGCCATGGACTTCGAGACGACGGAGACTCAGATCGTTTGCGACGAGAACGGCCGCATCGAGAAGATCGTGCCGCGCACGCGCAACGATGCACATCGCCTGATCGAAGAGGCCATGCTGGCTGCCAACGTCTGTTCGGCCGACTTCATCCAGTCCTCCAAATACAACTCCCTGTTCCGCGTCCACGAAGGCCCGACGCCCGAGAAGCGCGCGGCGCTGCAGGCCTACCTGCGCACGCTGGGCCTGAATCTCGGCATCAGCGATGATCCGAAGCCGGCAGAGTTCCAGGCGATTGCCGCTGCGACCAAGGAGCGGCCCGACGTCGCCCAGATCCACAGCATGCTGCTGCGCTCCATGCAGCAGGCCATCTACACGCCGATCAACTCGGGCCACTTCGGTCTGGCTTACGGCGCCTATACGCACTTCACGAGCCCGATCCGCCGCTATCCAGACCTGCTGGTCCACCGCGTGATCAAGTCCATTCTTGCGAACAAGCATTACAAGCTTGACGCGGGAAAGATGAAGGTGCCTACGCCGCCCAAGAGGCCCGGGAAAGCGCCGCCGCTGAATCCGGAGGAGGCATCGACCGAAGCCGAGCGCTGGGAAGTTGTGGGCGCGCATTGCAGCGCCAACGAGCGCCGTGCCGATGAGGCCTCGCGTGACGTCGAGGCCTGGCTCAAGTGCCGCTACATGCGCGAGCACCTGGGCGAAGAATTCGCCGGCACCGTCTCGGCGGTCACGAGCTTTGGCCTCTTCGTGCAACTCGACGCGCTCTATGTCGAGGGGCTGATCCACATCACCGAGCTCGGTGGCGAGTACTACCGCTTCGACGAGGTACGTCAGGAGCTGCGCGGTGAGCGCACCGGCATGCGCTACACGACCGGTGCGCGCGTGCAGGTGCAGGTCAGTCGCGTGGACCTGGACGGCCGAAAGATCGACTTCCGGCTGGTGCGCGACGGTGAGGATGGTATTCGCTCACGTGCTCCGCGCTCCGCGCCCGCAAGCGCTCAGGAAGAACTCGAACGCGTGCGCCAGAGCGATCGCGAGATCAAGGCGGCGGCCAAGTCCGGCAAGGCGCCCGCCAAGGGCAAGGCTGCCGTCGGCGCCAAGAACGCGATGAAGAAGGCTGCCAAGGTCGGCCGCCACGCCGAGGTAAAGGCCCGCCGTCCGCGCTGACGCAACTAAGGCTTGAGGTCCACCACCACCGGTCCCGAGACGGGATCGGTGAGGCCCAGCCCGTTGCCGAGATCCTCGAGATCGTCGCGCAGCCGGTCCAGCACTGCAATCATCTGCGGTCGCGCCTCGACGATGCTCTCGAAATCCGCCCACTCGCCGAGCATGCAGAAGCTGCGCTCACCCGTCTGCACGAGCGCGCCGCGCAGGAAGCCCTTGAAGGTCGGGTCAAGGCGTCGGTGCGCTTCGACAAAAGCCTGCTCGCGACCCGGCTTGACGCGGAACCGCACGATATTGAAGGCATGCATGGTCATCCCCCTGTAAACCCTATTGATAGGCTTTGCAGGGACGCGATTCAAGCGTCGTTTCAAATGCTGACTTCGGGCCAGGCTCGCATGGCGCGGATCAGCTCGGCGGCGAGGCCCCTGGACTCCTGGCCGGCGAGGCCATGCAGATGCACCGCGGCGCAAGCCACCTCGAAGGCCTCAGCACTGGCGTGGCGCGCCCACAAGCCCGCACACCAGCCGGCCAACACGTCGCCCGTGCCCGCGGTAGCGAGCGCACCGCTGCCGCTGCTGTTGATGGCCGGCGCGCGACCTGTTGCGGCGATCACGGTGCCAGAGCCCTTGAGAATGACCGTGGCGCCGTAGCGCCGCGCCAGCTCGCCTGCCGCACCCGGCCGGTCGGCCTGAACGGCACCGGTGTCCGTTTGCAGAAGTCGGGCTGCCTCCAGCGGATGGGGTGTGAGCAGGGTCGGCGCGGGTCGCCGTTGGAGCGCACGCCCAAGCGCCGGCTCCCTGGCGATCGCGTTGAGAGCGTCCGCATCGAGCACCAGACGCCGCGCCTGGCGCAACACCGAGGGCAGCAGGGCGGCAATCTCCAGGCCGCCGCCGCTGCCGCAGGCGATTGCGTCATAACGCTGCAAGTCAGCGTCAGGCTTGGCATGCATCAGCTCGGGCCTGCCGGCATCCGGCAAATCGGCTCCGGCATCCAGCAAGCCGCACCAGACGCGGCCTGCGCCCGAAGCGAGAGCAGCGCGTGCAGCCAGCAGCGCTGCGCCGCGCATACCGGGTGCACCGCCGACCACCAGCACATCGCCCTGGCTACCCTTGTGGGCTGAGTGCCTGGCGCCGGCGCTGAAGGCGGTGAGCGCATCGCGGCCCAGCAGCAGGGCGCTCGGCGCAGCCTCGGGCAGCACGCCCAGATCCTCGAACCAGAGTTCGCCGCAGTGATCGCGCCCCAGGCCCGTGAACAGGCCGGGCTTGAGCGTGAGCAGGACGAGCGTGTGGTCAGCGCGCACGGCGCTGCCGAGCACCTGGCCTCGGTCGGCATCGAGCCCGCTGGGCAGGTCGACGGACAGCACGCAGGCACCGAGCGCATTGATGCGGGCGATGCGCTCGGCCATGTCGCCTTCGACAGCGCGCTTGAGGCCCAGGCCCAGCAAGGCGTCGATCACCAGGCTTGTGTCCGCGGCAGGTTCGTCGAGGTGAACGGTCAAGCCGTGCTGGAGCAAATGCCGGGCCGCCACGCGGCCATCGCCGCCGTTGTTGCCGGGGCCGCAGGCGATCCAGACACTACCCTCGCCGGCGTACAGCGCCAGAGCGAGCTTGGCCACGGCCAGGCCGGCGTCCTCCATCAGCTGCGGCCGCAGGCGCAGCGCTTCGGTCTCGATCAGGCGGCTGTTTGCCACGTCGAAGAGCGGCAGGCGCTCGTTCAATGGCAGCAGCTTGCGCATGATCAGCCCAGGCGGTCCAGGTCGAGACCGCTGACGTCCACCTCCGCCTTGCGGCCGGCGAGCCGCTCGCTGATCACGCGTGCGGCGCCGCTGGCCAGCGTGAAGCCGGCATCCGGGTGGGCGAGATTGATCCACAGCCTGCCGCCGCCGCCGATCAGGGGCAGTCCATCGGGCAGCTCCACATGCTCGCCGCTCCAACGCAAGGCCTGCCCCGGCAGGCTCGCGCCCGGAAACCAGTCGTTGAGCGACTTGTGCGCGCTGGCTTCGTCACCGGCCGTGGCGCGCACGCGCTGGCCGATGCGCGAGAGGCTCACGCCCAATTGATGATCCGTGAGGCCGCCGCGCGGGCCCAGGTCCGGGTGCGCTTCGAGCTGGCGCAGCGGCGCGGTGATGGAGTGGCTGACCGCGGTGCGCAGCGGCAGCTTGCGTCCGAGCAGGCGCGCGCCGTCAAGGGCCGCGCAAACGACGATGGCGTCAAAGCGTTCGCCCCTCGGGCCCTGTGTTTGCGGCACGGTGTCGCCGGCATCAGGGGGCGAGGAGGGGGCACCAGCAAGTTCTTCGGGCGGCGTGTACTCGTGGACGACCTCGCCACTGGCATCGAGACTGCGCACCGTGGTGTGAAAGCGAAAGCGCGCGCCGAGCTTCTGGGCCTCGACGCGCAGCAAGTGCGCGAACTGGCGGCAGTTGCCGACTTCGGCCAAGGGCAGCTGCACGCCGCCAAAGAGCTTCGCTTCGGGGTTGAGACCAGGTTCTACGGCGCGGCATCCCGCGGCGTCGAGCTCGCGCACCACGAGGCCGAGGGCGGCGAGCCGCTCCAGGCCGGGCGCGATCGCCTCGCGATCGGCCTTGTCGCGCAGTAGCACGAGCTGGCCTTCGGCGCGCTCGTAGTCAAGCTGCAGGGTCTTACGCAGGGCCTGCAGACGCTGGTGGCTGTAGACCGCGAGACGCAGCGTGGCAGCCGCCCGCTCGGCAAAGGCCGGATGGCGCGCGGCGCGCCATTGCTTGCCGCGCCAGCCCAGGCCGAAGCGGGGCTGGGTCCAAGGCAAGGCCAGCGCGGGGGCGATGGTGCCGGCATTGGCGAAGCTGGCCTCCGCCGCCACGCTGCCGCGACGGTCAAAGACGCTCACCTCGTGGCCATCGGCCGCGAGTTCGAGGGCGGTGCTCACGCCGGCAATGCCGGCACCGATGATCGCGATGCGGGGCATTCAGTGCGCTCCGCTGAAAAACTTCTCGACTTGCAAGGCAATGTCCAGGATCGTGTCGTCTTGAAGAGCCGTGCTCCAAAGCATCAGGCCCACGGGATGGGTGCCCGGCGCATGGCAGGGCAGGGAGAGGGCGCAGCCGTCGAGGGCGTTGACGACGGCGCAGTTGCGCAGCAGCAGGCCGTTGGCGGCGAAGTAGGCATCGTCACTGTCGACGAGGGGCTGCAGGAGCGGGGCGATCACGGGTACGGTCGGGCTCAGCACCGCATCGAACCCCAGAAGGCTCTGCTTCATGGCAACCATCCAGCTGCGGCGGGCGTTCAGGCGGTCGATGTAGTCGGCAGCGCTCACGTAGCGCCCCGCGAGGATGCGCTGGGCCACGCGCGGGTCGTAGGCGTCGAGCTGCTCGGCCATCAAGCTGCGATGCCAGGCCCAGGCCTCGGCGGCGGCCATGATGCCGCTGGGCAGGGCCTTCTGCAGCGGTGGCAGGGTGATCTCCTCAATCTGCGCACCGCACTGGCGCAGTCGCTTCAGGGCTGTCTCGAAGGAGGCGGTCACATGGGCATCCATCGAGTCTTGGAAAAAGTGCGTCACCACGGCGAAGCGGCGTTGCGCGAGTGGTCTGGCGTCCAGCTGCACGCGCCGTGCCGCCAGGATCTCGTGCAGCAGCACGGCATCGCGCACTGAGCGCGTGATCGCGCAGGCGGTGTCCAAGGAGGTGGCGAGCGGTATCGTGCCATCGGTGGGTGTGAGCCGCTGGGTGTTCTTGAAGCCGACCAGCCCGCACAGCGCCGCCGGAATGCGGATCGAGCCACCGGTGTCGGAACCCAGTGCCGCCCACGCGGCCCCCGTGGCCACGCTCACGGCGGCACCCGAGCTGGAGCCGCCGGGGATGCGGATCTGTCCGTCGATGTGGGCCGTGACGGGATTGGCTGGCGTGCCGTAGTGCGGATTGAGGCCCAGGCCCGAGAAGGCGAACTCGGTCATGTTGGTGTGGCCAACCAAGCTGGCACCCGCGCTGCGCAGGCGGGCCACGGCGGGGCAGTCGGCCGGCGCGGCGGGCGCGTCGCGCAGCACGAGCGAACCCGCGCTTGTCGTGCGGCCAGCGACGTCGAAAAGGTCCTTGATGCTGACGGCAAGGCCGCCGAGCAGGCCTTCTGAAGGCGACTCGGGCTCGAAGAGCCGTACGAAGGCGCTCCGGCAGGCATCCGAACGGGCAACTGCCCGGGCCTCGCGCAGCAATTCGCCCGCGTCAAGGCGTCCGGCACGCAGCTGCTCGAGGGCGGCACTCAGATCATGGGGCATGAATCGTGTATACTCTTTCGGTTTTGCCGGTGGCTACCCGTGGTGGGCGGCCTTTTTAGGCAGAACAAATCGCAAATCCGGCACCTGAAAGGTGTCGCTCATCTCGAGAAGTAGTTTTTGGATGGGCGATTCGCGCCGGATTTTAGACACAACCCTTCGGAGTTAAATATGTCCGTGACGATGCGCGAAATGCTAGAAGCCGGTGTCCACTTTGGTCACCAAACCCGCTTCTGGAACCCCAAGATGGCCCCCTTTATTTACGGCCATCGCAACAAGATCCACATCATCAACCTGGAAAAGACGCTGCCCAAGTTCCAGGAAGCGATGAAGTTCGTTCGCCAGCTGTCCGCCAAGCGCGGCACCATCCTGATCGTCGGCACCAAGCGCCAGGCTCGTGAAGTCGTGGCCCTGGAAGCCCAGCGTTCGGGCATGCCCTTCGTGGACCAGCGTTGGCTCGGCGGCATGCTGACCAACTTCAAGACGGTCAAGGGTTCGCTGAAGAACCTCAAGGACATGCAGGCGCAAGTCGAGGCCGGCACCCAGCCCGCTATCAAGAAGGAAGCCCTGATGTTCCAGCGCGAGCTGACCAAGCTGGAAAAGAACATCGGCGGCATTCAGCACCTGACCGCTCTGCCCGACGCCATCTTCGTGATCGACGTGGGCTTCCACAAGATCGCCGTGGCCGAAGCCAACAAGCTCGGCATCCCCGTGATCGGCGTGGTTGACACCAACCACTCGCCCGAAGGCGTGGACTACGTGATTCCCGGCAACGACGACTCGGCCAAGGCCGTGGCCCTGTACGCCAAGGCTGTGGCCGACGCCGTGCTGGAAGGCCGTGCCAACGCCACTGCCGAAGTGGTCCAGGCCGCCGCTGGCGGCGACGAATTCGTGGAAGTCAACGAAGGCGCCTAAGCCCTCGCCCTGTCCACAGAAAGGGGCCGGTGGCCCCTTTTTTCCAAACGAATCTGATTACGGAGATTGAGATGGCTGCTATTACCGCAAGCATGGTCGGCGAACTGCGTGCTCGCACCGACGCCCCGATGATGGAATGCAAGAAGGCCTTGACCGAGGCCGAGGGCGATCTGGCCCGTGCGGAAGAAATCCTGCGCGTCAAGCTGGGCAACAAGGCCGGCAAGGCCGCCTCGCGAGTGACCGCCGAAGGCGTTGTCGCTGCTGCCGTCGTGGCTGGCAACGGTGCGCTGATCGAAGTGAACTGCGAGACCGACTTCGTCTCGAAGAACGACGCCTTCCTGGCCTTCGTGAACGCCCTGGCTGGCCTGGTGGCTGAAGCCAATCCGGCCGACGTGGCGGCCCTGTCGGCGCTGCCCCTGTCGCAAGAAGGCTTCGGCCCGACGGTGGAAGATGTGCGCAAGGGCCTGATCGGCAAGATCGGCGAGAACATGTCGATCCGTCGCTTCCAGCGCTACTCCGGCTCCAAGCTCGCTTCCTACCTGCACGGCACCCGCATCGGCGTGATGGTCGAGTTCGACGGTGACGAAGTGGCCGCCAAGGACGTCGCCATGCACGTGGCCGCCATGAAGCCGGCTGCGCTGTCGAGCGCCGACGTGCCGGCCGATCTGGTCGCCAAGGAGCGCAAGATCGCCACCGAGAAGGCTGCCGAGTCCGGCAAGCCCGCTGACATTGTCGCCAAGATGGTTGAAGGCTCGGTGCAGAAGTTCCTGAAGGAAGTCTCGCTGTTCGACCAGACCTTCGTGAAGGCTGCTGACGGCAAGCAGACCGTCGCCGCCATGCTCAAGGAAAAGGCGACCACGGTGAAGGCATTCACCCTGTACGTCGTCGGCGAGGGTATCGAGAAGAAGGTGGACGACTTCGCGGCCGAAGTGGCCGCGCAAGTGGCCGCCGCGAAGGGCCAATAAGCTTCGCAAGATACAAAGGGCGCCTCTGGCGCCCTTTACACTTGTGGCCGTGCTGCAAGGGCCCACGAGGCCCTGCGCGGCGAATGCAACAACCCCATACAACAGAGGTCACCCAATGCCCGCCCACAAACGCATCTTGCTCAAGCTCTCCGGCGAAGCCCTCATGGGTGACGATGCCTACGGCATCAACCGTGCCACCATCGTGCGCATGGTGCAGGAGGTGCGCGAGATCACGGCGATGGGCGTCGAAGTGGCGGTGGTGATCGGTGGCGGCAACATCTTCCGCGGCGTGGCCGGCGGCTCGGTCGGCATGGACCGCGCCACGGCCGACTACATGGGCATGCTGGCCACGGTGATGAACTCGCTGGCGCTGGCCGACACCATGCGTCAGGAAGGCATGACGGCGCGCGTCATGTCGGCGATTGCCATCGAGCAGGTTGTCGAGCCCTATGTGCGTCCCAAGGCCTTGCAATACCTCGAAGAGGGCAAGGTCGTCATCTTCGCCGCTGGCACGGGCAACCCTTTCTTCACGACCGACACCGCCGCCGCCCTGCGTGGCGCCGAGATCGGCGCGGAGATTGTGCTCAAGGCAACCAAGGTCGATGGCGTCTACACCGCCGACCCCAAGAAAGACCCCTCGGCCACGCGCTATGCGCGCATCAGCTTCGACGAAGCCATCACCAAGAACCTACAGGTGCTCGATGCCACGGCCTTCGCGCTGTGCCGCGACCAGAAGTTGCCGATCAAGGTGTTCTCCATCTTCAAGCCCGGCGCGCTCAAGCGCGTGGTGTCGGGCGAGGACGAGGGCACCCTGGTCCACGTTTGACAGGAACACATCATGACGATTGCAGACATCAAGAAGAACGCCGAAGGCAAGATGGCCAAGTCCGTTGAGTCCTTCAAGAACGAACTCCAGAAGATCCGCACTGGCCGCGCCCACCCCGGCATCCTGGACCAGGTGCATGTGGACTACTACGGCTCCGACGTGCCCATCTCGCAGGTGGCCAACGTGAGCCTGCTGGATGCCCGCACGATCAGCGTGCAGCCTTGGGAAAAGGGCATGGGCGCCAAGATCGAGAAGGCCATCCGCGAAAGCGACCTGGGTCTCAATCCCCAGGCACAGGGCGACCTGATCCGCGTGCCGATGCCCGCGCTGACCGAGGAGCGCCGCAAGGACCTGACCAAGGTCGTGCGCCACGCCGGCGAAGAGGCCAAGGTGGCCGTGCGCAACGTGCGCCGCGACGCCAACGAGCAGGCCAAGAAGCTCACCAAGGACAAGCTCATCACCGAGGACGACGAGCGCCGCTCGAACGAAGACGTGCAGAAGCTGACCGACCGCACGGTGAACGAGATCGACAAGCTGATCGCGGGCAAAGAGCAGGAAATCCTGGCCGTCTGATGGCTGCCGAGGAGCTTGCCGTTCCGCGGCACATCGCCATCGTCATGGATGGCAATGGGCGCTGGGCCAAGAAGCGCTTCTTGCCGCGCTTTTTCGGCCACAAGGCTGGGGTCGATGCGCTGGTCAAGGTCATCGAGGCCTGTATCGAACGCGATGTTCAGCACCTGACGGTCTTCGCATTCTCCAGCGAGAACTGGAAGCGCTCGGACGACGAGGTCTCGGCCCTGATGGGCCTGATCCTGGCGGCCGTCTCGCGCTACCTGCACAAGCTGCATCGGCTGGGCGTGCGTGTGCGCGTGATTGGCGACCGCGACATCGCGCCCAAGCTGAAAAAGGCCTGGGACGAAGCCGAGGCGTTGACCGCCGGCAATACCAAGCTTCAGCTCAACGTGGCTTTCAACTACGGCGGCCGCTGGGACATCGTGCAGGCGGCACGCCGGGCGGCAGAGGCCGGCGTGCAGGCTGCCGAGATCACCGAAGCAAAGCTGAGCGAGTTCATGGCGTTGCGCCATGCGCCCGATCCCGATCTTTTCATCCGCACGGGCGGCGAAGTGCGCATCAGCAATTTCATGCTCTGGCAGGTCGCCTACAGCGAGTTCGTGTTCTCCGACGCGTTGTGGCCCGATTTCTGTGCGACTCAGCTCGATGCCGCCATCGCCTGCTTCCGCAACCGCGACCGCCGATTCGGTGGCGTGAAAGAGTCGGCCTGACATGCTCAAGACGCGCATCATCACCGCGGCGATCTTGCTGGCCCTGTTGTTGCCGGCCCTGTTCGCCAGCTCGCCCTGGCCCTTTGCTGCACTGACTCTGCTGATGATCGGTGCGGCCGGCTGGGAATGGGCGCGCCTGTGCGGTGTCGGCGGTGCCGGTGCTTGGCTGCTCGGTGCGGTGGTCGCCGCGGCCTGCGGCGCCACGTTCATGTTGCTCGGCACCGCGCCCGCTCCGGCTTGGTGCTGGTGGCTGGCTGGTGCGATCTGGGTCCTCGGTGGTACGTATGCCTTGCGATGCGGCCCCGCCGCCTGGCCCAAACTCGCCTTGGCGCCTCGCCTCGTGCTCGGCGTGCTGGTCCTGTGGGCGGCTTGGGCCGCGATGAACCAGGCACGCAGTCACGGCCTCAACTACTTGCTCTCGATCTTCTGCCTCGTGTGGGTGGCCGATGTGGCGGCGTATTTCGGCGGCCGCACGCTTGGACGCAACAAGCTCGCGCCGGCGATCAGCCCAGGCAAGAGCTGGGAAGGCGTGTGGTCGGGCATGGCCGGCGTGCTGCTGCTGGCCTATGTGTGGACGCACTGGATCGACAAGAGGCTGCCCGTTGATTCACCGAGCCTCTTCGGCCGCCTGCTCTGGAACCAGCATGGAGCCGTGGTTGCGCTGGAACTGCTATTCCTCGCTGCCATGAGTGTGGTTGGCGATCTGTTCGAATCGCTGATCAAGCGGGCGGTGGGTGCGAAAGACAGCAGTGGTCTGCTGCCCGGTCACGGCGGCGTGCTCGATCGCGTGGATGCCTTGCTGCCGGTCCTGCCCCTGGCCCTGGCCCTGAGTTCCCTATGAAACGAGTTTCCATCCTCGGCTCGACTGGATCCATCGGTACCAACACCCTGGACGTGCTGGGTCGTCATCCCGATCGTTACGAGGTCTTTGCCCTCTCGGCGATGAACCGTGTGGACGAATTGCTGGCGCAAGTGCTGCGGTGGAAGCCGCGCCTCGCCGTCATGCCTGACGAGGCGAAGGCTCATGAACTGCGCGCCCGGCTGAAGGAGGCCGGCAGCAGGACCGAAGTGCTCGGCGGTGCCCAGGCCTTGTGCGACATCGCCTCGCATCCCGGGGTGGACGTGGTCATGGCCGCCATCGTCGGTGCGGCGGGCCTGGCGCCCGCACTGGCCGCGGCGCGCGCGGGCAAGCGGCTGCTGCTGGCGAACAAGGAAGCCATCGTGCTCGGCGGCGCCTTTTTCATGCATGCAGTGGAGGAGGGGGGGGCGACGCTGCTGCCCATCGACTCTGAGCACTCGGCCATCTTCCAATGCCTGCCCGAGGACCGCACGCAGTGGGCTCGGCGCATCGATCACATCGTGCTGACGGCCTCCGGCGGGCCCTTCCGCACCCGCGATCCGCGGACGCTGTCCGATGTCACGCCCGAGCAGGCCGTGGCCCATCCGAACTGGGTCATGGGCCGCAAGATCTCGGTGGACTCGGCCACGATGATGAACAAGGCGCTCGAGGTCATCGAGGCGCGCTGGCTCTTCGACCTGAAGCCCGATCAGATCCGCGTGCTCATCCATCCGCAGAGCATCGTCCACTCGATGGTGGTCTGCCGCGACCAATCCGTGTTGGCCCAATTGGGCACGCCCGACATGCGCGTGCCTATCGCCTATGGCCTGTCGTTCCCCGAACGCATCACCTCGGGAGCAAGCCGACTTGATCTGCTGGCGGGCAAGGACCTGAGCTTCGAAGAGGCCGACGAGCACCGCTTCCCGGGACTCTTCCTGTCCTGGCAGGCGCTGCGCGGCGCGGAAGGCTCGGCGGCCATCCTCAACGCGGCCAACGAAGAGACGGTGGCTGCCTTCCTTGATCGTGGTCTTCGTTTCGACCGGATCGCGCAAATCAACCGGCAATGCTTGGAAGAGCTGCAAGCCACGCACGATGAGGTGGCCAGCGTCGACGGCCTGCTCTCGCTGGACGCGCGCACGCGTCGCCACGCACAAGGCCTGATCGTGAGGGCCACCCGATGATCACCACCGTACTTGCGATTGCCTTCGCGCTGGCCCTGCTGATCGGTTTTCACGAATACGGCCACTACCGCGTAGCCAAGGCCTGCGGCGTCAAGGTGCTGCGCTTCTCGCTGGGCTTTGGCCGCGTGATCGCACGCTGGAAGCCGGCGGAGACGGAGTTCACGATCAGCGCCATCCCGCTGGGTGGCTATGTGCGCATGCTCGATGAGCGTGATCCGGATAGCGGCCCTGTGGCGCCCGAGGAGCGCCATCGCGCCTTCAACAATCGCCCGCTGCTGCAGCGCATTGCCATCGTGGCGGCGGGCCCACTGGCGAACCTGAGTCTGGCTGCGCTGCTCTTCGCCATCACGGCCTGGATCGGCAGCGAGGAGCCCCGCGCGCTACTTGGCACGCCCGCCGCCGGCTCGCTCGCGGCCGTCGCCGGCATTCAACCCGGCGATCTGGTCACGGCGAGCCGCGTGGACGGTGGTGAATCAAGCGATGTGCGCTCCCTGAGCCAGTTACAAGGGCGCTTGCTCGAAGCAGCCATGGATGGAGAGACGCTGTGGCTGCAAGTGAGCGATGCGAGTGGTCACGGCCGCCGCGAGCTGCGGCTGGATACGGCCTCGTTGGCCGGCAAGGAACTCGACGCCGACGCGGCGCGCACGCTCTCACTACGCCCCTGGATGGAGCCACGGATCCAAGATGTGTCGCCGGGCAGCGCCGCAGAGCAGGCCGGGCTCAAGGCGGGCGACCGCGTGCTGAGCCTGGATGGCGTGGCGCAATCCGACGAGAGTGGCGTGCGCGAACGCATCCTGGCCGCCGTGGACGGCGAGCAGGCTCGCAAAATGCGATGGGTCGTCGAACGTGCAGGCCAGACCCTTGAGCTCGATGTCACGCCCCGCGTGATCGAGGAGGGCGGCAAACGGGTGCCGCGCGTCGGCGTGCTCTTTCGCAACTCCATTCAGATGGCCGAGGTCCGCTATGGTTTCGGCGAGGGCCTGGCCTACGGCTTGCGCCGAACCTGGGAAATGGCCTCGCTGACGGTGCGCATGATCGGCCGCATGCTTGTCGGTAAAGCCTCGGTAAAGAACATCAGTGGCCCCATCACCATGGCCGAGTACGCGGGCCACGCCGCGCAGGCCGGGCTCGTCGTGTACATCGGCTATCTGGCTCTGATCAGCGTCAGCCTGGGCGTGCTGAACCTGCTGCCTTTGCCGATGCTCGATGGCGGGATGCTGATGTATTATCTTTTCGAGGGTCTTTCCGGACGCCCCGTCTCTGAACGGTGGCAGCAGCAACTCCAACGCGTCGGCGTCGTGGTCCTGTTGCTGATGATGGGATTGGCCCTTTTCAACGATGTGACCCGGCAGTTCCTGCACTGACGAGTTGCACTGATTCCAGACTTAGGCATGTCCTCTATTTTCAGATCGGGAGCGTTTGCGCGCCCCTCAGTCCTGGCTTTGGCCCCTATCGCCGTGGTGGCCGCGTTCCAGCCAGGAACGGCCTTCGCGGTGGAACCTTTCACCATCCAGGACATCCGCATCGAGGGCGTGCAGCGCACCGACCCCGGTACCGTCTTCGCGTCGCTGCCCTTTCGCATCGGCGATGCCTACAACGACGAGAAGGGCGCCGCCGCCCTGCGTGCTTTGTTCGCCACCGGCCTGTTCAAGGACGTGCGCATCAACATCGATGACAAGGCCGTGGTGGTTGTCATCGAAGAGCGGCCCATCATCGCCAACGTCAGCTTCGTCGGTCTGCACGAATTCGACACCGAGGCGCTGACCAAGTCCTTGAAGGAAGTGGGCATTGGCGAGAGCAAGCCTTTCGACCGCGCGCTGGCCGACCGCGCCGAGCAGGAATTGAAGCGTCAGTACCTGACCAAGTCTTACTACGCCTCCCAGGTCGCCACCACGATCACCCCGATTGAGCGCAACCGCGTCAATGTGGTCTTCACGGTGACCGAAGGCGATCCGGCCAAGATCGGCGAGATCCACATCCATGGCAGCAAGGTGTTCTCCGAGAGCACGCTGCTGGGCCTGATGGACCGCACCGAGACCGGCTGGCTGACCTGGTACACCAAGACCGATCGCTACTCGCGCACCGCTCTGAACGGGGACCTGGAGACGATCAAGTCCCACTACCTGAACCACGGCTACCTCGAGTTCGCCGTGACGGGCACGCAGGTCACGATCTCGCCGGACAAGCGCCGCATCAATCTCGACATCGCCGTCTCCGAAGGTCAGCAGTACACCGTCACGGCGATCAAGCTCGAAGGCGAGTACTTTGGTCGCGAGGAGGACTTCAAGCGCCTGATCGCACTCCAGCCCGGCAAGCCCTACAACGGCGACTTGGCCGCCTACACCACGCGCGCCTTCACCGATCTCTTCGGCACCTACGGCTATGCCTTCGCCCACGTCGACGCCCGCACCGACATCGACCGTGCCACGGGCCAGGTCGTGGTCACCTTCGTGGCCGAGCCTGCGCGCCGCGTCTATGTGCGCAAGGTGCTGATCTCTGGCAACTCGCGCACCCGCGACGAAGTCATCCGGCGCGAGTTCCGCCAGTTCGAGTCGGCTTGGTACGACGGCCAGCGGATCAAGGCCTCCAAGGCCCGCGTCGAGCGCATGGGCTACTTCAAGGAAGTCACGCCGGACACGCAAGAAGTGCCCGGTGCCCCCGACCAAGTCGACGTGATGCTCAAGGTCGAGGAAAAGCCAACCGGCAATATTCAGGTCGGCGCCGGCTATTCAAGCCAGCAGCGGCTCTCGCTGTCGGGCTCCATCCAGCAGGACAACGTCTTCGGCACCGGCAATTACCTGGGCCTGTCGGTCAGCACGGCCTACACTGGCCGCCAGCTCGTGCTGTCTACCGTGGACCCGTATTTCACGGTGGATGGCGTCTCGCGCGGCGTCGACGTGTTCTATCGCACGATCAAGCCCTTCAACACGCTGGGCGAGCAGTACGAGCTGATCAGTCATGGTGCTTCGCTGCGTTTCGGCGTGCCCTTCTCCGAGATGGACACGGTGTTCTTCGGCGCCGGCTACGAGAGTACGGCCATCAGCACCAGCCACGGCCTGCCCAACAGCTACCTGCTGTATTCGCAGGAATTCGGTCGCGTCAGCAAATCCTTCCCGCTGACCATCGGCTGGCAACGCGACAGCCGCGACAGCATCGTCTCACCTATGGCCGGCAAGTACCAGCGTGTCAACCTGGAACTGAGTCCGGAAGGCGAGGCGCGCTACATGCGGGCCAATCTGCAGTACCAGCAGTTCTTCCAGGCCACGAACAAGATTACGGTCATGTTCAACAGCGAGCTCGGCTGGGGCGAAGGCCTGGCCGGTCGCCCGTACCCGATCTTCAAGAATTTCTACGCCGGCGGCCTGGGTTCAATCCGCGTCTTCGAGGCTGGAACCCTGGGCCCGGTGGACGTCACGGGTTCCTACAGCGGCGGTAACCGTCGCCTGAACCTCAATACCGAGGTTTATGTCCCTGTGCCGGGCGGCGGCAACGACAAGACCTTCCGCCTGTTCGGTTTCGTCGACGGCGGCGGTGTCTGGGGCCCCAACGCCAAGCTCAACTGGACCACGCTCGAGAGCGGCAGCGACATGATCCGGGTGTCCACCGGTGTTGGCCTGTCCTGGGTTTCGCCCATGGGCCCGCTGCGCCTGTCCTACGGGACGCCGATCCGCAAGGATCAACACGATAGAATCGAAAGATTCCAATTCCAGATCGGGACTGCATTCTGATGAAGAGCACGATGTTCAAGGCCGTTATCACCGCGGCTCTCCTGTCCATGTCGGTCATGGCCGCACAGGCCCAGGAGCAAATCAAGATCGGCTACGTGAATGGCGAGCGCGTGATGCGCGAATCCAATCTGGCCAAGGCCGCGCAGGCCAAGCTCGAGGCCGAATTCGGCAAGCGCGAGAAGGAACTGACCGAGATGGATCAGCGCCGCCGCGGGATGGCCGAGAAGCTCGAGAAGGATGCTGCCACCTTGTCCGACGCCCAGCGCAAGGCGCGCCAGCGCGAGTTCGACGACCTCAACGTCGACTTCCAGCGCAAGGGCCAGGCCTACCAGGAAGACCTGAACCGCCGCAAGAACGAAGAGCTGCAGAACATCAACGAGCGCGCCAACCGCGTGATCAAGCAGATCTTCGACGCTGACAAGTACGACCTCATCATCCAGGACGTCGCTTTCGTGAGCCCCCGTGTGGACATCACCAAGAAAGTGATCGACGCCCTGAACGCCCAGAAGTGATCGCAGAGACGACCCTCGGAGAAATCGCCGCCACCCTGGGCGGCGATCTTCTTGGTGAGGCCGCTTTGCGCGTGACGCGCATCGGCCCTTTGGAGTCGGCGGATGCCGGCACCATTGCCTTCCTAGCCAATCCGCGCTACGCGAGCCAGCTCGCCGGCACCCAGGCCACTTGCGTGATCGTGGCGCCGGCTTCTGCCGAGGCCGCTGCGGCCCGCGGTGCGGCCATCGTCACACCCGACCCCTATCTGTACTTCGCCCGGCTGAGCCAATGGTGGGCGGCACGCGTGCGCCCGCTGCCTCCGGCTGCCATCCATCCGAGCGCGGTGGTTGCTGCGGACGCGCAGATCGCCGCAGGCGTGGACATTGGTCCGCTGGCGGTTGTCGAGAGCGGTGCCGTCATCGCCGAAGGTGCCCGGATCGGCTCGCACACGGTGATCGGCCGCAACGCCCGGGTCGGCGCCGGCACGCGCATCGCTGCCAATGTCAGCATCGCCTTCGATTGCGTGCTCGGCGAGCGCTGCATCGTGCACAGCGGCGTGGTCATCGGGGCTGACGGCTTCGGCTTCGCGCCTGCCAAGGGCTCGAGCGGGCCGGAATGGGTCAAGATCGAGCAACTCGGCGCCGTGCGAGTGGGCGACGACGTCGAGATCGGCGCCAACACCTGCATCGACCGCGGCGCGCTCGAGGACACCGTGATCGGCAACGGCGTGAAGCTGGACAACCTGATCCAGATCGGCCACAACGTGCGCATCGGCGATCACACGGTCATTGCCGCCTTCACCGGCATTGCTGGCAGCGCCGTGATCGGGCGGCACTGCCTGATCGGCGGTGCAGCGCGTATCCAGGGCCATATCGAGATCTGCGACTCGGTCACCGTCTCCACCTGCACCTTCATCAGCCACTCAATCAAGAAGCCCGGCAACTACAGTGGCGCCTACCCCTTCGAAGAAAACGCCAGCTGGGAAAAAAACGCCGCCACACTACGCCAGCTCTACCCGCTGCGCCAGCGCGTGCGCGCCTTGGAAAAGAAAATCGACCCATCATGAACATCCACGACATCCTCAAGAAGCTGCCGCATCGCTACCCCATCCTGCTGGTGGATCGGGTGCTGGAAGTCGTCGATGAAGGCAAGCGCATCCGCGCGATCAAGAACGTCTCGATCAACGAACCATACTTCGTTGGCCATTTCCCGCACCGTCCCGTCATGCCGGGTGTGCTGATCATCGAGGCGCTGGCGCAGGCCGCGACCTTGCTCGCGCTGTACGCTAACCCCGATGTCGTGCTGGACGACAAGACGGTGGTCTATTTCGGCGGCATCGACAATGCTCGCTTCAAGCGCCCCGTTGAGCCGGGCGACCAGTTGCTGCTGGACGTGACGCTGGAGCGGGCTAAGGCCGGCATCTTCAAGTTCTCGGCCAAGGCCTGGGTCGGCGACCAGGTCGTCACCGAAGCCGATCTGATCTGCACGATGCGCAAAGTATGACCGTCCACGCCACGGCCATCGTCGATCCGTCCGCGGAACTCGATTCGTCGGTCGAGGTCGGTGCCTATTCCGTGATCGGCCCGCACGTGAAGATCGGCGCCGGCACGGTCGTGGGCCCGCATTGCGTCATCGAGGGCCATACGACGATCGGACGGGACAATCGCTTCTTCCAGTTCAGCTCGATCGGTGCTGCCAACCAGGACAAGAAGTACGCGGGCGAGCCCACGACGCTGGTCATCGGCGACCGCAATACCGTGCGCGAGTTCTGCACCCTCAATGTGGGCACCGTGCAAGATCGCGGCGAGACCAGGGTCGGTAACGACAACTGGATCATGGCCTACTGCCACCTCGCGCACGACGTGGTGCTGGGCAACGAGTGCGTGCTGGCCAACGGAGCCACGTTGGCCGGGCACGTCGTCGTGGAAGACTGGGTGACGATCGGCGGCCTCACTGGTGTGCTGCAGCGCATGCGCATCGGCGCGCACGCGATGGTCGGCTTTCAGGCCCATGTGTCGCAGGACATCCCACCCTATATGACGGTAGACGGCAACCCGCTGGCCGTGCGCGCGGTCAATCTGGTGGGGCTTCGGCGCCGTGGCTTCAGCGAGGAGCAGATCAAGGTGATCCGACAGATGCACAAGCTGCTCTACCGCGACGGCCTCACGCTGGAGCAGAGCGTCGCGGCCATCGGCGAGCTGCGCGGCCAGGGGGCCGACGAGGACGTCCGGGGCATGCTCGACTTCATCGCGGCGTCCACTCGCGGTATCGTTCGCTGATGACGGATGCACGGGCCGCAGCGACGGGCCGCCCCAGGCAAGGCCCGACCCTCTTGGAGGGTCGCACGTCTTACCCGGCGAGCGGGGCATCGGCATGACTGCGCCTCGCTTCGGTATGGTGGCCGGCGAGGCCTCCAGCGACCTCATTGCCGGCCTCATGCTCGCTGGCCTCAAGGAGCGATGGCCTGCACTCAAGGCCGCGGGCATCGGCGGGCCGCGATTGGCGGCGCAGGGTTTCGAGATCTGGTGGCCAAGCAGCAAACTCTCGATCTTCGGCTACGTGGACGCGCTCAGGAACTTGCGCGAGCTGCTGTCCATTCGTCGCCAACTGGGCACGCGCCTCATCGAGCGCCAGCCCAGTGCCTTCATCGGGATCGACGCGCCGGACTTCAATTTCGGCCTTGAGAAGCGCCTGCGGGCGGCGGGCATCAAGACCATTCATTTCGTCTGCCCTTCGATTTGGGCCTGGCGCCCGGAGCGCGTGCAGACCATCCGCGAGGCATGCGAGCATGTGTTGTGCCTCTTCCCCTTCGAGCCCGAGCTCCTGCGTAAACACGGCATCGCGGCTACCTATGTAGGCCATCCGCTGGCGGACGAAATCCCCATGCAGGTCTCGCAGGCCGCGGCGCGCAAGGTGCTGCAGGAGCATGACGTGCCGGACCCTGGCGGCGAGACCCTGGTGGCCCTGCTGCCGGGTAGCCGCAAGAGCGAGATCGAACTGATCGCGCCGCCCATGCTGGCCGCCGCCGAGCTGATGCAGAAGGAGCGCCCGGGCTTGCGCTTCGTGCTCCCTGCTGCGCCAGGCATGCGCAAGCTGATCGATCCGCTGGTGGCCGTCCACCCGGGCTTGCGGCTGGCCGTGGTGGATGGCCTGTCGCACAAGGTGCTTGCCGCCTGCGACATCACGCTCGTCGCCAGCGGCACGGCGACGCTGGAGGCGGCGCTGTTCAAGCGGCCCATGGTCATCTGCTATCGCGTCAGCCGGCTCAATGCCTGGCGCATGCGCGGCAAGAACCTGCTGCCCTGGGTGGGCCTGCCCAATGTGCTCGCGCGCGAGTTCCTGGTACCCGAGCTGATCCAGGAGCAGTGCACGGCCGAGAACATCGCCGCTGAGGGCCTGGCCTGGTTGGCCGATCCTGCGCGCCACGCACGCGTACAGGCCCGGTTCGAGCAGCAGCACCAGGTGCTGCGATGCAATACTGCCAAGACGGCTGCCGATGCGATCGCGAAAATCATCGGCGCCTGAGCAGTTGGGCCTTCATTGGGATGGGCCGGGCCTGATCGCGGGCGTGGACGAGGCCGGCCGCGGGCCACTCGCCGGGCCCGTGGTGGCCGCCGCCGTCATCCTCGACGACCTGCATGCCATCCAGGGTCTGGCCGATTCCAAGGTGCTCAGCGAGAAGAAGCGTGAGCGACTGTTCGACGAGATCCGTGCCAAGGCCCTGTGTTGCTGCATCGCTGAAGCGAGTCCGGCCGAGATCGATGAGCTGAACATCTTGCAGGCCACGATGCTGGCCATGCGCCGAGCGGTCGAAGGTTTGAGGCTCAAGCCCACCAAGGTGCTGGTGGACGGCAATCGCATTCCTCAGATCCGGATCGCGGCCGAAGCCATCGTGAAGGGGGATGCCAAGGTGCCGTCCATCTCGGCGGCCAGCATCCTGGCCAAGGTCACACGCGACCGGCTTTGCCTGGCAATGCACGAGTCCCATCCGGAGTACGGCTTCGCCACGCACAAGGGCTACCCGACACCTGAGCACCTGGCGGCCTTGCGCGAGCACGGCGCCAGCCCCTGGCACCGGCGAAGCTTCGCACCAGTGAGGGAGTGCCTGAGATGAGGCACGCCGCCCAATCTCGCCACGCTGAACGCGCGCGCGCCTGGTCGTTTGGCCTGGGGGACGACGATGCCGGCGGCCTTGAGCCGCATGCATCGCCAATGGGCCCGCTTGTGAGCCGCCCGGCGCTCGGCCAGCAGGCCCTCCATTTCATGGGCCGTAGGGCTCGCACCGCGCGGTGGAGGAATTGAAATGAACCAGATCCTGCACATCACGGCGCGGGACAACGCCAATCTTCAGCGCATCCGCAAGCTGGCCCAGGACGGCGGCGCCTATCGCAAGATCGGCAGCATCTGGTTGGAGGGCGACCACCTGGCCCGCGCGGCGCTGGCGCGCTCGCATCCCGTCACGCTGGCGATCATTACCGAAACGGCCTGGGCCGACGCGGCCTTGCGTGGCATTGCCGAGGCGGCGCCCAAGGTGCTGGTGGTGCCGGTGGCCCTGTTCAACACGATCAGCGGGCTGGAATCGCCGGCGCAGATCGGCTTTGAGGTGCCGCACGATGCGAAGACGGCTCTGCAAGCCGGCGTCGATTCGGTCGTGCTCGACCGGCTGCAGGATGCCGGCAACGTGGGCACCATCCTGCGCAGCGCCGCGGCCATGGGTTTCCGCCAGATTCTGGCCATCAAGGGCACGGCCGCCCTGTGGTCGCCCAAGGTGCTGCGCGCCGGCATGGGTGCGCACTTCGGCCTGCAGCTCGTCGAGGGCCTTTCGCCCGAGGATCTGGATGGCCTGAAGGTTCCGCTGATCGCCACCAGCTCGCACGCACAGAAGCCACTCCATCGGCTCGACTTGCCTCAACCTTGCGCCTGGGTGATGGGCCACGAAGGGCAGGGCGTCCAGCCGAGCCTGTTAGAACGCTGTGCGACGATGGTGACTATTCCCCAGCCTGGAGGTGAGGAGTCGCTCAATGTCGGCGCGGCGGCGGCGATTTGTCTCTATGAGTCGGCTCGACAACGCTCGACTTAAGCCCGAAATCGGGTGGATATCCCCTGCAGATGCGGGTTTCGCACAAGACGGCCTGAAGCTAAATTTGCGTCATGGGGCACTTGGCCCTGATCGTTAGGGCTGCCGCGCCTACAAGAACACAAAAGCGGTGCCGAGGGGATGGGAGATCACCATGGTACTCATGTTCGGTTCCAAGGACGCAGCCCAGCAGGGGCTCGGCGAATCAGCGCCCGCTTGCGGCGGCTGGGTGGAATCGAGCTTTGATCTGCATCGTGGCGTGGAAGTGACCGAAGACGTGGGCTTCGAGGAATTCGAACGCCTTCGCGCGCTGGGTCCGACGCCCCAGGTCCTCCTTACAGCCCTGCAAGAGCGATCACGCCGCATGCGATGAACCCGGCGCCGATCAGGCGCCAGTGACGCTCGCCCTCCTTGAGCAGCTGCCCGCCGAGAAGGGCGGCGATCAGCATGGAAATCTCGCGCATGGGCGCCACGCGCGACACTGGTGCGAGCGTCATTGCGTAAAGCACCAGCACGTAGGCCGCTGGACTCAGCACCGCCATCATCAACACGTAGGGCCATTGCCGGCGTAAGGCCGGCACGAAGCCGCTGTGGTCACGCAGCACGGCAGGTGCTGCGAAGAGGATGCGAAAGGTATTGCCCACCCAGTCGATGACCAGGGGCGAGATCGCCAGCACCTTGACGGCATAGCCGTCGACGAGCGTATAGGCCGAGATCGTCAGGCCAGTCGCAGCGCCCCACCAGATGCCCTTGACTCGGCGCTCGCGTGCAGTCGCATCGCCGTCGGCCCGCCACATGGCCGGCCCGGTCGCAATCAGCACGATGCCGGCGACGATCGAGACAAGCCCGAGCAGGCCCAGGGGGCCGAGATGCTCGCCAAAGAGCAGGGTGGCCGCCAGGCTCGAGGTCAGCGGCCCGCTGCCACGCGCCACCGGGTAGACCACGTTGAGGTCGGAGACGCGATAGCCCTTCAGCAGGGTACTGAAGTACAACATGTGGAGGGCCGCGCTGGCGACGGCGCAGATCCAGGCCCAGGCCGGCCAGTGCGGGATCTGCTGCCAGCCCATGTACAGCGCGGGCGGCGCCCACAGCAGACTCACGCCGATGGCGCTGGACATGACGAAATGGTGGTCTCCGCGGGCCTTCTTGGCACCGAGATTCCAGATCGCATGCAGGAGCGCGGCCGTGAGGACCAGACCGATGGAGAGCGCGGGCACTAGTAGATCAAGCGGTCAGGACGAAGATCGCGAAGGATGGTGGTGGCGATCTCTTCGATGCTCTTGTGGGTGGACGAGAGCCAGGAAATGCCCTCGCGCTTCATCATCTTTTCCGCCTCGTTGATCTCGTAGCGGCAGTTCAGCAGGTCGGCGTACTTGCTGCCGGGGCGGCGCTCCGAGCGGATTTGGTGCAGGCGGTCGGGGTCGATAGTCAGGCCGAAGCACTTCTTCTTGTGAGGCAACAGCGGCGTGGGCAGCTTGCTGCGCTCGAAGTCCTCGGGAATCAAGGGGCAGTTGGCGGCCTTGATGCCATGCTGCATGGCCAGGTACAGCGAGGTCGGCGTCTTGCCCGAGCGGCTCACGCCCACAAGGATGACGTCGGCGATGTCCAGGTTGCGCGAGGACTGGCCGTCGTCGTGCGCCAGCGAGAAGTTGATGGCCTCAATGCGGTCGTGATATTCCTGGCTCTTTGCCACGTCGGAAAAGCGGCCCACGCGGTGGTTGGACTTCATGTCGAACTCGTCTTCGAGCGGCTCGATGAAGGTGCCGAACATGTCGAGCAGGCGGCCTTTGCAATGTTCGCGCATGACCGCCAGCACCTCGCGATTGACGAGGGTGGCGAAGACGACGGCGCGGCGGCCCTCGCGCTCGCAGTTCTCGTTGATCTCCTTGACCACCGCATGCGCCTTCTCGGCGGTGTCAACGAAGGGTCGGCGAACGTGCAGGGGCTTGATCGGGAACTGGCTGAGGATGGAGTTGCCGAAGGTCTCGGCGGTGATGCCTGTGCCGTCGGAAACGTAGAAGACGGTGCGGTCTGACATGGCAGGGCCTGGAGGGGTTGACGCGACTGAAGGCCGAGCTTACCCGTAGAATCGACGCCAAATTCTCCAGACGCCCGATGCCGCCCGCTCACCTCCGACAAGAATCCAGAAATGGTGAGCCTGCGCCCGTGCCCCGCGTCCTGGGAGCCCCGGTTTCACAACATCACGGAGTTTCCCCATGTCTGAACGCCTGGAGCCGACCGCCCTGGTCGCGCCGTTTGAACATCTGAGAATGAGCGACGTCGAGGTCGTTGGCGGCAAGAACGCCAGCCTCGGCGAAATGATCTCCCAGCTCGCTGCTAGCGGCGTGCGCGTGCCCGGGGGCTTTGCCACCACGGCGCACGCCTTCCGTGAGTTCCTCAAGTACGAGGGCTTGGACGCGCGCATCGACAAGCGCCTGGCGTCCCTGGACACCGACGACGTGAAGGCGCTGGCCGAGGCTGGCGCCGAGATCCGCAGCTGGGTCGAGGCGCAGCCTTTCCCGGCTGCGCTGGAGAAGGCCGTTCGCGAGTCCTTCGCTGCACTGACCGCCGAAAGCCCTGAGGCCTCGTTTGCCGTGCGCTCCTCGGCCACGGCCGAAGACCTGCCCGATGCCTCCTTCGCCGGCCAGCAGGAGACCTTCCTCAACGTGGTTGGCATCGAGGACGTGCTGCACAAGATGCGCGAGGTCTTTGCCTCGCTCTACAACGACCGGGCCATCAGCTACCGAGTGCACAAGGGCTTCGCCCATGCCGATGTGGCGCTCTCGGCGGGCGTGCAGCGCATGGTTCGCTCCGACCTGGGCTCGGCCGGCGTGATGTTCACCATCGACACCGAGAGCGGCTTCAAGGACGTGGTCTTCATCACCTCGAGCTACGGCCTGGGTGAGACGGTGGTTCAGGGCGCCGTGAACCCGGACGAGTTCTACGTGCACAAGCCAGCGCTCAAGAACGGGCACTTCCCGGTCATCCGTCGCAACCTGGGCTCCAAGCTGATCCGCATGGTGTTCGCCACGCCCGCTGAGCGGGCCGCCAGCGGCAAGCTCGTCAAGACCGTGGACACCGAGCCCGAGGCGCGCAACCGCTATTCGCTGACGGATGCCGAGGTCATCGAACTGTCGCGTTATGCGCTGATCATCGAGCAGCACTACGGCCGCCCCATGGACATCGAATGGGGACGCGACGGCGTGGACGGCAAGCTCTACATCCTGCAGGCCCGCCCCGAGACCGTGAAGAGCCAGGCCGAAGGCCAGGTCGAGATGCACTACAAGCTCAAGGGCCAGGGCACGGTGCTCGTGGAGGGCCGCGCCATTGGCCAGAAGATCGGCACAGGCCCGGTGCGTCTCGTCGACAGCGTGGCCGAGATGGAGCGCGTGCAGCCCGGTGACGTGCTCGTGACCGACATGACGGACCCGAACTGGGAGCCCGTGATGAAGCGGGCCAGCGCCATCGTCACCAACCGGGGCGGTCGCACCTGCCACGCCGCCATCATCGCGCGCGAGCTTGGCATTCCGGCCGTGGTCGGCTGTGGCGACGCCACCGACATTCTGAAGGACGGCCAACTGGTCACTGTCGCCTGCTCGGAAGGTGATACCGGCTACATCTACGACGGCCTGCTCGAGGCCGAGGTGAGCGAGGTGCATCGCGGCGAGATGCCGTACTCGCCCGTCAAGATCATGATGAACGTCGGCAACCCGCAGCTGGCCTTCAACTTCGCGCAGATGCCGTCCAGCGGCGTGGGGCTGGCGCGGCTCGAGTTCATCATCAACAACAACATTGGCGTCCACCCCAAGGCCATCCTCGACTATCCGAACATCGACGCCGACCTGAAGAAGGCCGTCGAGTCGGTGGCCCGAGGCCACGCCTCGCCGCGGGCCTTTTATGTGGATAAGCTGGTCGAGGGTATCGCCACCATCGCGGCCGCCTTCTTCCCACGCCCGGTGATCGTGCGTCTCTCCGACTTCAAGAGCAACGAGTACCGCAAGCTGATCGGCGGCTCGCGTTATGAGCCCGATGAAGAAAATCCCATGCTGGGCTTCCGGGGCGCTTCTCGCTACATCAGCGGCGAATTCCAGGACGCCTTCGCCATGGAGTGCGAGGCGCTGAAGCGCGTGCGCAAGGACATGGGGCTGAGCAATGTCGAGATCATGGTGCCCTTCGTGCGCACGGTGAAGCAGGCCGAGCGCGTCGTGAACATGCTGGCTGACAAGGGGCTCAAGCGTGGCGTCGACGGCCTGCGCGTCATCATGATGTGCGAGGTACCCTCCAACGCCATCCTTGCCGAGCAGTTCCTCCAGCATTTCGACGGGATGTCGATCGGCTCGAACGACCTGACCCAGCTGACCCTGGGCCTGGACCGTGACTCGGGCCTGGAGCAGCTGGCCGGCGATTTCGACGAGCGCGACCCAGCCGTCAAGGCCATGATCTCGCGCGCCATCGCGGCGTGCCGCGCAACGGGCAAGTACATCGGTATCTGCGGCCAGGGTCCCAGCGATCATGCGGACTTCGCCGATTGGCTTGCCCAGGAAGGCATCGCTAGCATGTCGCTGAACCCGGACACGGTCGTGGAGACCTGGCAGCGCCTGGCCGCTCGTCGATGAAGTCGGGGCCGCCAGGGTTCGCCTGAATCTACGCAGGCCGGCCTTGGCGGCATGATGTCGCGGTGACTTCCTTTGCAAGGCGCCTGGCGCGCATCTACGCCTGGTATGCGCTCGGCTTCACGCTCTTCGTGCTGGCGCTGGCCGTGGGTGAGCAGGCCGGCCTTTCCAAGAGCTGGATCGGCTTCGCCTTCCTCGCCGGCACGGTGGGCGTGTACGCCGTCATCGGCGTGCTGAGCCGCACGACCGATGCCGACGAGTACTTCGTCGCCGGCCGGCGCGTGCCGGCCTTCTACAACGGCATGGCGGCCGGCGCCGACTGGATGAGCGCGGCCTCGTTCATCGGCCTGGCCGGCACGCTCTACCTCTCTGGCTTCGGCGGCCTGGCCTATGTGCTGGGTTGGACCGGCGGCTTCTGCCTCGTGGCCCTGCTGCTCGCGCCCTATCTGCGCCGCTTCGGCGGCTACACGTTGCCCGACTTCCTCGACGCCCGATATGGGTCGCGCGCCGTGCGCCTCGTGGCGGCGGGCTGCGCGGTCATGTTGAGCTTCGTCTACCTGGTGGCGCAGATCTACGGAATCGGCCTGATCACGACGCGGCTCACGGGCATGAACTTTGAGATCGGCGTGTTCGTGGGTCTGGGCGGAGTGTTGGTGTGCAGCTTCCTCGGCGGCATGCGGGCCGTGACCTGGACCCAGGTGGCGCAGTACGTGATCCTGATTGCTGCCTATCTCGTGCCCGTGGCCTGGCTGGGTCTCAAGCAAAGCGGCACGCCGGTGCCGCAGGCCATCTACGGCCACCAGTTGCAGTCTCTGAGCGAGCGCGAGGCGGCGTTGAACCGGGATCCCGCCGAACAGGCGGTGCGCGACTTCTACCGGAACCGCGCCCGTCAGCTGACGACCAAGCTCCAGGACGTGCCCGCCGCGTTGGCCGCGGAGCGGGCCGCCGCGGCGCGCGAGGTCGACCGGCTCAAGACCCAGGGAGCCTCGCTGGCCGAAGTGCAGTTCGCCGAGAAGCGCCGCGCCGCGCTGCCGCGCACTGTGCCAGAAGCGGCCGAGCTCTGGCAACGCCAGAAGGCGCAGGATGAGGCCGCCGCTCAGCCCCTGGGCGGCGCGCCTCCGCACGCCCAGGCGTTTGCCGGCGATCCCGATGGCACGCCCGAGCAGCAACGCCAGTTCGCAGACTCGCGCCGCAATTTCATGGCGCTGGTCTTTTGCCTCATGGTCGGCACGGCTGGCTTGCCGCACATCCTCACGCGCTACTACACCACGCCCTCGGTGGCCGAGGCGCGCCGCTCGGTTGCGTGGTCACTGTTCTTCATCTGCCTGCTCTACTTGACGGCGCCCGCGCTCGCGGTGATGGTCAAGACCGAGGTCTTCAACCACCTTGTCGGAACGCCTATCGGCGAGCTGCCAGCGTGGATCACGCAGTGGTCGCGAGTGGATCCGGGTTTGCTCTCGGTTTCGGACGTCAACGGTGACGGCATCTTGCAGTTCGGCGAGCTGCGCATCGGCGGCGACCTGGTCATGCTGGTCACGCCCGAGCTGGCGGGCCTGCCCTTCGTGATCTCGGGCCTTGTTGCGGCCGGCGGGCTCGCAGCGGCGCTCTCCACGGCGGATGGCTTGCTGCTGACCATCTCGGCCGCGCTCTCGCACGACATCTACTTCCGCAGTGTGCGGCCCGGCCTGCCGTCGACGCGCCGCGTGACCTTGTCCAAGGCCCTGCTGCTGGCCACTGCGCTGGCCGCCGCCGGTGTGGCCACGCAAAAGCCGGCCGAGATCGTGTTCCTCGTGTCGGCGGCCTTCTCGGTGGCTGCCGCGGTATTCTTCCCAGTGCTGGTACTGGGCATTTTCTGGCGTCGCGCCAACGCGGCCGGCGCCTTGGCCGGAATGCTCAGCGGCCTGGCCGTGACGCTCTCCTACATGGCGGGGGCCTGGGGCCTTTGGTGGGGCATCCAGCCGCTGTCGGCCGGCGTGTTCGGTGCGCCGGCCGCCGCGGTTGCCACCGTGCTCGTGAGCCTGCTGACGCGGCCGCCCAGTGCCGAGCAGGGGCGCTGGCTCGACGCCCTCCGGCAAGCCTAGGCTAGGCGCAACTCCGTAGTTGTGCTAATATTGCGGGCTTCCCTTGCTGCGCGTCGGTTTGACGCTTGACGCGCAGCTTCCACAGCATTCACCGCGTTCGCGGCGAAGCGGAATCCACAAGGAGTTCAAATGCGTCACTATGAAATCGTTCTGCTGATCCATCCGGATCAAAGCGAACAGGTTCCGGCCATGCTGGAACGCTACAAGGGTCTGATCACCGCCGGTGGTGGTGTCGTGCATCGCGTCGAAGATTGGGGCCGCCGCCAACTGGCCTACCTGATCCAGAAGCTGGCCAAGGCCCATTACCTGTGCCTGAACATCGAGTGCAGCAAGGAAGTGCTGGCTGAGCTCGAGACGGGCTTCCGCTTCAACGACGCCGTTCTGCGCCACATGACCGTGGTGAAGAGCAAGGCCGAGACCACGCCTTCGGTCATGATGAAGGCCGTGGAGCGCGAAGAGGCCCGCAAGGCTCCCCAGGAAGCCACCGCCTAAGCACCCTTGGTGCCCGGTAGCACGGCTCCATTGCTGACGGCGTGAATCGACTGACGCTTCACGCCCAGGTTCTGGAACTGGGATCGATCCGCTACACCCCCGCCGGCCTGATGGCCCTTGACCTCGGCTTGAAGCACGAGGGCGAGGCCCAGGAAGCTGGCAAGGCCAGAAAAGTCTCCATGGAGATCAAGGCACTGGGGATCGGAGAGATCTGCAAGCGACTGCAGGCGCTGGGAATTGGCAGCGAAGCTCTTTTCGAAGGGTTTCTGAGCCACCAGCGCAACGGACGAGGAATGATCTTCCACGTCACTGCCGTCCAAGGCTGCAACCAGGCTCCTGATGTTCGTTCCGGATTGACTCAAATTTAACGAGGTTCACCATGCCCGCACCCCGTGGTAAAGGTCGCTTCTCCAAAGACAAGAAGCCCAAGCGCAACCAACAATCGCTGCTGTTCCGCCGCAAGCGTTTCTGCCGTTTCACCGTCGCCGGTGTCGAGCAGATCGACTACAAGGACGTGGACACGCTGCGCGACTTCGTCGGCGAAAACGGCAAGATCACGCCCGCTCGCCTGACCGGCACCCGTGCCTTCTTCCAGCGCCAGCTGACCGTCGCCATCAAGCGTGCCCGCTTCCTGGCCATGCTGCCGTACAGCGACCAGCACAAGGTCTAAGGAGCTACAGTCATGCAAATCATCCTGCTCGAAAAGGTCGCCAACCTGGGCAACCTCGGCGACGTGGTCAAGGTCAAGGACGGCTACGCCCGTAACTTCCTGATCCCGACGCGCCAGGCTCGCCGCGCCACCGCTGCCGCCATCAAGGAATTCGAAGCCAAGCGCGCCGAACTCGAGAAGGCCGCCGCTGAAAAGCTGGCCGCCGCTCAAGCCCTGGGCGACAGTCTGGCCGGCAAGACCGTCACCATCAGCCAGAAGGCTGGCGTGGACGGCCGTCTGTTCGGTTCCGTGACCAACGCCGACATCGCCGAAGCCATCAGCAAGCTGGGCTTCGCCGTCGCCAAGTCGCAGGTCCGCCTGCCCTTGGGCCCGCTGAAGGCCGTCGGCGAGTTCCCCGTCAACGTCGCTGCGCACACCGATGTGGTGGTCGAAGTGAACGTGCACGTGGTGGCCGAAGCCGAGTAAGACTCGCGCTCCAATGCACGAAAAGCCGACGGCTCTGGCCGTCGGCTTTTTTGTTTTTCGGCGACCGTAGATATACACGGCAAGCCACCGGATCTCCACAGGCTTGTCCACAGGGCCGTGGCCGGTCCGCGCCTATAGTTCACGCATGTCAGCGATCCTCAACAACCCCACGCCGCCTGATTCCGATGTGGCCCGACTGCGCGTGCCGCCGCACTCGGTCGAAGCCGAGCAGAGCGTGCTCGGCGGCCTCCTGATCGACAACTCCGCCTGGGACAAGGCCGCCGACCTGCTGACCGACAGCGACTTCTACCGCTACGAGCACAAGCTCATCTTCGCGGCCGTTGGCAAGCTCGTGAACGCGGGCAAGCCGGCCGACGTGGTGACGGTCTTCGAAGAGCTCACCTCGGTGGGCAAGGTCGATGATTGCGGCGGCCTCAGCTACCTCAATGCGCTGGCCCAAAGCGTGCCCAGTGCCGCCAACCTGCGCCGTTATGCCGAGATCGTTCGCGAGCGCGCCGTGCTGCGCAAGCTCGTGAGCGCCAGCGACGAAATCGCCACCGCGGCCATGCAGCCGCAAGGGCGCGCCGTAGACCAGATCCTCGACGACGCCGAGGCCAAGATCCTCTCGATCAACGAAGAGGGCTCGCGCGGCAAGCAGGGCTTCCAGGGCATGGACAAGCTCATGGTCGACCTGATGGACCGCGTCAACGAGCTGGCCGAGAACGGCGCAGAGGACGTGACCGGTGTTCGAACGGGCTTCTACGATCTCGACCGCATGACGGCCGGCCTGCAAAAGGGCGACCTCATCGTGCTGGCCGCGCGCCCGTCTATGGGCAAGACGGCCTTCGCCATCAATATCGGCGAAAACGTTGCGATCAACGAAGGCCTGCCCGTCATCATCTACTCCATGGAAATGGGCGCGGCGCAGCTCGCGCTGCGCATGGTCGGCTCGATCGGCCGAATCGACCAGAGCCATCTGCGCACGGGCCGCCTCAACGACGAGGAATTCGGCCGCCTGGCCGAGGCCGTGGACAAACTCGGCAACTCGCCCATCTTCATCGACGAGAGCCCGGCCCTGAGCCCTTCCGAAGTGCGCGCTCGCGCGCGCCGCCAGAAGCGCATTTGCGGCGCCATCGGCCTGATCATCGTTGACTACCTGCAGTTGATGAGCGGCAACGGCGGCAACGAGGAAAACCGCGCCACCGTGCTCGGCGAGATCTCACGGGGCCTGAAGGGCCTGGCTAAGGAACTCGAGTGCCCGGTGATCGCGCTGTCGCAGCTGAATCGTTCGGTGGAGACCCGTCCCGACAAGCGCCCCATGATGTCGGACCTGCGCGAATCCGGCGCCATCGAGCAGGATGCGGACATCATTATGTTCATCTACCGCGACGAGTACTACACCAAGGAAGAGTGCAAGGAGCCCGGGGTCGCGGAGATCATTATTGCGAAGCAGCGTAATGGTCCGGTGGGCACGGTGAAGCTGCACTTCCAGCGCATGCACACCAAGTTCGAGAACCTGGCGCCCGGCTACTCGGGCGGCGGCGAGTACTGACCTCGGGACCTCGACGGCAAGAATTGTTCTTGCGCTGAAGGATTGGCTTGCTGTATAAATGTACAGTATGTCGATCCATCCAGACCCCATCAAAGGCCGCGGCAGTGCCTGGGCGATCGCGCATCGTTTTGAGTCCCGCGAGCGTGAAGCCTTCGACGACGGATGGGGGACGCTGGAGCAAGCGGTTCACGAAGAGCATCTGCCACCCGCCACGCAGATCATCGAGGAGCAATCGCGCTCCATCCTCTCCGCCAACCAGTCGCCCGACATCCCCTTCGATCGCTCGATCAATCCGTATCGCGGCTGCGAGCACGGCTGCATTTATTGCTTCGCCCGACCCACGCACAGCTATCTGAACCTCTCGCCGGGCCTGGACTTCGAGACCAAGATCATCGCCAAGATGAATGCGGCGCAGCTGCTGCGCAAGGCTCTGGCCAGCAAGGCCTACGAACCGACGACGATCTGCATCGGCACGGCTACCGATGCCTATCAACCCGTGGAACGCAAGCTCGGCATCACACGCAGTTTGATCGAGGTGTTGGCCGAGCACGAACATCCCTTTTCACTCGTCACCAAGTCCAGTGGCGTAGAACGCGACCTGGACCTGATTGCACCCATGGCGGAGAAGCAGCTTGTGGCGGTCTATGTGTCGATCACCACGCTGGATGCCGATCTGGCCCGCATCCTGGAGCCGCGCGCTGCTGCGCCGCACCGCCGGCTGCGCACGCTAAAGACCTTGTCGGAGGCGGGCGTGCGCGTCGGGGTGAGCGTGTCGCCCGTCATTCCCTTCCTCAACGAGCCCGAGCTGGAGTGCATTCTCGAAGCGGCGGCCGAAGCTGGCGCGCGCTCGGCTTTCTCCATCCCGTTGCGCCTGCCCTGGGAGGTGGCGCCGCTCTTCAAGGATTGGTTGGCACAGCATTTTCCGGATCGCGCCGCGCGCGTGATGGCACGTCTGCGCGAGATGCGCGGAGGGCGCGACAACGATCCGAATTTCGGCTCCCGCATGCGCGGCGAGGGTCTGTGGGCGCAGTTGCTGCGCCAGCGCCTCAACAAGGCCGCGGCGCGCTTCGGTCTGGACCGTGAGCGCGAGCCCTTGGTGGTGGACCACTTCAAGCGCCCGCGCGAGGCAGACGCCCAGGGCGAGCTCTTCTAGCGACAGTGGGCCAACAGATCCCGTTCGGGCTTGTACCGCGAGGTCTGCACGCCCTGAAGGCCCAGCACCGTCCGCCAGGCGAGGGTCAGAGGCGAACGCAGTGAAGGTTTCTGGAGCCGTGGCGCCTTCTACTTGAAGAAGTCCTTCACTCGATCGGTCCAGGTCTTGGCATTGGGCGAGTGCCGCTCACCGCCTTCCTTGAGCGACTTGTCCAGCTCCTTGAGCAGCTTTCTCTGATGCTCCGTGAGCTTGATCGGCGTTTCCACGGCGATGTGCACGTACAGGTCGCCCGGGTAGCTCGAACGCACACCCTTGATGCCCTTGCCGCGCAGGCGGAAGGTCTTACCGTGCTGGGTGCCCTCGGGCAGCTCGATCTCGGCCTTGCCGCCCAGGGTGGGCACTTCGATCGCACCGCCCAGCGCCGCCGACACCAGGCCTACGGGGATGGTGCAGTGCAGGTCGTCGCCGTCACGCTCAAAGATGTCGTGCTGCTTGATGCGGATTTCGATGTAGAGATCGCCCGGCGGCCCGCCGTTCACGCCCGGCTCGCCATTGCCTGCAGAGCGGATGCGCATGCCCTCGTTGATGCCGGCAGGGATCTTGACCTCCAGCGTCTTCTGCTTCTTGACCTTGCCCTGGCCATTGCAGGCGGTGCAGGGGTCCGGAATGATCTTGCCGGAGCCATGGCAGTGTGGGCAGGTCTGCTGGATGCTGAAGAAGCCCTGGCGCATATGCACCGTGCCCGAGCCGCCGCAGGAGCCGCAGCTCTTGGCACTGGTACCGGGCTTGGCGCCAGAGCCCTTGCAGGTCTCGCAGCCTTCCCACGTGGGAATGCGGATCTGGGTTTCCTTGCCCTTGGCCGCTTCTTCGAGCGTGATCTCCATCGCGTACGACAGGTCGCTGCCGCGGTAGACCTGCTGGCCACCGCCGCCGCGGCGACCGGCGCCGGCAGCGCCACCGCCGAAGATGTCGCCGAAGATGTCGCCGAAGGCCTCGGCGAAGCCGCCGAAGCCTTCGCCGCCCGGGCCGCCGCGGAAACCGCCTGCGTTGGGGTCCACGCCCGCATGGCCGTATTGGTCGTAAGCGGCGCGCTTCTGGCTGTCGGAGAGCATCTCGTAGGCCTCCTTGGCCTCCTTGAACTTTTCCTCGGCCGCCTTCGCGCCCTCACCCTGGTTGCGGTCGGGGTGGTGCTTCATGGCCAACTTGCGGTAGGCCTTCTTGATCTCGTCCTCGCTGGCGTTCTTCGCCACGCCGAGGGCTTCGTAGTAATCGCGCTTTGCCATCTGGGTTCCTAAGCGTGAAGCCGCGCGGACCTCAATCGGTGCGCGCGGCTCGAGTGGTCAGGCGGCGAAGCCTTACTTCGTGTCCTTGACTTCCTTGAACTCCGCGTCCACCACGTTGTCGTCGGCGGGCTTGGCATGGGCAGCTGCGGCCGCTTGCGGCTGCTCGGCTGCGCCTTGCGCGGCAGCAGCCGCGGCTTGCGCGCCTTGCGCTTCGGCGTAGACCTTTTCGCCCAGTTTCTGGCTCGCGGTCATCAGCGCCTCGGTCTTGGTCTCGATGTCGGCCTTGTCGTCACCCTTGATGGACTCTTCCAGATCCTTGATGGCGGCCTCGATCTTCTCCTTCTCGGCGGCCTCGATCTTCTCGCCATGCTCGCCCAGCGACTTGCGTACCGAGTGCACCATTGCGTCGGCCTGGTTGCGCGCCTGCACGAGCTCGACCTTCTTCTTGTCCTCGGCCGCATTGGCCTCGGCATCCTTGACCATCTTCTCGATCTCGGCTTCCGACAGGCCCGAGTTCGCCTTGATGGTGATCTTGTTTTCCTTGCCAGTGCCCTTGTCCTTGGCGCCCACGTGCAGGATGCCGTTGGCGTCGATGTCGAAGCTCACCTCGATCTGTGGCACGCCGCGCGGAGCGGGCGGAATGCCTTCGAGATTGAATTCGCCCAGCGACTTGTTGGCCTGGGCCAGCTCGCGCTCACCCTGGTAGACCTTGATGGTCACGGCCGGCTGGTTGTCGTCGGCGGTGGAGAAGGTCTGGCTGAATTTGGTCGGGATGGTCGTGTTCTTGGCGATCATCTTCGTCATCACCCCGCCCAGGGTCTCGATGCCCAGGGAAAGCGGGGTGACGTCCAGCAGCAGCACGTCCTTGCGCTCGCCGCCCAGGACCTGGCCCTGGATGGCGGCACCGACGGCCACGGCCTCGTCGGGGTTCACGTCCTTGCGCGGCTCCTTGCCGAAGAACTCCTTGACCTTCTCCTGCACCTTGGGCATGCGGGTCATGCCGCCGACGAGGATCACGTCGTCGATGGCGGACACGGCCACGCCGGCGTCCTTGATGGCCGTGCGGCACGGGGCGATGGTGCGCTCGATCAGCTCGTCAACGAGCGACTCCAGCTTGGCGCGGGTCAGCTTGACGTTCAGGTGCTTCGGGCCCGTTGCATCGGCCGTGATGTAGGGCAGGTTGACGTCGGTCTGGGACGAGTTCGACAGCTCGATCTTGGCCTTCTCGGCGGCTTCCTTCAGGCGCTGCAGGGCGAGCACGTCCTTGGTCAGGTCGACGCCCTGGTCCTTCTTGAACTCGGCAATGATGTAGTCGATGATGCGCTGGTCGAAGTCTTCACCGCCCAGGAAGGTGTCGCCGTTGGTGGACAGGACTTCGAACTGCATTTCGCCGTCCACGTCGGCGATCTCGATGATCGAGACGTCAAACGTGCCGCCCCCGAGGTCGTACACGGCGATCTTGCGGTCGCCCTTGCCGTGCTTGTCCAGGCCGAAGGCCAGGGCCGCAGCGGTGGGCTCGTTGATGATGCGCTTCACATCCAGGCCAGCGATACGGCCGGCGTCCTTGGTGGCTTGGCGCTGGGCGTCGTTGAAGTAGGCCGGCACCGTGATCACGGCCTCGGTCACTTCCTCGCCGAGGTAGTCCTCGGCCGTCTTCTTCATCTTGCGCAGCACTTCGGCGCTGACCTGCGGGGGCGCGAACTTTTTGCCGCGCACTTCCACCCAGGCGTCGCCGTTGTCGGCGGCCGCGATGGTGTAGGGCATCAGGTCGATGTCCTTCTGCACTTCCTTCTCGGTGAACTTGCGCCCGATCAGGCGCTTCACGGCGTAAAGCGTGTTCTTCGGGTTGGTCACGGCCTGGCGCTTGGCCGAGGCCCCGACGAGGATCTCGCCGTCTTCCTGGTAGGCAATGATGGACGGCGTCGTGCGCGCGCCTTCGGCGTTTTCAATCACGCGCGTCGTGTTGCCTTCCATGACCGCCACGCACGAGTTCGTGGTGCCGAGGTCAATGCCGATGATCTTTCCCATGGGGTGCTCCTGAATCTGTGGAATTTCGATGTTCTGAATCTGTGGCTGTCTGCCGAAGTTTCAAGTTACTTCGGTGCGGAGACGGTCACGAGGGCCGGGCGCAGCGTGCGCTCGGCGATGGAATAGCCTTTTTGCAAGACCATCACGACGGTGTTGGCCTCCTGCTCCGACGGCACCATGGAGATGGCCTGGTGCTGGTGCGGATCGAACTTGGCTCCGGCCGCCGGGTTGATCTCGAGGACCTTGTTGCGTTCCAGGGCTGCGGCGAGCTGGCGGCGGGTGGCGTGCACGCCTTCAAGCACGGTCTCGATCTTGGCGTCGGGCGTGGCGATCGCCGCGTCCATGCTGTCCATCACCGGCAGCATGGCCTCGGCGAAGGCCTCGACAGCGAACTTGCGCGCCTTGCTCATGTCTTCCTCGGCACGGCGGCGGATGTTCTCGCTCTCGGCCTTGGCGCGCAGATAGGCGTCGCTCATCTCGGCCAAACGGGCCTCCAAGGCGGCGATCTGGGCTTCAGGGCCGGCTTCCGAGGCGTCGGGTGTCTCGAAGGCCTCTTCGCTTTCGGGGATCGGGGTGTTGTCGGTGCTCATAGTCGAAAAAAAGCAATCGCGCCCAGATGGGCGCGTTGTCCTGAAATTCAAGAGGGCGATTTTATCGGTGGAAACCCGCTATTCGTCCGACTCGGCAGACCAGCGGTTCCAGTCCGCCAGCTTGCGGCGGTCTTGCTTGGTCGGGCGGCCTTGCTGGATGGTGTCGGCCGGCTCGGGAGCCAGGCGCCGGGCTTCGGCGCTCTTGGCGCGGGCCTCGATGCTTTCCGGCGTTTCTTCATAGAGCGCCTGGGCGACGGGGGCCGGGCCGCGCACGTGGGACAGGCCGAGCACCCGGACCTCGCGCAGGATCAAGCCCTGGCGCAGCCTGAGCATGTCGCCGACGCGCATTTCCCGGGAGGGCTTGGCCGACTGGCCGTTGACCTCGACGCGGCCCTTGCCGATTTCGTCGACGGCCAGGGCGCGGGTCTTGTAAAAGCGCGCCGCCCACAGCCACTTGTCCAGGCGAACGCCGGTCTCGCTCATAGATGCCGCTCGGCTGCCGCCACGAGGGCGCGAATGCCGGCCTCGCTGTCGTTGAGGGCCGGGATGTAGACGAAATCTTGGCCACCGGCGCCCAGGAATGCTTGGCGCGCCTCCAGGGCGATCTCCTCCAAGGTCTCCAAGCAGTCGGCCGCAAAGCCCGGGCAGATCACGTCCACCTTCTTCAAGCCGGCTCGAGCCCGCTGGACCAATAGCGGTTCGGTATAGGGTTGCAGCCACTGCGCCTTGCCGAAGCGGCTCTGGAAGCTGACGGCGAACTGCGACTCCGCAAGGCCCAGCCTGGCGGCCAGGCGGCGCCCGGTTTCCTGGCACTGATCGTGATATGGATCGCCGAGCTTGCGGGTGCGCTCGGGCATGCCATGAAAGCTCATGACCAACAGCTCGCCGCGACCGTGCGTCTTCCAAGACTTCAGCACGCTCTGGGCGAGCGCCTCGATGTAGAGCGGCTCGTCGCAGTAGCCGTTCGAGAAGCGCAGCTCGGGCAACACCCGCGTGCGCAGTTGCCAGCGCGAGACCGCGTCGATGACGCTGGCTGTGGTGGCAGCGCAGTACTGCGGATAGGCGGGCAATATCAGGATGCGCTCGAAGCCTTCGCCGGCGAGCCGATCCAGCTCCTGGCCGATGGCCGGCGAGCCGTAGCGCATGGCATGGCGTACGCTGACCGAACGCCCGTTCTCGCCCAGCCAGCCCTGCAGCAGCTTGGCCTGCTTCTCGGTCCAGACCTTGAGCGGTGAGCCTTCGCGCGTCCAGACGGTGGCGTACTTGGCGGCTGACTTGGCCGGCCGGGTGCGCAGGACGATGCAGTGCAGAATGAGCCACCAGAGGGCGCGCGGAATCTCCACGACGCGGGGATCCCAGAGGAATTCGGCCAGGTAACGCCGGGTCGCGGCGGGCGTGGGCGCGTCAGGGCTGCCCAGATTGCACAACAGGACCGCAGTCTTCAACGCACGGTGTCCGCGAAATGCAGGACCTCGAAGCGCACCGAGGGCGCACCGACTTCGATCGGCGGGCTGCCCAGGCCGATCACGCCGCTGCCATGCAGGGTGCAGCCACCGCGCTTGAGGCTGACGATCTCGCCCGCGTTGGCGAAGCGCACGTAGGTGCCGTTGTAGGAGAGATCGGTCACCGAGAAGCTGCCGCCGTTCCATTCGATGCGGGCGTGCGAGCGGGAGACGCGGCCGTCGGTGATGCAGTAGGTGGCCTGGGTGGAGCGGCCCAGCACGATGGGCATGGCCTCGATGTCGAAGACGCGGTCCAGGTCCATCCACACCAGCCGGATGCCGTCGGGCGTGGCGTTGTGCACCACTTCGCCGAACTGGGTGACCACGTCGCCGGCCACCTGCTGGTCCAGCACGTGAACGTGGACCGGCTCGGCACGCCCGCGGACGTTGATGAGATCGAGGCTGCGAAAGCGCGCCTTCTGCTGGCTGGGAAGGCCTTCGAGCACCTCGGCGGTGATCAAGGTTTCGTTGTCACCGGCATGGTCGAGCAGGCGGGCGGCCACGTTGACGGCGTCGCCGAAGCAGTCGCCGCTGAGCTCTACGACCTCGCCACGCGCCAGCGCCACTTGCATGCGCAGGCCGCGCGAGTTGGCGCGCTTGCTGCGGGAATTGGCGCGCTCAAGGAAGTCATGCATGCGAGCCGCGGCCTTGACGCCGTCGCGAGGCGAGGAGAACACTGCCATCAGGCCATCGCCCAGGGTCTTGATCAGCTTGCCGCTGCACTCGTCCACCGCTCGCCCGATCTGGCTCACCGCGTGGGTGACGACTGCGCTGGCCTCGGCATTGCCCAGAGTCTCGTAGAGCCCGGTGCTGCCGCGCAAGTCGGCGAACAGAACGGTCAACTCACGGATTTCGGTCATGGCGCAGGGGGCAGGCGTGGGCTGTGAAACTTTTCACAGTGTAGCGGCGCAACCCCCCTGGGCGAGGACTCGTGAAAACGCGAGCGTGTCCGCGGCGGCAATGTGCGATGTGTGAACAAACTGAGCTGACGAGCGTACAGCCACCGGACGCGCGGGATGGACGCCGTTGAGGCGGCACGGATCTGCGAGGCCGCCTCGCGGCCCACCATGTGCTTCGTGCCGCCCAAGACCGGGGTGCAGCCCAGACTCCGTGCACATGCAGCAGGGAACCGGCGCGGCGCTCGTACACGAACGGATCAAGACAACGCACCAGATGCATGGCGTTGCGACGCACCGCTTCGTGCCACGACCGGGCTGTGATGAACGTGGCCACCTCGCCCCTCCGTGCGTTGCCTCGCATCCGCTTGCCATTCGTCAGGCCAGCGCTTTGCCATCGGGCTTGCTTCCAGGCCCGCAGTCGTCCCCCCCCCCGCAACACTGGCCTTCGGCTCACCATTGCCATCGCCAGGGCTGGCAGAGGACTCTCACCTCCAAGTCAGTGCGCCAGCCGGGCGCACCAATGAAAAACACCCCGGAAGACTTGCGTCACCGGGGTGCTCGTACTTGAGAAGATGGGGTGACCATCTCATCAGGGCCGGAGAAGTTTCGGCCCTTCGTCATTCGAGACGATCCCTTACAGGTTGTCCAGATACGTGCGCAGCTTGTCCGAGCGACTCGGATGCTTGAGCTTGCGGATGGCCTTGGCTTCGATCTGTCGGATGCGTTCGCGGGTGACGTCGAACTGCTTGCCGACTTCTTCCAGCGTGTGGTCCGTGCTCATCTCGATGCCAAAGCGCATGCGCAGCACCTTGGCCTCGCGCGGCGTCAGCGAATCGAGGATGTCCTTGACCACGTCGCGCAGGCCGGCCTGCATGGCGGCGTCGATCGGCGCTGTGTTGTTGGTGTCCTCGATGAAGTCGCCCAGGTGCGAATCGTCGTCATCGCCGATCGGCGTTTCCATGGAGATCGGCTCCTTAGCGATCTTCATGATCTTGCGGATCTTGTCCTCGGGAATCTCCATCTTCTCGGCCAGGGTCGGAGCGTCGGGCTCGAAGCCGAACTCTTGCAGATGCTGGCGCGAGATGCGGTTCATCTTGTTGATGGTCTCGATCATGTGCACCGGGATGCGGATGGTGCGGGCCTGGTCCGCAATGCTGCGGGTGATCGCCTGCCGGATCCACCACGTCGCATAGGTCGAGAACTTGTAGCCGCGGCGGTACTCGAACTTGTCGACCGCCTTCATCAGGCCGATGTTGCCTTCCTGGATCAGATCCAGGAACTGCAGACCGCGGTTCGTATATTTCTTGGCGATCGAGATCACGAGGCGCAGGTTCGCCTCCACCATCTCCTTCTTGGCCTGGCGCGCCTCGCGCTCGCCCTTCTGTACCATGTGCACGATCTTGCGGAACTCGAGGATCTCGAGCCCGGTCTCCTGCGCGAGCGTCTGGATCTCGGAGCGGATGTCCTTGATGATGTCCTTGTCCTTGCCGATGTAGTCCTTCCAGCCGCGGGTGCCGAGCTTGGAGACGCGCAGCAGCCATTTCGGATCGAGCTCCGAATTCTGATAGTTCTTCAGGAAATCCTCGCGGCCGACGCCATGCGACTCGGCGAGCCGCATCAGCTTCACGTCGAGATTGATGAGCCGCTTGTTGATGGCGTAGAGCTGCTCGACCAGCGCCTCGATGCGGTTCTGGTTGAGCGAGAGCGACTTGACGTCGGCGACGATGTCTTTCTTCAGCGCCTTGTACTTGCGCTCCTGGGCCGGCGATAGAGCCTCGTTCTT
>JAFALK010000052.1 GCA_019234295.1 Roseateles sp.
CGCGGCGCTCTGTCCGCCCTTGACCAGCCGCACCGCTTCGAGCTTGAACTCCAGCGTGTACCGCGCCCTTGTTGCCTTCTTCACTTCCGTTCTCCTTGCCTGTATTCAACCACTCAGCAAGAGATCCGGTTTTCAGGGGCAAGGTCAGACAACTGCGCGCTCGCGTCTCGTGCGCCCGCCACTGCGGCGGCGCCTGCGTTACTTAGACCAAGAGGACGACGTCGCTGTATTTGGCCAGCACCTCGTCGACAGTCACGAGCTTGAGAGGCTCCACCAGTGCTTGAGCTATCAGCAGGCGGTCGAATGGGTCGTTGTGATGGAGTTCGAGTGTGGCCACTTCTGCAGCATGAGCTGCGCTTACCGGAAGCTCCACAAACCCGCTCGCGTCGATTGCAGCCGCCAGCTCATGTGGGTCTGCGTCAATCTTGCCCAAGCGGGCCTTGATGGCGACCTCCCAGACCGAGGCCGCAGACACGTACACCTCATCGGCGCTTTCGATGAGGCGACGCACCGCAGGCTTCAACAGGGACGACCCTGACACCGCCCACAGGAAAATGTGGGTGTCTAGCAGGAGTCGCATCAGCGGCCTTCAAAGCCTGCGACCACCTCATCAGGCAATGGTGCGTCAAAGTCCGTGGGGACGGTCAGTTTGCCTTTGAGCAGCCCAAACTTGATGCGCCGCTTCGGCACCTCGAGCCTAGTGATGCGCACGAGCGGCTTGCCGTTTCGGCTGACCACGACGTCCTCACCCGCGGCGGCTTTGTCCACCAATTGGGACAGACGGGTCTTCGCGTCATAGATGTTTACGCTTTCCATGGGGCTTCCTCACCTTCAGCTAGACCAAGTCTAGTCTAGTCCTGATTGGTTTACAAGATGCCTGTCAAAGCACCCCTCCCTTGAGCGACATGCAAGGCCAGCATGGGTCGTCTTGCGAGCGGGTCGGCGCCGCCACTGCTCGGTCCCGCAGGATGGAGCTTTGCTGCCCCTCATGGAGGCCAGGGTTCACTCGCCCAACTCCTCGCTGACCCGCATGGATACTCACTCTCCGAGGTTTCTTGGGTCAACAGCGTAGTAAAACCCCTTGAAAGCAAAACGCCCGGCGTGAGCCGGGCGCAAGCAGGAGGCAAAAGCGGCTTGGCCTCAAAGCTCGATGAGCTGCCCCGCCTGCAGTGCCGCAATTCGGTGATCCGTGATCAGCGCCCCCACCTCGCTCATGACGGCATGGATTTCACCGGGCTTGATGTGGGTGATGTGGACATGGACTTGGCCGCCGAGCTGCTTCAGCTCGCGAGCGAGTTCGGTCGGGCACAGGTGCTGGCTGATCCGCGCGAGCTCGCATTCGTCGTTACCGAAGGCGGTCTCGATCACGAGGTGGCTCACCTTGAGTTGAGCCAGGCGAGCCCAGAGCTCGGGATTGGGGCCGGTGTCGCCGGTGAAGACCCAGTGCGCAGCATCGTCGCTGCTCGTGTCAGCGATCGCGAAGCCGCAGGCCGGCACGGTGTGCCGGGCCGGCAAAACCTCGATGGTGCGCCCACCGAGCGTCAGCCGATCGCCAACCTCGAAGGGGCGCAGTTCCAGCACGGGGGCCTCGGCGCTCGGCAGCCGGGTGAAATCGGGCCAGATCACGCCATTGAACAGGTGCCGCTTCATGGCGTCCAGCGTTTGTGCCAGCGCGTGGACCTGGATGGGCGGGCGGGCGGCGGATCCGCGCAAGCGCAGTACTGAGTCGGCCAGCAGGGGAATAGACAGCACGTGGTCCAGGTGCGAGTGCGTGACCAGGATGTGGTCGATGCGAGCGAGCGCGTCGAGCGGCAGATCGCCCACACCGGTTCCGGCATCGATGAGAGCGTCGTCGTCGAGCAGGAAAGCGGTGGTCTTGTAGCCGGCAGCAATGGCGCCGGAACAGCCCAGGACGCGGATCTTCATGGAGGGGAATTTTTCGAGGTCGGACACGGCCTTGCGAGCCGGGGGTTCAGACCTCAATGTATGCAGTCCGGCCTGCCCAGAAAAGGCAGCATTGCCGCCTTTTTCAGTCGAGTGTGGGATGCGGCCGGGTGGCCGTGAACTGCGTCACGACCGAGGTGTGGCGCGGACCTCTACCCCAGCGCCTTAGCCCTGGATGAATTGCATCTGCGTGCCGGCCAACTCGATCACGTCGCCATTGCGCAGGCCGACGGATTCGGCGGTCAATGGCTCGCCGTTGACCATGGGGCGGGCATTGCCTTCCACGTGGGCGAACACGTAGCCGCTCGGGCGCTTCGTGATCGAGGCCACCTGCACACCGGGCTTGCCGACGGTGGTGACGACCTTGGTCAGGTTGACCTCGCGCCCCGCAGCGGCGCCGGTCAGCACCTTGATGGCGGCAGGCTGGCTGCTGGCCGCGGGCGGCAGGGAGCCGAAGGCCGAAGGCAGACCGAAGCCCGAAGGCGTGCCGCCCGGACCGGCGGCGGCGCTGCCCGGCTTAAAGATCATGGTCTTCTCGTAGTCACCAGCCTCTTCGAGCAAGAACTTGATCTTGTACTTGCCGATCTCGACGACGTCATTGTTGGCCAGCAACTGCTTCTTGATGGCCTTGCCGTTGATGTACGTGCCATTGGTGGAGTTGAGGTCTTCGATGAAGACGTCGGCGCCGACCATCTGCAGGACGGCGTGCTCGCCGGAGACGGCCAAGTTGTCGATGACGATGTCGTTGTACGGCCGGCGCCCCAGGGTGGTCTTGTCCTTGGTGAGCTGAACTTCCTTGATCACGACCCCGTCGAGCGAAACCACCAGCTTGCCCATGCTTGACCTCAAGTCTTGTTGTGTGATTCGTCGTGCTTAACGCTTGCCGAAAGGCCACCAGGCTCGGCCTTCGGGCTTGGCACGCCCTTCCGCGCGGACGAGAACGATCGCAATATTATCCCGGCCGCCCGCCTCGTTGGCCGCATCGACCAGGGCTTGCCCAGCTTCCGCCAGCGAAGGGTGGCTAATCAGCAACTGCGCGATGGCCGCTTCTTCGATCATGTCGGAGAGCCCGTCGGAACAGAACAGGTAAATATCGCCCGGCTGCATTTCATGCTGGTGCAATTCGAGCATGACGGTGTCTTCCACGCCAACTGCGCGTGTAACGAGATTCTTGTTGCTCGAGTAGGCGGCTTCCTCTGGAGTGAGGAGGCCGGCGTCAAGCTGCTCTTGCAGCAGCGAATGGTCGCGCGTGATCTGGGCGAGCTGGTTGTTGCGCAACCGGTAGCCGCGCGAGTCGCCCACGTGCCCCAGCAGCAGGCCGTCTTCGCGGAAGACGCCCAGCACGAGGGTCGTTCCCATGCCGGCATAGCGCGGATTGGTGTTCGCGGCGTTGAAGATGGCGCGGTTGGCGTTGTCCACGCAGATGTCCATGGCCCGGCGCACGTCGCCGGACGACGCATGGGCGCCGGATTCCTCCAGCCAGCGACCGAGCTCGGTGGCGATGAAGCTCGTGAGCATCTGGCTGGCAACTTCGCCAGCGTTGTAGCCGCCCATGCCGTCGGCCAGCACGGCCAGGCCAACTGCGGGTTCCACGCTGACCGAGTCCTCGTTGTTGTCGCGGGCGCGACCGACGTCGGTGATGTGGAAGAACTCCAGGCTCATGGTCAAGACGACTTGGGGATTGACGGTGGAGCGGGATTTTGCACTGCTTCCTTCAGCTCAATCCGCTGGGTTTGTGCGAAAGCGTCCACGTTTCGGTCACCTGTCTCATCTTCGGCGGGCGGTCCTGTATCCAGGACGCCACTGGACAACACGGCCTCGAGGTCCTGAGCCATCTGCTGGCCGGTGGCATAGCGCAGCTCGGGTCGCTTCTCCAGGGCCAGGGCCAGGACCATGGCGAGCGATTCGGGCAGGTCTCGCCGGTAGTGCCGCACGTCCGGCGGTGGGGCCGTGGCAATTTTGCGCATCAGCTCGGCCATGGAATCGGACTGGTGGGGCAAACGGCCCGTCAGCAGCTGATAGAGCAGCACGCCGAGCGAGTAGAGGTCGCTGCGGCCGTCGACCGTCAGGCCGGACAACTGCTCGGGCGACATGAAGGAGGGCGTGCCCAGGACCAGGCCGGTGCGCGTGCGGCTGCCGTCGGCCATGCGGGCGACGCCGAAGTCCATGATCTTGAGCTGGTCATTGCCACGGTCGTACATGACGTTGGCGGGCTTGATGTCGCGATGGACCACGCCCTGCTCATGCGCATGGGCCATTGCGCGCGCGAGCCGGGCCCCCACGGCGAGCGCCTCGCGCACCGGCAGCAATTGGCCGACGCGGCTGAAGTGGCTGAGGTCGTGGCCCTTCACGTATTCCATGACGATCCACGCATCCGTGCCCGACTCGCCCGTGTCCAGGATGCGCAAGATGTCCGGATGCTGCAGCTGCCCGGCCGCGCGGGCTTCGCGCATGAAGCGTTCCCGCACGTCTGCGAGATCCTCGGGCGAGAACTCGCGGGACAGCGCGAGCAGCTTGAGGGCGACCTGCTCGTTTGTCTGTAGGTCGGTCGCCAGCCAGACCTCGCCCATGGACCCGCGGCCCAGCTCGCGCTCGCGGCGATAGCGGGCGAGCCCCGGGGCCTCAGTGTCCGGGCCGTCCTCGCGACCCAGCAGTCGGCGCCAAAAGCTCATCTCGTTTCCTCCCTCAGGTGGGCGCGCGGGCGCCGGCGCTGCAGCAGTCGCGCCATGCCGATCACGAGAATCGCGCCGATCAGCCCAGCGGTTTCGGGCAGCCGATGATATTCATGCAGTCCCGGCGCGTTGGCGTAGAGCACTTCGAGAAAGCCGATGTCAGTCGCCGCCATCTCGCCGGACACCCAGCCCAGCAGGGCGGCGCCGAGGGTGATCAGTAGGGGCAGCTTCTCCATCAGGCGGAGCAGCAGCGTGCTGCCGAACACGATCAGCGGGATCGACAGGGCCAGGCCGACGATGAGCAGGGGCGTCTGCGCTTCGGCCGGCGTGCTCGCGGTGGCCGCGGCCACGGCGAGCACGTTGTCCAGGCTCATGACGAGGTCGGCGATCAAGATGGTGCGGATAGCCGTCCAGACCGACTCGCCAGCCAGGCCTGCGCCTGCTCTTCGCTCGTCCTCGCCGAGTAGCAATTGCACGCCCACACACAGCAGCAGCACGCTGCCGATCAGCTTGAGCCAGGGCAGCTGCAGCAAGGCGACGGCGAAAAGCGTGAGCACCACGCGCATGACGATGGCAGCACCGCTACCGCCGACAACGGCGATCCGCTGGTGATGGGGCTCGAGATTGCGCGAAGCCAGTGCGATGACGACGGCGTTGTCGCCGGAGAGCAGGATGTTGACCCAGATGATCTCGAGCAGGGAGATCCAGAGACCGGAGTTCATCCAATCCATGGTGCGGCGGTGCTGAGAAGTGGGACAGACGACCAGTGTCGTCGGTTTTCGCGAAGCTGTCGCATGGCAAAAAACAAGGCCGCCCGAAGGCGGCCTCGTATCGGCAGCTCAGGGGATTACAGCAGGCCCTTCAACAGCTTGCCCATCTCCGACGGGTTGCGCGTGACAGTGAAGCCGCACTCTTCCATGATGGCAAGCTTGGCGTCGGCCGTGTCGGCGCCGCCCGAGATCAGCGCGCCGGCATGGCCCATGCGCTTGCCCGGAGGGGCGGTGACGCCGGCGATGAAGCCAACCACGGGCTTCTTCATGTTGAGCTTGCACCAGCGCGCGGCTTCGGCCTCGTCCGGGCCGCCGATCTCGCCGATCATGATGACCGCGTCGGTGTCGGGGTCATCGTTGAAGGCCTTCATCACATCGATGTGCTTCAGGCCGTTGATCGGGTCGCCACCGATGCCGACGGCGCTGGACTGGCCCAGGCCGATCTCGGTCAGCTGTGCCACGGCTTCATAGGTCAGCGTGCCGGAGCGCGAGACCACGCCGATGCGGCCCTTGCGGTGGATGTGGCCGGGCATGATGCCGATCTTGATCTCGTCGGGCGTGATCAGGCCGGGGCAGTTGGGGCCCAGCAGCAGGGTCTTCTTGCCACCAGCGGCTTCCTTGGCCTTCATCTTGTTGCGCACCTCGAGCATGTCCTTGACCGGGATGCCTTCGGTGATGCAGATGGCCAGGTCCAGGTCGGCCTCGACGGCTTCCCAGATTGCGGCAGCGGCGCCCGCGGGCGGCACGTAGATCACGCTGACCGTGGCGCCGGTCTGCGAAGCGGCTTCCTTGACGGTGGCGAAGATGGGAATGTCGGAGAAGCTCTCGCCGGCCTTCTTCGGATTCACGCCCGCGACGAAGGCGTTCTTGCCGTTGGCATAGGCCTGGCAGCCCAGGGTGTGAAACTGACCGGTCTTGCCCGTGATGCCCTGGGTGATGACCTTGGTGTCTTTGTTGATGTAGATGGACATGGTGATTCTTTCCTTGTCTGGGCTTAGGCGACGGCGGCGACGATCTTCGTGGCGGCTTCGGCCATCGAGTCGGCGGCGATGATGGGCAGGCCGGATTCGGCCAGCATCTTCTTGCCCAGGTCTTCGTTCGTGCCCTTCATGCGCACGACCAGCGGCACGGAGAGGTTCACGGCCTTGCAGGCCGTGATCACGCCCTCGGCGATCGTGTCGCACTTCATGATGCCGCCGAAGATGTTGACCAAGATGCCCTTCACGCTCTTGTTCTTGAGCATGATCTTGAAGGCCTCGGTCACCTTCTCGGCCGTGGCGCCACCGCCGACGTCCAGGAAGTTGGCCGGCTCGCCGCCGAACAGCTTGATGGTGTCCATGGTGGCCATGGCCAGGCCGGCACCATTCACCAGGCAGCCGATATTGCCGTCCAGCGAGATGTAGGCGAGGTCGAACTTGGAGGCTTCGACTTCGGCCGGATCCTCTTCGTCGAGGTCGCGGTAGGCCACGATCTCGGGGTGGCGGAACAGGGCGTTGGCGTCGAAGTTGAACTTGGCGTCGAGGGCCATCAGGTTGCCCTTGCTGTCGCAGTTCAGCGGGTTGATCTCGACCAGCGAGGCGTCCGTGTCCATGTAGCACTTGTAGAGCTTGGCGAACAGCTCGATGGCCTGGTCCACCGAGTGGCCGCTCAAGCCGATGGCCGTGGCGATCTTCTTCGATTGCTCAGAGGTCAGGCCCACCAGCGGGTCGACCATCTCGGTGATGATCTTCTCGGGGGTCGAGTGGGCGACTTCTTCGATGTCCATGCCGCCTTCGCTGGATGCGATGAAGGCGACCTTCTGCGTACCGCGGTCGGTGACCAGCGAGACGTAGAGCTCATTCTTGATGTCGGCGCCGTCTTCGATGTAGAGGCGACGCACTTTCTGGCCTTCGGGGCCGGTCTGGTGTGTGACGAGCTGCATGCCGAGGATCTGCTCGGCCAGCTTCTTTACGTCGTCCATGGACTTGGCCACCTTGACGCCGCCGCCTTTGCCGCGGCCACCGGCGTGGATCTGGGCCTTCACGACCCAGACCGGGCCGCCCAGCTTCTGCGCGGCCTCGACGGCTTCTTGCACCGTGAAGGCCGGAATGCCGCGCGGCACCGGCACACCAAACTGGCGCAGGATTTCCTTGCCCTGGTACTCATGAATCTTCATAGGGGTCTCGCTCTTTTTGAAAAAGTCAGGATGAGGAGGTCGCGGGTTCGGGCGCAGCCGCCACAGCAGCGGCACCGCGATACCAGCGGGGGTAGAAAGTCTGGACGACCGGGCCGGCAGCGCGCAAGGCATGGCAACGGTCGATCTGGTAGGGCTGGTGCGCCGATTCGCCACCTTCATGGGTGTCGATCACCACGCCCGCAAAGCCCTGGATGACGGCCGTAGGCAGGACGGAGCACAGCTCGGTGATGTGGGTGCAGCCCTTCACGCCACCGAGTCGGGCCTTGACCTCGGCGCGGAAGCCCTTCATGAGGTTCAGGCCGACCAGGTGCTGGTAGGCGTCCCCATGCTCGTCGCACTGGCCGGCATAGGGCACCGCGAGCGACGCCGTGCAGACCGCGTGGATGGTCAAGTGCGCGTCGATCAGGAGCGTCAGGACCATGTCGTGCAGCGCCGTGCCGGCGGCGCGGGCTTCACGGGCGACGACGATATCGCGCGTCTTGGTATCGGTGAGCCGGGCCTCGACCTCGTAGCGCCCGTCATCGCGCGAGAACACCTGCACGTCGATGGCACGACGGTGCATCGGTTGGCGCGGACTGCTTGGGAAGGCGGAGGACATGGGCGGCGCAAGTGGGCACAAAGGGCACCAAAAAACCCGCTGCGGTGAAGCTTGCGGGGTGTGCTCAGGGTTTGTGCGTAGGCCGGCAATGTAGCACGGACGTCCCAACCCAGGGTTTCCTCGGAGTGAGCAGGAAGAGGCAGGGACAGCTCAATCGCCGTCGGGATCTCGTACCAGTCGGCGGATCACATCGGCTGAGAAACCGCGGCCCGCGAGAAAACGCATCTGCCTGGCGCGGCCGGCGGCGTCTTCGGCCGGGCTGCCGAACTTGCGTTGCCAGATGGCCTTGGCGCGGTCGAACTCGCTGCTCTTGAGGGCTTCGGCCTGCGCGGCGTCCAGCGCCAGCCCATGCTGAGCCAGCTCCTGCCGGATGCGCAGATTGCCGTGGCGTGAAGCGCGGGCATGCACGCGCGACTCGACGAAGCGCGACTCGTTCAGATAGCCCTGGGCCTGGAGCCAGACCAGCAGCAGCTCAACCTCGGCGACCGGGTCGGACGCAGGACCGGCATCTGCAGCCGTTCCCGACTGGGCATCCCGCTCGCGGGCCAGGCGCAGCAGCTTGCGGCGCAACTCCACCGCGCTGTGCTCGCGCTGCGCCAGCAAGGCGATGGCGCGAGCCTTCAGCGACAGCGGCTGGCTCACTCGTCGGCGGCGGTCGCGCCTCCGATGAGGGCGATGCCCATCGATTCGCGGATCTTGTTCTCGATCTCGACGGCGAGGTCCGGGTTCTCGCGCAGGAACTCGCGCGAGTTGTCCTTACCCTGGCCGATCTTCTCGCCGTTGTAGGCGTACCAGGCGCCGGACTTGTCGACGACCTTGGCGATCACGCCCATGTCGATGATTTCGCCCTCACGGCTGATGCCTTCGCCGTAGAGGATGTCGAACTCGGCGGTCTTGAACGGCGGGCTGACCTTGTTCTTGACGACCTTGACCTTGGTCTCAGAGCCGATCACTTCCTCGCCCTTCTTGATCGAGCCGATGCGGCGGATGTCGAGGCGGACCGAGGCATAGAACTTCAGCGCATTGCCGCCGGTCGTGGTTTCGGGGCTGCCGAACATCACGCCGATCTTCATGCGGATCTGGTTGATGAAGATGACCGTGCTGTTGGTCTTCTTGATGGTCGCGGTCAGCTTGCGCAGGGCCTGGCTCATCAAGCGGGCCTGCAGGCCGGGGAGGGCGTCGCCCATCTCGCCTTCGAGTTCGGCCTTGGGGGTGAGGGCGGCGACGGAGTCGATGACGATGAGGTCGACCGAGCCGGAGCGCACGAGCGCATCGACGATCTCGAGGGCTTGCTCGCCGGTGTCAGGTTGGCTGATCAGCAGGTCGGGCAGGTTGACGCCGAGCTTGGCGGCGTATTGGACGTCCAATGCGTGCTCGGCGTCGATGAAGGCGCAGGTGCCCTGCAGCTTCTGCATCTCGGCGATGACCTGGAGCGTGAGCGTGGTCTTGCCCGAGGACTCCGGGCCGTAGATCTCGATCACGCGGCCGCGCGGCAGGCCGCCGACGCCCAGGGCCACGTCCAGCCCCAGCGAGCCGGTGGAGACAACCTGGATGTCCTCGATGGCCTCGCCTTCGCCCAGGCGCATGATGGAGCCCTTGCCGAACTGCTTTTCGATCTGGGCGAGGGCGGCTTGCAGAGCCTTGGCTTTTTCGGTGTTCAGCGCTTTGACGGGGGCGTCCATGGTGTGAGGTCTCCAGTGAAGTTGGGCGGATTATGGCGCAATCTGTACATTTGTACAGTAGTCTAGGGCGCGTGCTGCTGCCACCGTTTTGTCAGGAGACAGCGTCCCTAGAATCCGTGGAAATATTTCCCGCGAGACACCATGCGCATCCTCGTAGCCGAAGACGATCAAGTGCTGGCCGATGGCCTCCTGCGCTCGCTACGTGCCTCGGGCTACGCGGTCGACCAGGTGGGTACGGGCAGCGAGGCCGATGCGGCGCTGGCCGCTCACGAGTTCGATCTGCTGATCCTCGACCTCGGCTTGCCCAAGCTGCATGGCCACGAGGTGCTGCGGCGCCTGCGCGCGCGTGGCTCCAGCGTGCCGGTGCTCATCCTCACGGCGGCCGACAGCGTCGAGGAGCGCGTCAAGGGCCTGGACCTGGGCGCCGACGACTACATGGCCAAGCCCTTCTCTTTGCAGGAGCTGGAAGCGCGCGTGCGGGCGCTGACGCGTCGCGGCCTAGGCACGGCCTCCAGCATCATCAAGCACGGGCCGCTCTCCTTCGACGCCACCGGCCGCGTGGCCTATATCAACGATCAGATGATCGAACTCTCCGCGCGCGAACTCTCCTTGCTCGAGGTGTTGCTGCAACGCGCCGGGCGCTTGGTCAGCAAGGACCAGCTCGTCGAACGCCTGTGCGAGTGGGGCGAAGAGGTGAGCAACAACGCCATCGAGGTCTACATCCACCGCCTGCGCAAGAAGATCGAGCAGGGGCCGATCCGAATCGCCACTGTGCGTGGGCTGGGCTACTGCCTGGAAAAGATCCCGAATTGATGGGCACCCCGATGGCAGGCAAGGCCCGGCGCTGCGATCCGTGATGAAAGCTGTGCCGGCCGACGCAACCGTTGAGAAGGGCCAGCGCTCGCTGTTCGGCGAGATCCTCGACTGGATGCTTGCGCCCCTACTGCTGATCTGGCCGATCAGCGTGGCGCTGACCTGGCTCGTGGCGCAGAGCATTGCCAACCGACCGTATGACCGCGAACTCGGCGAGATCGCCCGGTCCTTGAGCCTTCAGGCGGCCAGTGTGGCGGCCTCGCGGGATGCCGCCGACAAGCGCCGTTATGCGCTGGCGCCCGAAGCGGCAGCCCTGCTGCGCGCCGACGAGACCGACACCGTCTACTACCAGGTGCGCGCCGCCGGCGGCGAGCTGCTGCAGGGTGACTCGGCCCTGCCCGGGCCTGAGGAAACTGAGGGAGGCACGCCCGGCGAGCTGCGTTTCCGCGACGACGAGATCGGGCCCGAACGCGTGCGCGTGGCCTGGCTCTGGGTGCCACCGGAAGGCCAGGCCGGTGCTCTCGTGACGACGAAAGGTGCCATGCTGATCCAGGTGGCAGAGACGCTGAGCAAGCGCTCGCGACTCACCAACGAGATCATCAAGGGCGTGATCCTGCCGCAGTTCGTGATTCTGCCCCTGGCCGTGCTGCTCGTGTGGCTGGCCCTGGCGCGTGGCATCGCGCCGCTGGGGGAGTTGCAGCGGCGCATCCGCTCGCGCGACAGCTCGGACCTCTCGCCCATCGACGAGCGCCGCATTCCCGACGAGGTCGCACCGCTGGTGCGTGCCATCAATGACCTGCTCGGCCGGCTCGACCAGTCGATCAGCGCGCAGAAGCACTTCCTCGCCGACGCCGCCCACCAGCTCAAGACGCCTTTGGCAGGCCTGCGTACCCAGGCCGAGTTCGCCCAGGCGCAGATCGACGCCGGCCGCATCGAGCCGGCCGAGCTGCACCGATCGCTGGAGCAGATCGCGCTCTCCAGCCAGCGCGCCGCCCACATGGTGAATCAGCTGCTGGCCATGGCGCGCGCCGAGGACAAGGAGCATGCCGCCCAGCGCGGCCCGGTCAATATGGCGGAGACGGCGATCGAGACCGTGCGCGAATTCGTGCCGCGGGCGCTGGAGCGTGGCCTGGACCTGGGCTACGAGGGCCCCTCGGCAGAGGCCTCCAGCCTGCGCGTGCTGGGCCAGGCCTTCCTGATCCGCGAGCTGATCCGCAACCTCGTGGACAACGCCCTGCTCTACACGCCGCGCGGAGGCACGGTCACCGTGCGCGTCGTCGAGGATCCCTTCGGGCAGGTCAGCGTCTTGCAGGTCGAGGACTCGGGTCCAGGCATTCTCGAGTCCGAACGCGACAAGGTCTTCCAGCCCTTCTACAGGGCGCTCGGCACGAACGTGGACGGCTCGGGTCTGGGCCTGGCGATCGTGCGCGAGATCGCGCTCCAGCATGGCGCCGAACTGCAGCTCGACGACACGCGCGACCGGCGCCTGCTGGCCGAGGACGAAGGCCCGGGTGCGCGCTTCACGCTGCGCTTCAAGGCGCAGGCTAGGAGTTGACCCTGCGCGTTTTGGCGATGGACATCAGCAGTCCCAGGCCCACGCCCAGCGTCACCATGGCCGTGCCGCCATAAGAGATGAAGGGCAGGGGCACGCCCACCACGGGCAGGATGCCGCTGACCATGCCCATGTTGACGAAGACGTAGGTGAAGAAGCTCAGCGAGATGGAGCCCGCCATCAGCCGCGAGAACAAGGTGGTTGCGTTGGCGGCGATGGTCAGCCCGCGCAGGATCAGGGCCGTGAACCCGGCCAGCAGCGCCAGCGCGCCGAGCATGCCGAACTCCTCGCCGTAGGCGGCGAAGATGAAGTCGGTCGTGCGCTCGGGAATGAACTCCAGATGGGTCTGCGTGCCCTTCATGAAGCCTTTGCCGGTGATACCGCCCGAGCCGATGGCGATCTCGCCCTGGATGATGTGGAAGCCCTTGCCCAGCGGATCCTTGGTGGGATCGAGCAGGGTGCAGACACGATCCTTCTGGTACTCGCGCATCACGGGCCACTTGACCTCGGGCTGGCAGATGCGGTCCTCGCTCAGTACGATGGCCGCGATCGCGACCACGCCCACGGCCATCACGGGCACGATGAGCCGCCAGGACAGGCCGGCAAAGAAGATCACGTACAGGCCCGCGGCGAGGATGAGGATGGCCGTGCCCAGGTCCGGCTGCTTGGCCACCAGGCCCACGGGAACGGCGAGCAAGATGAAGGCTGCCACGAAGTCGGGCAGGCGCAGGTGGCCTTCGCGTTTCTGGAACCACCACGCCAGCATCAGCGGCAGCGCGATCTTGAGCAGTTCGGAGGGCTGGAGCTGAGTCACGCCTACGTTGAGCCAGCGCGTGGCGCCCTTCTTGGTTACGCCGAACAGGGCGGTGGCGATCAGCAGCATCACACCCACCGTGTACAGCGGGATGGCGAAGGCCATGAAGCGATGCGGAGGGATCTGGGCCACGAGGAAGATCACGCCCAGGCACAGCATCATGTTGCGCAGGTGGTCGGGGAAGCGCGTGCCGTTGTCATAACCGGCCGAATACATGCACATCAGGCCCAGGCCCATGATCCAGAAGATCGCGGCCATCAGCGGCAGGTCGAAACCCTTGAACAACGGCAGCAACCGTCGCCACCAGCTGGGCTTTTCGATGACCAGGCTCATCGTGAGGCTCCCGAGGCAGAGGTGGAGGCTGCGTCGGCGCCCGCAGACGCGGCCGACGCCGCGGCGGCCGGCGTGGTCAGGCGCGCAATCGGCACGTCGGCCGCGCGGCGCGGCGTGCCCACGGGCGGTCCGCTCTGGCCCTTCTGGGTCAGGGCGATGTCTTCTTCACTCGGGTACTGGCCCTCAAGCCAATAGTCGAACACGCGGCGCGCGATCGGCGCCGCGGAATCCGCGCCCCAACCTGCGTTCTCGACAATCAGCGCCAGGGCGATGCGGGGCTGATCGACTGGCGCGAAGGCGACGTAGAGCGCGTGGTCGCGCTTGTGCTCGTCGGCCTTGATGGCGCTGTACTTCTCGCCCGCCTTGAGGCTCACGGCCTGCGCCGTGCCGGTCTTGCCGCCGCTTTGGTAAGCGGCGCCGGTGAAGGCGCGCCGAGAGGTGCCCTCCAGCGTCACGCCGTTCATCGCGTTCGTGACGACGGCCACGTCGGCCGGCCTGAGCGGCAGCGGATCGAGCGCGTCGCTGGCCACGCGGCGCTGCTCCTTCTTGACCAGGTCCTCGATTTCTTGCACCAGGCGCGGCCGGAAGCGCAGGCCGCCGGTCGAGAGCGTGGAATAAGCCGTGGCCATCTGGAGCATTGTGAAGTTGTTGTAGCCCTGGCCGATGCCCAGCGAGATGGTCTCGCCTGAGAACCACTTCTGCTTGAACCTCTTCCATTTCCACTCGGTGGAGGGCAGGACGCCGGTCACCTCGCCCTGCAGGTCGATGTCGGTCTTGCGGCCCGGGCCGAAGGGCTCGAGCTGGTCGTGGATCAGGTCGACCCCCATCTCGTTGGCGAGGCTGTAGAAGTAGACGTTACTCGAGGTGACGATGGCCAGGCGCATGTCCTTGGGGCCGGCCCGGTCGGTCTCGGGGCTGCCGAAATTGCGTCCGCCAAAGCTGTAGACGAGGTTGTCCTGGATGACCAGGTGTGGGTCGCGCTTGCCGCTGTTGAGTGCGGCGATGGCCATGAGCGGCTTGAAGGTCGAGCCGGGCGGGTAGGTGCCGCGCAGGGCCCGGTTCAGCAGCGGCTTGTCAATGTCCTCGTTTAGCTCGCGCCAGCTGTCGGCGTCGATGCCGTCGACGAAGAGATTCGGGTCGAAGGTCGGCTTGGAGACGAAGGCCAGGACCTCGCCATTGCGCGGATCGATCGCCACCAGGGCGCCCCGACGGTCGCCGTACAGCTGCTCGATCAGGGCCTGGAGCTTGATGTCGATGGAGAGCTTGAGCGTGTTGCCCGGCGTGGGCGGTCGATAGGCCAGGCGGCGCACGGCGCGGCCCGAGGCGCTGGTCTCCATCTGGTCGAAGCCGGTGGTGCCGTGCAGCTCGCGCTCGTACTGCTGCTCCAGGCCGAGCTTGCCGATGTATTCAGTGCCGCGGTAGTTGGCTTGGTCCTCGTCGCTCCAGTTGGCGTCGATGTCGTCCTTCTCGGTCTGGTTGATGCGGCCGATGTAACCCAGCAGATGGCTACCGATCTCGCCGAAGGGGTAGTTGCGGAACAGCCGCGCCTTGATCTCCACGCCGGGGAAGCGGAACTTCTGCGCCGTGAAGCGCGCCACCTCCTCGTCCGTGAGCTTGGTGCGGATGGGCAGCGATTCGAAGCTCTTGCTCTCTTCTTGCAGGCGCTTGAAGCGGCGGCGGTCGCGGGCCTCGATGAGCACGACGTGCGAAAGCCCTTCGATCGTGGCGTCGAGATCGATCGTCTTGCTGCGCGTGATCTCCAGCGTGTAGGCCGAGTAGTTGCTGGCCAACACCACGCCGTTTCGGTCGACGATCAGGCCGCGATTGGGCACGATGGGCACGACGGTGATGCGGTTGGCTTCGGCGCGGTCCGAGAACTGCTCGTACTGCACGATCTGCAGGAACACGAGCCGCGCCACCAGCAGGGCAAAGCAGACCAGCACGAAGCCCGCCGCAGCCACGAGGCGGGTACGCAGGCGCCAGAGCTCCTGCTGCGGGTTCTTGAGGACGACCATAAACCTACAGGGGACGGTTCACGTCGCGGTCGGGCGCTCTGCGCTGCGGCGCGAGCAAGAGCGCGCTGGCCAGGGGCCACAGCAAGGCCTCCACCACCGGCGCCAGCAGCAACCACCAGCCTGGCCACATGCCGCCGACGATGAGCCGCACGACCAGCGACAGCAGATGTGCCAGCGCGAACAGCGGCAGCACGTGCAAGGCCTGCTCCCGCAGGCCGAACCAGGGGATGCGCCGGTGCAGGGCGATGGCGCCATAGCTCAGCGCGCTGTACGCCAGCGCATGCTGGCCCAGCAGTGCGCCGTGGTGCACGTCGATCAACAGGCCGAAGGCGAAGGCCCAGCCCACGCCTACGCGGCGTGGTTGGTGTACGCCCCAGAACACGAGCACGATGGCGAGGAAGTCCGGCATGGCGCTGGCGCGGCCGATCGGGATCATGTCCAGCACGAGCGCCACGAGCAGGCTGAAAGCGATGAAAAAGGGATTGGCCGGCAGCAGCAGCTGAGGGCCGCGCGACATCATGGTCATTTGCTGCTCCTTCTGCTCTTGACGGGCGTCGAAGCAGCTGCGGCGGCGCTGGCCGCGCGCGCCTCGGCCCGCGCCGTCTCGAACTGCTCGAGCGGCTGCAGCACCAGCACGTGGCGGGCCGCGTCGGCCGAAGCCACGGGCTGCAGCGTCACGTGCGCAAAGCCGGCCTCGCCGCGCCGCTCGACGAGCGCGACCTTGGCCACCGGCAGGCCCGGCGGGTAGACGCCGTCCATGCCGGAGGTGGCCATGAGGTCGCCGACCTTGACGTCGGCATTGGCCGCCAGGAAGCGCAGTTCCATGCCGGAGCCGTCGCTTGTGCCGAAGGCGGCATTGCGGGCTTGCGTGCGGGTGTTGAGCAGCGGGATGGCAGAGTCCTTGTCGGCCAGCAGCGTCACTTCCGAGGAGAGGTTGTAGACGCGCGTCACCTGTCCGAGCACGCCGGCGTCGTTGATGACGGGAGAGCCGGCCTGGATGCCGTCGTGACTGCCCCGGTCGATGACAACGCGGCGCGAGTAGGGGTCGGGCGCTTCGTACAGCACCTCGGCCGTCAGCGACTTGGCGGTCAGCGCCGATCGCAAGCCCAGCAAAGCGCGCAGTTTGGCGTTCTCGGCTTCGAGCTGGTTGGCGCGCGAGAGCCGCTCAGCCTGGCGGGTCAGCTGCTGGCGGGCTTGGCTCTCGGCTTCCATGGCGCGCTCCGTGCCGCGCAGGTAGTCGCCAGCCGTATCCCAGGCGTCGACCGGCGCGAGCAGCGCCTTTTGCAGCGGATGCAAGGCCAGGGCAATGGCAGCGCGGGCTGGTGTTGCGAGCTTGAAGCGCGCGTCGGCCACCATCAGGAAGATGGCCAGTGCAGAGCACAGCGCCAGCTTGGTCAGCGCGGGTGTACCCTGCTTGAAGAACGGTGGCGGGGAGCGGTCGAGTGTGCCGAAGGGCATGGCCTCTGTGCCCTTGGCTGATTACTCCGAAGTGAAGATGGAGCCCAGGCGCTCCATGCGCTCGAGCGCCATGCCGCAGCCGCGCACCACGCAGGTCAGCGGGTCTTCGGCGACCAGCACCGGCAGCCCGGTCTCCTCGGCCAGCAGGCGGTCCAGGTCGCGCAGCAGGGCGCCGCCACCGGTCAGCATCATGCCGCGCTCGGCGATGTCGGCGCCGAGTTCGGGCGGCGTCTGCTCCAGCGCGTTCTTCACGGCACTGACGATCTGGTTCAGCGGATCCGTCAGGGCCTCCAGGATCTCGTTGGAGGAAATTGTGAAGCTGCGTGGCACGCCTTCGGAGAGGTTGCGGCCCTTGACTTCCATTTCCTTGACTTCGGAGCCCGGGAACGCCGAACCGATGTTCTTCTTGATCGCCTCGGCCGTGGGCTCGCCAATCAGCATGCCGTAGTTGCGGCGGATGTAGTTGATGATGGCCTCGTCGAACTTGTCGCCGCCGACGCGGACCGAGCCCTTGTAGACCATGCCGCCCAGTGAGATCACGCCCACCTCCGTGGTGCCGCCACCGATGTCCACCACCATGGAGCCCGAGGCCTCGGAGACTGGCAGACCCGCGCCGATCGCGGCGGCCATCGGTTCCTCGATCAGGTAGACCTCGCGCGCACCTGCGCCCAGGGCCGACTCGCGGATGGCACGGCGCTCGACCTGGGTCGAGCCGCAAGGCACGCAGATGATGATGCGCGGGCTCGGCTTCAACATCTTGGTGTCGTGGACCATCTTGATGAACTGCTTGAGCATCTGCTCGGTCACCGTGAAGTCGGCAATCACGCCGTCCTTCATGGGCCGGATGGCTTCGATGTTGCCGGGGACCTTGCCCAGCATGGCTTTGGCCTCGGCGCCCACGGCCTGGATGGTTTTCTTGCCGTTGGGGCCGCCTTCATGGCGGATCGAGACGACGGAGGGCTCGTCGAGGACGATGCCTTTGCCGCGAACGTAGATCAGGGTGTTGGCGGTGCCGAGGTCGATGGCGAGGTCGGTCGAGATGTAGCGGCGCAGGGATGCGAACATGGCGTGTTTGGGGCGGCGTGACCGAGGCGCTTTGGGGGCGGCAAAGCGGCTGTCTGGGGTGCTGTCTAGGGTGTTCTTGACGATTCATGTGGAACGAGGCCGCCGCGCAGCCCCGTCACCCATGAAATAAGCGGGGATAATACCCGAACCCCCTGTGTTTTCCCCGCATGGTTGCTGGCTTTTTCATGCAGCCGGCCCCTCATTTACGAACCCGAATTTCCATGGCCCTGACTCCCCAAGACGTGAGCCGCATCGCCCATCTGGCGCGGCTCGAACTGGCAGACGCCGAAAGCGCGGCGCTGCTGCCGCAGCTCAACGGCTTCTTCTCCATCGTCGAGCAGATGAGCGCCGTGGATACGAGCGGCGTCGAGCCCCTCTATACGCCCCTCTCCACCGTGCGCGAAGTGGCGCTGCGCCTTCGTGAGGATGTGGTGACGGAGACCAACCAGCGCGAGCTGAACCAGAAAAGCGCACCGGCCGTCGAAGACGGCCTGTTCCTGGTGCCCAAGGTGATCGAATGAGCAAGCCGCTGCACGATCTGGGCGTCGTCGAGCTCTCTCGCGCCCTTGCCGACAAGACCACCTCCAGCGTCGAAGTCACGCAACATCTGCTTTCACGTGTTGCATCCGAGGCCGCGCTCGGGACTTTTCTGCACGTGGACGCCGAGGGCGCCCTGGCGGCCGCACGCGACGCCGATGCGCGGCGTGCGAAGGGCGAACAGGGGCGCCTGCTGGGCATTCCGCTGGCCCACAAAGACATCTTCGTCACCCGCGGCATGCCCACGACCGCTGGCTCGAAGATTCTGGCCGGTTATCAGAGCCCCTTCGACGCCACCGTGGTCGCGCGCCTGAATGCAGCCGGGACGGTCTCCCTGGGCAAGCTCAACTGCGACGAGTTCGCCATGGGCTCGGCCAACGAAAACTCGGCCTACATGCCGGTCGCCAACCCCTGGGATGCGAGCCGCGTGCCGGGCGGTTCCTCGGGCGGCTCGGCCGCCGCCGTGGCAGCACGTCTCGTGCCGGCCTCCACCGGCACAGACACCGGCGGCTCGATCCGCCAGCCGGCGAGCTTCACCGGCATCACCGGCATCAAGCCGACCTACGGCGTGTGCTCGCGCTACGGCATGATCGCCTTCGCCTCCAGCCTCGACCAGGCCGGCCCCTTGGCCCGTTCAGCCGAGGACTGCGCTCTGCTGCTCTCGGCGATGAGCGGCTTCGACGAGCGCGATGCCACGAGCGTGGAGCAGCCACCCCAAGACTTCCATGCGCAGATGCTGGCTTCCCGCGAGGGCGCCACGGCCACCCAGCCGCTCAAGGGCCTGCGCATCGGGCTGCCGGCCGAGTTCTTCCCCGCGGGCCTGTCCGAGGACGTCGCCAAGGCCGTGCGCCAGGGCCTGGCCGAGCTGGAGAAGCTTGGCGCCACGCTCGTGAACGTGAGCCTGCCCCGTACGGAGCTGGCCATCCCGGTGTACTACATCATTGCCCCGGCCGAGGCGAGCTCCAACCTCTCGCGCTTCGACGGCGTCAAGTTTGGCCACCGTGCCGCCCAGTACGAAGATCTGCTCGACATGTACAAGAAGACGCGCGCCGAGGGCTTCGGCCCCGAGGTCAAGCGCCGCATCATGATCGGCACCTATGTACTAAGCCATGGCTACTACGACGCTTACTATCTACAAGCACAAAAACTGCGCCGCATGATCGCCGACGACTTTCAAGCCTGC
>JAFALK010000003.1 GCA_019234295.1 Roseateles sp.
TTCTTGTATCGACGGTGGCAGCAGAAACTGCTGATCAGGCTCGTAGGGCAGGTAGCTGGTCGGCATGGGCTGAATCTTCCCAGCCCGACCTCATTCGCGCATCCGGCGATGCCCTTGAAATCAGGTTTCTGCCGCGCGCTCACCTAGACGTGCTTTGATCGTCTCGTTGATCTGCCGGTAGTACGGCACTGTGGACTCCCAACTCATGCCGCCGATCAGGCCAATGGTCTTCACCGATTCTCCTTCGTGGATCGCAACGCTCAAAGCGACTTCAACGCGGACTTCAAGTACCACCCCTCGACCCGCTCGCCATTCCAGCGCAGCGTGACTTGCTCGGCCTCTCGGGCTGGAGGCACGAGGGCCAAGGGTGTGAACAAGGCCGCGCATTCGCCGCCCGCATGGCGCACGCTGTCGTAGGCGATCCCCAACAACCCCGCCGCGCCGACTCGCCGCGCGTGGGCCTGGGACGCGGCGTAGCTGTCGAGCGCGTAGAGCAGCGCGTCCTTCTCGCCGCGCAGCTCGCAGACCCTGGCCTTGATCTTCACTCGGTAGCAGCGCATGTCGATCTCGATCGGCGGCTCCTGGGTCCGCGCCAGAAAGCGCGCGCGGTGGTAGCTGACTTCGGCAACCGCGGTTTCGAGTTTGTGCGCTGCGTAGTAGACGCCGTAGCTGCCGTCCGAAAAACGGCTGCCCTCGGGGTTGAGGTGGGTGAAGGCGGCCATGATGGCGCTGGTGCCGGGGCCGCTGATGCGTTGATCGGGCGGCACGAGGCGCAGTTCGCCGACGGCCTCACGCAGGCGTGGGTTGCCAAGGGCCTCAATGGCGAAGACCACCTCCAGGTCGGCCGGGTCGGCCACTTGCTCGAAGAGGCTGACGGGCGGGAAGCGGCTGGGAACGAGGCGGCAGGAATCGCGCCAGAGCAGATTCGTCGACTTCACGCCCAGCCACCGCGCTGCGCGTCGAGATACTGCCGCACGACGAACAGATCGGAAACCTGACCGCCGCGCAGGCGATCCAGGGCGGTGCCGCCGCCGAAGAGCGGGGCGGTGTTGGGCTGCTTGATCCAGGCATTGGCCCGCTCAGGTACCGGCAACAGGATCTGCAGGGCGGCGTAGATGCCGAAGAGGTGCGAGAGCCGCTCCAGCGTGGCTGCATCCAGCGCACCCTTGATCCGGCCGGCTTTCCAGTCGAAGAAGGTGCTGCGGCCACAGCCCAGCAGGCGCTGCTGGTCGTCGTTCGCCAGGCCCCAGGCCTCTGCGATGCGGAAGAAGGTGCGCAGCCCCGCCGCCGCAGCGGCCGGGGTGTCCAGCGCGGGCGTATTGGGATGGGGGACGGCGACGGCAGACATGAGGCAAGTCTAACCGCCGGTGGACTGAACGGCAATTCCAGTCCGGCGGTGGATTCAGCGCTTGCGAATCGCCATCAGTGCCACGCCTGCCAGCAACAGATAGAGCAGGCCACTCCACACTTCATACGGCAGGCCGAGCAGGCGGTAGGCCGCGGCCTCCGAGCAATTGGCCGTCACCATGAAGACCGAGGGCAGCAGATCCTCGAGGCCAAGCGCGGTGTTGATGCGGTCCGCCAGCGTCATCGCGCAGCTCAGCGACTGCGCGGCCACCTGATTTTGGTAGACGGCGGCAGCCACACCGCACAGCGCCAGCACCGTCACGAGGAGCAGCGCGCCCTTGCGCGGCAGGCCCTGCAACACGAGGCCCAGCAGCGACAGGGCGCCCATGAGCAGGAAGATGCCCCGCTGCATCACGCACCAGGGGCAGGCCTTCACGCCGAACTGGTGCTGGGCGATCAGGGCGACAGCCACGGCGGCGAAGGACAGGCACGCGATCGCGGCCAGCGCGCGGGCCGGAAATTTGGATGGTTTGAAGAACATCAGTCGCGCACTTCCGCAATCATCTCGATCTCGACGCAGGCTCCCATGGGAATTTGCGCCACGCCGAAGGCGCTGCGGGCATGCTTGCCTGCCTCGCCGAACACCTCACCCAGCAGCTCGGAGCAGCCGTTGGTGACGAGGTGCTGCTCGGTGTATTCGGGCGTGCTGTTCACGAGGCTCATGACCTTGACGATGCGCACGACCTTGCTGAGGTCTCCGCCCACGGCGGCCGAGAGCGTGCCCATCAGCTCGATGGCGATAGCGCGCGCGGCTTGCCGGCCGGTGGCTGTGTCGGTGTCGCGGCCCAGTTGGCCCACCCAGGGCTTGCCGTCCTTCTTGGCAATATGGCCGGAGAGAAACACCAGATTGCCGGTGCGCGCGAACGGCGCGTAGGCCGCCGCCGGAATGGCGACAGGCGGGAGTTCGATGCCGAGGGACTTCAGGCGTTCTTGCACACTGCTCATGATCTGATCAACAGGGGTGGAAATGGGTCGGCGGGCATCGTACACCTGAGCCGTGAAACCTTCGCCGCGCCCCTGGATCTGTGCGGGCCTGCCGGTGGCACGCCTGATCTTCTCGCTCGAGCGCGAGCACCCCCCGGGCGCGGTTCAAGCTGCCGCAGGAGCGCTGCCTGTCTGGCCAGCACTGGGACCGGGGCGGCGAGCTTTTCGAAATCCTGCATCCGCCGCCGCAGCGTTGCACGCGTCGAGCCAAGATCAAGGTCATGTCCTGCCCGGTGAGGGTACGCGTGGCCGACGGCCGCACAGCACTCCTCAGCGGAGGCATCATGGCCGCCAGGCCGCGCGGGAGCGTGAACTGGTCATCGTCGGCGCCGTTGCTGCAGAGCGAATGGCTCATGGCGCCCCACCAGGGCAGCAAGACTTCGAGCAGCGAAGCGCTGCTGGGCTGGGTAGCCATCGTCGATTCACCTTGACGTGGCGCTTTGCGCTGGCGCAGCGACGAGGCGGGCTGGCGCTGCGGCGCGAACTTGGGCGGTGCGAGCGCACGTCCCGGCACCTCGCAACGGGGCGCGGTCACGGGACCTTGGCCTGAGGCATTCGGGGGCGGCTGACGTCGATTGAGCAATGACCCTGCTGTCGGCGTGTTCTTTGACTTGGGCGCAAGCCAAGCGTAGCGTGGCCGGCCTGTCCGTCCATCCAGGGAGGCTGGCATGACTGCATGGGAATTCGAGGGCGTCGAGCTCGTGAACTGCAACTGTTCTTACGGTTGCCCTTGCCAGTTCAATGCACTGCCCACCCACGGCTTCTGCGAGGCCATGGGGGCGATCCGCATCGATCGCGGCCGCCATGGAGACGTGGTACTGGACGGCCTGAGTTTTGGCTTCGTCTTCCACTGGCCGGGGCCCATACACGAGGGCGGCGGCGTGTGCCAGGCGGCGGTTGATGAACGCGCCACGCCTGCACAGCGCGAGGCCCTGCTGCGCATCATGAGTGGGCAAGACACTGACCCGTTCGCCACGGTGTTCGCCGTGTTTGCGTCGACGGTGGCGACAATGCACGAACCGCTATTCACGCGCATCGATTTCGCTGTGGACGTGGACGCCCGCCGCGGCCGTATCGTGGTCGGCGACCTGTTCGAGGTCGAGGGCCAGCCGATCCGCAATCCCATCACCCAAGCCGAGCATCGCGTACGCATCGAACTGCCACATGGCTTCGAGTACGAGATCGCTGAGATCGGTTCGGGGGCGAGCCGCTCGCAGGGCAAGCTGCCGCTGACACTGAATGACAGCTACGCGCAGTTCGCCCGCTTGCACCTGAGCGGCAAGGGCCCGGTGCGCCACCGCGCGGTGCATTGAGGCCCCTGGCTTCGCTGCTGCGCCAGCAGCGCCTCTGGCTCGTCCTGGCGCTAGCTGCGATCGTGGCCCTGGCCTGGGCGTATGTTTGGCAGGGCGTGGGGATGGGCATGCCGGCGTCGGACATGACGGCAGCGCTGCTCTTCCCCCATCGAGCGGCCGAGACACCGGGCAGCATGGTCGTTGCCTGGCCGCTCCTGCTGAGCATGTGGTGGATGATGATGGTGGCCATGATGGCGCCGGCCGCACTGCCGCTGCTGCTGCTTTATCGCCGCGCAGTCCTGCACCACGCGCCATGCGGGTCCGTGGCCGCGATCTCGTTGGCCGGTCTGCTGCTGGGCTATCTCGCGAGCTGGGGTGCCTTTGCCGTGCTGGCGACCGTGGCCCAGGGCCTGCTGCAGCCCGCGGGCCTGCTGTCTGGCGCGATGTGGTGGTCGCGCAGCCGCGTCTTCTCCGCTGCCCTGCTGATCGTGGCTGGCGTCTATCAGTGGACCCCGCTCAAGAACCGCTGCCTGAACCATTGCCGCGACCCGGTGCGATTCCTCGTCGACTCGCGCGCCGGCCCTGGCTTCGCCGCGGCGCTGCGTCTGGGCCTGCGGCACGGGGCCTACTGCGTGGGCTGCTGCGGGCCGCTGATGGCGCTGCTCTTCGTCGGCGGCGTGATGAACCTGCTGTGGATGGCCGCGCTGTGCGTGCTTGTGCTGTTCGAGAAGTTGCTGCCTCAGGGCCCGCGGGTGGCGCGCGGCCTCGGAGTGGCGCTGGTGAGTTGGGGGATGGCGACCTTGTTGGTCTAAAAATGATGGTCCTGCAGCCGTCCCCCTTGCTCCGGCTCCATTGAGCGGCGTCAGTGTCTACCCATGGCCACTGGAATGAAACCTCGGCCGTCGAGGTTTCTTACACGATCGCGCCATCGACAGCGGTTGTCGTGCAGCGCGTTGCTCTAAGTCATTGATTGCAAAGCACCTGGCCGATCTGGCTCGATTGATGCTTGCTGGCTGGTTAGCGAGGCTTACCCGCTTGAATTCCTCGGGACGAGGCGTCGCATGCTCACCATTTGCCCCCAAAGGAGCGAGATATGAGACAGACACTCCGAGCCGGCAAGCCACTCCTGCTAGCCATTTCCTTTGTCGCCTTTTGCGCTCATGCGACGCCTATCGTGTTTGATGAAACCGGGGCGCTCCAGAGCTTCACGGTGAGTACGACTGGGCTCTATGACATCTCGGCGATGGGCGCTCAGGGTGGCTCTGCTGGATCCACTCCAATTGCGGGTGGGTTCGGTGCTGACCTGAGTGGGCAGATTTTTCTGACCGCGGGCACGCAGCTTGAGATCGCGGTCGGGGCGATGGGCAGCACCGGCAGCTTCACCAGCTTATACGGCGGCGGTGGCGGCGGTGGAAGCTTCGTTTACGTCTTCGGCGCGTCATCCCCTCTGCTGGTTGCTGGCGGCGGCGGCGGGTCAGGCTATTCGGGCAATCCCGGCGGCAATGCCCAGACTTCGAGCTCCGGCCAGGCAGGCAGCGGCTCCGATGCAGGGGCTGGCGGTACCGGTGGCAGTGGTGGCCAACCGGGTAGCCGTGATTCCTATGACGGAGCGGGCGGCGGCGGCTGGTCTGGCAACGGTGGCGACGCTTCGGGCACCTCCCAGTTTCGGGTGGCGAGGGGCGGTGGCGGTGCCACTGGCTTTGCCGGTGGCGACGGTGACTGCGCCACGTCGGGTCCGGTTCAATGCGCCAACGGAGGATATGGTGGTGGCGGCGGCGGCGGCTGGCAAGGCGGCGGCGGCGGCGGCGGGTACTCAGGTGGCGGTGGGGGCGACGGCAGCGGCAGTTTCGCGGGCGGTGGTGGTGGCTCCTTCATGGATGCGGCCTTCATGAATGGCTTCATGGGTCTGGCAAGCAATGGTGGCAATAACGGCAATGGCCAAGTCTCGATCGAGTTGGTCGGTGACGTTGGCGGAACGCCGGTGCCCGAGCCAGATTCCCTCTGGCTGGTTGGTTTGAGCCTGAGCGCGCTGTACTTTGCTCGCCGCAGGCAGTAATGCAGTAAGGCAGTAAGGCCGACCTGGAGGGGCGCGTGGCGCGGCAAGCGTTGTGAACAAAGGGCAATGCAGTCTGAATTTGCCCTCTGAAGCGAAATCCAACCTGCACCGCCTTCAACGATGCCGGCTCGTCCGGTATGGCCCTTTCGATCCACGCGCCATTGGGCATTGGGCTGCGTATCGGGCGCTGGGCACTAGGCATTGGGTATTGGGTATAGAGCGCTGGATCCGATCCGTTCAGCCGCGTGCCTCAGGGCAGCCCGTTCACAGCAACAGGACTGTCGTTCACCGCCGTCTCATGATCGGCCCAATGCTTGGTGGGCGGCCTCATCAGGTCTTTCATTGGGTGTAGCTCGCGCGTCGCGGCGAGCTCTTGACGTCTTGATCCAATCTGGCCAGGTGTTCGGCCAGTTGATTCACCGCGACCGCCAGCGACGCGCCCGGCAGGTCGTTCCAGGCAGCTGCTTGTCACGGCACATCTGTTTTGATGTCCGCTCTAAGGTGCAGGCGCCGCCGCTCCCGGAGCCTGCGCCTTCCAGGCATTCGCAACCGCGCGGCCGAGCTCGATCACGGCCATAGCGTAGTAGCTCGAGTGGTTGTAGCGTGTGACGACGTAGAAGTTGGACGTTCCCAGTACATGGCTGGCTGCCTTGGCGCCGTTCTGCAACTCGACCACGGCCACCTTGCCGTCGAAATCCATCGCGGCTTCCGAAGGCCGCGCTCCGGCAGCCTGCAACTCGCGCGCGGTGAAGCTCGGGACCACGTCGGGCGTGAGCAGCCGGGCGCGCGTGGCGGTGTCGGCCGGCAGGGCTACGCTGTAGTGCGTCATCATGCCGCGCTGCCAGCCATATTCGGACAGGTAATGCGCGACGCTGCCGATGGCATCGGCCGGGCTGCCGATGAGATCGATGTGGCCGTCGCCGTCGAAGTCGATCGCGTGGCGGTTCCAGCTCCCGGGCATGAATTGGGCCAGTCCCATGGCGCCCGCGTAGGAGCCCAGATAGCCAAGCGGGTCGGCCCCTTCGCGCTTGGCCAGCTTGAAGAATTCGCCGAGCTCGGTGCGGAAGAAGGCGCTGCGGTCGCTGCGACCGGTGGGAAAGGCGAAGGCCAGCGTGGCCAGAGCGTCGAGCACGCGGTAGCGGCCCATGATGCGGCCATAGAAGGTCTCCACCCCGATCACGCCGACGACGATCTCCGGCGGCACGCCGTAATCGTTCTCGGCCTTGGCAAGCGCCGCAGCGTTGGCGTTCCAGAACTCCACGCCCGCACCGATGCGTTGAGGCTCGATGAACAGGGCGCGGTAGGCGGACCAGTCCTTGGCCTTGCCGGCCGGCGGTGGCATCACGAGGCGCTGCACGGAGGGCTGGATCTGCGCCTGCGTGAGCACGGGCAACACCTCGGCCGCATCCAGCCCGGCATCGATGGCGAAGCGGGCCAGCTCGGCGGCGGGAACCTTGTCCGTGAGCGGGTAGGGCGGCGCGTCCTTGGGCGGCGGCGGCTTGCGCGGCCTGGCAGCCTGGGCGGGCGCCATGGTGAAAAGGAGGACAGACAGGGCGAGGGCGGCGCCAAGCGCCAGCGAAAGACGTGGGTACATCGGGACTCTCAGGATCACTTCGCTTGCAGCATACGGCCTGCGGCATGCAGCCGATGACGCCAGGCGATGCTTTCTCGCCACCCCCAACGCGCACCACTGGGCGCGTAACGCGAACGCTCCAGAGACATCAGCAGTTCGGCCAGGATCTGACCTCGCGCACCGAAACGCTGGCGCACCTGCTCGGCCCATCGCAGCGGGGATTCATGCGTGGCTGAGGCCAGGCCCAGATCGTGCAAGAGCCTGAGCACGACGGCGCGCCGGCGACTCCAGGCGTCATGCGGGCGACGCTGCCACACGATGATGCTGGCTGAACCGAGGGCGATCAGGCCGATGACCACGGCGCCGGCTTGGCCAAGCGCGACCCAGTCGGGCTCCTCCACGCCCATGCGTTTGAGCAGGTCGAACTGGTCCTGACGCGAATAGTTCAGGATCATCTGCTGCCAGCGGTTGTCCAGCCGCTCCCACAGGCCGCGCACGGCAGGCCAGACGGCCGGGCTCAGGCGCTCGAGCGCGCCGGGGGCGGGCCGCAGAGCGCGGCCGTACTGCACCCGTTCCGGGGCGATGGCCGCCGTGGGGTCGGCGCGCTGCCAGCCGAGGCCCGGCACCCAGTACTCGGCCCAGGCATGGGCATTGCTGTTGCGGACGATCCACCAGCCGTCCACCGGCTCGGGATCGAAGCCCTGGAAGCCTGTGACGATGCGCGCCGGCACGCCAGCTGCCCGCATGATGACGACGAAGGCCGCCGCGAAGTGCTCGCAAAAGCCCAGGCGCCGATCGAACCAGAACTCATCGATCAGGTCGGGCGTGGTGTCGCCGTAGCGGCCGGGCGAAAGCGTGTAGAAGAAATCACCCTCGCGCACATGCTGCATCACGGCGGCGGCCAGGGCGGTGGGACGAGCACTGTCGTCCAGGGCCGCAATGCGCGGCTGCCGCCACAGCGCTCGAGCCCATGCGATGGTGCGTGGATTGCGGCCCGCGGGCAGTTGCAGGTCGGGGAGCAGACTGGCGTGCGTGCGCTGGGCGCCGGCCTGCTGCTCGGGCCAGGCCTGCACGGTGAACCGCAGCCTCTCGGTGACGGGCATGTCGGCTGTCCATTGGAGCTCCGGGCCGCGCCGCAGGACGTAGGGGCCCGCCGACATCGCGCCGGCGCCACCGGCCGATTCGAGCAGCGGGATGGCGCGCATGCGCAGCGGCTCCAGCGTCATCTCGTAACGCCAGGGTTCGCCGGAGTTGATGAGCGAGTCGGCGGCGCGCGGGCCCTCTTGCGCAAGCCAGTGCTGGCCGTCGAACGCTTCAAGCACCGGACCGCGCAGGTAGCGGCGACCGGGCGGCGGCACGGGGCCCATGAAGCGCAGGCGCAGGGCGATGCTGTCGTCGTTGGCGATCTCGGACATGGCGCCGAAGCTCATCTGATTGGACAACCCCGTCTTGCCCAGCGAGTCGGCCGGAATGCCCCACAGGGGTGCGATGCGCGGGAACAGCAGGTAGAGAAGGATCATGATCGGCAGGCCGGCCAGCGTGACACGCGCGGCGCTGCGCGCGGCGAGCGCGAGGCTGGGCTGGCCCACAGGCATCTGCGCGAGCACCAGGGCAGTGAGCAGCGCCCAGACCACGAGCAGCATCCACAGTGCGGTCGGCAGGCTCTGCGAGTCGAAGAATCGCGTGAGTATCAGGAAAAAGCCGAGGAAGAAGACCACGAAGGCGTCGCGCCGCGCACGCAGCTCGAGCGTCTTGAGCGCCATCAGTATGCACAGGAAGGCGATGTCGGCCTCGCGGTTGAAGAGGCTGCGCCAGTTCAGCAAGACCAGGGTCGTGCTGGCAGCCAGCGCGGCCGCGAGCAGCCAGCGGTTGGGCAGTTTGTGTCCACTCCAGGCGATCCAGCCTCGCCAGACCAGCATCAGCGCGCACAAGGCCTGGACCCAGACCGGCAGCCTCGGCACGTGGGGCGCTACCACGGCCGCGATGGTGGCCAGCAGGAAGAAGACGTCGCGCGATTCGCGCGGCAAGCCGCTGCCGAGCTTCATGACCACAGCGCCAACTGTTCGAGACACGCGCGCCGATGCTGGGCCCCCAGCTCGGGCTCGATCTTGCGCGTCGCCAGGCGCAGGCCGTAGGGCGACTGCATGCGATCGGCCTCCAGCACCCAGGCGCTCAGGCGCGAGAGCCGCTCCTCTAGCGCACCGCGCGTGTCCTGCAGATCGAGCCAGAGCTGGCGCGAGGCCGGCGCGTGGGTCTCGCGAACGGGCAGGGCCTGGTTGGTTTCAAGCGCGAGGGCGGCCTTCTTCCAGATCACCTGGCGCAGCGTATCGCCGCGCCGGTAGGGCCGCACGCCCTCGAACTCCAGCCCCTTGTGCAGCTGAACGCTCGCGGCGTGCTCACCTTCGGGGCCGGCCTGCTGGGGAGCAAAGGCAGGGGCCGGCGACTCGGGCCGCGGGTAGACCCAGAGCCGGCTCGCGGGGCGCCACAGGCTCCAGGCGCGGAAAAGGCCGAGCGGAAAGCGCGTGATGATCTGCAGCTCCGGCAGCTCGTGCAGGCCGCGGGCGGGTGCCGCATAACGGAGCGACACCACGGCGTGGCCCTTCTCGGGCGCGTCGACCCAGGCGATCGCGGCTTCAGGGGTGCCGCTCACCCGGAATCCCAGGCCGAAGCGTGCGCGGCCGGCGTTGTGCAGGCGGATCTCGAGCTGCACCTCCTGGCCGGCGAACACCGGTTGGGGCGGCTGCAGGTCGAGCGAGAGCCCGCGCAGATTGCCGTGCGTAGCCTGCATGGAGGCCAGCCCCGCACCGGCGAGCAAGAAGCTCAGCATATAGCCCAGGCTCAGCTGATCGTTGATCGAGCCGATCAGCAGCACGCCGATGGTCAGGCAGAAGAACAGGCCGGGGCGGCTGGGGACGATGTAGATGTTGTTCTGGCCCATCGTGTGCACGTCGGCGCGCGGATGGCGTGCATCGAGCCACTTCTGCCAACGCTGCCGCAAGGGATTCACGGCACCACGCTCTCCAGCATGGCCCGGACCTGCTCGCGCGAGCCGCGACCGGCGCCGGCGCGCGGATGCAGCCGGTGGGCGATCGTCTGCGGCAGGATGGCTTGCACGTCGTCGGGCGAGACGAAGTCGCGTCCCGCGAGCAGCGCCATGGCGCGCGCGGCGCGCAGCACGGCAAGCCCGGCCCGCGGCGAGAGGCCCTGCGCAAACCATTGTCCGGAGCGGGTGGCCTGGATCAGGGCCTGCAGATAGTCGAGCAAGGCCTTGCTTGCATGGACCTGCTGCACGGCCGCCTGCACAGTCACCAGATCGGCAGGGGTCATGACGGGCTGCAGCGTGCGCAGCGCGGCACGGCTGTCGATGCCTTCCAGCAGCTCGCGCTCGGCGGCCTGGTCGGGGTAGCCCAGCGAGATGCACATGAGGAAGCGATCGAGTTGCGACTCGGGCAGCGGGTAGGTGCCGAGCTGCTCGCTGGGGTTTTGCGTGGCGATGACGAAGAAGGGCTGGGGCAGGGCGTGGCTCACGCCGTCGATGGAGACCTGTTGCTCCTCCATGGCCTCGAGCAGGGCGCTCTGGGTCTTGGGGCCGGCGCGGTTGATCTCATCGGCGAGCAGCACCTGGGCGAACACGGGACCGGAATGGAAGACGAAGCCGCCTTTTTCGCGCTCGTAGATGGACACGCCGAGCAGGTCCGAGGGCATCAGGTCGGCCGTGAACTGCAGGCGCGAGAACTTCAGCCCGAGGCTGATGGACAGCGCATGCGCCAGCGTCGTCTTGCCCACACCGGGCAGGTCCTCGATCAGCAGGTGGCCGCCCGCCACGAGGCAGGCGAGCGCGTCGCGGATCTGGGCCGTCTTGCCCTTGATGATCGTGCTAACCTGCTTTTGCAGCTCAGCGAGCTTCTCAGTTGTCTGCATGCGCAGACCATAACGCAAAACCTCGATGCCAACTGCCTACCTGACGCACCCTGATTGCCGGCGCCACGACATGGGCGCCATGCACCCAGAATGCCCGCAGCGCCTGGCCGCGATCGATGATTGGCTGCTCGCCTCGGGGCTGGATGTGGCCCTGGACAGGATCGAGGCGCGCAAGGCCGAGGAGGTTGAACTGGCTCGCGCCCATGATGCGCTCTACGTGAAGCGCATGCTGGATTCGCTGGCCCAGTGCGAAGGCCTGGGCGAGTTCCGCGCGCTGGATCCCGACACCATCGCCGCGCCCGGCACCTTTCAGGCGGCCCTGCGCGCCGCCGGCGCCGCCGTGCAGGCCACCGACCTGGTGCTCGACGGACTCGCCGACAACGCCTTTTGCGCCGTGCGACCACCCGGCCACCATGCGACGCGGCGCGAGGCCATGGGCTTTTGCTTCTTCAACAACGTCTGCGTGGCGGCTCGCCATGCGCTGGACGTGCGGGGGCTCTCGCGCGTGGCGATCGTCGACTTCGACGTGCATCACGGCAACGGCACCGAAGACATCATTGCCAACGACTCGCGCGTGCTGATGGTCTCCATCTTCCAGCACCCGCTCTACCCGGGCAGCGGTGCCGTGCCCCTGGGCACGAACATGATCAACGTGCCGCTCGATCCCTACACTCGCGGGCCGGCGGTGCGCGAAGTGATCGAATCGCAATGGATGCCTGCGCTGGAGGACTTTCGTCCTGAGATGATCTTCGTCTCGGCCGGCTTTGACGCCCATCGCGACGATGATCTGGGTCAGCTCGGACTCGTGGAGGCCGACTACGCCTGGATCACCGAGAAGCTGGTTCATATCGCCCAGCGCCATGCGCGGGGGCGCATCGTGTCCTGCCTGGAAGGCGGCTACAACCTTGACGCGCTGGCGCGCAGTGTCGCCGCCCATCTGCGCGTACTTGCCGGAATCTGAATGACCAAGAAGAGCCTGACCCAGCCGCTGTCGCTGGATGAACTCCAATCGCTCGGCCACTCGTTGCTCCAGTCGAGTGCCCTGACCGAACTCGCCCTGATCGGCACCTGCCTGGCGCTGGCCTGGCTGGTGGTGGCGCGGCTCAAGCGCGGCATGGGGCAGCAACTCGGGCCGCTGTCGGTGCTGTTCGGCAGGCGTGTCGTCGATGGCTTGCTGTTCCCGCTCGTGGCCCTGGGCCTGGCCTGGGGCGCCAGCCATCTGCTGCCCTTGCTCGGGGTACCGTCCGCGGTGTTCCGCGTGGCAATTCCGTTGCTGATCTCGCTGACGCTGATTCGTCTCACCGTGCGGGTGCTGACCGCGTCGCTGCCCGATTCGAGCCTGCTGCGGCCGGCGGCGCGCACGATGTCGTGGCTCGCCTGGGGCGGCTCGGTGCTTTGGGTGCTGGGCCTGATGCCGCGCCTGCTCGACGAACTCGACGACATCGGACTGCACGTCGGCGGTCACCAGGTTTCCCTGCTGGATTTGTTCCAGGGCGGCTTCACGGCCCTGATCGTGCTGGTGCTGGCGCTGTGGATTTCCTCGGTCGTGGAGGCGCGTTTGATGCGCTCCGATCGTCTGGACCGCTCGCTCCAGAAGATGGCCACCAACGCCACGCGGGCGATCCTGCTCTTCGTCGGTCTGCTGGTGGCGCTCTCTGCCGCGGGCATCGATCTCACGGCCCTCGGCGTGCTCGGCGGTGCACTCGGCGTAGGTATCGGCTTTGGCTTGCAGAAGCTGGCGGCCAACTATGTCTCGGGCTTCGTGATCCTTGCCGAGCGCTCACTGCGCATCGGCGACATGGTCAAGGTTGACGGTTTCGAGGGTCGGGTCACCGACATCAAGACGCGCTACACGCTGGTGCGCTCGCTGGCTGGTCGCGAGTCCATCGTGCCCAATGAGATGCTGATCACGCAGCGAGTGGAGAACGCCTCGCTCCAGGACAGCAACGTCTACCTCAGCACCGTGGTGCTGGTGGCCAACGATACGGACCTGGAAGCGCTGGTACCGGCCATCCTGGGCGCAGTTCTCAAGGTGGCACGCGTGCTGCCCGACCCGGGGCCGGGCGTGCAATTGAGCAACTTCGCCGCCGATGGCCTGGAGCTGACCATCGGCTTCTGGATCGGCGACCCGCACAACGGTGCGGGCGGCGTGCGCTCGGACGTGAACTTCGCGCTGCTGCGACTCTTCAACGAGCTGGGCGTGGAGATTCCCTACCCGCAGCGCGTGGTGCGTCAGCTCACTTGACCGTCAGCACCCATTTGGCCAGCGTCTTGGCCTCGTCCTCGGTGACCTGGTTCGGCGGCATGGGGATGGCTCCCCAGACGCCCGAGCCGCCCTTTTGGATCTTCTCGGCGAGCTTGGCGACGGCGTCCTTGTCCTTGGCGTACTTGGCCGCCACGTCCTTGTAGGCCGGGCCGACGACCTTCTTGTCCAACCCGTGGCAAGCGAGGCAGTTCTTCTTCTGTGCGAGATCCTGGCCGGGGTCGGCCGAGGCCAGGGCGGGAACCAGCGTCACGGCGAGGGCGAAAAGCAGAGGCTTCATGGCAACCTTTCTATGCAGGCGGTTTAAAGTCTGGGCATTCTAGGGATTCGGAGCCTGCTCATGGCGTTCGTGGTGATCGGTGTGCTGCTTGTCTTGCTCAAATACGGCGAGGTAGGCCCGGTGGCGGCCTGGTCTTGGCTGTGGGTGCTCTCGCCGTTTGCAGCTGCGGTGGTCTGGTGGGCTTGGTCGGATTCCTCGGGCCGCACCTCGCGAAAGGCCATGGAACGCTTGGCGGACCGCAAGGAAAAGCGGCGTGAAGAGGCGCTGGAGAAGCTGGGCCTGGACGCCAGGCACCACAACAAGAAGTAGTCCGGATTCAGTCTCCGCCCCCGCAGCCCCCGCAGCCGCTGCCGCCTCCGTCACCCCCGCCGCCATCTCCACCGCTATCTCCGCCGCTGGAGCTGTCGCTGGCATGCACTTGCCGGTGATACCCGGCATAGGCTGTTCCTATCAGCACGCCCGTGCCCCCCAGGGCGACGGCCAGAGCCAGGTCCGAGCTGCGCGGTGCGCGCACGCTGTGCTGAAGGGACTGCTCCAGCTCGCTCAGTCGCTCCTCGCCCGCGCGTGAACGGCGGCCGGCTGCCAGGGCCATGCCGAGGGAGCCGAAGAAGGTCATGATCATCAGGATGACCAGCAAGCCCACGGGCCTGTCGTTGCGCAGTCCCACCGCCAGCTTGGCCGCGCCGAACAGCAGCAGTCCGGCGCTGATCAGCATGGGCCGCCAGGCGAGCCGCCTGGACTGGTCCGGATCGAGCCAGAGCCCGCCGCGCTGCAGTCTGTCACCCAATTGACGGATGCAGTCGCTGAGCGCCCCACGAGGCGACAGCGGCGGGCGGGCGTTCCGTTGGAGTTCTTGCAGCACGCCGGCCAGCACCGGCTCGACCGGTGCGGCGCCGCCAGGTGCCTGGACGAGCTGCTTCTTGTCCCGGTCCCAGAGCAGCTGATCCGTCGACAGCATTTCGGCCACCGCCGCGTCCACCACCCGCTGCGGGCCTCCGGCCAGCAGCGCAGTCTCGAATCGGTCGAGTTGCCCCATGGACGCGGGCTGCGGGCCGACTCTGAGCGCACGTCGCCACAGGCGGGTGGCGACGTAGCCCAAAGCCATGAGCACGATGTAGAGGAGCAGGAAGTTCTTGCCCGGCCAGGCGAGCGGATTGGCGGGCAGCGCCAGGGCCGGGGAGGGCAGCGCAAGAATGAAAGCGGCGAGCGCCGCAGTACCACCAATCCACAGCGTCAGCCTTAGCCGCGGCAGCAGCCAATGACGGCGCAGGTCGACTGAGCGGCGTCGCGCGGCGAAGCGCTCGCGCGTGCTGGGCCACCACGCCTCAGGCGGCGGGCCGAAGGTCTCGGCGTAGCAGGCCAGGGTCTGCGCGTACCGCTCACGCATCAGGGCACTGCTGGCAGCATCGCCGGGCTCATGATGGAGGTCTCGCCCCAGGACCTCGGGGCAGAAGCGCTGCCAGTAGTCACGGGTGAAGGTCAGATGCAGATGCCAGACCTGATCGACCGCGTCGCTCGGCACCGCGAGCTGCGTGCCGGAAATGGCCAGCAGGCAGAAGCGCCGGTATTCTTCGATGGCTGCGCAGACCTCCTGGGGCACCAGCCTTGCTCGGCCGCCAGCTTGGGGGCGAGGAAATCGAGCCGATGAGCCCGCAGGCGCTGCCACGGCGCATTCATGTGCGCATTCATGTGCGCATGATGGCAGCGCGCGAGGCCTCAGTCGAGCACGGCGCCGGTGCTGGCGCTGGAGGCGTTGCGGGCGAACTTGGCCAGCACGCCGCGGGTGTAGCGCGGCGCAGGCTGCTTCCACGCCGCGCGGCGCCGAGCCAGTTCTTCGTCGCTGACGTTGAGCTGCAGCAGCAACCGATGGGCGTCGATGGTGATGGAGTCGCCTTCATGCACGAGGGCGATGGTGCCGCCCTCATAGGCTTCGGGCGCCACGTGGCCGACGACCATACCCCAGGTGCCTCCAGAGAAGCGGCCGTCCGTGATCAGGCCGACGCTCTCGCCCAGGCCCTGGCCGATCAGCGCGCCCGTGGGTGCCAGCATCTCGGGCATGCCGGGGCCGCCCTTGGGGCCGAGGTAGCGCAGCACCATCACATCTCCGGCATTGATCTGCTTGGCCATGATGGCGGCCAGCGCCGACTGCTCGTCGTCGAACACGCGGGCCGGGCCGGTGATGACGGGGTTCTTGAGGCCGGTGATCTTGGCCACGCAGCCTTCGGTCGAGAGATTGCCGCGCAGGATGGCGAGGTGGCCTTGCTCGTAGATCGGCTGGCCCACGGCCCGGATCACGTCCTGCGTGGGGCTCAGGTCCGGCACGTCGGCGAGGTTCTCGGCCACGGTTTTGCCGGTGATCGTCATGGCGTCGCCGTGCAGCAGGCCGGCCTTGAGCAGCTGCTTCATCACGGCTGGGATGCCGCCGGCCTTGTGCAGGTCCACGGCGAGGTACTTGCCGCTGGGCTTGAGGTCACAGAGCACGGGGATCTTCTTGCGCATGCGCTCGAAGTCGTCGATGGTCCAGTCCACCTCGGCCGCGTGGGCGATGGCAAGGAAATGCAACACCGCATTGGTGGAGCCGCCCGTAGCCATGATGACGGCCACGGCGTTCTCGATGGCCTTCTTGGTGACGATGTCGCGCGGCTTCAGGTCGGCCTTGACGGCCTCAACAAGCACCGCCGCGGCCTTCCTGGTGTTCTCGACCACCTCGTCCTCCACGTTGGACATGCTGGAGGAGTAGGGCAGGCTCATGCCCAGCGCCTCGAAGGCCGAGCTCATGGTGTTGGCCGTGTACATGCCGCCGCACGAGCCGCTGCCGGGGATGGCGCGTTTCTCGATCTGGCAGAAGTCTTCCTCGCTCATCTTGCCGGCCGAGAACTGGCCGACCGCCTCGAAGACGCTGACGATGTTGAGGTCCTGGCCCTTGTAATGGCCTGGTTTGATCGTGCCACCGTAGATGTAGATGGCCGGCACGTTGGCGCGCAGCATGCCCATCATGCCGCCGGGCATGTTCTTGTCACAGCCGCCAATGACCATCACGCCGTCCAGCCACTGGCCGCCCACACAGGTCTCCACGCAGTCGGAGATCACCTCGCGCGACACCAGGCTGTACTTCATGCCTTCCGTGCCCATGGCCATGCCGTCGGAGATCGTCGGCGTGCCGAAGAGTTGCGCGTTCGCGCCGGCGGACTGGAGCCCCGCCACTGCGGCATCGGCCAGCTTCTGCAGGCCGGAGTTGCACGGCGTGATCGTGGAGTGACCGTTGGCCACGCCGATCATGGGCTTGCCGAAGTCTTCCTCCTTGTAGCCCATGCCGTAGTACATGGAGCGGTTGGGCGCGCGGGCGACGCCTTCGGTGATGTTCTTGGATCGGCGGTTGAAACTCATGGGGAATCCTTCAAGAGAAGCGTCAAGTGTCCCGCGCCCCCGCATCGCTTTCAAATATATTATTCGTCGTCCATTGATTCATAAAATGTATTGATGGTGCGTCACGAAGCAAAGGCTCGACTGAACCCTCTGGGGCGAGGTGGAGCTGCTGCATGCTGCGCATGTCCAACGGGTGAGAGTCCCGGCCCGGTAGGCGTCGGTGCACCGGGTAGCAGACCCCAGGTTGTGGAGGGAGACCTCTCAGCCCGAGCGGGGTGTCAAGAGCCCGTGAGGCGGCGCGAGCCGCGCAACGGGGAGCAAGCACGCGGGCCGCAACATGAAGTGAAGCCTGC
>JAFALK010000041.1 GCA_019234295.1 Roseateles sp.
GGGGGATTCGCTGGATCCTGATGCCGACCGATAGAGCGGCATTGCGCAGCTACGTGCAGCGCCTGACCGGGCGGGGGGCGTAGCGATGCGGATTCTGATGGTTACCGAGGATATTCCGGCGCCGCAGGTTGGCGGGCTGGGTAAGCACGTTGTGACTCTTGCCAATCACCTGATTGAGGCCGGCCACGACGTGACGTTACTCGGACGCAGCGATATTCCCTACGAGCGATACGCTGGAGAGATCGGATTCAAAGGGCGATTCGTTGCAGGGTTTCGCATGGATCGCAACGGATGGAAAGAGTCCAAGCTCGGTGTTTGGATGCCTTTGAAGCGCGCTGCACTGGCACGCCGCATAGAGCGTTCAATTGCAGAAAGGATGCACGAATTTGATGTGGTTCACTATCACGGGCATCAGGCAATGGTGGGTCTCGGGTTGCCGCGTGACCTACCATTTCTACAATCTCGACACGATCAGGGCAGCGAATGCATGACGCATCTGCGCTTCGTTGGCGATCAAGTCTGTCGTGAGCGAAATGCCAAATCATGTGCGCGCTGTGCGGCTGCCTCTCCGAACCCACTGCAGACATGGGTCTCGATGCGTGCAGTCGAGGCGTATCGGAGATCGGTTGCGACTAATTTCGCGCAGCGAAAAACGTTGTTTGTTTCGAATTTTCTTCGCAAGCAATTTGAACTGGCGGTCCCCAATGCATCGCTTGAGAAGAGTGAGGTGGTGCATAACTTTATCGACCTGGCGCGTCTGAACAAAAATGTCGGTAGCGGACGGACTCCATTGCCGCGACGAGTTCTTATGGCGGGTCGTGTTGACTCGGCCAAGGGGTTTGCGCATTTTCTAGACGTTTGGCAGGGGCGACCGGTGTCCGCGGACATTGTGATCGTCGGGGATGGTCCACTTCTTCCAGAAATTAGAGCCCGGCACGAGCATCTTGCAACTTTTGTCGGCTGGAAGCCCTACGACGAAGTGGTAGCCATGACTTGGGAAGCGCATGTTTGCGTAATGCCATCGATCTGGGAGGAACCGTTTGGCACGACAACTCTCGAGGCGTTGGCGGCCGGGCGCCCGTGCCTGGCCCTTCGGCGAGGCGGCACCCCCGAGATGAAGTTGCTCGAGCGGTATGCGGGCCAACTCAAACTGGCGGACACGATGGAAGAGCTGGTCGAAATGACTCAGGCGGAGATCGACAAGCCGGTAAGGCAGATGCCTGCAGCGGCCTCGTTGCCGTTCGATGTGAGCGCCGTTGTACCGCGGATCGTTGAGATTTATGGGCAGGTGAGGGCGGATGCGCAGCGCTCCGCTAATTCATGAAGTTCTCCATCATTACCTGCACCTGGAACAGCGCGGCGACGCTGCCCGAGACCATTGCTTCCGTCAATGCGCAGACGGATGTCGAGATTGAACATATCTTCGTCGACGGCGGTTCGCGGGACTCGACACTCGAGCAGATCGCGACGATGGCGCCAAAGGCCCGCGTGCTGAAGGACGTTGGCGGTGGCATCAGTCGAGCCATGAACGAAGGCATTCGCGCCGCCACGGGCGATGTCATCGCCCATCTGCACTCCGACGACTACTACCGCGACCCGTCCGTTCTGGCCGACGTGGCCGACGCGCTGAGCGGCGGCGCGCTATGGGCGGTCGGGCATACCGACCTGCTGGTCGGCGACGTGCTGGTCGAGGGGCGCGGCAATGCCGGACCGATCACGCACGCTCGCTATGTGCGCGGCGCCGCGACCATTCCGCACCCGGCGGTGTTCGTGCGTCGAGGTCTGTTCGAACGGGCCGGGTATTTCGACGAAGGCCTGCGCTACGCGATGGACATTGACCTTTGGCTTCGCATGCTGCCATTGGCCGAGCCGGTGCTCGTCCGGCGTGCGCTCGCCGTGTTCCGCGAACACGCAGGCAGCGTATCGACGGCCAATGTGCTCGCGGCTCGACGCGAGGAACTGGCCGTCCGGATGCGCCACGCGGCGCGCAACCCTTTGGGCAGCGCCGTCTTCGGCCTGCGCTACTGGCGGCGCATCCGGCGCTTGCGCCGCGAACTGGCGCAGCGGGGTTGACGATGGCGAAGGTGTCCGTCCTGGTCAAGGCGCTGAACGAGGAGCGGCATATCGCGTCCTGCCTGGAGTCGGCGCTGCGCGCCGTCGAAGGCCTCGACGCCGAGGTGATTCTGGTCGACTCGCTCTCGACGGATCGCACGGTCGAACTCGCGCGTCGCTATCCGGTCCGGATCGTTCAGTTCCAGAACGAGGCCGATCGCGGCTGCGGGGCAGCGGTTCAGCTCGGCTATCAGGTTGCCAGCGGCGAATACGTCTACCTGCTCGATGGCGATATGACCTTGCGGCCCGACTTCCTCGCCGCGGCGCTTGAGCGCCTGCAGGCCGATCCCGGCCTCGCGGGTGTCGGCGGACGCCTGCTCGACGTCAACGTCCGGACCGAACTGGACAGGCGGCGCGTCCTCGAGGCCCAGGCCTTGCGAACCGAGGTCGAGGTGCGGACGCTCGGCGGTGGGGGGCTGTACCGGCGTTCGGCAATCGAACAGGTCGGCTATCTCGGACATCGCTGGCTGGTCGCCTGCGAGGAAGCCGAACTCGGCGCGCGCCTCGGGGCGGCCGGCTGGCGATTGTTGCGCCTGCCCCTGGACGCGGTCGAGCACGACGGCCATCAGGAAAACAGTCGCCAGACCTTGACGCGGCTCTGGCGCAGCGGGCGAGCACGCGCCTGCGGCGTTTTTCTGCGTTCCGCGCTGGGGCAGCCGTGGTGGCGCATCGTGGTACGCGATCAGCGTTCGGTGCTGCTCGCGCCCGGGGCGTTCGTCGCGAGCCTGGTGCTGGTGGCTTGCGCCGCCTACCTCGGCGCCTCCGTCCTGGGCGAGCTCGTCGCGGCAACGCTGCCGTGGCTTGCCTGGTGGGCCATGGCGGCGATCCGCAAGCGCTCGGCCGGCTCGGCGGCGTGGACGGTGCTGAGCGCCTGCCTGCTTTCGGCAGGGGCGCTCGGCGGATTCGCGGCGTCCCCCCGGGATCCGATGCTGCCGATCGCGGCTCGGACGCTCAAGTAACTGCCGGGGCCCTGCGGTGGACAAGACCTCTATCGTCATGATGGGAACCTCGCCCGAGGGCCAGGGGGGGGTGGCGTCGGTCGTCGCCACCTATGCTGCCGCCGGTCTGTTCGAGCAATTCGGCGTGCGCTACATCGCTTCCCATGTCGAAGGCTCGCGCGCGCGCAAGATCGCGACGGCTGTCGCCGCCGGCGTGGGACTGGCAGGGCGCCTGCTCAGAGGGCGGGTCAGGCTATTGCATCTCCACAGCTCGCATGGCGGCAGCTTCTATCGCAAGAGTGCCTACGCGTACCTTGCGCGCCGCGCCGGCGCAAGGACGGTTTTTCATGTGCATAGCGGCACGTTCGCGGACTTCGCCGGTACGGATTCGCGCAGCCTGCGGCGCCGCTGGATCGTGCACACGCTCGAGCGGAGCGATGTGGTCGTGACCCTTTCGGAGAATTGGGCCAGCGTGATCCGGGGCATTGCGCCGGCCGCCCGCACGGTGGCGATTCCCAACCCGGTTGCGCGGCCGGGCCAGGTGCCCGCTCGCGGCGAGGAGGCTGGGCGACTGCTGTTTCTTGGCCGTGCGGGTACGAACAAGGGCATTTTCGATCTGCTCGAGGCGCTGCCGGCCCTGCGGGCGAGAGTCCCCGCTGTGAAGCTCGCCATCGGGGGCGACGGCGATCTCGACGCCGTACGCGAACGCGCACGTGCGCTCGGTGTCGAGTCCCAGATCGAAATATTGGGCTGGGTCTCCGGCGACGCCAAGCGCGAGCAAATCGAACGCGCGAGCTTGTTTGTGTTGCCGTCCTATGCCGAAGGGCTGCCAATGGCCTTGCTCGAATGCATGGCGAACGCCAAGGCGGTGCTATCGACCCCTGTCGGCGCGATTCCGGAGGTCGTAAAGGACGGCGTGAACGGCTGTCTCGTTCAACCGGGAAATGTGCTCGAGTTGACCGATGCCCTGGCAGCGATACTTTGCGATGGCGCGTTGCGCGAGCGCCTTGGCACGCAAGCTCGGCTGACAATCGCCGCCGGATATAGCGCTGAGCAGGTCGTGGACCGGATCGCTCGGCTTTACAGGGACTTGGGCGCTCTCGAAAACCAATCATGAATGCACCTGCTCGGCTGAATCGGCTCGGTTGGTATTGGAATCGGCTACGCTGCATGGAGCCCGCCGAGATCGGCTGGCACCTGCGCCGATTCGTGCGCCAGCGTGTTGCGCATGTTCCGCGCAAGGCCGCGGCCGACGAGGTGCCGCCGCCGGTTTGCTGGATCCAGCCCCCGGGCGACGTGCAGGTGGCCGCCTACGTGAAGGAGGCCAATCGCATTGCGGCCGGTGAAATAAAGATATTCCGGGGCGATTACGTGCAAGTTGCTTTGCCGATCGAATGGAATCGCTGCCCTCGAACCGGCTTGGACACGTCTCGGGTCCCCGCGCATAGTGTCGACACCCAGGATCCGTCAAAAGTCGGCTATATCAAATTCATCTGGGAGCTGAACCGCCATCTGCACTGGGTGACTCTGGCGCAAGCCTACGCATTGAGTGGCGAGCGCGAACATCTGGACGTGCTCGCCGTCCAATTGGAGTCCTGGCTGGACCAATGCCCGCCAGGCATGGGGCCCAACTGGACGAGCGTCCACGAGCACGGGCTTCGGCTCGTGAACTGGTCGGCCGTGTGGCAACTGATCGGCGGGCGCGAGGCGCCGATCTTCGCCGGCAAGGCCGGACAGCGCCTTCTGGCCCGATTGCTGGACTCCATTCGAACGCAGGTCCTGAGCATTGCCGCCGAATATTCCCGTTACTCCTCGGCCAACAATCATTTGATAGGTGAGTTGACGGGCGTGTACATTGCCTCAAGGACCTGGCCTTGCTGGCCAGAGGTTCGACGCGAGGGCATTCGAGCGCTGCGGCAACTGGAGCGCCAGATTCAATTGCAGACCACCTGCGATGGTGTCAATCGCGAGCAAGCCTTCGGCTATCTCAGCACCGTGTTCGACATGTTCGTATGCGTCGAGCGATGCGCCAGGGCACATGGCGATGCCGTGTCGGCCGCCTACATGGATCGCTTGGCTGCGATGTGCATGTTCGCGCGATCGCTGATGGCGCGTGGCGGGGCCGTGCCGCGGGTCGGTGATTCCGACAGTGGCCAGCTGATGCGGCTGAACCCGGTCAGCCTGGCCTGCGAGCATGTGTCCATGCTGCAGCTTGGCGCACTCCTGTTCAATCGGCCGGAGTGGGTGGCGGACTTGCGGCATGGGCGGGAGGAAGCTCAGTGGCTGTTTGCCACCCCGGCGGGGCATGCAACGGATCGCGTCCCGATGTTGTCATTTCCTGACGGGGGTTACGAGCTCTTCGAGGCCGATGTCGGCCTGCCCACGGAAATCAAGGGCTTGGTCGACGTCGGGCCGCTCGGCTATCTGGGGATAGCTGCGCACGGGCACGCCGATGCCCTCCAGGTCTGCATGGCGATGGGGGGGCGGCCGATTCTCGTCGATCCAGGCACATTCTCGTACTGGCACGATGCGCAGCTACGCGCCTATTTCAGGGGCACCGCGGCCCACAACACGGCGCGAATCGGTGAGTGCGATCAATCGCAAAGCGGCGGGCCGTTCATGTGGGTGCGCAAGGCTCACGTCAAGCTGCTGAACGTGGAGCGGGAGGCCGATGGGGGATTGGATCTAAGCGCCGAGCACGACGGCTATCGGCGCCTGGCCTCGCGTTTTTCCCATTGGCGCCGCGTGCGCTTCGAGCCGGTGAATCGTCGTTTGACTATTGAAGACCGACTGCGTGGCGAGTCTGAAGAAACGCTCGAAATTCATTGGCACTTCCATCCGGAAGTCGAAGTCGAGCGCTGCGACGGCGGGGTCGAGATCCGGTCGTCGGGGCGCATCCTGCGCCTGCTGTTGGACGGCGACATCGTCGGCGCAAGCCTCGAGCTGATCGAGGCACAAGAAACGCCCCCGCTCGGCTGGTATTCGCGTCGATTCGGCCACATCGAGCCGTCCCGTGTCCTGCGCTGGCGCGCGCGCGGCGCCAAGGCACGCGTCGTTACGCGGGTGGAATGGGATTGAGCTGCCGCCGCTGCAGTGCTTGCAGCCAGAGTTCGACGGCGAACGGGGCAAAGAACTCGCGGAACCAGAATTTCTCCGGCGCGCGGCAGTATTGCTCGTAGCAGGAGACGTAGGACGAGCGGTCGACGAGTCCCAGCCGGTAGACCTCGGCATCGGGTCGATCCAGGGCCTCCATCACGTAAGGGCGAAGTTCCTTGCGCAACCAATCGTCTTGCGGACTGGTGAAGCCCTTCTTGTCGCGTCGCCAGGTGATGTCGTGCGGCAGCACATCGGCAAATGCCTGCCTCAACGGCGCCTTGGTCCAACCCTCGGCGAGCTTGAAGTCGACCGGCATGCGCAGGCCGGCTTCGATGACGCGGTAGTCGAGGAAGGGGCTGCGAACCTCGCAAGACCAGGCCATCGACATGCGGTCTTCGTAATGACACAGATACGGCACGCTAAGACTGCTGATGTCGCGCCATTGGTATTCGGCCATGTTCTCGAAATGGCCCAGGTCGTTGGGCCCCAGGGCGACGCTCGGCCCGAGTTTGACGGCATTGGCCCGCCCCAGGTAACGGCGGGCCTCGGGAAGTTTGAACCCATCCAGGACGGTGCCGTGGCGCAGCAGTTGCGCGCCCAGGCCGACAGCGCTCGCGAGGCGACCGCTCGCGAGGCGACGTTTGACTTCAAGAATCGGGTAGCGCTTGTAGCCGCAGAATGCCTCGTCCGCACCCTGGCCTGTCAGGACGACGGTCAGGCCCATCGACTTCGCGCATTCCATCAGCTTGTAGAACAGCACGTTGGAGAACGAGGCGACCGGGCCGTCGTTGTGCTGGGTGCAGATCCGGATCCAGTTGAACAGCGCCTCGCCGGAGTCCGCGGCAATCGAGAACTCGTGGGTCTTGCGGCCGAGATGCTCGGCCATCGCGCGCGCATGGGCGGATTCATCGCCGACATGGCCCGGGCTGGTGGCGGACAGCAGCCGCAATTCGTCTGAAGGACCGCCGACGCGGTTGGCGAGGGCGGCCATGATCGACGAATCGAGGCCGCCCGAGAGCGCGATGCCGACCGGCACGTCGGCATGCATGCGCAGTGCCACACTGTCGCGCACGAGCTCGCGAAGTTCGGCAAATTGCTCCTGCCGAGGGCGTCGATCGACGGAGTCCGGGTCCAGCCGTGGCGCCCAATACGAGCGAACCTGCTGAAGTCCTGCGGCGGGGCGAGCGAGATCGATCTCGGCGACGCAGGCTGCCGGCAGCGAAAGAATTCCGCTGACCCAGCTGCGCTCGTCGATGTCCATGAGCGAGCGAGACAGAAAGCGCGCGGCCACGGTGAGGTCGGGTTGGGCTTCGACATCCGGGTGCAGCAGCAGGCTGTGCATTTCAGACGCGATGGCCACGCCGCCGGGAATCGCGACATGGTAGATCGGCTTCTTGCCGAGGCGGTCACGCGATAGGTAGACCCGGCCACGTTGCCGGTCGAGGACTGCGATCGCCCACATGCCATTGAATTCGCGCGAGGCGGCTTCAATGCCGAGGCGTTCGATCAACTCGACGGCGACTTCCGTGTCGGTTCCAGATCTGAGCGGTGCCAGTCCATGCCGCTTGGCGAGTTCGCGGTAGTTGTAGATCTCGCCGTTGAAGATGATGACGCTGCGCGCGGAGGCCGAAGCCATGGGCTGCGCGCCCCGTTCGCTCAAGTCGAGGATGGCGAGGCGCTCGTGCGCCATGCTGACAAACGTTGAACCCAAGACTTCGGAGCTCACGCTGCCGCTGTCGGGGCCCCGGTAAATCTGGCGCGCGTGAGCCGCTCTGACAAAAGCTTCGACAGGGCGGTCGGACGCAGCGAAAACAATGCCGCACATAGGCTAGGTGCTTGCTCGGGAGAAACAACAGGAAACGCTATTTAACGTCCCCGGCACCCCTATAGCTTGCGCCACTCCTTCAACAACAGTCCCATGAATGCGGGATCGTCAATGAAATAGCGCCGAAACATTCGTCGCGGTTCCTGCAGGAAGCGATAGAACCATTCGAGACCCGCGCGCTGCATCCAAGCGGGCGCACGCCTCACCTTGCCGGCCGCGACATCGAACGTGCCGCCGACGCCCATCGCGAACGGAACGCGCATACGCGCCTGGTAGGCGCCGAGAAACTGCTCTTTCTTGGGCGAGCTGATGGCGACGAATAGAAGATCGGCACGGGCGGCTGTAATCGCGTCGACGACGCTTTGCTCTTCGTCGTGCTTCCAATACCCGTTGCGATAGCCGGCGATGCACAGGCCCGGGTATTTGAGGGGGTAGCGGGCGTTGACGGCCGCCACGACCTCTTCCTTCGCGCCGAGCAGGTAGACCCGCCAACCCTTGACCGCAGCGCGCGCCATCAGCGCTTCGAAGAGGTCGACTCCGGCAACGCGCTCCTTCAGCGGCTTGCCCAGCCAGCGAGACGCCCAGACGACGGGCATGCCGTCGGCATTGATGAGCGCGCATTCGTTGATGATGCGCCGCAGTTCAGGGTCCTTCTGAGCCTTGACAAGCTTGTCGACGTTGACGACCACATGCTGGTGCGGCTTGCCCGACGCCACGAAACCTTCAACGGTCGCCAGCGTTTCCTCCATCGACAGGTTGTCGATGAGGCAACCCATCATTTCGATGCGGCTCATGCCAGCCTTTCCGCAAGAACCGCGACGATGCGCTCAGCCGACTTGCCGTCCCAGAGTGCCGGTCGGCGACCGCGCTTGCCGCCCTCGCGTATGGTTTCCAGCGCCAGCCGAATGATGTTGTCCGGGTCGGTTCCGGCCAGCACGTTGCTGCCTTCGTCGACCGTCACGGGACGCTCGGTGTTTTCGCGCATCGTGATGCAGGGAACGCCAAGCGCCGTGGTCTCTTCCTGCAGGCCGCCACTGTCGGTCAGCACGACCAGGGCGTCTTTCCACAGGTGCAGGAACGACATATACGCCTGTGGGCCGAGCAAGGTCACGTTCGGCCCGAGTTCGATCCCATGCTTTTCGATATTGGCGCGGGTGCGCGGATGGACCGGGAAAATCAGCGGCAGTTCGCCTGAGACCGTGCGCAAGACCTTGGCGACGCGCTCGAGCGCTTCGGCGCTATCGACATTGGATGGACGGTGCAACGTGACGACCCCATAGCGGGCGTGGGCGCGCTTGAAGGCATCGGTTTCGAAGCCGGAGGAGTCGACGCCCACGAGCTGCGAGGACTGGTAGAGAACGTTGTCGACCATCACGTGGCCGACATCGAACACGACGGACGGGTCCTTGCCCTCGCGCAGCAGATGTTCGCGACCGCTTGGCTCGGTGACGAAGAACCAGTCCGAGATCGCGTCGGTCACGAGACGGTTGATCTCTTCAGGCATGCTGAGGTCGCCGCTGCGCAGCCCGGCTTCGACATGGGCGACCGGAACCCATGCCTTCTTCGCGACGATCGAGCAGGCGAGAGTCGAATTGACGTCGCCGACGACCAGGCACGCAGCGGGCTTGTCAATTGCGCACAGCTGTTCGTACGCCTGCATGATCTTGCCGGTCTGCTCGGCATGGCTGCCGCCGCCGCAGCCGAGACGCACGTCCGGCGCGGGAATGCCGAGCTCTTCGAAGAACACGTCGTTCATGTCTCGGTCGTAGTGCTGCCCGGTATGGACGATCTTCCAGGCCAGCCGGCCGTCGGCACGCAGCGCTCGGACGATCGGGGCGATCTTCATGAAGTTTGGTCTGGCGCCGGCGATAAGGTGGATGCAGGGCTTGGTCATTTGCAGGATGGTGCGACGGGGCTGGTGGCCGTACGGCGCAGTCATTTGCTACTGTCAAAATGATCTGCACGCCTCGGCGATGATAGCGGGGCACTATGTCAGTCACTGTGTCAAACCTGGGAGCTGCCATGCCGCATGGATTACGGGAACCGTCGATGCCCCGCCCCGGCGTGCTGCCTGTTTGGGCGCTGTGCGTGTTCGTCTGGCTTGTGCTGGCGCTTCCGACGCCAGGCTGGTGCATCGACGATACGGTGAATCAAGGCGAGCCGGCCGGGCTCGGTGCCCAGGCAGGCTCTGCCGTCAGGAGCGTCGCGGTGGCCGACGTTCGCGCCGATATCGATGCGTCCAAGCCATTGAAGAAGCAGCATTGGGGTGTCGAATGCAACGGCGTGGTGCGCCTGATCGGCGAGATGCCACAGCCGTCGGTGCCGGCCAACCCGGGCGTCGATGCCGCGGGGATGGATCGGGTCGGCATTGCCGCTCCCGCGATGGGGGGCGATGTCGGGATCGCCTTGCGAAGCGCGGAAACCGATTCCCTGAGTTCCGGTGCGCCTCGCTGCGAACTGGCCATGGTGGACGGCGCCCGCAGCTTCCTGCCTTTTGCGCGAGCGTTCTGGTTCGCGAGTCGTGTCTGGATCGAGCCCTGGCCCGGCTCGCACGACGAACAGATCGTCCTGCAATGGCACGACTACGACTTCGACTTGGCGCTCAATCCCTTGATGGCGCTCATTGTGCAAGGCGATCGCGCCCAACTGCTCGTGCGCTGGGAGGCCGGCAGCGGGGCGACGGTCGACCGGACGAATATCCGAATGCAAATCCTCTGGGACGGCGAGAGCCGTCAGATCAGTGGGCACTGGGCCAATCTGGTCATCCACGCGCGTATCTCGCCGGACCTCGGCGATGACGCGTTCCTGGAGTTCTGGATCGACGGGCACAAGGCCGCCAGCTACCGCGGCCCAATCGGTTACCGCCCGAGAAATCCTGCACTGAACCAGCTCAACTATGCAAAGGTCGGCATTTATCATTGGCTGGTCGGCAACCCCTGGGATCCGCGCTACCTGCTGCGCTCCGTCTATGTGCGTCGATCGGTGCTCGTTCAGGATCCGGTCGACCCCTATGTGCTAGAGCAGGTGTCGCCCCTGCTCCGCTGAGCGCGAATTTGTCTATCTGATTGAAAGCCCACAAAGTGAAAGTACTCGTCACCGGCGCGGCCGGCTTCATCGGCATGCATGTGAGCCAGATCCTGCTCGCCCGCGGCGACGAGGTCGTGGGCCTCGACAACCTCAACGACTACTACGACCCGCAGCTCAAGCGCGACCGCCTCGCGCGCCTG
>JAFALK010000049.1 GCA_019234295.1 Roseateles sp.
TGCGGCGCCCATTTCTTTCAGGCTTGCGCCGCGGGGCAGTATTGCCGCACGAACTCCTCGTGCGCAGGCATCGCTGCCACGCAGGTCGCGATGGTGTCCGAGATGCCGCGCATATAGCGCGCCGTGTCTTCCACGCTCTGCAAATCGGCCAGGGCCAGCCAGCCGCGTGGGCGCAGGTTCTGGCCCTCCATGACCTCGAGCCAGCTCGGCTCGCGGAACAGGTCGGCGTGCACGTCGGCCAGGCGCCCGCTCGCCGCGTAGAGCTTCATGCGATAGCGCAGCGCCTCGGGCACGCTCATGGCGGCGCAGGCGCGCCAGAATTCGGTGTCGTCGCGTTGATTCAAGTGGTAGTGCAGCACGATGAAGTCGCGCACGTACTCGTAGCGGACGCGGCTGGCGCGGTTGTATTCCTCGATCTCCACGGGATCGAAGCCGCTGTGCGGGAAGGCCTCGATCAGCTTGGCCACGCCCATCTGGATCAGGTGCAGGGCGGTGGACTCCAGCGGTTCGACAAAGCCGGCCGACATGCCAATGGCCACGACGTTGCGGCTCCAGGCCTGCTTGCGCATGCCTGTGCGGAACTTGACCAGGCGCGGCTCGGCCAGCGCCGGCGCGTCCAGGTTCTTCAGCAGGATGGCCGCGGCCTCGTCGTCGCTCATATGGGCGCTCGAGTACACATGCCCGTTGCCCACGCGGTGCTGCAGGGGGATGCGCCACTGCCAGCCGGCTTTGTGCGCGGTGGCGCGGGTGTAGGGCACCAGTGGGTTCGTGCGTTCGCTGGGCACGGCCCAGGCGCGGTCGCAGGGCAGCCAGTGGCTCCAGTCCTCGTAGCCGGTGTCCAGCGTCTTCTCGATCAGCAGGCTCGCGAAGCCCGAACAGTCGAGGAAGAGGTCCCCCTCCACCAACTCGCCGCTTTGCATCTGCACGGCGCGCACATGGCCCAGCCTCGGGCCCGGCTCCTCGTTCAGCAGCACGCGTACGACCTTGCCCTCAGTTCGCCGCACGCCGCGCGCCTCGCTCACGGCACGCAGGTGCCGGGCATACAGGCCGGCGTCGAAGTGATAGGCATAGCCCAGCGCTGCCATTGGCGAGTTCTGCATGTTCGGCTGCGGCAGCATGAACTTGTTGGACTTGGCCGCCGTATTGGAGATGGCGTAGGCGTCCAGCGGCAGGGCGCGGCCCAGGGCGCGCATGCGCAGCCAGTACTGCGAGAAGTCCACCGGCCACATCGCCTCCTTGCCGACGTCGCCGAAGCCGTGGAAATAGCGCTCGCCCACGCGGCCCCAGTTCACGAACTCGATGCCGAGCTTGAAGGTGCCCTGGGTGGCCTTGAGGAAGCCGGCCTCGTCGATTCTGGCCAGGCCGTTGAACATGCGGATGGGCGGGATGGTGGCCTCGCCGACGCCGATGATGCCGATCTCCTCTGACTCGACAAGTCGGATCTCGTAAGGCGGCTTCAGCACCGCGCTCAGCGCTGCGGCCGACATCCAGCCCGCCGCGCCACCGCCAACGATCACCACGCGCTGAAGCGGCTTGCCCATGTTCTCCATTCGTATCCTCGTGTTCAGGAGCGGCGCAGGACCTGGCGCAAGAAGGCGTCGTGCCCCGGCATGCCCGCGACGATGCGCTGGATGCTGTCGCGCCGCTCGCGGAGGAAGGCCTCGGCCAGGCCGGCTGGGACTTCCTCCATCCAGGGGCTGCTGCGCCGCGGCCAGTGCTTCATCCCCGCGTAGACGGCTAGCCAGCTCGATTCGCCGAAGGCCTCGTCGTCGTAGTGGCGTAGTACGCCTGTTTCGCGCCAGGCGTGGAGCTTGTAGTCCAGCGAGGGCGGCAGCTCCATGCTCGTGATGTAGCGCCAGAACTCGCTGTCGCGTCGCTCGCTCAGCACGTAGTGCAGCAGGATGAAGTCGCGGATGCGCTGGAACTGGCGCAGTTGCTGGCTGTTGAACGCCTCGGCCGCCTCGGCGCTGCGCCCGGCCCGCACGTGCTGCATCATCGGCATCAGCCGCCCCAGGGCGTTGTGCACGAGGAAGATGCTCGTGGACTCCAGCGGTTCCAGGAAGCCGGCGGCCAGGCCGATGGCGATCACGTTGTGCGACCAGAAGCGCTCGCGATGACCGGTGGCGAAGCGCAGCAGGCGCGGCTCGGCCAGCGTCGGTGCGTCGAGCCGCGCCAGCAGCTGTTCGCGCGCCGCGGCCTCATCGATGAAGCGGCTGCTGAACACATGGCCGTTGCCCGTCCGGTCCTGCAGCGGGATGCGCCAGGCCCAGCCGGCCTCTAGCGCAGTGGAGCGCGTGTAGGGCGTGATCTCGGAGCCCACCCTCTCGGTGGGCACGGCCCAGGCACGGTCCACGGGCAGGTGATGGCTCCAGTCCACGAAGGGCACTTCAAGCGTGCGGCCCAGCAGCCAAGACGCGAAACCCGAGCAATCGATGAAGAGATCGGCGCTCAGCTCGCGGCCGTCTTCCAGGCGCAGGGCACGCACGCCGCCGTCCTCGCGGCGCAGGGCCTGCACCACCCGACCCTCGACGCGCTGGACGCCGCGCGCCTCGGCCAGGCGGCGCAGGAAGGCCGCGTAGCGGCTGGCGTCGAAATGGTAGGCGTAGGTGTAGCGGGAGTTCAGCTCCTCGCCTGCGGCGGGCAGGCAAAAGCGCTGCTGCTCGGCCATGACACTGGGCAGGCACAGATCGCTCAGGCTGCAGCCCAGGCGATCCCGCATGCGGCGGTACTGGCCCCACAGCGCCCCGGCGCCGTCGAGCTGGCCGAAGTCGCCGAAGGTGTGGAAGTAGTGCTCGTCGCGCTGGCGCCAGTCGCAGAACTGGATGCCGAGCTTGTAGCTGCCGCCGGTGGCCGCGAGGAACTCAGCCTCGTCGATGCCAAGGATGTCGTTGAAGCCGCGGATCGACGGGAAGGTGGCCTCGCCGACGCCGACGATGCCGATCTCCTCGGACTCGACCAGCACGACCTCGACGCCACGCAGCCCGGTCGCCAGCGCCGCTGCCGACATCCAGCCCGCGGAGCCCCCACCCAGAATTACGAGACGCTGCAGTCCGCTCAAATGATCTCCCAGTTGAGCGGGCATTGTGGTGCTGAAGCGCTGCCTCGCAGCTCGGGACTTTCGCTCAGCCGAAACGCGACCGGGCGCAGGCTACCCGCTGCGTCGGGGCAGCAGGCCGTCGGCGCAGAGGTCCTTCGGGCAGCAGTCTGTCGGGCAGTAGTCTTTAGGGCCGCTCGGGCCCCCAGACTCAACGTCGCCGGTTGCGCAGCCAGACACCGCCGGCAAGGGCCACCAAGACCAGCGGAAGCGTATCGGGCTCTGGAACTTTGTTGGGAGGCGGGGGAGCTGTGGATGCGAGTGCGCTGGTGCTCGCCACCAGGGCGGCGACCAGGGCGATCGAAGTCAGGAAGGCTTTGGCCATGTCGTTCTCCCGGAGCCGGACGAACCGGCAGTCTGTAGAAGTTCCATTCGCTGACCACGAGTTCTCATGAGTTCTGGCAGCGCGGCCTGAGCGTAGTCTGATTCGCTCGCCAAGAGTAGCCCCTGATTCGCGGGGTTCGTGTGTCGCGTCGGTTGCTGAGCATAGGGTTTATCCGATCCGACGCCCCAGGAAGTCGGAATAGGCCAGCGCGCTCTTCTTCAGCGTGCGCTTTTGCGTCTCGAAGTCCACATGCACGAGGCCGAAGCGGCGCTCATAGCCGAAGGCCCATTCGAAGTTGTCGAGGAGCGACCAGATGAAGTAGCCGTCCACCTTGACGCCGTTTTGCATGGCGCGTGTGCAGGCCGCGAAGTGGGCCTTGAGATAGGCCTGGCGCTGGCGGTCGTCCACCTCGCCGTCTTGCACGCTGTCGTGGCTGGACATGCCGTTCTCGGTCACGTAGAGCGCAGGCAGGTTCGGGTAGTCGCGGTGCAGTTTCTCGAACAGGTCCTGCAGGCCTTGTGGGTAAACCTCCCAGTCCATGCTCGTGCGCTCGACGGCGGGGTCGCGCACCCATTCGAACTTGTCGGCCTCGGGCGAGCGCAGCAGGGCGCGGCTGTAGTAGTTGATGCCCAGGTAGTCCATGGGCTGGGCGATCTTGTCCATGTCGCCGGCCAGCACGAGCGGCTCGGCGCCCTTCCACAGGCGCCACAGGTCCTTGGGGTACTCGCCCTTGAACAGCGGGTCCAGCACCCAGGTGTTCTGGAAGGTCTCGAACAGATGAGCCGCGTCGCGGTCGCTTGCGCTGTCAGTGGCGGCATAGCCGGGGGCACAGTTGGCCACCAGGCCCACGAGGGCCTTGGGTTCGTTGGCGCGCAGCGCGGGCAGGGCCAGGCCGTGGCCGAGCAGCAGGTGGTGCATGGCCTGCGCCGCCCAGCGCACGTTCTTGTGGCCCGGTGCGTGGTGGCCATCGCCGTAGCCGAGGTAGGCCGAGCACCAGGGCTCATTGTGCGTGGTCCAGGCGGCCACGCCGCCCGAGAGCTCGCGGCTCATCAGCTCGGCGTAGTCGGCGAAGCGGTAGGCGATCTCGCGGCTGAGCCAGCCGCCGCGCTCTTCGAGGTGCTGCGGCAGGTCCCAGTGGTACAGCGTCACGAAGGCCTTCATGCCGCGCCGGTGAAGCCCGTCGATCAGGCGCTTGTAGAAGTCGATGCCGCGGGCGTTGGGCCGGCCGGCCTCGTCCATCACGCGCGGCCAGGCGATGGAGAAGCGGTAGGCGTCCACACCCATGCGCTGGAGCAGGTCCAGGTCTTCCTCGAAGCGATGGTAGTGATCGCAGGCCACGTCGCCGTTCTCGCCACGCAGGACCTTGCCCGGCGTATTGCAGAAGCGGTCCCAGATCGATTCGAGGCGGCCGTCTTCATGGGCAGCGCCTTCGATCTGGTAGGACGAGGTGCCGGCGCCGAACAAGAAGTTGCGCTGCCACATGGGCGAGCCAGCCGGCGGCGAGACGAGATCGGACAGAGGAGTGGCGACGGAGGGATCGAGAGGCATGTTCATGTCGAGCTTGGCAGGGAATGCAGCGCGTGGCGCCAGGGGTTGAGGGCTTGTGCGCCTGCGGGAAGCGGGCCGCGAAGGCCGCAGATGAAGGAGGCGTAGCGGCTGGCCAGCGCCAGGGTGGCGCCAAGCTCTCGCTCGAGCGCGAGGCCGCACAGCAGCAGGGCGGTGAAGGAGTCGCCGGCGCCAACTGTATCGACAATCCGTGGCTGCGGCGTGCCAGGGCCTTGGGCGAGCTGGCCATCGGGGCCGTACAGCGCCCAGCCCTCGGGGCCGCGTGTCAGCACGAGGCGCTCAAGTACGAAGCGCGCCATCAACGCGGACACGATGGCCGCCTCACCTTTTGCGTCCGGTGCGAACCAGGCCGCGAGCTGGGCCAGTTCCTCGTCGTTCACCTTGAGCCAGTCCGCCAGCATCAGCGATTCGGCGGCGAGCAGCCGGTTGTCTGAGCCCTCGCGCAAGTTGAGGTCGAGCAGTCGGATGCCGGCATGGGCCTTCATGACCGCACGGATCGTCGCGCGCGAAGTGCCACCGCGCTGGGCCAGTGTGCCGAAGTAGGCGAGGGTGGCCGGTTGCGCCTGCAGGGCTGCGAGGGCGGCGGGAGTCTCGATGTGATCCCAGGCCGCATCGCCGTGGACCTCGAAACGGTGGCCGGCGCCCGGGCTCTCGTGCACGCTCACGCGGCCGGTGGCGTGCATGGGGTCGAGCTGCATGCCGGCGGTGTTCAGTCCGCAGCGCCGGGCGCTCTCGAGCACGAGGCGGCCGTTGGCATCGTCGCCACCGATGCGGCTGATGAACAGCGTCGGCACGCCCAGCGCAGCTGCGGAGCGCGCCACATTGAAGGGCGCGCCGCCCGCGACCGGACCGTCCTGGAATTCATCGACGAGGGCTTCGCCGAGGACGGCGAGGGTGCTGTGAAGCATGGAGGCGGGAATCCGCTTTGTTTATTGTTCGGATGTATTCTAGGCAACATCAAGTGTTTAGTGAACATTTGGCCTGCGCGGCACCAGAATCCGGCGTCACGCGACGTCATTCGGCGGGCGAGCAGGGTGTGAAACGGCTGGCGGTGACAGAATCCGCCGCTAAACAACAATCGGAGCTCAGGTGATGGCCAACAAGCGGAGCGTGACGATACGGGAATTGGCCCAGGCGGCCGGTGTGTCCATTGGAACCGTCTCCCGCGCGCTGAAAGGCCAGCCCGGCCTGTCCGAGCAGACCCGGGCTCAGGTGCTCGAGGTGGCGCAGAAGATGGGCTACGACACCGGCAAGCTGCGTACCGGCAAGCCGCGTCGAGTGCTCTTCCTCTACCGTCGCAACCTCGGCTCGCTGCTGACCAACGACTTCTACTCCGTCGTGCTTCACGGCGCCGAGGTGGCCTGCCGCGAGGCCGGCGTGCCGCTCTCGCTGATGTCGGTGGCGGCCAGCGACGACATCGTCGCCCAAGTGCGCCGGCACGAATCCGACGCTCTTCTGGGCGCGGGCTACTTCGACCCCGAGCTGATGGAGGCCATCCTCAAGTGCGAGCTGCCCCTGGTGCTGGTCGACCATTTCTACCAGGGCGTGCGCAGCATCAACGACGACAACCTCAACGGCGCCTGGCTGGCCACGCGGCATCTGATCGAAGGCGGCGCCAAGAATGTGGCAGCCATCTTCGGCCCGCTCGAACACTACTCAGTGGCGCTGCGAGCCAAGGGCTTCCGACGCGCGCTCTTCGAGGCCGGGCGGCTCTTCGATCCTGACTACGAAGTAACGCTGGATCCGACCATCGAATACCGCGACGCCGGCCGCAAGGCCATGCAGCAGTTGCTGGAACTGCCCGAGCGACCCGACGCCGTGTTCGCCTACAACGACAACACGGCCCTGCACGCCATCGAGCTGTGCCGCGAGTACGGCGTGCGCGTGCCCGAGGACATTCGCTTCATCGGCTACGACGATATCGCGTTGGCCTCGCACAGCAAGCCGCCCCTGTCCACCGTGCGCGTGGACAACGAGGCACTGGGCCTTGTGGCGGCGCGCGCGCTGATCGAGGGCGAGTCGGCCTCAACCGATGCGCTGCTGCCGGTCGAGTTGGTCATTCGCGAGAGCTCGCGCGTGGAGCCGCCCGCACCGGCACGCAAGCTGCGCAAGAGGTAGGTGTTTGCACTGCTTTCTGTTTGACGACGAGTAGAACGAAAATTTGGCTGTTTACTAAAAAAGCCGCGTTCATTCTTCATCAGGCGGCAAGGAGACAGTCTTGCTCGCCCCCAACGCCAAGGCAACGCCACCGGCCACCGACCACGTCCCGCTGCGCCAGAAGATCGGCTTCGGCCTCGGATCCTTCCACGACATGTGGGGGCACTGGCTCTACCAGTCGCTGATCTTCCACGTCTACAACATCGGTCTGGGCGTGGCGCCCGGCCTGATCTCGACGGTGCTGGGTCTGAAGATCGCTGTGGACGCCGTGTTCGACACGCTGTTCGGCTGGTTCTCGGACAACACCCGCACCCGCTTCGGCCGGCGCCGGCCTTTCATGCTCGTGGGCGGCGTTCTCGCCGGCATTGGGTTGCCGCTGCTGTTTGCTGTCGGCCGGGGCTGGAGCGATCAGGAGTACTTCGTCTTCATGCTCGTCTCGGCCTGCCTTTATGTGCCGGCCATGAGCTGCTTCGCCATGCCCTGGAATAGCCTGGCGTCCGAGATGACGCCCGACTACCACGAGCGCACCCGTGTCATGTCGGTCAAGAACGCGATCCAGAAGATTCCCGAGCTGGGCCTGTTCTGTGCGGCTCAGTTCACCACGCTGGCGATCTTCAACGACTCACAAGGCAAGTCCAACATCTTGCTTGGTGCCCAGGTCTACACGACCATCCTCGGTGTGATCATGATCGTGCTCGCGGTGTTGATCTTCCTGTTCACGCGCGAGCGCTACTACGAGGCCGTGGTCAGCAAGAGCTTCCAGCGCGTGCCCTTCAAGGACACGCTCTACCGCACGCTGCGCAACCGTCCCTTCCGCCTGATGCTGGGCACCATGCTGGTCTACAACCTGGCCACGGCCATGGTGAGCATGCTGGGCTACTACACGACGGTGTACTACGTCTGCGGCGGCAATCTGGTGGAGGCGACGAAGTGGAACTCGCTGATGGGCCTGGCTGGCATGCTCTTTGGCCTGGCCGGCATCCCCTTCGCCGTCTGGCTCGCGCGCCGGCATAGCAAGCGCGACGCGCTGATGATCATCCTGGTGCTGGCCATCGGCGCCTTCGTGGGCGACTGGTTCTTCTACAACCCCGCCTTGCCCTGGCTGCAGCCTTTGGCCAGCGGCTGCCTGGCCTTCGCCTCGGCAGGCTTTTGGACGCTCTACGGCTCGGCCATGGCCGACGTGCTGGACCATGACGAGCTGGCGACCGGCCAGCGCCGCGAGGGCTCGTTCGCCGCCTGCGGTTCGTGGACCTCCAAGGTCGGCCTGGCCCTGGGAAACCTGTCCTCGGGCTTCGTGCTGCAGTTCACCGGCTTCGATGCCAAGCTGCCGGCGCAGAGCGAGCAGGCGGTTTTGATGATCCGTGTGTTCCTGTCAGGCATCCCGATCATCGGCCTGCTCATTGCCCTGGTCGTCGTCTCGCGCTATTTCTTGACCGAGCAGCGCATGAGAGAAATCCGCACCGAGCTGGAATCACGGCGCGGCACCGTTTGAAGCCAAGGAGCCATTCCATGCGAATCCTGTTCGCCGCCCTAGCATTGCTGATCGGCCTCGGTGCGCAGGCGCACGAGACCCTGCGCCTGGACGCGCCCAAGCCCGATCTCGCCCCCACGCCGCCCATGGGCTGGAATTCCTGGAACAAGTTCGCCTGCAACGTCAGCGAGCAGCTGATCCGCGAGCAGGCCGATGCCATGGCCGGCTCGGGCATGCGCGACGCCGGCTACCGCTACATCGTCATCGACGACTGCTGGCAAAAGAGCCGCGATGCCGACGGCAATATCCAGGCCGATCCCGAGCGCTTCCCTGGCGGCATCAAGGCGCTGGCCGACTATGTGCATGCCCGTGGCCTGAAGTTTGGCCTTTATTCCGACGCCGGCGTGCTGACCTGCGGCGGCCGCCCGGGCAGCGCGGGCTACGAGTTTCAGGACGCGCGCCAGTACGCGAGATGGGGCGTGGACTACCTGAAGTACGACTGGTGCGCCACCGGCCCGCGCAACGCCGAGGCCGCCTACACCATCATGGCCAAGGCCCTGCGCCAGTCGGGCCGCGACATCGTGCTCTCCATCTGCGAATGGGGCACGAGCAAGCCGGGCACCTGGGCCCATCCGGTGGGTCACCTGTGGCGCACCACGGGCGACATCCGCGACGCCTGGGCCGGCCCCAAGGACTGGTCGCACGGCCTCGTGGACATCATCGACATGCAGGCGGATCTGTGGAAAGAGTCGGCCCCCAACGGCTGGAACGACCCCGACATGCTCGAAGTCGGCAACGGCGGCATGACGACCACCGAGTACGAGTCTCACTTTTCGATCTGGGCCATGCTCGCAGCGCCGCTGATCGCCGGCAACGACATGGCGAAGATGGACGCGGCGACGAAGCGCATCCTCACGAACGCAGCCGTCATCGCCGTGGACCAGGACCCGCTCGGCCGCCAGGCGCGCCGCATCTGGCGCGAGGGGTCGCTAGAGATCTGGGTTCGCCCTCTGCAGGGGGGTGACCGTGCCGTGGTCCTCTTCAACCGCGGGGACAAGCCCGCGGAGATGAGGGTGAGCTGGGATCAGCTCGAATGGGCGGCGCACATGAAAGCCGATGCGACCGACTTGTGGTCTGGCAAGAAGACCGCGCGCGTGGCCGGCCAGATCGGCGGCACCGTGGCTTCGCACGGCGTGCTGATGCTGAGGTTGTCGCCTTCGGGTTTGTAGGCCTTCACTGCGGCGTGCTGAACACCGGCTCCGACAGCCCCTGCATGCGGGCCGCTGCGACGGGCGTGCGATCGCTGAGCACCCGCAGCTCGTTCACGCCCGCCTTCAACCACGAGGCCGGCACATTGAGCGGCTGCTTTGCAAGTCGGCCACTTGCTCGGCGATGCGTGCGAGGTAGAGCTGGCACGTGGCCACGTAGCGCGGGTCTCGGCTGCACACACGCAGGCCCGGCGTGCGCAGCAGTCAGGCCGCGAAGCCGCCGGAATCGACCTCGGCGCAGACCTAGGACCCGGGCCGCAGGATCACCTGCAGGCCTTCGTCGGCGGCCATGCGGATGTAGCTGCGCAGCTCCCGGTTGTCCGAGAAAATCCAGCGGCCGGGTTCGCGCTCTTGCTGGGATCAGAAGGCGTAGGTGGTGATTGCATTCAGGCCCTGCGCGCGCGCCTTGCGCAAGCGGTCGCGCCAGGGCGCGCGCGGGGCGTGGGGCGTGGAGCGGTTCATCGTGCCTGGCTTCCAGCGAAGCGCGCTTCGATCTCTTCCAGCGTCTTGCCCTTGGTCTCCGGCATCAGGAAGGTCGCCGCCAGGAAGTAGACAACGGTGCAGCCGGACCAGAAGAAGAACATCGCCGAGTAGCCGTGCTGGCCCACCGTGGGCAGGAAGACGGCGGCGATGGTCGTGGCGACGAACTGGTTGATCAGCAGGGCGATGCTCATGCCGTTGGAGCGGATGCGCGTGGGCATCAGCTCCGACAGGGCCAGCCACACGCACACGCCCGGTCCCACGGCGAAGAAGGCCACCATGGCGAAGATGCTGGCGGCCACCCACCAGCCGTGGCTTTCGGCGGGCACGGGACCGACCCAGGCCTGCTCGATGCGCAAGGGCGTGCCCGCGGCCTCGGCTGGATCAGCGAAGGGGTTCAGGTGCAGGCGGCGGAAAAAGGCGCCGATCACACTGTCGGGTTGCACGGTGTCGGCCCGGTGGATGAGGATGGGCGGATGGCCGGGTTCGTCGCTGCGTCGGCTCACGACATTGGTGAAGGGGCCATATGCGTAAGAGACGGTCAGCTGCTGCGGCGCACTGGCGCCGGCGATGCCACCGCCGACGCCCAGGGCCTGCTGCTGCGCGGCGTCGAAGCGGGTCTCCAGCGCATCGGCCTGGACCTGCGCCTGCAACTGCGGCGCCACGTTCGTGCGCTCACCTTCGGCGCTACGGAACAGCAGGCCGGCGCACAGCAGCGAGAGCACGATGCCGCCACTGCCCAGCATGAGCAAGAACTTGCGGCCCTTGCGGTCGACCAGCATCACGGCCACCACCGTCATCACGGCGTTGAGCATCTTGATCGCCACGTCGGCCTGGTTGGCCACGGCGCCGGGCAGGCCGGCCTGGTTCAGGATGTTGACCACATAGGACAGGATGGAGTTGATGCCCGTGGCCTGCGTGCAGGCCAGCACCAAGCAGGCGAGCAGGAACGGCAGCACATAGCGCCGGCTCAGCAAGGAGCCGTGGGCCTCGGGGTCGGTGCTGGCGGTGTGCACGGCCTGCATCTCGCTCAGCTCCAGCTCAGCCTGTGCGGCCGTGCGCGTGCGCAGCAAGGCGCTGCGGGCTGCATCAGTGCGGCCGCGGCGCATCAGCCAGCGCGGCGACTCGGCCAGGGCCAGGCTGCCGGCGGCGAAGGCCAGGCCCGGCGTCAAGCACATCCAGAAGATGCTGCGCCAGGCATGGTCCTTGGCGGCGAACAGGGCAGCGCGCTGGGCACTGGCGTCGGCCAGCGTGCTGGCCGCAGCACCGGCGGCCTCCACGGTCTGCGCCTGGTAAAGGCCGATCAGCGCGGCGACGACCAATCCGATGGTCAGCAGCAGCTGGAACATCGCCGTGCCGCGGCCGCGGTTGTCGGCGCTCAGGCATTCGGCCAGGTACAGCGGAATCACCACGCCGATCAGGCCACCGCTGATGCCTTGCAGCAGCCGGCCCAGGAGCAGGGGCGTGTAGCCCTCGGCCAGCGCGATCACGGGGATGCTCAGCGTGAACAGGGCGCCGCTGAGCACCATGGCCCAACGCCGCCCGATCAGGTCGGCCAGGGCGCCGGCAAATAGCGAGGACAGAACGCTGCCCAACAGCACGGCCGCGACGATGAAGCTCAGCTGCTGCGCGGAGAGATTCCAGGCTAGCGAGGCGGTGGACTCCAGATAGGGCAGGGCGCCGGCGATGATGCCCACATCGATGCCGTAGAGCAGCCCGCCGAGTCCGGCGATGAAGAGCAGATAGCGCATGGACCAGACGGGATTCATTCGTTCTTCGCTTTCTCTAATCATTGGCGAGGTCGATGGCCTCGCCTTCCACAAAAACCTGCAGGAGCTCGTGCGAATCGTCGAGCACCACGACGTCGGCCCAGGCACCCCCGCGCAGCCGGCCGCGCTCGTTCTCGCCGAGGTAGTCGCACGCGTTGCGCGAGAGCCGGTGCGAGGCCTCGGCCAGGTCCAGCCCCAAGCTCAGCAGATTGCGTAGCGCTTGGTCCATGGTGAGCGCACTGCCGGCCAGGGAGCCGGTGGCCAAGCGCACGCAGCCCCTGCACTTGAAGACGCGCTGCGTGCCGAGCGCGTACTCGCCGTCGGGCATGCCCGTGGCCGAGGTGGCGTCGCTCACGCAGTAGAGCTTTGGAATCGCGCGCAGCGCGGCCTTCATGGCGCCGGGATGCACGTGCTCCAGGTCGGGGATCAGCTCGGCGTACTCGGCATGGGCCAGGGCCGCGCCGACCATGCCGGGCTCGCGGTGCTTGAGCGGCGTCATGCCGTTGAAGAGGTGGGTGAAGCCGGCTGCTCCGGCCTGCAGGGCGGCCACGCCTTCTTCGTACGTGCCCGAGCTGTGGCCCAGCTGTACGCGGATGCCGAGCTCGTTCAGGTGCGGGATCAAGGCCAGGTGGCCGGTGAGCTCGGGTGCGAGCGTCAGCACGCGGATCGGCGCGATGGCATGGAGCTGGCGAACTTTCTCCAGTGTGGCCAGCATGACCTCGGGCGGCTGAGCACCGAGGCGATGGGCGCTGATGAATGGGCCTTCCAGGTGCACGCCGAGCATGCGCGCGCAGCCGCTCTGCCGCTGGGCGATCACGCCAGCCAGGCCGTGCAATGCGCGCTCGATGGAGGCCATGCGGGCGGTCATCGTCGTGCCGAGCATGGCCGTCGTGCCGTGGCGCGCATGCGTGCGGGCCACCGTGGCGCCGGCATCGCTGCCTTCCATGATGTCCACGCCCGAGGCGCCGTGCACGTGCAGGTCGACGAATCCCGGCAGGATGCTGGGCAGTGGGCCCTTGAGCGCCGCGGGCTCGATGGCCGTGATCCGCTCTTCGAAATGCAGGTGACCGGTCACCCAGCCTTGCGGCGTGAGGATGCGTCCGCCGAGCCTCATGCGGCGATGATGAGTTCGATGCCCATGCGCTGCAGGCCTTCGCGGTACTCGGCACTGATGCTCTCGTCGGTGACGACGGCATGCACGCGGTCCAGCATCACGATGCGGTGCAGGCTCACGCGGCCGAACTTGGACGCGTCGGTCAGCACGATGACCTTCTTGGCGCGTGCCACCATGCGAGCGTTCAGGCTGGCCTCGGCCTCGTGGTGGGTGGTGGCGCCGAACTGCAGGTCCAGGCCGTCCACGCCGAGGAAGAGCTTGTCGAAACTGTAGGCGTCGAGGCAGGCCTCGGCCTGCACGCCCTGGATGGAGAGCGACTCCTTGCGCAACTGGCCACCCGTGAGCATCAGCGTCAGGCCAGGCACGTCGGCCAGCTCCCAGGCGATGTTCAGGCCGTTGGTCATGACCGTGACGCGATCGAGGCCGCGCAGGTGGCGGGCCATGTGCTGGGTCGTCGTGCCGCTGTCGATGATGATGTTGTCGCCCGGCTCCACGAGCTTGGCCGCGGCCGTGCCGATGTGCTCCTTGAGCGCGGTGTTGATGTTGTCCTTCTGGTGGATGTTCTGCTCGGTCGGCGGTGTGCGCGTGAGCCGGGCGCCGCCGTAGGAACGCGTCACCAGACCCTGGCTCTCCAGCGCGCCGAGATCGGTGCGGATGGTGACGGCCGACACCCCGAGCTTGGGCACCAGCTCCGCCACCTGCACCGCGCCGTGCTTGACCAGGAGTTCAAGAATCTGTTCGCGGCGCTGGCTGGTGTTTCTCATGGACATGGACATGCAACGAAAGTCGCGAGCTTACAGAGCGGAAAGCAAAGCGGCATCCGGACTTTCGATCTCTTGGGTTTCAGGCAGGCAGGCGCGGCTGTAGCTTGCGATCACCTCGCTGATCTTGTGCTCGACGAGAGCCTGCGGGCGCGCCGCCAACTGGCCGGCCAGCACGGCTGCGAACTGCGTGGGCAGGTACTGGCTCAGCAGCGGCAGCGGGATGCCCTCCATCGCCAAGTTGTCGAGGTTGTCCAGGTTGTCGAACAGCCGAGCCTGGGCGGCGCGCACCGCGGGATCGCCCCAGTAGTAGCGGCAGCGGTCGCTGAAGGCGAAGCGGCGCAGCAGGCGCTGCTGCTCGGGGCTGCCAGCGTAGTGCTTGCGCCAGTGTTTGGGCTCGGCGAGCATGGCTTGGTCGAGCACCTCGGGCAGCCGGGCGCATTGCGCGGGCGGCAGCAACTCCGCTTCGATGGCGCTGAGCGCAAATAGCGCCTCGCGCAGCGCGAAGGTCAAGGCCGGGCCGACCTTGAGGATGGCGTAGTGGTCGCGCACCAGCGCGGCAAGAGAATGCTCGCTCTGGTAGTCGGTCGAATGCGCCTCGAAGACCAGGCCGGGCTGGCTGGCAACGAAGGCCGAGAGCGCCTGCGCGGCGGCGGCGTCGTAGTGCTGGACCTGGCTGTGGTCGAAGTCGACGCCGGGCTGCACCACCATCGCGATCACGCGCTGCCAAGCCGCGCGCAGGCCGGCGCTAGCAAAGGCCTGGCGGTGTACCTCCAGCGTCTGTGCGGCGGCGGCCGGTGAGGTCACGGCCAGGGCCTGCGAGAGCGAGGCCTCGCCACCGGGAACGGGCACCTCGGTGCCGATCACGTAGACGGGCGTGGGCAGGCCGGCGGCTTGGGCCGCGGCCTCGGCCACGGCGGCGAGCTCGGCCGAGCGCTTGGCCACGGTCGCGTCGTCGAGCCGCGCCGGATCGTCGGCGCAGGACATGCTGCAGTCCAGGTGGATTTTGTGGAAGCCGGCCGTCACGTAGTCGTGGATCAGCACGCGGGCGCGGGCCATGGCCTCCGCTGCGGGCAGGCCCTGCCAGGCGTTCGGGCCGAGGTGGTCGCCGCCGAGCACGAGCCGCTCGACGGGGAAGCCCAACTCGCGCGCCAGGCCCTGCACGTAGTCGCGGAAGTCGGCCGGCGTCATGCCGGTGTAGCCGCCGTACTGGTCCACCTGGTTGGAGGTGGACTCGACGAGCAGCGGCGTGCCGTGGGCCAGCGCCGTGCGCAGGGCGGCGCGCAGCACCAGCTCATGGCTGGAGCACACGCTGTAGATGCCCACGGGCTCGCCACGGCGATGGGCTTTGAGGATGGACCGAATAGCAGACATTTCAATGACTCCGTTGGCGCGCCAGCAAGGCCGCACCCCGTGCGCCACCTGCATCCCCGAACACGGGCGCGCGCACCGGGGGTACGCGCAGGCCGGGGAATAGATGGCGGCTCATGGCGGCCGGTAGGCGTTCGTAGAGATAGGCAAGCTTGGACAGGCCGCCGCCGAGCACGAGGGCATGCGGGTCGTAGGCCAGGACGATCCGGGCCAGGGCGTGGGCCAGCAAGTCGAGGTGTGCCTCGAGCGTGCGCTGCGCGATGGGGTCGCCGGCGCGGGCGCGTACCTCGAGCGCGGCGGCCTCCGCGGCTTCGCCGCTCAGGTGCCGGTGCAGCCAGGCCAGGCCGGTGCCCGAGACATAGCGCTCCAGGCAGCCGCGCAGGCCGCAGGCGCAGTCGAGCACGGGCAGCTGGTAGCGCTGCAGCAGCTCGGCCGGCAGGCTCCAGTGGCCCCATTCGCCGGCAATGCCGTTGTAGCCCGTGAGCAGGCGACCGCCCACACAATAGCCGCCGCCCGCGCCGGTGCCGATGATGGCGCCGAACATGCTGGGCAGGCCTTCGGCCGCGCCGCCCTGCGCTTCGGAGAGCGCGAAGCACTGGCAATCGTTGCCGATGAAGACCGGCCGCGCCAGGCGCTCGCCGAGAGTTTGCGCGACGATGTGGCCGTTCAGCGCGGGCACGTTCGAACTCAGCTGCCGCCCGGTCACCGGATCGATGATGCCGGGCAGGCCCAGGCCCACGCTCGCCGTCAAGCCAAGCGCGGTATCGGCCTCGGTCACGAGATCGATGACCGCCTGCTCGAACGCCGCGAAATCCTCACGCGGCGTGGCGACCCGGCGGCGGTGCCGCTCATGCAGCGATCCCTCCTGCTCGACGAAGGCGACCAACTCGATCTTGGTGCCGCCGATGTCGAGGCCGTGAAAGGCCTTCGTTGCTTCAGTGCTCATGGATGGTGACGCCCTGGACGACCCGGTTCACCGTGCCGTCGGGGAACGGGTTGTCTGGCGTGAGGCCGAGGGCGGCCGACTTGTTCAGCGAGAACAGCTGCGCGCCCAGCAGCCACAGCGGCGCGAGCCAGGCGTCGCTCATGCCCTCGGGGGCGACCGCATTCAGATCGGCGCCCGTCGCTGCAGGGCCGATGGACAGGCAGCGCGCGATGCCATCACGGCGGAGCTCGTCGATCAGGTCCTGCTCGTAGCGCTGGACCACGGGCTTGGCGCTGCGCAACATCAGCACGAGCGAGGCCCGGTTCAGTGCGGACTTGGGGCCGTGGCGGAAGCCCAGCGGCGTGTTGGCCATCGCCAGGGCGCGGCCAGCGGAGAGCTCGAGCACCTTCAGCGCGCCTTCCTTGGCCAGGGCCTCAAGCGGTCCGCTGCCGAGGTAGATGATGCGCTCAAAAGGCTCGCAGGCGAGCTTGGCGATGGGTTGTGCCCAGGCCTGCAGCGCGGCCTCGGCCCGATCGGCCAGTGCGGTGATGCGCCGGGGCGCGTCATGCTGCCCACCGAGCACGCAGAGCGCCGCGATCAGCATGCAAGAGAAGCTGCTCGTCATCGCAAAGCCGCGGTCGCAGCTGGCGGGCGGCATCAGCAGGTTCAGGCTGTCGGCGCGGCCCTGGGCCTGCAGCGCGAGCCGGCCCTGCGCATTGCAGGTGATGTTGAGGAAGCGCGGCGCCTTCAGGCGCTGGCGCAGCAGGTCCACGGCCGCCAGGCTCTCCGGGCTGTTGCCGCTGCGCGCGAAGGAGACGAGCAGAGTGGGTGCGTCGTCTAGATAGAGCTCGGGGTGGGTCAGCAGGCTGGTCGTCGCGACGCAGCGGACCTGGGCCGGCCAGGCGCTGTTGATCTCGTCCACGGCGATCTCGCCCACGAAGGCCGAGCTGCCGGCGCCCGTGAGGATCACGCGGTTCCCGGCCTCGTTCAGCCAAGTGCCGAGAAAGGCGCTGATGCCGGCTTTCTCACCGGCGAGCGATTGTGCGAGCGCGCGCCAGAGCTGCGCTTGCTGGGCGATTTCCTCGGCGGTGTCGGCACCGCCAATGCGCTGCCAGTCCTGAAGGTCGCGATGGAGAAGAGTGTTCATTGCTCAATTCAAAGTGCTGCGCAACGATAACGATTAACTTTCGAAATGTCAAACAAAGAAAGATAACGAAAGAATCTTAGAGCTGAATCATTGATCGAGAGACTTGAATTGCTCGAATCCGGCCCGCGACTCGGATGCAATCGTTTATGAAGCGAAAGTTAAATTCCTGAAATAAATGCATATCGAAAGATAATAGAGAGGATTTTCTAGTGGTTTTCACCTGATTTTCATGGTTTAGGCGCCAAAGTGCTTTCTTTTCGTTGACCTGAGCCAAGTCGATGCATAGAGTTTGCGAAACAAACGGCAATCGCAAGTGCTTTGCCGTTTCGATTTCCAGCCGAGGAGCATCAAATGAAAGCTCAGCCTACCCCGTTTCTTTCGCGTTCCCTCGCCCTGCTCGGCCTCGTGCTGAGCCTGCAGGCGGGGGCTGCGCCCATCGGCAATGCGCGCGAACTCAAGCCCGTGAGCGGCGGCGACGGCAGCCCCGCCCAGTGGGAGCTCAAGACCGACCGCGGCGTGCTGCTGCACATCAGCCTGCCGCGCGCCGACGTGCTGCGCCTGTGGGCCTCGGCGAAGGGGCCGCTGACCGGGCCGGGCGACAAGGCCGCGGCCATCGTCGTTGGCCTCCCCGATGACCAGGTGCCGGCCAAGCTCGAGGAGCAGGCCGACCACTGGCTGATCACGAGCCCGGCCCTGCGCCTGCGCATCGACAAGAAGCCGCTGCGCCTGACCCTGTACCGCTCCGGCGAGAGCGAGCCGCTGTGGCGCGAGCTGGAGCCGCTGGACCTTGGCGACAAGCTCGCCATCCAGACTCTCTCCAGTGACAAGAACGAGCATTTCTACGGCGGCGGCCAGCAGAACGGCCGCTTCGAGTTCAAGGGCCGTCAGCTTGACGTGTCCTACTCGGGCGGCTGGGAAGAGGGCGACCGGCCCAGCCCCGCACCCTTTTTGATGAGCTCGCGCGGCTGGGGCATGCTGCGCAACACCTGGTCCGACGGCAGCTACGACCTGCGCCAACCGGCTCAGATCACACTGTCCCACCAGGAAGGCCGCTTCGACGCTTACTACTTCGTTGGCGCTTCAATCAAGGACGTGCTGGCCCGGTACACCGAGTGGACCGGCCGCGCCCGTCTGCTGCCGCGCTGGGCCTTGGAGTACGGCGACGCCGATTGCTACAACGACGGCGACAACGTCAAGAAGCCGGGCACCGTGCCCAAGGGCTGGAGCGACGGCCCCACGGGCAAGACGCCCGACGTGATCGACACGGTGGCGAAGAAGTACCGCGAGCACGACATGCCCGGCGGCTGGATCCTGCCCAACGACGGCTACGGCTGCGGCTACACCGACCTGCCCAAGGTCGTGCAGGGCTTGAAGCGGTACGGCTTCCGCACCGGCCTGTGGACCGAGAACGGCGTGGACAAGATCAAGTGGGAGGTCGGCACGGCCGGCACCCGCGCGCAAAAGCTCGACGTGGCCTGGACCGGCAAGGGCTACCAGTTCTCGCTCGACGCCAACAAGGCCGCGTACGAGGGCATCCTGGACAACTCCGACGCGCGCCCCTTCATCTGGACCGTGATGGGCTGGGCCGGCACGCAGCGCTACGCCGTGACTTGGACCGGCGACCAGAGCAGCAGCTGGGACTACATCCGCTGGCATGTGCCGACGCTGATCGGCTCGGGCCTCTCGGGCCAGGCCTATGCCAGCGGCGACGTGGACGCCATCTTCGGCGGTAGCCCCGAGACCTTCACGCGCGACCTGCAGTGGAAGAGCTTCACGCCGGTGCTCATGGGCATGTCGGGCTGGGCCTCGGCTGCGCGCAAGCACCCTTGGTGGTACGAGGAGCCGTACCGCAGCATCAATCGCAAGTACCTCAAGCTCAAGCTGCGGCTCACGCCGTACATGTACACGCTGGCCCGCGAGGCCGAGCGCAGCGGCGCGCCGCTGGTGCGGGGCTTGATGTGGGACCACCCGCAAGATCCGGGCGCGCTGACGGAAGCGAACAAGTACGAGTTCTTGCTCGGGCGCGAACTGCTCGTCGCGCCGGTCTATCGCAGTCAGGCCGCGAGCCAGGGCTGGCGCACGGACATTCACCTGCCGCAGGGCCGCTGGATCGACTACTGGGACGGCCGCCAGCTGCGGGCTCCCGCCGCGGGCCGCGACATTGACGAACAGGTCACGCTCGACAAGCTGCCCGTCCTTGTCCGCGCCGGCGCCATCCTGCCCATGTATCCCGAAATGCTGTTCGACGGTCAGAAGCCGCTCGACGTGCTGACGCTGGACCTCTACCCCGAAGGCGCCTCCGAGTTCACGCTCTATGAAGACGACGGCCTGACGCGCCAGTACCAAGGCGGGGCCTTCAGCCAGCAGCGCATCGCGATGCAGCTGCAGGGCACGACGCTGCACGTTCAGCTCGACCCCGCGCAGGGCGAGTACGCCGGCCAGCTCGCCAAGCGCGGTCATGTGCTGCGCCTGCTGAGCCGCCGCCCTCCCGAGTCCGTCGACATGGATGGCCAGGCGCTGCAGCGCTTCACAGATGCCGCCGCCTACGCGTCTGCATCACAGGGCTGGTTCTTCGATGCGAACGATCGGCTGGGCACCGTGCACGTAAAAACCGCGGCGCACGACATCCGCCAGCCCTTGAGCTTCGAGCTGCGCGGCATTCAGGCCGCACCCCTGACCGACGACGCGTTCCCCGCCGCGCCGGCCTTGGGGCCTGAGCTGCCGGCCGACGCGCTTGTGGTGATGAGCCGCCCCGCCGAGGAGCCCGGCAATCCGCTGGAAAACGCCTTCGACGGCAAGCCCGAGACCTGGTTCCGCACCTCGCGCGACCAGCGCGTCAAGGCCGGTCCGCACGAGTGGGTGCTGGGCTTCACCGAGAGGCGCCTGATCGCTGGCATCGAGATCGCGCCGCGCAACGACCAGCACTGGCAGTACGGCCAGATCCGCGACTACGAGGTCTACATGGCCGACAACATGGGCGACTGGGGCACGCCGGTGCAGCGCGGCCGCCTGAAGCTGCAGCAGGGCGCTCAGCGCATCGAGTTCGCCACGCCCCAGGCCGGTCGCCTGCTGCGCTTTCGCGTGCTGAGCACGCACAACCCGGACGCGGACAACGGCAGCACCGCGGACCCGATGGTGAGCGCCGCGCAAGCCGTGCAGCCGGCCAAGGCCTTCAATGCCCAGCAGCCGGTCGAGGTCGGCCCCGTCACGCTGTCCGAGTTCCACGTGCTGGAGTACCGCCCCGCCGTGCGCCCGTCGGCGCAGCTGTACCTGTCTGACCTGGCGCTGCCCAAGGCCATCGGCCGCGACAAGCCGCAAGGCAGCGGCCCGGCCATGCGCATGAACGGGCTGCTGTTCCGCAAGGGGCTGGGCATGGGCGCGCAGGGACGCATGGACCTGAGCCTCTCCGGCGACTGGCAGCTGCTGCGTGCGGACCTCGGCGTGGACGACAGCTGCCGCAAGGCCGGCGGCCTGCAGTTCCAGGTCTGGAGCGGCGAGCGCTTGCTCTACGACAGCGGCCTCGTGCAGGCCCCAGCCGTGGTCAAGCCCGAGATAGACGTCCGGGGCCTCACGCACCTGAGCCTGCGCACCCTCGGCGCCCAAGGCGCGCAGCCGGCCGCTGTCTGCGGCAACTGGGCCAACGCATCCCTGATCGGCATGGAGGGCAGTCGCGCCTCCATCCAACCCTGACACCACGACACCCAACCGACGCATTTATCGGAGACACAAGACCATGCAAGACAAGTTCAATCCGCCGAGCGGACTCAAGATCAGCACCCTGGCCGTGGCCGCCGCCCTGAGCCTGATGGCCGCGCCCGGTGCCTGGGCACAGTCCAACACCACGACGCGGATCTTCGGTGAGGTCAAGACCAGCGCGGGCGCCAGCATCGTGCTGGTCAACGTGGACACCGGCGTGCAGCGCGCGCTGACCCCCGACGCCAGCGGCCACTACCTGGCCAACTCCTTGCCGCCGGGGCGCTACCAGGTGCGCCTGATGCGCGACGGCCAGCTGGAATCGCAGCAAGAGGTCGAGGCCTTGGTGGGCAGCGGCGTGGAAGCCAACTTCGACGCAGTCCAGGCCCTCGGAACGGTGACGATCAGCGGCAGCATCAAACGCATCGACGTCTCCAGCACCAACAACGGCGTGACCTTCACGGCGTCCGAGCTGAAGGCCCTGCCGGTCGCCAACGACGTGATGTCGGTCGCCCAGCTCACGCCCGGTGTGACCCGCAACACCAACGGCCAGTACGGCAGCACGCCGCAGATCGGCGGCTCGGGCGCTTCCGAGAACGCCTACTACGTGAACGGCTTCCCGGTCACCAACATCTTGACGCAGATCGGCGCGGCTGAGCTGCCCTTCGGCGCCATTGGAAACATGCAGCTGCTCACGGGCGGCTACGGCGCCGAGTTCGGCCGCTCCACCGGCGGCGTGATCAACATCACCACCAAGAGCGGGGGCAACACCTGGGAAGTCGGCGGCAAGGTGTCGTACTCGCCTGCCTCGCTGCACAGCCAGCCCGCCAACACTTACTACCCGAAGACCGGCTCCAACCCGCTGACCGACGGCAAGCTGCTCTACTGGAACCAGGACAACACCAGCACCAGCAAGGTCTACGGCGTCTATGCCGGTGGACCGATCATCCAGAACAAACTGTTCGCCTTTATCGCCGCCGAGCAGACCCAGACCGATGCCGACTCCGTGGCCGTCTCCAGCGACCCCGGCAAATCGACGACCGGCTGGAGTGTCTCCAACACCAAGGTCGAGCACTACCTGCTCAAGCTCGACTACAACATCACCGACGACCACCACCTCGAATACACGGGCATGTTCGACCGCAGCGTCTTGCGCTCCCAGGGTTTCGGCTACGACTACGCCACGCTGAGCTCGAACGGCGTGGCCGGCAACCGGGGCGAGACCGACGTCAACAACTGCCCGAACAACGGCTACTGCGTGCCGGGCGCCAAGCTCAATGTCCTCAAGTACACGGGCTACCTCACCGACAAGCTGACGCTGACCGCCCTGTACGGTGATTCGCGCACCACCCATTCGCGCACGCCCGCTGGCTACGATGCCACGCTGGCGCAGACGAGCTCCTCGATCACGACCCGCGTCCCTGGCCTGACGTACAACAACCCGCAGACCGTGACCGGCCTGCTGACGGCGCCGGGTTCGGGTGACGAGCAAAAGGGCGGGCGCCTGGACCTCGAGTACCAGCTCGGCTCGCACGACATCCGCGGCGGCATCGATCAGATGCACATTTCCTCCGTCGTCGGCACCCAGCTGGCCGGCGGATCGAGCTGGACCTACCTGCACTACGCCAACCCCAACCAGCTGCCCTTCGGCGCCACCGAGTCGCCGGCGCAGGGCGGTGGCTACGGCACGCAGGGCTACTTCGTCAGCCAGAACTTCAACAGCAAGCTGGCTCGACCCAAGAGCGTGCAGTCGGCGCAATACATCCAGGACCGCTGGCAGGTCACGCCGCGCGTGTTGCTGGATCTGGGCCTGCGCCGCGAGCAGTTCACCAACGACGACAGCCAGGGCCGCCACCTGATCTCGGAGCGCAATATGCTGGCGCCGCGTCTGGCCGCGAGCTGGGACATCAATGGCGACGGTGGCACCAAGCTCTATGCCAATGCCGGCCGCTACCACCTGCCCGTGCCGTCCAGCTTGTCCAGCAATATCGCCACTGGTCTGCTGTCCACGAGCACCTACTACACCTACACCGGCGTCGATCCAGCCACCGGTGCGCCGACCGGCCTGCAGGCCATCAGCAAGGCGACCTCGGTCAACAACTACTTCGGCCAGACGCCCGACCCGCGTTCGCTGGTGGCCATCAACCTGAAGCCGCTGTCGCAGGACGAGTTCGCAATGGGCCTGGAGCATTCGTACTCGAAGCAGCTCAACGTCGGCGCGAGCGTGCAGTACCGGCGCCTCAACGACACGCTGGACGACACCTGCGACCAGCGCCCCATCGATGCCTGGGCTGCCCGCAACGGCGTGGACGAGAGCAACTACGCCGGCTTTCAGTGCGCCGTCATGAACCCCGGCCGCGACAACAGCATGCTCGTGGACTTCGGCGACGGCCATGGCTTCCGCCGCGTGGATATCAGTGCCGCCGACTGGGGCAACCCCCGGCCCAACCGCACCTACAAGGCGCTCAACTTGTTCGCCGAGCATCCGTTCACCGATGGCTGGTACGGCAAGCTGACCTACACGCTGTCCTATAGCAAGGGCAACCAGGAAGGCCAGACTGATTCCGTCGGCGGCGGCGACGTGGGCCTGACCGTGAGCGACGACTACAAGGAGCTGATGTACCACTCCTACGGCTATCTCGCCAACGACCATCGCCATGCCTTCAAGGCCTACGGCTATGCCCAGGTTCATCCGGAATTCCTCGTCGGCGCCAACCTGCAGCTGGTCTCCGGTGCACCGCGCAGCTGCATGGGCAACTATCCTGACCAGGCGGTCGCCGACTACATCGGCTACGGCGCTTCGTACTTCTACTGCAATGGCGTCGCGGCCCCGCGCGGCACCGGTGGACGCCTGCCCTGGTATACCCAGCTGGACCTGAACCTGACCTTCAAGCCCGCCTCGATCAAGGGCCTGAGCATCAAGGGCGACTGGTTCAACGTGTTCAATTCGCAAACGACCACGCGCATGAACGACGTGCACGACACGGCCGACCTCGGCGCCGTGAGCCCGACATATGGCCAGATCACGGGCCGCCAGTCACCGGGTGCGGTCCGCCTGACCCTGGAATACACGCTGGGTCTGTGAAGGGTGGTGGACCACAATCGGCCAGGACTCTGAGCACTTCCATGCAACGTCGAGACTTTCTCGTGTCCAGCGTGGCCGCAGCCGGCATGGCGGCCTCCTTCAACCCCGCCCATGCCGCCGGGCGCGAGCGCGTGCGCTTGGGCGTGATCGGCACCGGCATGCGCGGCCAGGTGCTGCTGGCTGAGCTGCTGCGCCGCGCCGATGTCGAGGTCGTGGCGCTGTGCGACATCGAGCCCATCAATTTGGGCCGGGCGCTGGCCATCGTGGAACAGGCCGGCAAACCGAAGCCTCGCACCTGGGGTGAGGACCGCGACCCGCAGGCTTGGCGACAGCTGCTCGATCCGTCAAGGATCGACGGCGTCATCATCGCCACACCCTGGGAATGGCATGCGCCGATGGCCATCGGCGCGATGCAGGCCAAGGTGCCCGTGGGTTGCGAGGTCGTCGCCGGCATCACGCTGCAGGACCACTGGGATGTGCTCAACACCCAGCTCAAGACCGGCACGCCCTACATGCTGCTGGAGAACGTTTGCTTCCGCCGCGACGTGATGGCGGTGCTGCAGATGGTGCGCGCGGGCCTCTTCGGCGAGCTCGTGCATCTGCAGGGCGGCTACCAGCACGACCTGCGCGCCGTGAAGCTCAACTCCGGCGACCCGGCCAGGCCCTATGGCGGCGGCGTGGAGTTCGGGCCCAAGGGCTGGAGCGAGGCGCGTTGGCGAACCGAGCATTCCGTGCACCGCAACGGCGAGCTCTACCCGAGCCACGGCATCGGGCCCTGCGCGATGTACGCCAACATCCACCGCGGCAACCGCTTCACCCACATCAACAGCTTCGCCACCAAGTCGCGCGGCCTGCACGAGTACATCGAGGCGCTGGGCGGCAAGGACCACCCGAATGCGTCGGTCAAGTTCGCGCTCGGCGACGTGATCACGACGACGCTGGCCTGCGCGAATGGCGAGACCATCCTGCTGCAGCATGACACCTCGCTGCCGCGGCCGTACTCACTGGGCTTTCGTGTGCAGGGCACCAAGGGGCTGTGGATGGATGTCAACGAGTCGGTGTATGTGGAGGGCATCAGCCCGCCGCACCAATGGCAGCCCTTCCAGCCCTTCCAAGACAGGTTCGACCACCCGCTGTGGAAGAGGTTCGCCAAATCGGCCGAGGGCGCAGGCCACGGCGGCATGGACTTCTTCGTGATCCATGCCTTCGTCGAATCGCTGAAGGCCGCGGCCGCGATGCCCATCGACATCTTTGATGCCGTGGCCTGGAGCGCGATCACACCGCTGTCGGAGCAGTCCATCGCCAGCGGCTTCAAGACGCTGGAGTTCCCCGACTTCACCGGTGGCTCGTGGAAGACGCGCAAGCCGATCTTCGCCTTCGACGATCGCTATTGAAGGCACCCAGCGCTGAGCGCGGACGCGGGCTGCACGACAATGCCGTCCCGCCACCCTTTCCCTGCCTTGGAGTCGTGTCGATGAGGTCGATTGTTTTCCTGGCGCTGTGGGCCTGTACCGCGGCCTTCGCGTCCGAGCTGAGCGTGCCCGCCCTCATTCCGGCGCCGGTCGAAATGCAGCGGTATGCGGGCGAGTTCCGCATCAATGCCGCCACTCGCATCGCCGTGCAGTCCGCAGAACTGAGCGAAGTGGCCGAGGATCTGGCCCAGCACCTGCGCCGCGCCACCGGCTTCAGAATTCCGGTCGACAAGAGCCGACTCAAGGTCGCGAGCAGCAATCGCATTGTGTTCGCCTTGGATACCCGGCTGGCGGCCGAGGGCTACCGGCTGAACGTCAGCCGCCAGCGGGTCGTGCTGGTTGGTGCTTCGCCGGCCGGAGCGTTTCGCGGCGTGCAGACGCTGCTGCAACTGCTGCCCAAGGAGATTGAGCGGGAGGTCGTGACGAAGCCCTTGGCCTGGACCATGCCTGCGCTCGCCATCAGTGACCAACCGCGCTTTGGCTGGCGCGGGCTCATGCTCGACGTCTCGCGCCACTTCTTCACCGTCGACGAGGTCAAGGGCTTTATCGACCAGATGGTCAAGTACAAATTCAACCTGCTGCACTGGCACCTGACGGACGACCAGGGCTGGCGCGTCGAGATCAAGAGCCTGCCGCGCCTGACCGAAGTCGGGGCGTGGCGGGTGGGCAAGACCGGCACTTTCGGGCGCTTCTCGCCGCCCACCGCTGACGAACCGCGGGACTACGGGGGCTTCTACACGCAAGATCAGGTCCGCGAGGTCGTGGCCTATGCCAAGGCTCGGTATGTGGATGTGCTGCCCGAGGTCGACATGCCGGGGCACAGCCTGGCCGCGCTGGCGGCCTACCCGGAACTGAGCTGCACGCCCGGCAGCTACGCCGTCAACGCTGGCGAGCCCATGTTCGTTCGGCAGCCGGGCGAGCACTCGCGGGCGCTGGTGGACAACACGCTGTGCCCCGCCAACGAGAAGGTCTACGCGTTCGCGGACCAGGTGTTTACGGAGCTGGCTCAGCTCTTCCCCTTCGAGTACCTGCACATGGGCGGCGACGAAACCGTCCGCAGCTTCTGGGCAAAGAGCGAGGCCATCCAGGGTCTGATGGAACGCGAGAAGCTCAAGAACCTTGACGAGGTGCAGGCCTACTTCGTGGGCCGGATCCAGAAGATCATCAGCGCCAAGGGCAAGAAGCTGATCGGTTGGGACGAGATCCTGCAGGGCGGGCTGGTGCCGGATGCTGCGGTCATGAGCTGGCGCGGCATGCAGGGCGGCATCGACGCGGCCCGGCTCGGGCACGAGGTGGTGATGTCGCCCAGCGACTTCGTCTACGTGGACCTGATGCAGGGCGACGCGGCGATCGAGCCCCCGGTCTATTCCTCGCTGCGCCTGAGCAAGACCTACCAGTTCGAGCCGGTGCCGGAGGGCGTCGATGCGCGGCTGGTCAAGGGAGGGCAGGCCAATCTGTGGACCGAGCAGATCTACAACATGCGGCACGCGCAATACATGACCTGGCCGCGCGCGCTGGCCGTGGCCGAAGCATTGTGGAGCCCGAAGGACAAGCGTGACTGGGCCGGCTTCGTGCCCCGGATGGAAGCGCACTTCAAGCGCTTCGACGAGGCCAGGGTTAAGTACGCGCCCAGCCTCTACGACCCGATCATCAAAGCCACTGAAGCGGCGGCGGGCGGCCTGCAGGTGGAAATGAGCACCGAGGTCGCCGGCCTGAGCCTGCACTACAGCTTCGATGGCTCATTCCCGGACGAGTTCTATCCGGCCTACTCTGCGCCGCTGGCCGTGCCCAAGGATGCCGCCGTCATGAAGGTGATTGCCTACCGCGACGACAAGCCGCTTGGGCGGATGCTCGTGGTGCCGGTGGAGGAATTGCGCAAACGCGCTGGCAAGCCCTGATCAACAGCCGGCCTTCAGCGCCATCGAGGGCACCGTCGTTGACTGGGTTGATTCCGTAGCGCAATTGGATGCGGGAACGCATTCGACTGTTCTTCAGGAGCGCTTGCCGTTCCGAAACGCGCCCACCCCGCCATGGCCTGCACCTTCGCCAACGAATCAGGGAACTTCGATCCGCCGACTATTTGTTGATCTTTCTATAGCGCGCCTCGATCCTGCCGCAGAAATCACCAAGCTTCAGATCAAGCGCTGTCGCGATCCGAAGAAGCACGCTGATGGTGGGTTGCTTCCGGCCCACCTCGATCAGCGAGATGTACGGCCTATCCAAATCAGCGCGATGAGCAAGGTCTTCCTGCGTCAGATCGAGCTCGAGCCGGCGTGCTTTCACTTCGATGGCTAAGGCTTCGATGAGAGGTTGATTTCGACTGGGCCGCATTGGCCTTTAGTGTTTGCATTGTGTACACTAAAGACACGTGTCTATAGACAGCAATTTTGCGCTTTGCGCCCGACACGTTCACTCAGGCGCAGTGCATTGCGGGGATCTGACGTGCTTAAGAACTTGCCCCCCATCTTTTCCCGGGTCCGCGCAGCCTTGATGCGCCGCGGCCGTTCGGAGCACGAAGCGGAGGACCTTGTGCAGGAGGCTTGGGTGCGCCTCGCTTGCTACGAACAAGAACAAGTAGTCCTGGAGCCTGAGGCATTCATGATGCGAACCGCGCTCAACCTCTCAATCGATGCGCACCGCTCTAGCGTCAGTCACGGCGAAGAGGTGCTGCTGGAGGAAGTTGTCCTTGTCGATTCAGCCCCCAGCACGGAGGCGATCGTCCTCGGCCGGGAGCGCGCCCGGCGCATGAGCCACTGCCTTGGCCGACTGCCCGACAGGTCTCGTGCGATCTTTCTTGCTCATCGGATCGACGGCCGGACGTACCAGGACATTGCCAATGAGCACGGTTTGAGCATCAGCACCGTCGAAAAGCACATTGCCCGCGCAACAATGCAGCTCACCACTTGGATGGACGGATGGTAGCGTCACGGCGTGATGCGGGGTGTTGAGCTGAAATCTGGCCGCCACCTCCGCGCCTGGTGACCCGGCCAGCGCGATCACACCTTCTTCACGAACTCTGACTTCAAGCCCATCGCCCCGATCCCGTCGATCTTGCAGTCGATGTCGTGATCGCCGTCGGTGAGGCGGATGTTCTTCACCTTGGTCCCAACCTTGACGACCAGGGACGATCCCTTGATCTTCAGGTCCTTGACGACCGTGACCGTGTCGCCGTCCTGCAGAACATTGCCCACCGCGTCCTTGATGACGCGGACCTCATCGCCTGCGGCAGATTCCGACTCCTGAGCCGACCATTCGTTGCCGCACTCAGGGCAGATCAGTTGGGAGCCGTCCTCGTAGGTGTAGGCGGATTGGCATTTGGGGCAGGCGGGCAGGGTGCTCATGGCGGTATCGCTGTCGGAAATGAAGAGGAAGGCCCCGCGCGCTTGCGCGAACTCTCAGGCTTGGTTCTCGTCGGTGCCGCTGGGCACAAAGCTTGCGCCATGCGCTGCCAGGTACTCGCGTATCAGTCGGCGAACCACCTGCGAGGGTGTGACGTCCTGCTTGGCGCAGAGCGCCTCGAACGCCTTCTTTTTGGCTGGGTCGATCAAGACTGTCAGTCGTGCTGTCTTCTGTTCCATGATGCCCGCCGCACCGACATAGATATGTGCGTCAGATTATAATAAAAAACTAATTGAAGGCAAATTCGATTGGAGACGAGTGCCCGTGGGAATCCAGTCTGGCAATCCTGAAGGGGGGCCCGCGCCCGACGACGCTTCTCGATCCGCAATCGGTGGGCCATCGATGGGTCGGTCTTCTCTCACGGCCCTCAAGTACCTGCACCGTTTGACGGGGCGACGCCGCAACCGCACGGTCAACCGGCAGCTGGGTGGCATCCTCGCCTTCGTAGCGGGGGCGGTGAATGCGGGCGGATTTCTTGCCGTGCAGCGCTACACCTCGCACATGACCGGCGTCATCTCGGCCATGGCAGACAACCTGGCGACCGGCGGACTTGCGCTGGCCTTGGCCGGCATGGCCTCGCTGCTGTCGTTTGTGTTGGGCGCGAGTTGCACGGCCATTCTGATCAACTGGGCGAGGCGTCGGCGCATGCATAGCAAGTACGCGCTGGCCTTGTTGCTGGAGGCCGGGATGCTGCTGGTTTTCGGCCTGATCGGCGCCAATCTGGAGTCCTCCGGGCATCTGCTGGTGCCCAGCGCCGTGCTGCTGCTTTGCTTCATCATGGGTCTTCAAAACGCCATCGTCACCAAGATTTCCCAGGCCGAGATTCGCACCACCCATATGACCGGAAACGTCACGGACCTGGGCATCGAATTGGGACGCTTGCTCTACTGGAATCGCACGCACGCGGCCAACCAGGTTCACTTCGTGAGGGCCAATCGCGACAAGCTGTTCATCCACGCGGTGATCCTGAGTCTGTTCTTTGTCGGTGGTGTCATCGGTGCGCTGGCATTCAAGGGCTTCGGCTTCTCGGCCACGATTCCGATTGCCTGCCTTCTGCTGGTGATGGCCTTTCCGCCGCTGGTCCGCGACATGCGGCGCGCACGCGTCGGTCATTCGCCAACACCATGACCACCGCATGTGAAGCGATCTCAAGTCCATTCAGCTGAAACACCATGCCCCAGAACGCCGACAGCCACGAGCACGTCAAACCCTATGTCTACGAGACGCCGCACAGCAAGGCGCTTCATTTCACGATCTCGCAGATCCAGAGTCGCATGCAGACCAACCGGCCGGATGCACTCGATCTGGACTACACGCGGACCATGATGGGCGTGCTGCTGTTCAACAGCAGGCCAGAGAGCCTGGCCATGATTGGCCTCGGAGGTGGTTCGCTGGCCAAGTTCTGCCATCGGCATCTCCCTGCCACCCGGATCAAGGTCGTGGAGATCAACCCGCACGTGATCGCCTTGCGCGACGAGTTCGGCATTCCGTCTGACGATCAGCGGTTCAAAGTTCGGCGCGGAGACGGTGCGGCCTACGTGCAAGAGGCACCCTACCCGGTCGATGTGCTGATGGTGGACGGCTTCGACAGCGAAGGCCAGCCGCCCGCCTTGTGCTCGCAGCGCTTCTACGACGATTGCTACGACACCTTGCAGCCGGGCGGCATCCTGGTCGTCAATCTTCACGCGTGGCACGACAGCTACGAAGTCTTCATCGACAGGATTAGTCGCAGCTTCGCCAATGAAGTGCTGGTCGTCCCCGGCGCAGATTGCAGCAACAACATCGTGTTTGCGAGCAAGGGCACGCTCTTGCCCCGCTTCAATCCATCGATCCTGCGCAAGCACGTGCAATTCGATCAACAGACCTGGAACGAGCTGAGGCCGGCGTTCGTTCGAGTTGCATCCGCGTTGATGAAGCAGGCCGAGGGCAGGTCCAGGGCAACGTGAAGCTCGCGCTTGCCTCGCGGGGTGACGGGCCATAGACTGGCACGCTCAATGCTGGAAATGCTGCGTACCCGTCGCTGCCTGTTCAGTCGCCCATTTGGCCTCCAATTGTGGAGCGTCCTCTTCTGGGCGGCCCTCAGCCCATGCAGTGGCGCCGAGCCCCGGACCTTCTCCGTCGGCGTCGAGGACTATCCAAACTTCCTGCCCTACTCCTCCTGCGTCAAGGGCCAATACAGCGGCCTGGGGCGGGACATCCTCGACGCGTTTGCGCACGAGCGCGGCTACGTGTTCCGCTATGAGGTCTATCCGCTCAAGCGGCGCGACAGACTCTTCGTCGAAGGGCGGCTGGATTTCAGCTTTCCGGACAACCCGAACTGGGTGGCGGATCTCAAGAAGAAGGTATCGATCGCCTATGCCCCGATGTTGGAGTTCACCGACGGCGTGTTGCTGAACGCCAGCGATCGGGGCAAGGGTGTTGCGCACTTGAAAGTGCTCGGCATTCCCCTGGGCTTCACGCCCTATCCCTACCAGCAGTTGATGATGGCGGGTGCCTTGAGAGTGGAGGAGTCGCAGCAGTACGACGCGCTCTACGAGCAACTCATCATGCGCCGTGTTGATGGCGCCTACATGAACACGCGGATCGCCCGGCACTACTGGTCGCGCCTTCACCCGGATCGCAAGACCGCGCTGGTCTACGACGCCAATCTGCCCCACGCCTCGGGCTATTGGTATCTGTCGTCGATCAAGTACTCGAGCATCATCGACGAGTTCAAGAGGTATCTCGCTGCGCATCGGCAGGACGTTGACGAGCTGAAGAAGCGCTATGGCTTCGATGCCGCGGAAGACGAGTAGGCCGCCCATGCACCGACTCATGCCTGAGCACACAAGAAGAAGCCCCGCAGGCTTGCGCATGCGGGGCTTCAAAGTGGCTCCTCGACCTGGGCTCGAACCAGGGACCTACGGATTAACAGTCCGGCGCTCTACCGACTGAGCTATCGAGGAATCGTTTGGGTGTGCCTGCCAATCGGTTGCAGCAGGCCATCAATAAAAAGAGAACCTCAACTGCAGGCTCTCTTGAATTCTGTGGCTCCTCGACCTGGGCTCGAACCAGGGACCTACGGATTAACAGTCCGGCGCTCTACCGACTGAGCTATCGAGGAACAGAGCCGCAAATTATAGACCAGAAATCGTCAGGCCGGCAAGCTCCGCTCAGATCTGCACCTCGAGGCTGACACGCCAGGTGCGCGGTGCCATCGGGTAGAGGTAGACGTGCCCGTACTGGAAGGGCGACTCGCGCCACGCGCGGCGATCGGTCAGGTTGTCCACGCCCAGACGCCACACATAGAGCTGGCGGCTGGTGCCCTGCGTGTAGCGCAGGCCGGCATCGAGGCGGGTCCAGGCCGGGACCTGCAGGCTGTTGTCGGGCAGCACCTGCCGTGAGCTCTCGTAGACGAGGCCGGCCTGCGCCTGCAGCCCCGGCGCCAGGTCCTGGCGTGCATGCAGCTTGAGCGTGGTCTCGGGCACGTTCACGGGCTGCTTGTCGTCGATGCTGGCGTCGCTACTGCCTTCGCGCCGCGCCCGCAGCTGCAGGCCCGAGAGCAGCAGGCCGCCGCCGCTCCATTTAAGGTCGGCCTGGGCCTCGACGCCGCGATGGTGCGCCTCGCCGTCCGGTGTCACGCTGCTGCCGTTGTCGGTCCACACGGGCTGGTGGATGTCGAATAGCGCGAGCGACCAATCCACTGTGTTGGAGCCGGCCTTGAGGCCCAGTTCGAACTGCCGGCTGCGCAGCGCCGGCAGCGCCTGGCCGGCACTGAGATAGCCCGGCAGATTGGGCACGACCTGGCTCTGCACGCCCTCACCCCAGCTTGCGTAGAGCAAATGCTGGCTGGAGAGCGCGTAGCTCAGGCCCAACCAGGGCGTGGTGAAAGACTGCGAGTAGCGTGTGGGCGAACTGCCATCGGTCTGGTGGCTGGCGCGGGTGAGCTGGGTGTGGCGCGCGCCAATCCACGCGCGCCATTGCGCGTCGATGGCAATGGCGTCGCGCAGGAACAGCTCGGTGCTGCTCTCGTCGCGATCGGTGTTGGTGTTGAGCGTGGCTGGGTTAGCCGGCACGATGGCCGTGCCATTCACATTGCCGATGCCCACCCAGTTGTAGGCTTGGCCGCCGAGCCGGCTCCAGAAGTGGCTCGCCTGCAGGCCGAGGTTGAGCTCATGGCGCAGCGTGCCGGTCTGCAGCGTCCCGGCCAGGGAGAACTCGCTGGCGGCCGTGTTGCGCCGCTCGTTGTCGCTGCGGTAGTCATAGAAGTCGAAGCTGCCGTCGCTGCAGTAGCTCGTGTAGTTGTTCTCAGCGCTGCAGCCGTAGGCAAAGGCGAGACGGTCGTCGTTCCTGAGATGTTGCAGGCCGACGTGGGCCAGGAGCTTCCAGTCGGCATTGAGACGCTGCTCCACGCGCACGCTGCCGGTCTCGCCGCTGAAGATGCCCGACTGGCTCCAGGGCTGGTTGTTGAGGTTGATGCGCGGATCCACGTCCGCGGCGCTGGGTAGCTTGGCTCCGAGCAGGCTGAAGCCGGGCTGGCTGGGCTGGGCCTGGCGGCTCCATTCGCCTTCGAGCTGCACCAGCGTGTCGGGCGAGGCGAGCCAGTCGAGGGCGGCGGCAAGCAGGCGGCGGCTGCCCTGGGCATCGCGCAGCTGCGGCTCGAGCTGCGCTCCGGCGGCATTGATGCGCAGGCTCAGGTCGTGCCCCAAGTGCTGGCTCGTGTCCACCGAGGCCTCCACCGTGCCGCGCTCGCTCAGCCCCAAGCTCATGGTCGTGAAGTCCTGTGCCGTGGGCCGTTTGACGACGAGGTTGACCATGCCGCCAGGCGCGCTCGTGCCAGCCTGGATGCCGCTCGTGCCCTTGAGCACTTCGATGGCCGACTTGTTGTCGAACAGCAGGATGGTGTCGGCGCTGATGGGCAGGCCGTCGCGGCGGTAGTTGTACTGGTTGTCGATGTCGAAGCCGCGCACCTTGAGATAGCTGATGTAGCCAGTGGCGTTGTACGAATCGCCCACGCTGGCGTCGAGACTGGTCAGGCCCGCGAGTTGGCGCACGCCCAGGTCGGTGAGCAGCTCGGCGTTGAGCACCTCGGCCTGAAAAGGCAGCTTGGCCACGGCGGTGTCGCCGAAGCCACCGAGGGCCACCGGCTGTTCGGCCGCACGTCCCGTGATCTGCACGGTCGGAAGGGTCTGCGCGTGCGCATGCGCGCCAAGGAGGCTGGCGGCAGCGGCCAGCATGGACGTCTTGAATCGGAATGCCATCGTGAATCTCGAATCGATGGCAGGTCGGCGGACGACAAAGCCCCGGGACGTCTGGGAGAGAAGGATTGACGTGGGGGATCTGCGTGCTTCCCTGCGCGAGGATTACCTCAATCAGGTTCAAAGGGACTCTCTCAGTCGAGCGGTAGAACCGGCCAACACCCCTAGCGAATGCACCGCCCCTCAAGGCGGTGCGGGCGCAATTCTAGCGCTTCAGTGCTGGCGCTTGGCGGAGACGCTGCCGTCTGCAGAGGCGCCGTCGCGGCTGGCATCGGCATTGCCGTTGGCGTTCAGCGCGCCGCCGCGATTAGCCGGCTTGCTGCTGTTGCCGCTCGTGCTGTTGCCGGTCGTGCTGTTTGCGGGCCCGGTGGTGGCAGGCGTGGTGCTGGCAGGCGTGGTCGCTGCGGGCGCGGTGGCTGCAGGCGATGTGGCAGGCGCGGCTGCTGTCGTTGCGGGCGCGGTGGCCGCGGACTTGCTGCCGCCCAGCAGGCCGCCATGCGCGGATCCATCCGTCGAGCCGTGCGAGGAACTGGTGGAGGAACCGTTGGCCGAGCGATTGGACGAGCGATTGGCCGAGCGATTGGCCGAGCTATTGGCCGAGCTATTGGCCGAGCTATTGGCCGAGCTATTGGACGAGCCATTGGCCGTGGCATTGGCCGCGCCATTGGCGGCACCAGTGGCCGAACTGGTCGTCGAGGCGTCGTTCGTCAGGCCCTGGCTGTTGTCCTTGAGCTGGCCGGCCTTGCCGGCGACGCCGTCCTTGACTTGGCCGGCCTTGTCAGCGACGCCGTCCTTGAGCTCGCCTCCCTTGTCGCGAGCCTTGTCGCTGGCCTTGTCGACCGCGCCGCGCATGCGGCTGCCGTCGATGTCCGGGCGCTGCAGGTCCGGGCGCTGGAAGGCGCCGTTGAGGCCACCATTCAAGCTGCCGCCGAGCTGGCCGCCCAGGCCGCCGCCACCGCCGAGCAGGCCGCCAGCGTGGGCGGGCGTGGTGGCCAGGGTCAGTGCGCCCAGCAGGGCCGTGATCAGGGTGGTGGTGGCGATGCGGGTGTTGCGCGTGTTCATGAGGCTTCTCCTGTCGTTGAGGGCGTCGGCCATTCCGGCGCCTGCATCCTCAAGAACGAAGCCGGGATCGCGTTTCTTCCCGATCAGTTGAAACAAAGTGTTCAGGGCCTTCGGGTGCGCTGCGCTTCGGCCACCAGCCCCCAGCCGTAGACGTCGTCGCGGCCCGCCGCGCCGAGATCGACGGCAGCGTCGCGCAGTTGGGCGAGGGATTCGCGCGCCAGCAGGGCTGCGACCAGCGGAGCCGCGAAAGAGGTGCCGCGCAATTCCACGTACTCGCCATCGAGGCCGGCACCCCACAGGCCGCTGCCGGGTGCTGCGAACATCACGTGCGGTCCCTGTCCGGCCTCGGCCAGCACGTGGCGGCGTGGGTCCACGCCGGTCACGGCCACCACGCCGGGCCAGGCGGCCGGATACAGGGGCGGCGCGGCCGGCCCGTCGTTGCCGACGGCAGCCACGATCAGCAGTCCGCGTGCCTGTGCCGCGGCCACGGCCTTGTGGAGCAGAACATTGGCCGGGCCCACGAGGCTGATATTGACCACGCCCAGCTTTTCGCGCGTGAGCCAGGCCAGGCCCTGGGCCACGCGCTGGACCGAGCCGCCGTCCGGGGCATCGCAGAACGCATCTGCGGCGTAGAGCTGCGCGCCGGCGGCCGCACCCTGGAAGCGCCCGTCGCGGCCCACGAGCAGGGAGGCTACGGCGGTGCCGTGAGACGCGGGGTGTTCGGCGCCTTCGCAGCCCCATCGTTCGACGTGGGCGTTGCGCAGAGCCGGGTGGCGGGCCACGCCGCTATCGATCAAGCCGATGCGTGTTGCGCTCACCTCCCCGGCAGGCGCGGAGCCGCCCGGGGCTGAAATTACGCCCGTCGTGCCGCTACCCAGATAGATGTGCTGGTAGTCGTACTGCCCATCCGGGTCGAGTGCGCGAATCTCGTTCAGCCGCCCGGTATCGACGTGCAGGCGCAGCCAGCGCAGGTCCAGCCCTTCGAGCTCGGTCTCCTCGATCAGCGTCACGCCGGGCAGGGCCAGCACGCGATCGCGCGCCTGCGCGCTGGACGGCAGGGCAAGCAGTTCGGCGCGCACGATCAGCTGGCCCGCGGGGTCGCGGCTGAGATGCTTTGGAAATCGTTCGAGCAGTTCGTCGCCGAGGTGGCGCAGATCCAGAGGAGCCAGCAGCTCCTGCGTTCGGTCACGCAGCGGATCTGTGATCGGCCGCAGCCGATCGGTGACCTGGGGCAGAACGGGCAGGCGCAGCTGGGCCTGGGCCATGCCCGATGCGAGCAACAAGGTGAGTGCGAATAGCTTCATGCAAGCTAGAACGTCTGAGACGTGGAAGAAAATCCAGCCCGCCAACGTTATCTCCATTGAAGACATGAGTGTGGATGAGCTTCGCCAGGGAATCGCCGCGCTGCTGCCGCAGCTGCGTCGCTTCGCCCGCACGCTGGCCTGGCAGCGCGAGGACGCCGACGATCTCGTGCAGGTGGCGCTGGAGCGCGCGCTCAAGGCCGAGGAGCAATGGCAATCGGGCACGCGGCTGGACGCCTGGCTCTACCGCATCATGAAGAACGCCTGGATCGACGAGCTGCGCTCGCGCGGCCGGCAGCGGGAGGTGATGGTGGACGTGGACGTGGAAGAACTGAGCGAGACGGTGGGGCAGTCGCAGACCGGGGCTGTGATCACGCGGCTCGCGGTGCACAAGGCCATGGCACGCCTGCCCGAGGAGCAGCGCCTGGCCGTGAGCCTGGTGCTGGTCGAGGGGCTGTCCTACAAGGAGGCGGCCGAGACGCTGGAGATCCCGATCGGCACGCTGACCAGCCGCCTGGCGCGCGGCCGCGAGGCGCTGCAGGCGGTCCTGGTGGATGGAGAGACGCAGTGAGGGACGACATGGACGAGGTCATGGCCTATGTGGACGGCGAGCTAGATGGCGCCGCACGAGCGGCATTCGAGCAGCGCCTGGGAGCCGACGCCGTGCTGCGCAGCCGCGTCGAGCGTGAGCAGCGCCTTCGCGCCATGCTCGGCGCTACCTACGCGCCCGTGGTCGACGAGGCGGTGCCGCCGCGGATCACCGCCGTGCTGCGCCCCAAGGTTGTCTCGCTCGATTCGCGCCGCCGCTGGACCCCCACCTGGGTCCAGCTCGGCGGCATGGCCGCGAGCGTGATGCTGGGCCTGATCATCGGCCACCAGATGCGGCCGGCCGGCGGCGGTCTGAATGCGCAGGGCGAGCTGGCTCAGGCACTGGACGGGAAACTCTCTGGCGAAGGAGTGGGCTCGGTCAGACTGGGCCTGAGCTTTGCGGCCAAGGACGGCCGCTATTGCCGCACCTTCGCCACCGATGGCAGCGCGGGCTTGGCCTGCCGCGAAGACGAGGGCTGGCGCGTTCGCCAGCTGATGCCGGCCGCGCCGGCGGCGGCCGGCGAATACCGCACGGCGGCCAGCGGCCTGCCGCCGGCCCTGCTGGCGGCGGTGGACGAGATGCGCGAGGGCGAGGTGCTGGACGCGGCGGGCGAGCGCGCCGCCAAGAGCCGGGGCTGGAAACGCTAGGGGCCCGTCAAAGCGGGCCCCCTCGTGGGTGCGGGCCGGCGGCCCCGCGCGCCCGCGTCGATCAGTCGAATACCGGCGAGTCCACGCCGAGCACCTTGTGCAGCTTCGGGCTCGTGGTCGTGTACTGCAGGTGGATGCGCTTCTCAGGGAAGATGTGGGGCGCGGCGCCAAAGGCGGCCAGCGCGCACTCGTGGAAGCCGGAGAGGATCAGCTTCTTCTTGCCCGGATAGGTGTTCACATCACCCACGGCAAAGATGCCCGGCACGCTGGTCTGGAATTTCTCGGTGTCCACGACGATCTGCTTGCGCTCCAGAGCAAGGCCCCATTCGGCGATCGGGCCGAGCTTGGGCGAGAGGCCGAAGAACACGAGCACCTGGTCGGCCGGCACCACGCGCGTGACGCCGTCGCCGCCGGTGACCTTCACGCCGGTCAACTGACCATCGTTCTCGACAATGTCGCTCACCTGGCCGACAACAAACTGCATCTCGTGCTGCTCGCAGAGCTCGTGCATCTTGGCCACCGAGGCCGGCGCGGCGCGGAAGCCATCGCGGCGGTGCAGCAAGATCACGCTCTCGGCCTTGTGCGGGTTGCCGTCGTCGTTGCCGCCGCAGAAGTTCAGGGCCCAGTCCAGCGCCGAGTCGCCGCCACCGACGATCAGCAGGTTCTTGCCCGCGAACTGCGAGGGGTTGCGCACGCGGTAGTGGACCTGGTCACCCTCGTACTTGTCGATGCCCTCGACCTTCAGCGTGCGCGGCTGGAACGAGCCCACGCCGCCGGCGATGAAGATGGTCTTGGTGATGAAAGTCGTGCCCTTGCTCGTGGCCACGTAGAAGCGGCCGTCGGCCTGCTTCTCGACGGTGGTCACTTCCTGGCCCAGGTGGAAGGTCGCGCCGAAGGGCTCGATCTGCTTGAGCAGGTTGTCCGTCAGCTCCTTGCCGGTGCACACCGGCACGGCCGGGATGTCGTAGATGGGCTTGTCCGGATAGAGCTCGATGCACTGGCCGCCGGGGTAGGCCAGCGAATCGATGATGTGAGCCTTGATCTCGAGCAGCCCCAGCTCGAAAACCTGAAACAGGCCGACCGGGCCCGCGCCGACAATGACGGCATCGGTTTCGATGGGGCCGGCGTGTTCGGCGGCGGTCTTCGCGATCTCAGCGTTCAATTGCGGTTCCATGGAAATTCAGGGTTAGCGGATCAGCTCGGAGAGCTTGCCCGTTTTGTCTTGCCATTCGTCGGCATCCGGCAGGGCCGGCTTGCGCTTGGTGATGCTGGGCCACTTCTGGGAGAGCTCGGCGTTCAGCTTGATCATGTGCTGCATGTTCCCCGGCACGTCTTCCTCGGGCACGATGGCGTTCACCGGGCACTCGGGGATGCACACGGCGCAGTCGATGCATTCGTCCGGATCGATGGCGAGGAAATTCTGGCCTTCACGGAAGCAATCGACGGGGCAGACATCAACGCAATCGGTGTACTTGCAGCGGATGCAGTTCTCGAGGACGACGTGGGTCATGGCAGTGAATCTTGTAGTTAGCGGGCGGCAAAGCCGCGCATTTTAAAGGATCAGGGAATTCACGGAGGCATCGTCTGCCATGGCCGGCGCGTGGAATTCATGTCTTGCGGGGGATTTCTGCAGTTTGCGCGCTCCGGCGCCCACCGTAACCACGGTCGGGCGGCCCTTGTGCAGGAGACTCGCGGCGGCCAGGGCCCCCACGCAATGGTCGCTGGCCAGGGCGTCGGCGCAGCCGGCTCGTGAGGTCACGAGCACGGGCGTGTCGGCCGGCCAGCCTGCTTCGAGCAGCTTGCGCGCGAGCGCGCCCAGCTGTTGGCCGGCCATGTAGAAGACCTCCGTATCGGCCGAGCGTGCGGCTTGAAGCTCGCCCTCGCGCGTCATCGCCGTGGTCAGGCTCACGCTGCGGCCCTGGCCGCGGCGCGTGAGAGGGCGCTGGCTGTGCGCCGCCGCGGCAATGGCAGCGGTGACGCCAGGCACGACTTCGCTGTCGATCCCGGCTTTGGCCAGGGCCAGCAGTTCTTCCTCCAGGCGGCCGAAGATGCTGGCGTCGCCGCCCTTGAGACGGACCACGCAGGCATGCTTTTGAGCCTGCGCGACGAGCAAGGCGTTGATGCTCTCTTGCTTGGCCGAGTTGCAGAAGCCGCGCTTGCCCACGTCGAGCCAGCGTGCCTGCGGGGCGAGCTCGCGCAGGGCGGGGTCGGTGAGGGCGTCGAAGAGCACGACGTCCGCTTGGCCCAGGGCACGGGCGCCACGCAAGGTGATGAGGTCGGCGGCCCCGGGCCCGGCACTGACGAAAATAACGCGGCCCATCAGCGCACCAGGAGCGCACCCGAGGTGCGGTTGCTTTGCGGATCGACCACGATCAGCGCGCCGCCGACGCGGTTGAGCGTGTACGGGGTCAGCGGCAGCGGCAGCTGCAGTTCCACGCGCACATGGCCGATCTCGTTGACCTGCAAGGCCTCGGCTTCACGCTCTTGCAGCGTGTGGATGTCCACGCGGTGCTCGATGGCCGTGATGCGCGCCTGGACCCAGCGGTTGCCATGGCGCACCCAGTATTTGCGGCCCGGCTGGGCCGGCTCGACGTCGAGCCAGGCCAGCGTGGCTTCGAAGCTTTGCGTGGGCGCGGCGGCGCCGGGCGTGACGACCCAGTCACCACGGCTCACGTCGAGCTGGCGATCGAGCACGAGGCCGACGGACTCGCCCGCCTGGCCAGTGGCGACCGTCTCGCCCGCGCGGCGCAGCTCGGCCACGATGCCCTTTTCGCCGCTGGGCAGGATCTGCAGTTCATCGCCGACCTTGACCGAGCCTTGCGCGATGCGGCCCCAAAGCGTGCGCGGCTGGTGGCCGACGCCCTGGCTCGCTTCGCCTTCCTTGGCGACGTACTGCACAGGATGCAAGAAGCTGCCTTCGCCGCTTTCCTCGCCGGCGGCCAGGCCTTCGAGCACCTGCAGCAAGCTCGGACCCTGATACCAGTCGGCCTCCAGCGGGCTCGTGACGTTGTCGCCGCGCAGGGCGGAGACCGGCACGATGGCCTGCACCTCGATGCCGGCGGCTTGTGCGAAGGCATTGAGCGCGCGGCTCACGGCTTCGAAGGCGGGGCCGGGCTGCTCGACGGCGTCGATCTTGTTGACGGCGAACACGATGCCGGGCACGCGCAGCAGATGCGCCAGCAGGCTGTGGCGGCGCGTTTGCGGCAGCAATTGCACCTCGGCTTGCGTCAAGTCGAGCTTGGTGATGTCCACGAGCACGACCGCCGCATCCGATCCGGCCGCGGCCGTGACCATATTGCGCGTGTACTGCTCGTGGCCCGGCGCGTCGGCAATGATGAACTTGCGCGCCTTGGTGGCGAAGTAGCGGTAGGCCACGTCGATGGTGATGCCCTGTTCGCGCTCGGCTTCGAGACCGTCGGTCAGCAACGACAGATCGATGGGTGCGCCGGCGGCGCGGCGCTCCAGCGTGTCGAGCTGGTCGGCCAAGATGGCGCGGCTGTCGAAGAGCAGCCGGCCAATCAGGGTGCTCTTGCCGTCGTCCACGCTGCCAGCGGTGAGGAAGCGCAGCGCGCGGTGCTGTGTGTCGCTGTCCGCGGCTTGGGGTTTCAGAACTGCACTCATCAGAAATAACCTTCCTTCTTGCGCCGCTCCATGGAGGACTCGCTGGTGCGGTCGTCCATGCGCGTCGCGCCGCGTTCGCTCAGGGTGACCGTCAGGGTCTCGGCCACGATCTCATTGGTGCTGGCCGCGTTGCTCTCGACCGGGCAGGTGCAGGTCATGTCGCCCACGGTGCGAAAGCGCACGGTGGCCGTCTCCACCTTGTCGTGTGCCGCGGGCGGCGTCACCTCGGTCACCGGCACGAGCAGGCCCTTGGAGCGCACAACCTGGCGCTCATGCGCGTAGTACAGGCTCGGCAGCGGGATGTTCTCGCGGGCGATGTAGAGCCAGACGTCGAGCTCGGTCCAGTTGCTGATCGGGAAGGCGCGGAAATGCTCGCCCGGGCGGATGCGGGTGTTGAACAGGTTCCACAGCTCCGGGCGCTGCTCCTTGGGCTGCCATTGGCCGAAGCTGTCGCGGTGGCTGAAGATGCGCTCCTTGGCGCGTGCCTTCTCCTCGTCGCGCCGCGCGCCGCCGATCAGCACGTCGAAGCGATGCTCCTCGATGGCCTCCAGCAGCGTCACCGTCTGGTGGCCGTTGCGCGATTCGAGCGGATGGGCCAGGCGCACCGTGCCGCGCGCGATGGAGTCGTCCATGTGAGCGACCACAAGGCGCTCGCCCATCTCGGCCACGCGGCGATCGCGGAACTCGATCACCTCGGGGAAATTGTGGCCGGTGTCTACGTGCACGAGGGGGAAGGGCAGCTTGCCGGCGAATTCGTTGCCAGCGATGCGCCTCTTGAATGCTTTCTCGGCCAGGCGCAGCACCACGCAAGAGTCCTTGCCGCTCGAGAACAGCAGGCCGGGGCGTTCGAAGGACGCAGCAACTTCACGCAGGATGAAGATGGCTTCCTCTTCGAGATGGTCCAGATGCCTCTGGTCCACGGAGGGCAGCAGTTTTTCAATGTTCACGGGGGCGTTCATGCCGTCACTCCAGTCTTCTCGTGGACATGCAGACCACATTCCTTGTTCGATTCCTCCCACCACCAGCGCCCGGCGCGAAAGTCTTCGCCGACTGCGATCGCGCGCGTGCAGGGCGCGCAGCCGATGCTGGGCATGAACTCGTCGTGCAGCGGGTTGTAGGGCACGTCGAAGCTTTGGATGTAGTGCCAGACGTCGGCCCAGCTCCAGGCCGCCAGCGGGTTGATCTTGGTGCGGCCTTGCGCGTCGAGCTCCTGCGGCGGCACTTCGGCGCGATTGCTTGACTGCTCGCGGCGCAGGCCCGTGATCCAGGCGCTGCGGCCTGCGAGCATGCGCCCCAGCGGTTCCAGCTTGCGCACACCGCAGCAGGCCTTGCGCAGCTCGATGCTCTCGTACATGGCCTTGTCGCCATGCGTGCGCACGAAGTGGACGACGGCTTCCCGGCGCGGGCTGAATACCTCGACCTCAAGGCCGTAGCGCTGCTCGATGCGCGGGATCAGCGCCAGCGTTTGCTCGTGCAGCGCCCCGGTGTCCAGCGTGGCGATGGCCACCTTGAGCCCGGCCCGGGCGATCAGGTCGGTGATGACCATGTCCTCGGCGCCCAGGCTCGTGGATTGCACCAGGCCCTCGCCATGCGCATCCGCCGCGGCACGCAGCTGGGCGAGCGTCTGCGCCAGCCGCTCGTCGAAGCCGGCCGTCTTGCGGGCGTAGAGATCAATGGCGCTCATCGTGCGAACTTCGGCAGGGGGCGAGTCACGTCGCCCTGGTAGTGGCCCGCGGGGAAGAAGGCGAGTGCGCGGCGGGCCGCGGCTTCGTCCTGGTCGGAGCGTAGCTGCACGGCGTCAAAGCCGGTGCGCTGGAGCATGGGTAGCATGTCGACCAACACTTCACCCACGGCGCGGATCTCGCCCCGGAAGCGGTAGCGCGAGCGCAGCAGACGGGCCTGGCTGTAGGCGCGTCCGTCCACCCACTTGGGAAACTGCAGGGCGATCGCTCTCAGTTGCGGCAGCTGCGCGGCGATGGATTCGACGTCGGCGTCGTTGGCCAGAGTGAAGAGCTCGGGCGGCGTGTCGTTGACGAATTTCATGCAACCTCCTTGGCCTGGCCGGTCAGTGTGCGTTGGGCGTTCGCGGGTGCCTTGAACGGGTCGATACCGATGCGGCGTACGGTGTCGATGAACCGCTCGCCGCGGTCGCGCTCGGCGCGGTAGGTATGGACGATGGACTCGATCACGTCGGGAACCTCATCGGCCGCGAAGGACGGGCCGATGACCTTGCCGGGGGTGGCCGCGCCAGAGAGCGTGGAGCCGTCGGCGCCGCCGAGGGTGATCTGGTACCACTCGGAGCCGTCCTTGTCGACGCCGAGGATGCCGATGTGGCCGCTGTGGTGGTGGCCGCAGGAGTTGATGCAGCCGCTGATGTGCAGGTCGATGTCGCCGATGTCGTAGAGCTCGTCGAGATCCTCGAAACGCTCGGTGATGGCCGCCGCTATCGGGATGGAGCGGGCGTTGGCCAGAGCGCAGAGATCGCCGCCGGGGCAGGCGATCATGTCGGTCAGCAGGCCGATATTGGGCGTTGCGAAGCCGTTGTCTTTGGCTGCCGCGAACAGGGCCGGCAAGTCGCTTTCGCGCACCCAAGGCAGGACCAGGTTCTGCTCATGGCTCACGCGCAGCTCGCCGCTGCTGTAGCGGTCGGCGAGGTCGGCGGCGGAGTCCATCTGCGCATCGGTAGCGTCGCCGGGGGGCAGGCCGGCGCGCTTGAGCGAGAGCGTTACGGCGCGATAGCCAGGGATTCGGTGGGCGTGGACGTTGCGCTCCAGCCAGCGTTTGTAAGCACCGGTGGCGCCTGCCAGTATGTCTTGCGAGGCCTGCGCCTGCACACCCTCGGGCGTCGTGAAACTGGCCGCTACTCGATCGAGCTCGGCTTGCGGAAGCAGCTGCTCATGGCCACCATCGTCACTGCCCAGGATCTGGGCGAACTCCTCGTTCACCTGGTCGAAGAAGCGCTGGCCCTCGGCCTTGACGAGGATCTTGATGCGGGCCTTGTACATATTGTCTCGACGGCCATAGCGGTTGTAGACGCGCACGATGGCCTCGAGGTAGACGAGGATCTGCTGCCACGGCACGAAGGCGTTGATCTTCTGCGCGATCACCGGCGTGCGGCCCATGCCGCCACCGACCAGCACCTCGAAGCCGACCTCGCCCGCCGCGTTCTTGCGCAGCTGCAGGCCGATGTCGTGCCAGGCGATGGCCGCTCGGTCTTCCTCGGCGCCGGAGATGGCGATCTTGAACTTGCGCGGCAAGAAGGCGAACTCGGGGTGCAGGGTGCTCCACTGGCGCAGGATCTCGGCATAGGGCCGCGGATCGACGATCTCATCCACGGCCACGCCGGCCAGCGCGTCGCTGGTGATGTTGCGAATGCAGTTGCCGCTGGTCTGGATGCCGTGCATGTCCACGTCGGCCAGCAGGTCCATCACGTCGGCCGATCGCGGCAGGGGGATCCAGTTGTATTGCAGGTTCTGGCGTGTCGTGAAGTGGCCGAAGCCGCGGTCGAACTCGCGGGCGATGCGGGCCAGCTGGCGCAGCTGGCGGCTGGAGAGCGCGCCGTAAGGAACGGCCACGCGCAGCATGGGTGCGTGGCGCTGCACATACCAGCCGTTCTGCAGGCGCAGCGGGCGGAATTCGTCGTCGCTGAGCTTGCCGGCGAGGTTGCGCTCGAGCTGGTCGCGGAACTGCGCTGCGCGGGCGTGGACGAATTGGCGGTCGAAGCCGGTGTACGCGTACATAACGGTTCAGTTCAATGAATCACTTTCCAGCCCGCGAGCAGCAGCGAGCCGCAGAGCAGGGCGCGCACGGCCCGCTCGGGCAGCCTGCGCGTGAGCTGCGCGCCGAGCCAGATGCCGGGGATGGAGCCGATCAGCAGGGGCGCCAGCAGCGACCAGGCCACATTACCGAGCGTGGCGTGGCCGATGCCGGCGACGAGCGTCAGGGGCACGGCGTGGGCGATGTCGGTGCCAACGATGTGGCGCGCTTCAAGGCGCGGGTAGAGGAAGAGGATCAGGGTGGCGCCGACGGCGCCCGCGCCGATGGACGAGAGCGAGACCAGCACGCCCAGCAGCAGTCCCGCAGCGACGGTCAGCAGGGGCTTGCGCGACTCGGGAATGAAGCGCTCCAGGCGTAGGGCGAGCGGCTGCCAGCTGGACTTGAAGGCCACGGACACGGCCGTGAGCAGCAGGGCGACGCCCAGAGCCAGCGTCAGCACGCTCATGGTGGCCTTGGTGACGCCGATCGCGTGCATGGCGGCCACGGTGGCGATGGAGGCGGGGATGGAGCCGGCCAGAAGCAGTCCGGTGATGCGCCACTGCACATGGCCGTGGCGGGCGTGGGCCACCGAGCCCGAGAGCTTGGTCAGCGAGGCGAACCAGAGGTCGGTGCCGATGGCCACGGCCGGGTTCAAGCGGAAGACGGAAAGCAGCAGCGGCGTCATCAGCGAGCCGCCACCCACGCCGGTCACGCCGATGATGGCGCCGACCAAAAGTCCGCTCGCAACTGCCGTGAAGTCCAAAGAGTTCCCCTGAATATGCTCAGGGTGCGGACTTTAGGGAGGCTGCTTATGTTTGAGAACGATTTTGTTTTAAATTGCTTATATGCAAACTCGAATATCGTTTGAAGACTGAAGCTGGCCGAAGAGATTGCGGGGATCCGCCAAGGTGGGCATGAGCGGTAACTCGCTGCCAAGCTTCAGTGAGTGTGCGCTCGCTTCTAGCAGGCTCAGGGCCGAGAAGTCTTCGAGCGCAAAGCCGACGGAGTCGAACACGGTCACCTGGTCCATGCGCTCACGGCCCTTGGCCTGGCCGGCCAGCACCCGCCACAGCTCGATCACGGGGAAGTCGGCCGGCATCTGCTGCACATCGCCTTCGATGCGCGACTGCGGCTCGTATTCCACGAACACGCGGGCCATCTCCAGCACGCCGCCGTGGAGCTCAGTCTTGCCGGGGCAGTCGCCGCCCACGCCGTTGATGTGCATGCCGGGCTCGATCATGTCGGGCGTGAGGATCGTGGCGTTCCTTTTGTCGGCTGTGACGGTGGTGACGATGTCGCTGCCGCGGACCGCCTCGGCCGTGCTCGCCGCGCGGACCACGCGCAGGCCAGGAGCGGCCTTGGCCAGGTGCGCGGCCAGCCTGTCGGTGGCGCTGGCATCCACGTCATAGAGGCGGACTTCTTCTATGCCCATCAGGTGATGGAACGCCAGGGCCTGGAACTCGCTTTGCGCGCCGTTGCCGATCAGGGCCATGACGCTGGCATCGGGTCGGGCGAGGTGGCGCGCGGCCATGACCGAGGTGGCGGCTGTGCGCAGGGCGGTCGTCAGCGTCAACTCGGAAAGCAGGGTCGGCTTGCCGGTGGCGACATCGGCCAGCACGCCGAAAGCCATGACGGTGGGCAGGCCGTGCTGGTGATTCTTGGGGTGGCCGTTGACGTACTTGAAGCTGTAGTGGCGGGCGTCGGCGATGGGCATCAGCTCGATCACGCCGTCGCTCGAATGGGCGGCGCTGCGTGGCGACTTGTCGAACTCGCCCCAGCGCAGGAAGTCGGACTCCAGCTGTTGGACGAGACGCTTGTAGAACTCGTGGATGCCCAGGGTCTGGACGATGCGGGCGACATCGGGGGTGCTGAGGAAGCGGGTCATGATCATCACTGTGGGTGAGACGGCAATGCCATTGTTCGCCGGCCCCAAGTCAATCAGAAGCGCAACTCTTGGGCAATAAAGTCATTGCTTTGATCATTTCGGCAGGTTAAATTGGCAAAATGGATGCTCTAGACCAACAACTGCTGGCCCTGCTGCGGGCCGACGCACGCGCCAGCGTGGCCACGCTGGCGGCGCGGCTCAAGGTGGCACGCGGCACGGTGTCCAACCGAATCGCCCGGCTGGAAGACCAGGGCGTGATCACCGGCTACACCGTGCGCCTGCGGCCCGACCACATGCCCGATGAGATCGTGGCGTGGATGAGCATCACTGTGGAGGGCAATCGCACCCGCGAGGTCGTGGCCATGCTGCTGGGCGAGCCCGGCGTGACGGGCCTCTTCGACACCAACGGCCGCTGGGACCTGCTCGCCGAGCTGCGCGCCGTGAGCCTCAACGAGTTGGCCAATGTGCTGGAGCGGGTGCGCCTCATCAAAGGCATCGGTACGACGGAGACGAGCATCCATCTGCAGAGCTACAAGCTCGCTTAAGGCTCAGCCGCGACAATCCGCGCCCATGACTGCCTGCCTCTCCCAGCTGCGCCGTGGCGCGATCATCCTGGCCGGCCTTGTGCTGGCCGCCTGCCAAAGCGTTCCTCTGGCGCCGCGTCAGCAACCCGTCGAGACCGCGCCGCCCGCCGAGCCCGTCCAGCCGCCCAAGATCGCCCAGCCGCCACGCGTCGGCCTGGCCCTGGGGGGCGGTGCAGCTCGCGGCTTCGCCCACATCGGTGTGATTCAGGTGCTGGAGGAGAACGGTATCAAGGTGGACCTGGTCGCCGGCACCTCCGCCGGCAGCCTCGTGGCGGCGCTCTACGCCTCGGGCAAATCGGGCCGCGAGATGGCCCAGATTGCCGAGACCATGGACGAGGGCGCGATCACCGATTGGGCCTTCCCCTTGCGCGGCCTGATCCGAGGCGAGGCGCTGGCCCGGTTCGTGCGCGAGAAGGTCGACGGCAAGCTGATCGAGCAGATGCGCATGCCGCTGGGCATCGTCGCCACCGATCTCTCGAGCGGGGCTGGCGTGATGTTCCGCAGCGGCGACGCTGGCACGGCCGTGCGCGCTTCCAGCAGCGTACCCACGGTGTTCCAGCCCGTGCGCATCACCGGGCGCGACTACGTGGACGGCGGCCTCGTCGCCCCCGTGCCCGTGCGCTATGTGCGCCAGATGGGCGCCGAAATGATCATCGCCGTGGACATCTCCTCGCCGCCCAAGGACCAGCCCTCGACCGACGCGCTGCACATGCTGCTGCAGACTGTGGCCATCATGGGACGCTCGATCAACAGTTTCGAGCTGCGCGACGCTGACGTCGTGATCCGCCCGCTCCTCGATGGCGTGGGCAGTGCGGACTTCGGCGCACGGCTCAAGTCGATCGCCGCGGGCCGCGAAGCCGCCTTGGCCGCTCTGCCACAGATCCGCCAAAGGATTGCTGGCAAAACCCGTTGATGCAGGCGGACAATCGAGCGATGCCAGATGCGCTCGCGCTCTTTCCCCTGCAGCAGGTGCTGTTTCCGGGAGGGACGCTGCGCTTGCGAATCTTCGAGCCGCGCTACTTGGATCTGATCAAGCGCTGTGCCGAGCAGGGCCTGCCCTTCGGCGTCGTCGCCCTCATCGAGGGCAGCGAGGTGCGCGAACGCGAGGCCGAGGGCGAGGGCTTCAAGCGGGAACGCTTCCACACGGTCGGCACCTTGGCCCATCTGGTCGAGGCCGAGACCGCCCAGCCCGGCCTCATGCACCTGCAGGCGCGCGGCGGCCAGCGCTTCGAGCTCCGCAGCAGCGATCGCCTGCCGCATGGTCTGTGGGTCGGCGATGCCGCGCTGCTGGACGAGGATCGCGCCGTGCCCGTGCCGCGCGACCTTCAGCGCCTGGTGCTCTTGCTGCAAAACCTCGTCCACACGCTGGAGCTGGGCGGCAGCGCGGCGCAGTTGCCCATTCAACCGCCCTATGACTGGGACGATTGCGGCTGGCTATCGAACCGCTGGGCGGAATTGCTGCCCTTGGCCTGCGCGGAGCGACAGCGCCTGATGGCGCTGGACAACCCCCTGCTACGCCTGGAACTCGTGGCCGATCAGCTTGAGGCGCTGGGCATCTCAGAGGCCTAGGCTCGTGGCGTCTCCACCGCCCTGGCGCAGCAACTCGGGCTCCTCACCCGTCATGTCGATCACGGTCGTCGGCTCCATCGAGCAAGCGCCAGCCTCCACGATGACCTGCAAGAGCTTGTCGTAGCGCGCCTCGATCTCTTGCGGATCGTTCAGCGGCTCGGTCTCGCCGGGCGGGATCAGGGTGGTGGCGAGCAGGGGCTGGCCGAGCAGAGCGAGCAGGTCCTGAGTCACGCGATGCTCGGGCACGCGCAGGCCGATGGTGCGGCGGGCCGGGTGCGAGACGCGGCGCGGCACCTCTTTGGTAGCTTCGAGGATGAACGTGAAACGGCCCGGCGTGGCGCTCTTGAGCAGACGGTATTGACGGTTGTCCACGCGTGCGTAGCTGGCCAGCTCGGAGAGGTCGCGACACAGCAGGGTGAGGTGGTGCTTGTCGTCCACGCCGCGGATGCGCCGCAGGCTCTCGGCGGCGGCCTTGTCGTCGAGGTGGCAGACCAGGGCGTAGCTGGAGTCCGTCGGGATGGCCGCGATGCCGCCGTCGTGAAGGATCTGAACGGCCTGCTTGAGGAAGCGCGCTTGCGGGTTGTCCGGGTGGACGTGGAAGACCTGTGCCATGGCGGCAATTATGCGGAGGCTGGCGTGTGGATCCGCGTCTCCAGTGCCGCCCAGACAGGGTTCAGCCGGCCCGGGAGCAGGTCCAGCAGCCCTAAGTCCGTGCGGCTCTCGTCCGGCGAGTGAAAGTCCGAGCCGCGCGACGCGAGAAGTCCGAATTCCTCGGCCACGCCGGCGTACTGCACAGCCTCGGCCGCCGAGTGGCTGCCCGTCACCACCTCGATGCCGCGGCCACCATGGGTCATGAACTCAGTGATCAGCGCGTATTCCTCGGTCGGCGTGAAGCCGTAGCGCGCCGGGTGGGCGATCACGGCCACGCCGCCGGCCTCGGTGATCCAGCGCACGGCCTCGCCGAGGCCTGCCCAGCGATGCTCGACGAAGCCCGGCTTGCCCTCGGTGAGGAAGCGCCGAAACACCTCCGACACGTCGTTGCAATGCCCGGCCTCGACGAGGAAGCGCGCGAAATGCGTGCGCGAGATCAGCTCGGGGTTGCCCACGTACTGCCGGGCGCCTTCGAAGGCGCCGTGGATCCCGACTTTGGCCAGGCCTGCTGCCATTTCGTGCGCGCGCCGCTCGCGGCCGCCGCGGGTCTGGCGCAGGCCCTCGCGCAGTTGCTCGTTCTCGTGGTCGAAGCCCAGGCCCACCACGTGGACCACCTTGTGTGCAAAGCTGACCGAGATCTCGGTGCCCGTCAGGTAGGGCATGCCCAGCGCCAGGGCGGCCTCCATCGCGCGCTGCTGGCCACCAATCTCGTCGTGGTCGGTCAGGGCCCACAACTCCACGCCGTTGGCACGGGCGCGAGCGGCCAGTTGCTCGGGTTCCAGCGTGCCGTCGGAGACCCTGGAGTGGCAATGCAGATCGGCGTTGAGGATGTCGTTCACCCGCCGATTCTAGGAGTCCTGAAAGGCTGCGCCTCCTAGAGCCGAAAGCTCTGCACCGTCTCGTCCATGGCTTCGGCCTGCTGGCGCAGGGAGCCAGCCGCCGCGGCCGATTGCTCGACCAGGGCCGCGTTCTGCTGCGTCATGGTGTCGATGGCGCGCACGGCCGAGCCGAGCTCATGGGTCTGGTCGGCCTGCTCGCGGGCCTGGGCCTCGAGCGAATGCATCATCTGCGTGACCCGGCGTACCTGGCCGACAATGTTCTGCATCGCGTTGCCCGCGTCACCGGCCAACTGCGTGCCGTTCTGCACCTGCTCGACCGATTGCTGGATCAGCGTCTTGATCTCTCGCGCGGCTTCGGCCGAGCGTTGCGCCAGGGAGCGCACTTCGGAAGCCACGACCGCAAAGCCGCGCCCCTGCTCGCCGGCCCGCGCAGCCTCCACGGCGGCGTTGAGCGCCAGGATGTTGGTCTGGAAGGCAATGCCGTCGATCAGGCCGGTGATGTCGGCGATGCGGCTGGACGAGGCGTGGATGTTGCCCATGGTGCTGACGACCCGGTTCACGACCTCACCGCCCTGCACGGCCAGGTCCGAGGCCTGCTGCGCGAGCGCGCTGGCTTCCGCGGCGGCCTGGCTGCTCTGCTGCACGACGCCGTCGAGTTGTTCGACGTTGGAGCTGGTCTGCTGAAGGTGCGCGGCAGCGGTCTCGGTGCGCGAGGCCAGGTCCTCGTTGCCGGCGGCGATCTCCTGGGCCGCGAGGCGGATGGGCTCGGCGCCGGCGTGAATGCGCTCGACGAGCGCGCGCAGCCGGGCCTGCATGTCCGCCAGGGCACGCAGCACGCGGCCGAGTTCGTCGCGGCGCCCCTGCGGCACGGGCTGGCTCAGGTCGCCCGCGGCGATGCGCTCGGTGGCTGCAATCATCTGCTCGACGGGCAGCAGCAACTGGCGGCTGGCGCGCAACATCAACGTGGCCAGGCCGCCCAAGGCGAGCAGCAGGGCGGCGGCGAGGGTGTTGCGCCACAGCGCGGCACGACCGGCGCGGCGTTCGAGCTGCTGGGTCAGCGTTTGCAGCACCTGGCTCGACACACCGGTTTGCAATTCGGCCGCCTCGCGCAGGGTGCCGGCGAGCTTGGCCAATGGATAGTTGACGTCCATGGCCGCATCAGCGAAGGCCTGGTCAACCTGCTGGCGCTGCTTGAGCAGCTGGGCCGTGAGCGGCGCAAGCTGGGGCGCCAGGCCGGCATCGGCGGCGCTGGCCGCTTGCATCTGCTGGAGCATGTCGCCGCCGTGCTCGCGATAGCGTGTCAGCGCTGTGTGGAGCAGGGCGATGTCATCGACGGCCGCGGCGCCGGCGATGGCGCCGAGCTCGGAGAGCGCATCCTCGACGCGCGGTGCCGCGCTCAGGCCCGCGCTCATGGCGAAATGCAGGCCGCGCTCGGGCTCCAGCAGCAGCTCGTTGCGGCTGTTCATGTCGCCCATGGTCGCCAGGGCAAGAGCCGACAGTTCATGCTGGCGCTGCAGCAAGTGGGCCACGTCGAGCTGGCCTGCGTCGAAGTCGGTGACCAGCTTGTCGAAATCAGCCCCCAGAGCGGCCGTCGCGCTGGCAGACTCACCGTCCAGGGCGCGCACGGCCTTGAGAGCGGACTGCACGGCCTGGCGCGCGGCCGGCAGCTCTGCCTTGGCGTCGGGCCGGGTCGAGCGCGCTTCGCTGGCCAGGCGGCGATGCTGGCTCAAGGCCTTGAGCAACTGGTGCCAGGCAGCATTGGCTGGCAGGCCGGCCTGTTCGTGGCGAGCAAGCCCGAGGTCGGTGTCCAGGCGCAGGGCCAGCATGACACTGGGCACGAAAGACAGCGCCAGCGCGAGCGCGGCGATCAGGCCCAGACGGGCTCGAAGCGTGAGGGTGGAAGCGGAAGACATGAAGGCGCGGACTCGGGTGTTCCGCCGGACAGCGTTAGAAGCAGGGAATTCTCGAAACCGCCTATGTCACGCCGTTGACAAATAACCCCACGAGCCGCTTGAACGCATCGTTAGCGCTCTCGCCGTGAAATCCTTCTCAGACCTGCGCTTCGACGATCAGCTGCACGCTGGTCTGCCCGTTCCAGGTATTGAGGTCGAGCCGGTAGGCCAGGCGCACGCGATCGGGCAATGCCTCGACGTGCTGGAACCAGATCGCGTCGCGCAGCTGGCCGCCCTGGCGCAGGCGCAGCTTCAGGTGTTTCTCACCCACGACGCGCTGCGAGACGAGCTCGAACTCGTCACAGAACACCGGGGCCTCGAAAGCCTGGCCCCAGACCTCGGCGTCGATGGCCTGCACTGTGGCCACGTTGAAGGCCGAGGCCGGCAGGGGGCCGTCGGTGCGCAGGGTGCGGGTGAGCGCCTCGGCCGAGAGCCACTCGCGCGCCACTTGCTGCAAGGCGGCGTCGAAGGTGGCGAAGGCGGCCTCGTCGCTGAGCGTGCAGCCGGCCGCCATGGCGTGGCCGCCGAATCTCTTGAGCACCCCGGGATGGCGCTTGGCCACGAGATCCAGCGCGTCGCGCAGGTGGAAGCCGGCGATGGAGCGGCCCGACCCCTTGAGCGAGCCGTCCTGCCCGCGTGCGAACACAAAGCTCGGCCGGTGCAGCCGGTCCTTCAGTCGCGAGGCGACGATGCCGACCACGCCCTCGTGGAAATCTGGCTCGAAGATGGCGACCGCCGCAGGGACTTCGCCGCTGGGCATCAGGGCTTCGAGGCGGCTCTCGGCCTGCTCGCGCATGCCAGCCTCGATATCGCGCCGCTCGCGGTTGATCTCATCGAGCAGTTTGGCGAGTTCGGCCGCTCGAGCCGGGTCTTCGGTTGTCAGGCATTCGATGCCCAGGGTCATGTCCGAGAGCCGCCCGGCGGCGTTGACGCGCGGGCCCAGCGTGAAGCCCAGGTCGGTGGCAGAGGCTTGAGCAGCGTCGCGGCCAGCGGCGCTGAAAAGCGCGGCCAGGCCCGGCTGCATGCGCCCGGCCCGCATGCGCCTGAGGCCCTGCGCGACGAGGCGCCGGTTGTTGGCGTCGAGCTTGACAACGTCGGCCACGGTGCCCAGGGCGACGAGGTCGAGCAGTGCATCCAGCCGTGGCTGGTTCTGGGCCTCGAAAGCGCCGCGCCGGCGCAACTCGCTGCGCAGGGCCAGCAGCACGTAGAAGGCCACACCGACGCCGGCCAGGTTCTTGCTCGCGAAACCGCAGGCGGGCTGGTTGGGGTTCACGAGCGCATCGGCCACGGGCAGGCCTTCGGCGGCGGGCAAATGATGGTCGGTGACCAGCACCTTGAGTCCGAGCGCCTTGGCGTGCGCCACGCCGGCGAGCGAGGCGATGCCGTTGTCCACGGTCATCAGCAGGCCGGGCTTTTGCGCCATGGCCAAGTCCACGATGGTCGGCGTGAGGCCGTAGCCGTGCACGGCGCGGTCGGGCACCACGTAGCCCAGATCTTCAGGGCGCGCGCCAAGCAGGGCCAGGCCGCGCAGCGAGACCGCGCAGGCGGTGGCGCCGTCGCAGTCGTAATCGGCCACGATGCAGATGCGCTCACGCTGCTCGATGGCATCGGCCAGGAGCACGGCCGCGCGTTCGATGTCGCGCAGCCCCTCGGGCGGCAGCAGCTTGCCCAGGCCGGGGTCCAGCTCGTCGGCGCTGGTGATGCCGCGCGCAGCGAAAAGGCGGGCCAGCAGGGGCTGCACGCCGGCCTGTTCGAGCGCCCAGGCCGCGCGGGGCGGCACGTCGCGGGTGACGATGTTCATAGGGTGGCCAGGAGCGAGGCGACGTCGGCGCGCGGCGGGGCGACGCGCTGCCAGAGCCTTTGGACAAGTCCACCCGCGGCACCGGGGCCGAAGACTTGGGCGAATCGCTCGCCACAGAGCGTGAGGCTGGCAGGCGCCAGCGCAAGCAGCTCGGCGTCCAGCGCCTGCCAGGCCGCGGCCCAGGCCTGCCAGTCACCGGCCAGCAGCGGCGCGCGCAGGCGCCAGTCCACCCGCACCTCGGCCGGCAGGGCTTTCGTCGACGCGCCGCAGCCGCTGATCCAGACCGAGTTGACGGGCGCCGCGCGGATCTCGTTCAGCGGATGGCGATGCAGCAGCATCTGCACCTCGTTCTGCAGGCTGCGCAGTCGGCGTGCCTCGGGCAGCCAGGGGGCGATATTGCGCTGGACGACGCGATCGATACTGGCGCTGGCGACGCCGGCCAGGCTGTCGTGGCTGACCAGCCATTCGGCTGGACCTGCCCAATGCGCGCTCCAGCCCTCGGCCGCAGGCCACAGCTCGGCCAGGTCTTCGAACAGGAGCTGCGAATCCGCCTCGGAGAGCTCCGCCGCATGGGCCGTCACCTGGTCGAGGCTGACGGCCAGGTGCAGCGGCGTCAGCAGCGCCCAGGGGCGCTCGCCAGGCAGACCCAGTTCGGCGGCGCGCCAGGCGGCCACCGCAGGCGCTTCGCCGCGCAGCGCGGCCAGTGCGGCTTCGTGAGGCAGGTCGGGGCTGAATTCGTCACTGCCGTGGCGTTCTCGGGCTTGCCAGGCGCCCAGCAGGTGAGACAGATTCGGGAGCGTCAGGCCCGCCAGGGTCTGGGTGGCTTCTTCGCCCAGGGCGCTGGCGTGGGGGATCAACAAGTGCATCGGTCAATTATCGAGCGGCCCATGTCATGGACATTTCACCGTTCCTTCATAAGATGCTGCAATGTCTGCCTTGCCGATCCCGCCCGCGCTGCCCAACCCGTATCTGCTCAACCGCGAACAGGCGATCCTGGAGTTCAACCGTCGTGTGCTGGCCCAGGCCCAGCGCGAGGACGTGCCCCTGCTGGAGCGGCTGCGCTACATCTGCATCGTCTCCAGCAATCTTGACGAGTTCTTCGAGGTGCGCTTCGCCGACATGCTGGATGCCGCCCGCGCCGACGAAGGCCATGTCAGCAACGCCGACGTCGCCCGTGTGGGCCGCGCCGCGCACGAGCTGATCGACGAGCAATACGGCGTCTTCAACGACAGCGTCATGCCACTGCTCAACGCCCGCGGCATCGGCATCATCAACCATGCCGCGCGCAGCCCCGAGCAGGCACGGTGGGTGGCACGTTTCTTCGACCGCGAGGTCAAGCCCTTGCTGGTGCCGGTGGGCCTGGATCCGGCCCATCCGTTTCCGCAAGTGGCCAACAAGAGCCTGCACTTCGTGGCGCGCCTGTCCGGCAAGGATGCCTTCGGCCGCGATACCCGCATTGCCATCGTCAAGGTGCCGCGCGTGTTGCCCCGCGTCATCAAGCTGCCGGCCGAGATCAGCGACGGCCAGCAGGCCTTCGTGCTGCTGACCAGCGTGATCCGCGCGCACCTGGAGGAGCTGTTCCCGGGCCGCAAGGTCGAAGCCTTCTCGCAGTTCCGCGTCACGCGCGATTCCGATCTCGAAGTGGACGAAGAGGAGATCGCCAACCTGCGCCACGCGCTGCGCTCGGGCCTGACCACGCGCCACTTCGGCCGGGCTGTGCGGCTGGAGGTGGTGAACACCTGCCCGCAGGAGCTCTCGGAATTCCTGCTCGAGCAGTTCGACCTGCCGCCGGCGGCGCTGTATCGCGTGAACGGCCCCGTGAACCTCGTGCGTCTGAACGAGCTGATCGACCAGACCGACGCGCCCGAGCTGCGCTTCAAGCCCTTCGAGGCCGCGTGGCCGCAGGCGCTGCGACGCAACCGCAGCATCTTCGAGCAGATCCGCAAGCGGGACATTTTGCTGCACCATCCCTTCGAGAGCTTCGACCCCGTGGTCGAGTTCCTCCGTGAGGCGGTCGATGATCCCCAAGTGCTGGCCATCCGCCAGACCATCTACCGCACGGGCAGCCAGTCGGTGCTGATGGACCTGCTGATCGAGGCGGCCCGCCGCGGCAAGGAAGTGATGGCCGTGGTGGAGCTCAAGGCTCGTTTCGATGAGGAGGCCAACATCAACTGGGCCGAGCGGCTCGAAGCCGTGGGCGCCCAGGTGGTCTACGGCATCGTGGGCTACAAGACCCACGCCAAGCTGCTGATGGTCACCCGCAACGAGGGCGGCAAGCTGCGTCGCTACGCGCATTTCTCCACCGGCAACTACAACCCGCGCACGGCGCGCTTCTACACCGACATCGGCTATCTGACCGCCGACCGCGACCTCACGGCCGATGCCGACCACGTGTTTCGCCAGCTCGCCTCGCTGGGCAAGGCGCGCCAGACGCGTCGCATTCTGCTCGCGCCGTTCAATATGCACGAGCGCATGGTGGAGCTGGTGGAGAAGGTCGCGCATTCGGCCCGCCACGGCCAGCCGGCGCGCCTCGTGATCAAGATCAATGCGCTGACCGACCATGAGCTGATCGACGCCCTGCTGCGCTGCGGGCAGGCCGGCGCCAAGATCGACCTCATCGTGCGCGGCGCGTGCATGCTGCCTCCGGGCCTGCCGGGCGTGAGCGAGAACATCGTCGTGCGCTCGGTCGTGGGCCGCTTCCTGGAACATTCGCGGATCTGTTACTTCCGCTGGGGCCACGGCGAGGCCGACGAGGCGCTCTACCTCTCCAGCGCCGACTGGATGAGCCGCAATATGTTCCGTCGCATCGAGGTGGCCTGGCCTGTGCTCGACGCGGCGCTGCGCCAGCGCATCATCGACGAGGCCCTGCAGCCCTATCTGCACGATACGCTGGACGCTTGGCAGCTGGGCCCGGACGGCCGCTCGCACCGCCTGGCGCTCCCGGGCGGCATCAGTGCGCAGCAGGCCCTCATGCAGCGCGCTGAATGGACCTGATCCTCTGGCGTCACGCCGAGGCCGAGCTGCTACGTGAGGGTGGCAGTGATCTGGATCGCGTGCTGACCGCCAAGGGCGAACGCCAGGCCCAGCGCATGGCGCATTGGCTCAACCACCGCATGGCCGCCACCACGCGTGTGTTGGTGAGCCCCGCTGAGCGCACGCGCGCCACGGCGCATGCCCTGGGTCGCGAGTTCCGCACCGCTCCGACCCTGGGCCCCGAGGCCTCGCCTCATGCGCTGCTGGAGGCGGCGCGCTGGCCGCGCTCCGCCGAACCCGTGCTCATCGTCGGTCATCAGCCGACCCTGGGCCTGCTCGCCGCGCGGCTGCTCTGTGGCGAAGAACAGCCCTGGGCGATCAAGAAGGGAGCCGTGTGGTGGTTGCGTACGCGCCAGCGTGAAGGCCATCAGGAGGTGGTACTGGTGGCCGTGCAAGGGCCGGATTGTCTTTAGACTTGTTGCGTGGACTACGTACGCAGTCCACACATGACAGCCACAGGGGCGGGGATCGAGAATCCGCCAACCCCAAACAAGAGGAGACACCCATGTCCGGCGCCGTCGCGGCCAAGCAGCCGCTCTATCGCTCGCTGTATTTCCAGGTCATCTGCGCGGTCCTGATCGGCATCTTGCTGGGTTGGCTCTACCCGCAAAGCGGCGCAGCCATGAAGCCTCTGGGCGACGGCTTCATCAAGCTGATCAAGATGATGATCGCGCCCATCATCTTCTGCACCGTGGTGCTGGGCATTGCCGGTATGGAGGACATGAAGAAGGTCGGCAAGACCGGCGGCCTGGCGCTCATGTACTTCGAGGTGGTGAGCACGGTGGCGCTGATCATCGGACTGCTGCTGGTCAATGTGCTGCAGCCGGGCGCGGGCATGAACGTGGACCCGGCCACCATCGACACCAAAGGCGTAGCCACCTTCATCAGCAGCAAGATGGACGCGACGGACTTCATCCTGCACATGATCCCGAACACGCTGGTCGATCCCTTCGCTACGGGCGAGGTCCTGCAGGTCCTCGTGATCGCCGTGCTGTTCGGCTTCGCCCTGCATCGCTTCGGCGGCCGCGGCACCCTGGTCTTCGACCTGATCGAGAAGCTCTCCCACGTGCTCTTCGTGATGGTGGGATACATCATGAAGCTGGCGCCCATCGGAGCCTTCGGCGCTATGGCCTTCACGATCGGCAAGTACGGCTTGGGCTCCCTGGTCTCCATGGGCAAGCTGATGGGCTCCTTCTACCTGACTTGCCTGATCTTCATCTTTTTGGTGCTGGGCACCATCGCCAGGCTGCATGGCTTCTCGGTCTGGAAGTTCATCAAGTACATCCGCGAGGAACTCCTGATCGTGCTGGGTACCTCGTCCTCGGAGTCGGCCCTGCCGCGCATGATGGAGAAGATGGAACGTCTGGGCGTCAAGAAGGCGACCGTGGGCCTGGTGATCCCGACCGGCTACTCGTTCAACCTCGATGGCACCTCGATCTACCTGACCATGGCGGCCGTGTTCATCGCGCAGGCGACCAACACGCCGCTGAGCCTGATGCAGGAGCTGACGCTCATCGGCGTGGCCGTGCTCACCTCCAAGGGTGCGGCCGGTGTGACGGGCAGTGGCTTCATCGTGCTGGCAGCCACTCTCGGTTCCGTGGGCCATGTGCCGGTCGCCGGCATTGCGCTCATTCTGGGCATTGACCGTTTCATGTCCGAGGCGCGCGCACTGACCAATCTCATCGGCAACGGCGTGGCCACTGTGGTCGTGGGCAAGTGGACCGGCGACCTGGATAGCGAACGCATGAAGGCCGTGCTCGGCGGCGGTGGCGACTGGAACGAGGGCCTCGAAAACGAGGCGATGCGCAGGGCAGACTGAGCTCGGAGCTCGAAGCTCGAAGCTCGAAGCTCGGAGTTCGGTCTCCGCCCTCAGGCCAACTGCAGCTCGAGCATGCCGCTGCGGGCCCAGGCCTCGGCCTCTTCGCGCAGCAGGTAGAGGGTGCGCGGATGTTCGTGCACCCAGGCACGCGGCAGGCGCAGCTGGACCTTGCGCCCATCGTGCTGCACTTGCAGCGCGCGGGTGTTCACGGCATCCCGGCCGTGATGAACGATGACGGCCAGGCGAAGCGCTAGCACTTGCCACAGCAGGCTCTCCTCGCGCAGTGCCGCGTCCATCTTGCGCAGGCCACCGCGCTGGCCCAGGGCCAGGTCTGCCAGGCGGCGCAGCTGGTTCTGCGAAAAGCCTGGAGCGTCCACGTGGGCGATCAGGTAGGCCGTGTGCCGGTGGTGGTCGTGGTGGGAGACCATCATGCCGATCTCGTGCAGGGCGGCGGCCCAGGCCAGTTCGCGGCGGGCCTCGCGCGGCGCATGCGGCTCGAGCTTGTGATGCAGTGACTGCGCCAGGGTCTGCACGCGCAGGGCCTGGGCCAGGTCCACGCCGAAGCGCTGCTGAAGTGCCAGCACTGAGGCCTCGCGCATGTCCAGGCGCGGTGCGATTCCGCTCGGCGCGCCCAGGCGCTCGGCCAAGTCGAAGATCACGCCCTGGCGCAACGCGCCCTTGGTGGGCAGCAGCTCGGTGATGCCGAACTGCGTGAGCAGGGTGTAGAGGATGCACAGGCCGCCGGCCACGACCGCGCGGCGGTCGTCCTTCAGGCCGGGCAGGGAGAGCTTGTCCATGCTGCCGGCGCTCAGGCATTCTTCGATGCACCAGCGCAGCGCCGTCGGCGTGATGCGGCCATCGGTGACGCCCGAGGCCGCCAGAACCTGCGAGACCGCGCCCACGGTGCCGGAGGAACCCAGGGCCTGCTTCCAGCGCGAGGGCTTGAACAGGCCCCGCGCCTCTTCGAGCTCTGCGCCGGCCGCCACCTGAGCGGCGCGGAAGGCCTCGGGCGTGAAGCGCCCTTCCGGGAAGTAGCGCAGGGAGAGGCTGACGCTGCCGATCTGGAAGGACTCGGCCTGCTCGGGCGCGAGACCCTTGCCGAGGATCATCTCGGTGCTGCGCCCGCCAATGTCGATCACGAGGCGCGGTTCGCTGGAGGCCTGCAGGCGCGCCACGCCGGCGAAGATCAGGCGCGCTTCCTCGCGGCCGGATATCACCTCGATGGGGAAGCCCAGGGCCTGCTGTGCACGTTGCAGGAATTCGTCGCGGTTGCGCGCCTCGCGCAGGGTCTGGGTGGCCACGGCACGCACGCGCTCGGGCTGAAAACCCGCCAGGCTCGCGGCGAAACGCTTCAGGCATTCCAGGCCACGCGCCATGGCGTCTTCGGTGAGGCGCATTTCGCCGTCGAGCCCCGCGCCCAGACGCACGGTTTCTTTCAGGTAAAGGCTGCGGCGGTAGCTGCCCTCGAACAACCGAGCCACTTCGAGCCGGAAGCTGTTGGAGCCCATGTCGATGGAGGCTAGCGGCTGCGAGGCAGAGGCGGGCAAATTCATGGCCGGCATTGTCAGGGCATTTCTGCAAGAATCCGCGGGCTTTGCGAACCCGAAGGAGATGTGATGCAACAAGAGCTGGACAGCCTGGCGCCGTGCAAGGATTTCGACCGCCGCGACTTTGTCCGCACTGCGGTCGGCGCTGGTTTTGCCGCCGCGGTGCTGCCGGTGAGCGCCCAGACCATCAAGACCTCCAGCGAGGGCCTGCAGACGGGCGAGGTCTTCGTCCCCGTGGGCGACTTCAAGATGCCCGCGTACCGGGCCGTGAAGGCCGGCGCGAAGAACGCACCCGTGGTCCTCGTGATCAGCGAGATCTTCGGCGTGCACGAACACATCGCCGACGTGGCGCGGCGCTTCGCCCAGTTGGGCTACATGGCCATCGCCCCCGAGCTTTTCGTGCGTCAGGGAGACGCCGGCAGTTACGGCGAGATCTCCAAACTCATGAGCGAAGTCGTCTCCGAGGTGCCCGACACCCAGGTGATGGGCGATCTGGACGCCACCGTGGCGTGGGCCAAGACCCAGGGCGCGGATACCTCCAAGCTGGGCATCACGGGCTTTTGTTGGGGCGGCCGCATCACCTGGTTGTATGCCGAGCACAGCCCGGGTGTGAAGGCCGCCGTGGCCTGGTATGGCCGCCTGCTCGGCCCGACCAACCCGCTGCAGCCGAGCCACCCGATCGATGGCGTGGATCACCTGCATGCCCCGGTGCTCGGCTTGTACGGCGGCGCCGACACGGGCATCCCGCTCGAGACGGTTGACAAGATGAAGGCCGCCCTGGCCCATGGATCGCCGGCAGCGCGCAGAAGCGTCTTTCGGGTCTATCCCGACGCTCCCCATGCCTTCCATGCAGACTACCGCCCGAGCTACGACCGCCAAGCGGCGGAGGACGGCTGGAAGCGCTGCGTCGACTGGTTCAAGTCCAATGGCGTGGCCTGAGACTCCTCCCTGATGACGCTTGTCTACATTGTTCTTGCCACCCTGATCGGTGGCCTGCTCTCGGTCGTGATCGCGGCCAGCCTGACCGTGGCCCTGCTGGGGCGCGTGGTCAAGCACCTGGTGAGCCTTTCAACGGGCGTGCTGCTGGGCACCGCGCTCATGCACGTGCTGCCCGAGGCGTTCGAGAGCGGCGCGAGCCCGCACGCGCTCTTCATGACCCTGCTGGGCGGGCTGATGTTCTTCTTCCTGCTGGAGAAGGCCGAGCTGTACCGGCACACCCACCACCATGAGGGCGACGGTCACCACCATCACCACCATTTCGACGAAGAGCAGGCCGGTCGGGGCGGCTTCTCTGTGCTGGTGGGTGACTCCATCCACAACTTCTGCGACGGCATCATCATCGCCGCGGCCTTCCTGGCCGACCATCATCTGGGCCTGGTGACCGCGCTGGCCATCATCGCCCACGAGATTCCGCAGGAGGTGGGAGACTACATCGTGCTGCTCAACGCCGGCTTCAGCCGCCGCAAGGCACTGTTCTTCAACGCGGTGTCGGGCTTTGCCGCAGTGCTCGGCGGCATCCTGGGCTACTTCGTCGTCGGGCCCTGGAAGGAGCTGTTCCCCTTCCTGCTCGTGGCCGCGTCCAGCAGTTTCGTCTACGTGGCCGTGGCCGACCTGATCCCGCAGCTGCAACGGCGTCTGCCGATCAGGGAGACGGCGCTGCAGATCTTGTGGCTGGCGGTGGGCCTGTGCCTGGTCAGCGTCGTGGTGCGGGTTTCCGGCTAACGAACAATCAACACGGGGATCTTGCAGTGGGTCAGCACCTTCTGGGTCTCGCTGCCCAGCAGCAGGGCCGTCACGCCGCGCCGGCCATGCGAGGACATCACGATCAGGTCGCACTGCTTGTCATTGGCGTGCTCGATGATCGATTCCCAGGGGTGCAGGCCTTCGGTCGTCATCGCCTCGCAAGTGATCTCTGAATTGCGCGCCGCATCGAGGACGGTCTTCACCCGTTCCTGCGCGATGCGTTCCTGCGCGTCGTAGAACTCCTGCGGCGGCGTGGGCTGCATCTCGGAGACCGCGCTGTAGGGGAAGGGCTCCTTGACGCTGATCGTGAAGAGCGTGGCGCCGTGGATGCGCGCCAGGCCGATGGCCGTGTTCACGGCCTTGGCAGTCAGATCGGAGCCGTCGGTCGGTACAAGGATTCGCTTGAACATGATGGACCCTCCTACTCTCGTATGAGACCCATCTTCGACCCTTGGCTAGCCCTTGGCAACCGGCCTGACCGGATCGCTCGACCATTCGCTCCAGGAGCCCGCATAGAGCGCGGAGCCAGGCAACTGCGCGTATTCCATGGCAAGAAGGTTGTGGCAGGCCGTCACACCTGATCCACATTGATGCACCACCTGCTCTGGCGCGAAGGGCGCCAGAAGGTCTTCGAACTCGGCGCGCAGGACCTCGACGGGCTTGAATGTGCCGTCAGCCTGCAGATTCAGCTTGAACAGGCGGTTAGACGCGCCGGGGATGTGCCCGGCCTGCCGGTCGAGCGGCTCGACCTCGCCGCGGAAGCGCTCCGGGGCGCGGGCGTCTACGAGGCGCACATTGCCAAGACGGGCCTGCAGTTCATCGGCACTCAGCGTCGGAACCAGGGATGGGCCCATGGCGAAGTCGCCTGGCAATGCCTGCGGCAACTCAGCGCTCAGCGTGCCCCTCGGACCGCCATCGAGCACGGCGGCGGCCTCGTGGCCGATCCAGCGCAGCATCCACCACAGCCGCGCGGCGTACATGCCGCCCTGCGCGTCGTAGGCCACGACCTGCGTGTGTTTGGACAAGCCCAGCGCGCGCATGCGCTCGGCAAAGGCCGCGCGATCGGGCAAGGGATGGCGGCCATTGCTGCCCGTCTTAGCGCCGCTGAGGTCGCGCTCCAGGTGCAGGTAGTGGGCCCCGGGCAGGTGGCCGGCCGCGTACGCACGCTCGCCAGCCGCGCTGTCCCCCAGGTCGAAGCTCACATCGATCAGCAGCATCTCGGGCCGCAGCTCGGCAAAGGCGATGAGGGTCTTGTGCATGCTCATGATTCACTGACGGAATGCTGGCTGTCGGGTGGCGTGGAGCGCGCGCGCAGCAGGGTGGCGGCCAGGCCCGCGCCGAGGATCAGCACGATGCCGATCCAGCCGATCGGCGCCACGGGGTCGGCGAACAGCAGCAGGCCCCAGACGCAGGAGAACACGATGCCCAGATAGGCCAGACAGGCATTGACCAGCGGGCGGCCGATGGCATAGGCGCGGGTCATGCACAGCTGGGCCGCGGTGGCCGGCACGCCCACACCCAGCAGCAGCAAGGCGCCGCGCAGCGTGTGCGAATGGAAACCGCCCTCGGTCACGAGGGCCGTCAATGCGCCGACCAGAGCGCCGCCGCCAGAGAAATAGAACACGGTGCGCGATTCGGGCTCCCCCACGCGGCCCAGCGCCGTGACCTGCAGATACGCCACGGCCGAGAGCATGCCCGAGCACAGGCCGGCGAGGCCGTACACAGCCTGGCTGGAATCGAAGGTAGGGCGAAGGACAAGGGCCACGCCGAGAAAGCCCAGGAGTACGACGGCGATCACGCGGCCGTCGACATGCCGGGCACCCATCAGCACGGCACCGCCGACCAAGAAGAGAGCCATCCAGATGCTGGACATGTAGTTCAGCGTCATCGCCGTGGCCAGGGGTAGGTGGCCGATGGCATAGAACCAGAGCGAGAGCGCGACCACGCCCGAGAGGCTGCGCCAGAAGTGCATGGCCGGCACGGCGGTCCTGAGCGAGATGCCGCCCATGCGGCTCACGACGAACAGTGCCAGCATGCCCACGAGCCCCCGGTACATGACGATCTCGCCTGGCCCGTATTCGCTCGAGGCCAGCTTGACGCAGACCCCCATCAGCGAGAACAGCAGCGTTGCCGCCACCATGAGCAGCGGCGCGGACATCAGGCCTCGAAGCCCATCTCGCTGCGATACCACTCGTGGAAGTGTTGCATGCCGTCTTCCATCGGGCTTTGGTAGGGGCCGACCTCGTTATCGCCGCGCTCCATCAGGGCACGGCGGCCGGCGTCCATTCGCAAGGCGATCTCGTCGTCCTCCACGCAGGTCTCCATGTAGGCGGCCTGGTGGGCTTCGACGAAATCGCGCTCGAAAGCTGCAATCTCCTCGGGGTAGTAGAACTCCACGAGGTTGACGGTCTTCTGCGGGCCCTTGGGGAAGAGGGTGGAGACGACCAGCACATGCGGGTACCACTCGACCATGATGTGCGGGTAGTAGGTCAACCAGACCGCGCCCTTCTCGGGTGCGGCGCCTTCACGGAAGCGCAGCAGCTGCTCGTGCCAGCGCTCGTACACGGGTGAGCCGGGCTTGGCCAGCTCCTTGTGCACGCCGACCGTCTGCACCGAGTGGTGGCGGCCGAATTCCCAGCTCAGGTCCTCGCAGGTCACGAACTGGCCCAAGCCCGGGTGGAAGGGGCCGACGTGGTAGTCCTCGAGGTAGACCTCGATGAAGGTCTTCCAGTTGTAGTCGCACTCGTGGACATGGACCTTGTCGAGCACATAGCCCTCGAAGTTCAGCAGCGCACGCGTGTCCGCCGTCATGCCCGCCAGGTGGGCGGCGACGTCATGGCCGTTGTCCTCGAACAGCAGGCCGTTCCACTCGTTCAACTTGTAATTGTTGAGGTTCAGGCAGGGGTCGGTCGCGAAGTGCGGAGCGCCGATCAGCTCGCCCTTGAGGTCGTAGGTCCAGCGGTGCAGGGGACAGACGATGTTGGAGCGCGTGTTGCCGCGGCCGCGCAGCATCAGGGCCTGGCGATGGCGGCAGACGTTGGAGATCAGCTCGACGCCGGCGGGTGTGCGCACGAGCGCGCGGCCCTCGCCCTCCTGTGGCAGGGCCAGATAGTCGCCCACTTCGGGCACGGCCAAGGCATGCCCCACATAGCGGGGACCCTTGCCGAAGAGGGCCGAGAGTTCACGCTGAAACAGCGCGTCGTCGAAGTAGGCGGAAACCGGCAGCTGGGTGCTGCTGCGCTCGAGTTGGGAGAGTGTGATGCTCAGGTCGGACATGATCCAAGAGGTTCTTTCCAGAAACCAATGTCAACCCCCCGGCAGTGGCTGATGGGGCCTGGAGCCCTCGGGCTCCCTGCCGGGTTTGTGTGAGAGGCAGGCAAACGGAGCGAGCCACCATCGGGCTCGCGCGGCTGAAGAAACAGGGAAAAGGGCGGAATTGTAGCGGGGGATGGGACGGTCAGGATTGCGCGGGGTGCGCCGCGGTGCGGCTGTCGTGTCACAGCTGTAAGAGATGAGCGGCGCGGGCACCCATACAATCCGCGCTTGCCCTTATGTCAGCCACCCAAAAACCTGCCCCCCTCCCCCCAGTTCCAGCCAGTTACGAAACGGCTTTGGAGGAGTTGGAGCGCCTGGTCGCCGCCATGGAAGGCCAGCAACTTCCGCTGGAGCAGCTGCTGGCCGCCTACAAGCGCGGCGCCGAGCTGCTGGCCTATTGTCGCGGCCAGCTCCAGGCGATTGAGCAGCAGGTCAAGGTGCTGGACAGCGAGGGTGGCAGTACAGAAGAAGAGGAATCTTGAGGGTGGATGCAGTTGTTTTTGAGCAATGGGTCCAAAGGTCCCTGAGCGATGTGGAATTGGCGCTGGAGGGTTTCGTGCCGGCCGATGCGCCCGCCGGGCTTGGCGAGGCCATGCGCTATTCGGTCCTGGGCGGCGGCAAGCGTTTGCGTGCCCTGCTGGCCCTGGCGGCTTGCGAGGCCGTGCTCGGCCAGCGCGAGGCAGCCATGCGCGCAGCCTGCGCTGTGGAGCTGATCCACGCCTACTCTCTGGTCCATGACGACATGCCCTGCATGGACGACGACGTCATGCGCCGCGGCAAGCCCACGACCCATGTGCAGTACGGTGAGGCCCAAGCCATGCTGGCCGGCGACGCCATGCAGGCCCTGGCCTTCGATGTGCTGACACCCGACGCTGGCGTGGAGCCGGCTCTGCAGGCGCGCCTGTGTGCATTGCTGGCCCGCGCGGCCGGTCATGCCGGCATGGCCGGCGGCCAAGCCATTGACCTGGCCAACGTGGGCAAGCACATCGACGAATGCACCTTGCGCGACATGCATCGTCGCAAGACCGGCCAGTTGCTCGAGGCCAGCGTCATGATGGGCGCCGCCAGCGGTCGCACCGACGCCAAGGCCTGGCAGGCGCTCAGCCAGTACGGTGCGGCCCTGGGCCTGGCGTTCCAGGTCGTGGATGACATCCTCGACGTGACCCAGGACTCTGCCGTGCTCGGCAAGACTGCGGGCAAGGACCAGGACGCCAATAAGCCCACCTACGTCAGCGTCATGGGACTGGATTCCGCCCGTGCCCTGGCGCAACAATTGCGCGACGAGGCCCATGCAGCGCTGGCTGCCAGCGGCCTGAGCGGCACGGCTGCGCTGGCCATGCTGGCCGACATGGTCGTCGAGCGAGAAAGCTGAACCCATGTGGCTTCGCGCGTCACTGAAGGGGACTGGATGAGTTACCCGCTCCTGATCACCATCGACAGCCCGGCGGACCTGCGCCGCCTGCCCCGGACCGAGCTGCCCAAGCTGGCCGATGAGTTGCGTCGCTATGTGCTGGACTCGGTTTCGCAGACCGGCGGCCATCTCGGCTCCAACCTCGGCACGGTCGAGCTGACGGTGGCACTGCACTACGTGTACGACACGCCCAAGGATCGCCTGGTCTGGGACGTGGGCCACCAGACCTATCCGCACAAGGTGCTGACCGGCCGCCGCGACGGCATGCCAGGCCTGCGCCAGCTCGGCGGCATCAGCGGCTTCCCGCGTCGGGAAGAGAGCGAATACGACACCTTCGGCACCGGCCACTCGAGCACCTCAATCTCGGCGGCGCACGGCATGGCCATGGCCGTCAAGCAAAAGGGCGAGGACCGCAAGGTCGTGGCCATCATCGGCGACGGCGCCATGACGGCCGGCATGGCCTTCGAGGCCCTGAACAATGCCGGGGTGAGCCACGGCGGACAGATGGGCGACCTGCTCGTCATCCTCAACGACAACGACATGTCCATCAGCCCGCCGGTCGGCGCGCTGAATCGCTACTTCGCCCGCCTGATGAGCGGCAACTTCTACGCCAAGGCGCGCGAGGGCGCCAAGAACCTGCTGCGCGACACCCCGCTCTACGAGCTGGCCCGCCGCTTCGAGGAGCATACCAAGGGCATGGTCGTGCCCTGCACCATCTTCGAGGAGTTCGGCTTCAACTACGTGGGCCCGATCGACGGCCATGACCTGGAGTCTCTGGTGCCAACGCTGGAGAACCTGCGCAGCAAGCCGGGACCGCAGTTCCTGCACGTGGTGACCAAGAAGGGCGCGGGCTACAAGCTGGCCGAGGCCGATCCGGTCAAGTACCACGCGGCGTCGGGCAAGTTCGATCCGGCCGTGGGCTTCGTCAAGCCGACCACGCCGCCGAAGGTGACCTTCACCCAGGTCTTTGGCGAATGGCTGTGCGACATGGCCGAGCAGGACTCGCGCCTGGTCGGTATCACGCCTGCCATGCGCGAGGGTTCGGGCATGGTGGAGTTCCACCAGCGTTTCCCCAAACGCTATTACGACGTGGGCATCGCCGAGCAGCACTCGGTCACCTTCGCAGCCGGTCTGGCCTGCGAGGGTCTCAAGCCGGTCGTCGCGATCTACTCGACCTTCCTGCAACGCGCCTACGACCAGTTGGTGCACGATGTGGCGATCCAGAACCTGCCCGTCGTCTTCGCCCTGGACCGCGCCGGCATCGTCGGCGCTGACGGCGCCACGCACGCCGGCAACTACGACATCGCCTACACGCGCTGCATCCCGAACATGGCGGTGCTCACGCCGGCCGACGAGAACGAATGCCGCCAGGCCCTGTACACGGCCTTCAGGCACGACGGCCCCTCGACCGTGCGCTACCCGCGCGGCGCCGGTGCGGGTGTGCCGACCGTCAAGGAGATGTGCGCCTTTGCCTGGGGCAAGGGCGAGATCCGCCGCAAGGGCTCGCGCGTGGCCATCCTGGCCTTCGGCACGCTGCTCCACCCCTCGCTGAGGGCGGCCGAGGCGCTCGATGCGACGGTGGCGAACATGCGCTTTGCCAAGCCGCTGGACACCGAGCTCGTCCTCGAGCTGGCACGCTCGCATGACGCCATCGTCACGGTGGAAGACGGCTGCATCATGGGTGGCGCGGGTTCTGCCGTGCTCGAAGTCCTGAGCGCCGCCGGCCTGACCGTTCCCGTCTTGCAGCTGGGCCTGCCCGACGACTTCATCGAACATGGCGACCCGATCAAGCTGATGAGCCGGTGCGGCCTGGATGCGGCCGGCATTGAGCAGTCCGTTCTCAAGCGATTCGGCGCACGGCCCCAGCTGGTCAAGCCCGCGGCCAATCAGTAAGCGTTCGTCAAGAGCGCTCCAAGACCTTTTTGAAGCAAGGATGGCCCGAAACGGTCATCCTTGCGGCCCTATGAATCAAGTCACCAGCAGCCTGCACATCCCCGACACCCAGAGCGAGCGCGACGAGCGTCACCTTGCGATCCAGCGCGTGGGCGTCAAGGACGTGCGCTATCCGTTGCAGGTGATGGTGGGCAAGAAGGCGCAGCCCACCGTCGGCCAATGGACGCTGGACGTGGCCCTGCCGGCCGAGAAGAAGGGCACACACATGTCGCGTTTCGTGGCCTGGCTGGAAGCCCTGACGGCGCCGCTCGATGCATGCAGCCTGCGCGAGCTGCATGGCCAGATGCTGGAGAAGCTGTCGGCGCATGAGGGACGTATTGAGGTGCGCTTCCCCTTCTTCATCAAGAAGCGCGCGCCGGTCTCTGGCATCGAGAGCCTGCTGGACTACGAAGGCGCGCTCATCAGCGAGACGCGCGGCGGCAAGACCACGGTTTGGTCCGAGGTCGCCGTGCCGGTCAAAAGCCTGTGCCCTTGCTCCAAGGAAATCTCTGACTATGGGGCCCACAACCAGCGCTCGTTGGTGACGATTCGCGCCGAGCTTCTCGGTGAGGAGCCGGGTTGGCCGGAGCTGGTCCGTTTTGCCGAAGAGAGTGCATCGAGCGAGATCTGGCCGCTGCTCAAGCGGGCCGATGAAAAGTGGATCACCGAGCATGCATACGAGAACCCGAAGTTCGTCGAGGACCTGGTTCGGGATGTGGCTTTGCGCTTGAACGCTGACAAGCGGATCGGTGCTTTTTCGGTCGATGTCGAGAATTTCGAGTCGATCCACAACCATAGCGCCTTCGCTCGGATCGAGCGGGTTTGAAGCTCTGCTCTACTGCTCAGAGCGAACGGGCGCCACGGCGAGGCCGTACGCTTTCGCTGCATGTCCGCCGGGGCACAAGCGGCACGCCTGCCTTGCGCCCGCAAATGCACACCTGCCTACCTGGCTACCTGCCCACGTGCCCACCTGGCCACCTGGCCACCTGCGTTCATCGCACGTCTACACACGCCGCAGCACTTCTGCTTGCCGTTTCGCCTCGGCCCGCAACGAAGCAAGCAGCTCTTTGAGCAAAGGTTGTGTCGGCCGATGCAGCGGCCGCAGCGCACTGATCCGATACGGCATTGAGACCGAAAACCGCCGCACCGCGAGCCGTTCGTTTGTGCAGGCCAAGGCCGTCAGCGGATTGACAAGGGCAAGGCCGAGCTCCGCTTCCACCATTGCACACACCGCCACCGCGCTGTGCGTCTCCACCGCCATGCGCCGCCGCACTCCCGCATCGGCAAACACGGCGTCGATCTGAACGCGGTAGGGGTCTCCCACGGCCAGGCTGACGAAGGCCTCGCCCTCAAAATCCTTGGGTTCGAGCCAGCGCTTGCCTGCGAGCCGGTGCCCGGCGGGCAGCACGCAGACCTCGTCCAACGCCAGCAAGGGCTCGATTTCCGTTCCCGGTGACGCTTCGCGTGCCTCGGTCAGGCCAAGGTCGAAGCGCTGGGCGCTCATCCACTCCTCCAGCAGCGGCGATTCCTGCGGCGTGACCGAGAGCGCCGCGGCCGGGTGCCGCTCCAGCAGGCTTCGGCCGGCTGCCGGCAGCAGCGCATGCGCCAGAGCCGGCAGGCACAGCACCGAAAGCCGCTCTCCCTCGGCCCGACCCAGCTCGGCCGCGCGCTCCATCACTCGCTCCAGGCCTTGGTAGGAGCGCTGCACCTCGTCGAACAAGGCCAGCGCGCGGGCAGTGGCCTTGAGCCGGCCCTTCTGGCGCTCGAAAAGCGGGTAGCCCAGCAGATGCTCCAGCCGGGCGAGCTCGCGGCTGACGGTGGGTTGTGAGGTGTGGAGTAGGGCGGCCGCGCCCGTGACGCCGCCGGCCGTCATCACGGCGCGGAAGACCTCCACATGGCGGTGTGTCAAATGCATATCAGGATTGAATCACACTCAGACATCAAAGCATTTGATTGAATAGATGGCAGCGGGCATGCTTCGGAGCAATTCAGAAGGAAGATCCATGAGCAACCCGTTCCGCCCCGAAGTCTTGCAATCGCTCGCACAAACGCACGGCACGCCGCTATGGGTCTATGACGCCGCGACGATCCGCGCCCGCATCGCAGCGCTCAAGAGCTTTGACACCGTCCGCTTTGCGCAGAAGGCCTGCTCCAACACGCACATCCTGCGCCTGATGCGCGAGGAGGGCGTCAAGGTCGATTCGGTCTCGCGCGGCGAGGTGCTGCGCGCGCTGGCCGCTGGCTTCCAGCCGGATGGGGAACCGAGCGGCATCGTCTTCACCGCCGACCTGATGGACCACGAGACCTTGGCCACCGTTGTCGAACACAAAATCCCCGTCAACGCTGGCTCCATCGACATGCTGCGCCAGCTCGGCGCGGCTGCGAAGGGCCACCCGGTGTGGCTGCGCATCAACCCTGGCTTCGGCCATGGCCACAGCAACAAGACCAACACGGGCGGGGAGCACAGCAAGCACGGCATCTGGCACACCGAGCTCGGTGTGGCACTGGCAGTGATCAAGGCCGAGGGATTGAGGCTCGTGGGCCTGCACATGCACATTGGCTCTGGCGTGGACTACGCGCATCTGTCCCAGGTCTGCGGGGCCATGGTGGAGTTGGTACGCCAGGCGCACGCAGCCGGACACGACTTGCACGCGATCTCGGCAGGCGGCGGCCTCTCGATTCCGTACCGCGAGGGGGGCGCCGCCATCGACACCCAGCACTACTTCAGCCTTTGGGACGCCGCCCGCAAAGAGGCTCAAGCCGTGGTCGGCCACGCGCTTGCACTCGAGATCGAACCCGGCCGCTACCTCGTGGCCGAGAGCGGCGTGCTGCTGAGCGAGGTGCGCGCGACCAAGAATGCCGGAAACAACCATTTCGTCCTTGTGGATGCCGGCTTTTCCGAACTGATGCGCCCAGCCATGTACGGCGCCTTCCACGCCATGAGCCTGATCCCGCGGGATGGCCTGGCCAAGGCGGAGCGGCCGACGGTCGTTGCCGGTCCCTTGTGCGAGTCGGGCGATGTGTTCACGCAAGAGGACGGCGGCGTGGTCACGCCCCGTGCCCTGCCGGCCGCCGCCGTGGGCGACCTGCTCGTCATCCACGACACGGGCGCCTACGGGGCCTCCATGTCGAGCAACTACAACTCGCGCCCGCTGGCCGCAGAGGTGCTGGTGGACGGTGGCGCCACTCGCTTGATCCGGCGTCGCCAGACCGTTGAGGAACTGCTCGCACTGGAGGGCTGATAGGCCGGGCCAATCGTGGTCATTGACACAAGCACCCGTGTGAATGAGGTGGACTCGATATCATTCCGTCCATCCCATCAACCCACATCACAAGGGAACTGCAATGTCTCTGATCAACACCCAAGTCCAGCCCTTCAAGGCGCAGGCATTCCACAACGGCAAGTTCGTCGAAATCACCGAAGCCTCGCTCAAGGGCAAGTGGTCGGTCCTGATCTTCATGCCGGCCGCCTTCACCTTCAACTGCCCGACTGAGATCGAAGACGCCGCCGACAACTATGGCGAGTTCCAGAAGCTGGGCGCCGAGGTCTACATCGTCACGACCGACACGCATTTCTCGCACAAGGTCTGGCACGAAACCTCGCCCGCCGTGGGCAAGGCGAAGTTCCCTCTGGTCGGCGATCCGACCCACGCCCTGACCAACGCCTTCGGCGTGCACATCCCCGAGGAAGGCCTGGCCCTGCGCGGTACCTTCGTGATCAACCCGCAAGGTGTGATCAAGACGGCCGAAGTGCATGACAACGCCATCGCCCGCGACGTGAAGGAAACCGTCCGCAAGGTCCGCGCCGCCAAGTACGTGGCCGAACACCCCGGCCAGGTCTGCCCGGCCAAGTGGAACGAAGGCGCCAAGACGATCACCCCGTCGCTGGACCTCGTCGGCAAGATCTGATGATCCAAGCCTCCGCGAGCCTTGCCAGGCTCGCGGCCCTCAGCGAGCGAATCGAGCCTCGCTGAGAACGTCTGAACAGCGGGCGTTCTCAGAGTGGCTTGTCCAGCCACGCCTGAATACGGAGAACGCACCATGCTCGACGACACCCTCAAAGCCCAACTCGCCGCGTATCTCGAACGCGTTCAACTGCCCTTCGAGATCGTTGCCTCGCTGGACGAGCGCGATGCGTCCAAGGAGTTGCTGAGCCTGCTGCAGACCATCGCCAGCCTCTCCGACAAGATCAGCCTGCGCACCGATGGCCAGGATGCGCGCCGCCCTTCGTTCACGCTTCAACGCAGCGGCACCGAGCAGAGCCTGCGATTCGCTGGCATCCCGCTGGGCCACGAGTTCACCTCGCTCGTGCTGGCCCTGCTGTGGACCGGCGGCCATCCGCCCAAGATCGAGCAGGAGACGCTGGACGCCGTGAAGGCGCTGGAGGGCGAGCTGCGCTTCGAGGTCTACATGTCCCTGGACTGCCACAACTGCCCGGACGTGGTTCAGGCCCTCTCGCTGATGGCCGTGCTCAACCCCAAGGTTCAGACCGTGGTCGTCGAAGGCGGCCTGTTCCAGGACGAGGTCAATGCCCGCGAGATCATGGCCGTGCCGGCCGTGTTCCTCAACGGCGCGCACTTCGGCTCGGGCCGCATGGACCTGGCCGAGATCGTGGCCAAGCTCGACACCAAGGCCGCGGCCCGTGATGCCGAAAAGCTCTCCGCCAAGGATCCGTTCGACATGCTTATCGTCGGCGGCGGCCCCGCCGGGGCGGCGGCCGGCGTCTATGCCGCCCGAAAGGGCATCCGCACCGGCATCGCCGCGGAGCGCTTCGGCGGCCAGGTCAACGACACCATGGGCATCGAGAACTACATCTCCATCACCGAGACCACCGGCCCGAAGTTCGCCGTCGCGCTCGAGCAGCATGTGCGTGCCAACGAGGTCGAGATCATGAATGGCCAGCGCGCCGCTCGGCTGATCCCGGCGGCGCAGGAAGGCGGCCTGATCGGCATCGAGCTGGCCAATGGCGGCCTGTTGCAAGCCAAGACCGTGATCCTCACGACCGGCGCACGCTGGCGCAACGTCAACGTACCCGGCGAGGCCGAGTACAAGAACAAAGGCGTGGCCTACTGCCCGCACTGTGACGGCCCTCTGTTCAAGGGCAAGCGCGTGGCCGTGATCGGCGGCGGCAATTCAGGCGTGGAAGCCGCGATCGATCTGGCCGGCATCGTCAAGCATGTGACGCTGATCGAGTTTGCTGACGCACTGCGCGCCGATGCCGTGCTGGTCAAAAAGCTGCACAGCCTGCCCAACGTGACGGTGCACGTCAGCGCCCAAACGACCGAGCTCACCGGTGACGGCAACAAGCTCAATGGCCTGTCCTACAAGGATCGCGTGAGCGGCGAAGCCCATCACATCGAACTTGAAGGCGTGTTCGTGCAGATCGGCCTCGTGCCCAATACCGAGTGGCTCAAGGGCGATCTGGAGCTGAGCAAGTACGGGGAGATCGTCGTCGACGCGCGCGGCGGCACCTCGGTCCCGGGCGTGTTCGCTGCAGGCGATGCGACGACCGTGCCCTTCAAGCAGATCGTGATCGCCGCAGGCGACGGCGCCAAGGCAGCCCTGGCCGCCTTCGATCACCTCATCCGGCATTGACCCTGGAGCGCCACAGCCCTTCGAGGCTGTAGGCGGCCAGCGCGGTCCAGATCATCGCGAAGCCGATGAGCTTGTGTCCATCCACAGGCTCGCCGTAGACCCAGACGCCGAGGCTGAACTGCAGGGTTGGTGCGATGTATTGCATCAGGCCCAGCATGGTCAGGGTGATGCGGCGCGCGCCGGCGGCGAACATCAACAGCGGCACGGCCGTCAGCGGGCCGGCGAAGAGCAGCCAGCCGATCACGGTCGGCGTGCCGGTGACGAAGGCACTCTGCCCATGCGCCGTCCACCAGCCCAGGGCCAGCGCCGCCAGGGGTGCGAGCAGCAAGGTCTCCAGCGTCAGCCCTTCCAGCGCCCCTAACGCCGCCGTCTTGCGCATGAGCCCGTAGAAGCCAAAGCTGAGGGCCAGCACGAGCGCGATCCAGGGCAATCGGCCGGCTGAGACGGTGAGCCACAACACGCCTGCTGCTGCCAGCGCCACGGCGGCCCACTGCAAGGGGCGCGGCCGCTCACGCAGCACCAAGTAGCCGAGCGCCACGCTGACCAGCGGATTGATGAAGTAGCCCAGGCTGGCTTCCACGACGTGGCCGTTTTGCACCGCCCACACGTAGACCAGCCAGTTGCCCGACAGCAGCAGGGCCGAAAGCGCGAAGCTGCCGACGAGTCGCCGATTCTTCAGCGCGGCGCCCAGCCAGGCCCAGCGCCTCAACACTGTCAGCGTGGCGAGCAGCACGGCCAGCGACCACAGCGTGCGGTGCGCGATCACCTCGAGGGCGTCGACGCCCTTGAGCTGCTTGAAGTACAGCGGGAACAGGCCCCAGATGGCGTAGGCGAGGAAGGCATAGAGCATGCCGGTACGTTGGGAGGGCATCTGGAAGGAGGCTTGCACGAAATAGGGAGGCGCGATTGTGCTCGGGCGGCTCACATCCCTGCTCAGCCGAGGGCCTTCCTCCCAACATGACTTGATGCACTGCGCAGTCCGGCCGGTTATCCTGCTGGCCCCACCATGGCCCGCATCGTTTTCACCCCCCAGCTGCGCCGCTTCGTCGAGGCCCCCGAGGTCGAGACGGCGGCCGTGGCGCTGCGCGCGGGGCTGGAAGACGCCTTCGCCCCGAATCCGCGGCTGCGTGCCTATGTGCTCGACGACCAGGGCCATCTGCGGCCCAATGTCGTGATCTTCGTGGACGGGCGCCGGCTGCGGGAGTACCAGCGGCTCGACGAGGCCTTGCGGCCCGATTCCGTCGTTCATGTCCTGCAAGCCCTGTCCGGAGGTTAAGAGTCATGAGTCAACGTGCCTGGGTCGCCACCCGCAAAGGTCTGTTCGAGCTGAGCCGTTCGAGCGGCGCATGGGAAATCGTCAACGTGAGCTTCCTGGCCGAGCCGGTCAGCCAGGTGCTGCCGCCCGATGCCTCGGGTCACATGCTCGCGGCGCTCAATCTCGGCCACTTCGGCGTCAAGGTTCACGCCTCCAAGGATTTCGGCAAGACCTGGACCGAGGTCGCTGCGCCGGCTTACCCTGCGCAGCCCGAGGGCGCCGACGGCCCGGCCTGGAAGCTGATCCAGATTTGGTCGATGGAGCGCGATCGCGATGGCGTCATCTGGGCGGGTACCAATCCCGGCGGACTGTTCAAGAGCACGGATGGCGGCGCGAGCTGGCAGCTCAACGAAAACCTCTGGCACCGCAAGGAGCGCCTGGGCTGGTTCGGCGGCGGCTACGACTCGCCCGGCATCCATTCGATCTGCCCGCACCCGACGCAGGCCGGTGAGATGCTGCTGGGCATCTCCTGCGGTGGTGCTTGGCGTACGGTCGATGGCGGCACCGACTGGCATCTGCGCGCCAAGGGCATGCGCGCCGACTTCATGCCGCCCGAGCAGGCCGGCGAGGAGAACACCCAGGACCCGCACCTGGTCGTGCGCTGCGCGGCCGAGCCCGATGTGCTCTGGACTCAGCACCACTGCGGCATCTGGCGCAGCGCCGACAACGGACTCAGCTGGCACGAGTGCAAGGGTGACTTCACGACCTTCGGCTTCGCGGTGGCTGCGCACCCCAAGGACGGCAAGACCGCCTGGTTCGTTCCCGCCGTCAAGGACGAGAAGCGCGTCCCCGTGGATGCCGCGCTGTGCGTGACCCGCACGCGCGACGGCGGCAAGAGCTTCGAGGTGCTGCGCAAGGGCCTGCCGCAGAAGAACGTCTACGACCTCATCTATCGCCACGGCCTGAGCGTGGACCCGAGCGGCCAGCACCTGCTCATGGGCTCGACCACAGGCAACCTCTGGGCCAGCGCCGACGCAGGCGATTCCTGGCAATCCGTCGCGCCCAACCTTCCCCCGATTTACGCCGTCAAGTTCTGAAAGGACATATGCGTCTTGCTGTCTCGGCCGTGGCCCTGGCCCTCGCTGGCCTGATTTCATGCCCCCTTGTTCAAGCCCAGGAGAAAGAAGCCCCCGGCTATGACGTCCGCGCCAACTACACGAAGTACGAGCTGCGCGCCACCATGCGCGATGGCGCGCGCCTCTTCACCGTAGCCTACGTGCCCAAGGACGAGAGCCGCAAGTACCCGATTCTGATGGTGCGTACGCCCTATGGCTGTGGTCCCTACGGCGAAGACCAGGACGGCCGTGCCTGGCCCAACGACGACTTTCTCAAGGCCGGCTACATCTTCGTTTGCCAGGACGTGCGCGGCCGCTACATGTCCGACGGCATCTGGATCGAGATGACGCCGCACATCGACAAGAAGAACGGCAAGAACGATGTGGACGAGAGCTCGGACACCTACGACACGGTGCAGTGGCTGCTGGACCACCTGAAGGGGCACAACGGCCGCGTGGGTATGTGGGGCATTTCCTATCCGGGCTTCTACACGGCCGCGTCGGCCGTGGACTCGCACCCGGCCCTCAAGGCGATCTCGCCCCAGGCGCCGGTGACCGACCTCTACATGGGAGACGACAGCTACCACGGCGGCACCTTCATGCTGGCCGCCAACTTCGGCTTCTACTCCGGCTTCAAGCCGCAGGCCAACCCGACCGAGGGTGAGCGCGACTGGAAAAGCTTCGAGTTCCACAACGACGACGGCTACGACTTCTATCTGAGCGCGGGGAATCTCTCCTCGCTAGCCCGGCGCATCGACAACAAGTACTTCACCGACAGCATCGAACATGACCGTTACGACGGTTACTGGAAGAGCCGCGCCATCCAGAACCACCTGCACGGCGTCAAGGCCGCGGCCCTGACGGTCGGCGGCTGGTTCGACGCCGAAGACCTGGCCGGCCCGCTGCTCGTGGACCGCGCCCTGCGCGAGAAAAGCCCCGGCCAGCCGCGCACGCTGGTCATGGGCCCCTGGCCGCATGGTGGCTGGATGGCCAAGTCGGGCAAGTCCATGGGCGCGGTGGACTTCGCCTCCGAGACCTCGGCCTTTTTCCAGAAGCAGATCATGCTGCCCTTCTTCGAGCAACACCTGAAGGATGGGCCGGACGCCAAGCTGCCGGCGGCCTGGGTCTTCGAGACCGGTACCAATGCCTGGCGCAAGTACGACGCCTGGCCTCCGCGCGAGGCCAAGCCGCGCCAGCTCTACTTGGACGCCCTCGGCCGCCTGAGCTGGACCGCGCCGCAGCAGGCGCAGGCTGCGTTCGACAGCTATACCAGTGATCCCGCCAAGCCTGTACCCTTCATCGGCTATGCCGCTCAGGGGGCACCGGCCGAATACATGCTCAGTGACCAGCGCTTCGCCTCGCGCCGCCCCGACGTGTTGGTCTACCAGACCGAGCCGCTGGAGAGCGACGTGACCGTGGTCGGTCCGCTGGTCGCCAAGCTCATGGCCTCCACCAGCGGCACGGACGTGGACTGGGTCGTCAAGCTCGTGGACGTCTACCCGCCCGAGTCGGCACAGGCGCCGGCCCGGCGCGAGCGGGGCAAGGACATCCCCCAGCCCGTCAGCGCCATGGGCGGCTACCAGCAGCTTGTGCGCGGCCAGCCGCTGCGCGCGCGCTATCGCCAGGGCTTCGAAAAAGGCGTGGCGACCGTGCCCGGCCAGGTCGAGAGCTTCAAGGTTGAGCTGCCGGACGTGAACCACACCTTCCGCCGCGGCCATCGCATCATGGTCCAGGTGCAGAGCAGCTGGTTCCCGTTGATTGACCTGAATCCGCAGAGCTTTGTCACCATCCGCGACGCAAGGCCCGAGGACTTCAAGCCGGCAACCCAGCGCGTGTACCGCTGGCGAGACCAGGCTTCGAGCATTTCACTGAGCGTCGTCGAGTAAGGCCCACTCGGGGCCGGGCTCGGCACTGAAGAGGAGCCGACCGCCCCCGAGCGGGTGCTCCAGTTCGAGCTCCAGGGCATGCAGCCACAGCCGCTGCATGCCCAGATGCCCCGCCACAGCGCGGTTCAGTGGCCCCTTGCCGTGCGTGGCGTCGCCCACGATGGGATGGGCGATGTGCTTGAGGTGGCGACGGATCTGGTGGCGGCGGCCCTGCTGCGGCCGAAGTTCCAGCACGGCAAAGCGGCTGCTCGCAAAGCGGGCGTCGGTGACGAGCGGCCATTCCAGCCGGTGCAGCACTCGCCAATCGGTCAGCGCCGGCAGAAGCAGTTGGCCAGCCGAAGGCTTTTCCGGATCCCGCGCCAGCGCATGCTCGATGCGACCTTCACCGCTCGCCGGCCAACCTCGCACCAGGGCCTGGTAGCGCTTTCGCGCCAAGCCTTGCTCGAACACCGGTCCCATGAGCCCGGCGATTTCCGCGGAGAGCGCGAACAGCAGCACGCCCGAGGTGCCCTTGTCGAGCCGGTGCACGGGCCAGACCGGCCGCCCGATCTGGTCGCGCAGCAGCTGCACGGCGAAGCGCTCTTCCTGCGCGTCGATGCTGCTGCGGTGCACGAGCAGGCCGGCGGGCTTGTCGATGGCGACGAGGTGTTCGTCGCTGTAGAGGATGCGCAACATGATCCGGGAATTATTCACGGTTGATTTTTGGCATACCCCAGGCGGCCCCTCGAATCGGGCAGACACCCCGTCTTTGGGGGTTGTCGCATACCCGCATCTCCTGCCATAAATTCGTCATCGCGCTCGAGCATGATGTGAGCGTCGATGTACGTAGGAGGAAGTACACCATGCCGCAGGAACTGCACGTCGGTCACCGTTCGACCCTGGTTTCGAGCATCGCCTGGATGCTCATGCTGCTGGCCCTGTTCGCGCTCGGCCTCCTGGCCTGGCGCACGGGCTTTGTCCGCAACGCCCTCGACACCCTGATCCTCTCCTTGCCAGCCTGCGCCGCGCTGCTGATGTTGGCCGTCGGCCAGGCACTGCTGCGGCGCTACGAGTGGGGCCGCAAGCTGGCCCTGGGCCTGCTGGTGTTGGCCATTCCGCTGCTTCCGACGCTCTCTGCCCTGATCGGTGGTTGGCTGCTGCTGGCGCTGGGATTGCTGGTCAGTGCGGCGCTGGTCTGGTCGGTGCGAGCGCTCGGCCTGCCCACGATCAAGCGCGAGTTCGCCTGACCCCTCCGTCGAGGTAGTACCAGCGGCCGCCCTCGCGCACGAAGCGACTGATTTCGTGCAGTCGATGGGCGCGGCCGCCGAGCTTGCTGCGTGCCACGAACTCCACCGTGGCGTGATCGGCGTCTTGTTGCGCCTGCTGCTTCACCTCCAGGCCGAGCCAGCGCAGGCCCGCTTCGTTCGCTTGGAGATGCGCCGGGCGGGTGCTCGAGTGCCAAGTGGCGAGCAGGTAGTCGAGCTTGTCGAGCACGAAGGCGCTGTAGCGTGAGCGCATGAGCGATTCGGCGTCGGGCGCTGGCTGGCCGTCGTGCAAGCGCCCACAGCAATCGGCATAGGGCCTGGGGCGGCCACAGGGGCAGGGCTGGTGGGAGGCGTTCATCGCGCGAATCATAAAATCCGCCGATGGTGCGTCACGAAGCAAAGGCTCGACTGAACCCTCTGGGGCGAGGTGGAGCTGCTGCATGCTGCGCATGTCCAACGGGTGAGAGTCCCGTCCCGGTAGGCGTCGGTGCACCGGGTAGCAGACCCCAGGTTGTGGAGGGAGACCTCTCAGCCCGAGCGGGGTGTCAAGAGCCCGTGAGGCGGCGCGAGCCGCGCAACGGGGAGCAAGCACGCGGGCCGCAACATGAAGTGAAGCCTGC